>CASEIN010000018.1 GCA_949287985.1 Mucispirillum schaedleri | reverse complement strand
TTAAACTCTTAACTGAAATGTTTAGATTTAGAACATATAAACATAAAGAAACTCAAGTATCTATTGAAGATTTCTTATGTAAATACGATAGATTTGCGTATCTTTGAATGATAACTAAAAAAAATGGGGGTGAAGCAGATTTTTTTTAGTTTGACTTTTATATTTTTTTATAATATAATTAATAAATAGGTGTCTACTATGAATTTATATCCACAAGACTCATATTATTCAAAGCTTTCTTTTGACAGGTTTTTTATTAAACCACCACTTTGTATCTGACAATATTTTTGTATCTTATTTTAATTTTTAAATTTTAAGCATTAAATTTATTAAAGGCTGAAATAGCGCCCTTACTGCGTCTATTTTGCCTAAAAAAGTGATAATCATGGAAACGACGAAACAATCAAATATTTTATTAATGAATGAAACGAAACTTTTTTATAAGTTTGCCATTCCAAATATATTAAGCCTTGTGCTTTTATCATCTGCTGGTATTGTAGATGCCATATTTATTGGCAATTATGTAGGTGAAATAAGCTTGGCAGCAGTAAATACTGCAAACCCTGTATTTAGTTTCATATGGGGATTATCTATGATGGTAATGATAGGTGGTGCTGTTGCAGCAGGTAAATATTTTGGTGAAAAAAATATAAAGGCAGCTAATGAAGTATTTACAAACTCTATTATAGCAGTATTTTTAATTACTGTTGTTGTATCTCTTATTATATTTATTTTTACTGAAAATATAATAATGCTTATTGGTGGAAGCGAAAAAACAACACCTATTGCAGCTTTATATTTAAAAATCATAATACCGTTTATTCTTTTTACAACTATAGGTTATGGGTTATCTATATTTGCTCGTGTAGACGGCTTTCCTGTTATTGCATCATTTGCTTTAATAACAGGTGCATTGACTAATATTTTACTAGATGCTCTATTTATTGCAGTGCTAAATATGGGTGTAAAAGGTGCAGCTTATGCTACAGGTATATCTTTTATTGTAAGCTTTATGATACTTTTTATACATTTTCTTAGAAAAAAAGGTAACTTAAGGTTTCTTTATAAAGTGCATAACTTTTCTCATATTATTAAAACAAGCTATAACGGATTATCAGAGTTTTTAAATGAAATATCTGTCGGTATTACTATGGCTTTATTTAATATAATAATGATGAAATATGCTCAGGAAGAAGGGGTGGCAGCTTTTACAGCTATAAACTATATTATGTGGCTTGGGAATATGGTAAACTACGGTGCTGCTGATACTTTAAACCCGCTTATTTCTACAAATTACGGGGCAGGAAAATTTGACCGCATAAAAAACATATTAAAAACTGGTGCTTTTTTCACGCTGTTAAATGGGTTTGGAATATTTTTAACAATACTGTTTTTCAGCCATGAGCTTACTTCTTTATTTATTAAAGATACATCATCTAATGCTTATAATATATCTATTGAATTTATGAGCTATGTAAAATGGGCGTTCTTTTTAAGCGGTATAAATATGGTGCTTTCATCATACTTTACTGCGATGCTGCAGCCTAGACAGTCTGCAATTATTGCATCTTTGCGTTCTTTAATAATGCCATACTGTATGCTTATGATGTTACCTGCCCTTTTAGGTATTACAGGTATTTATATAGCTATACCAGTTAGTGAAACAATTACATTTATAGTAGCTTTTACTCTTTTTATTTTAAGCTACAAAATTTTATTTAAAAAGGTGAATTATGATAAAAAATAATGATTTAGAAATTGCTTCATGCAATATATATAAAACTTTCTTTAAATTCAGCCTGCCTAATATGGTAGGGCTTATGGCTATGAGCTCTGTTGCATTAGTTGATGCTTACTTTGTAAGCGAATACGTCAGCCCTGTGGCTTTTGCTGCTGTTAATATTATTATGCCGCTTATAACAATAGTATTTGGTATTTCCATAATGCTTTCTATTGGTTCTGCTGTGCTTGTTGGCACATATCTTGGCGAGCAAAAAATAGTTAAAGCAAGAGCTGTTTTTACAAAAGTGATGATAACTATTTCCACTATTTCACTTTTCTTTTCTGTAGTGTGCTATTTTTTCAGCTATGATGTGGCAAGGCTTTTACATGCTAATGATGAAATAATGGTTTATGCAAAACCATATCTTGAAATGGTATCTATTTTCTTCTTATTTCAAGCTTTAGAATATTCCTTATCTGTAATGATTAGAACAGACGGTAACCCGTATCTTGCTTCTGTTGCTGTGCTTACTGGTGCTATACTAAACTTTATATTAGATTATATATTTATAGTAAAAATGAACATGGGTATAGAGGGAGCTGCTTTAGGAACAGGCTTATCTTTTATGGTATCAACTTTTATGCTGCTTTTTCACTTTATACTAAAAAAAGGTAATTTAAAACTTACAAAAATAATAGGCAAATGGAAAGAAATATTTTTAGCAGCATATAACGGTTCATCAGAACTATTTAGTGAAGCATCAGTTGCCATAGTTGCATATATTTTTAATAAAATAATGGTAGAAAACCTTGGCACATATGGTGTGGAAGCTTTTGCTGTGATAAATATTTCCCTGTGGACTGTTAATATGCTATGTTATGCTATTGGGGATTCTTTAGTGCCACTGCTTTCCATAAACTATGGTGCAGGTCAATATAATAGAATTACAAAAATATTAATGCTTTCACGTGTTTCTGTGCTGATAATTGGTGGAGCCGCATTTTTATTATTTACTTTTATACCAGAAATAATAATCTCCACTTTACTAGATGGAAATGTTAATAAAGAAGCTTTTGCAATTGCATTAGCTTTTGCTGAATATACTAAATATGCCTTTTTATTTATTGGTTTAAATATGGTATTTAGCTCATCTTTTACTGCATTACAAAAACCATTTCATTCCATAGTAGTAGCGGCATTAAGAGGGCTTATACTGCCAGTTATATGCATAAAATTACTGCCATTATTATTTCAAGAAACAGGGCTTTATGCAGCAGTATCAGTTGCTGAATGCTTAACAATTATATTTGCTTACTTTTTATGGAATAACACAAAAGTTATAAGGGATATTAATACTAATCTTGTAAAACGTGTGTAAGTATGATATAAAGGTAAAAATAATATTGTTCGGAGGGGTAAATGAGCAAGATAAAAGTCTTATTTGTGGCAAGTGAAATAGCACCATATGCTAAAACTGGCGGTTTAGCTGATGTTTCTTCTGCCCTGCCCATTGCATTAAAAGAAAAAGGTATTGATGTAATATCTGTAATGCCATTATACTCTAAAGTTAATAGAGAAAAATATAAGCTTAAAAAAGTTATGGATTCTGCCTGCTGCCATATGGGTAACTGTGAAGAATGGTATAGTGTTTACCACACTACAGAACCTTTTGGCAACGACGTATATTTCATAGAGTTTAACAAATATTTTGACAGGCCCGGTATTTATCACGACAGCGGCGGCGAATATGGTGATAATCCATACAGGTACGCATTTTTCTGCCGTGCTGCTATGCAGCTTGCAAAAGATTTAGAATTTCAGCCAGATATAATACACACTAACGACTGGCAGACTGCATTTATCCCATACTATATAAAATGTGGTGAAGATGCTTTCTTTTGGGGCACTCGCTCTGTGATTACAATACATAATATTGGCTATCAAGGTAATTTTGATGCTTCAGTTTTAGACTATGCAAAAATCTATTTAAATGATTTTAATGCAGGTGCATTTGAATCTTTTGGAAGGCTTAATATCCTAAAAGGTGGTTTAGCATTTGCTGATAAAATTACAACAGTAAGCCCAACTTACGCTAGAGAAATAATGGGCCCTATTGGCTCAGGTGGTTTACATGATTTGCTTAGAAGCCGTTCTGCTGATTTATGCGGTATATTAAACGGTATAGATACAAATGTGTGGAACCCGGAAGTAGATACTTTAATACCAAAGCAGTATAATATAAAAACGTATAAAACTGGCAAAAAAGCCAATAAAAAAGCACTGCAAAAAATGTTTGACTTAAATGACGCTCCAAATGTGCCGCTTTTTGCATTTATTGGGCGTTTTGCTTCCCAAAAAGGCTTAGGGCTTTTAGCTGGTGCTGTGGAACGTGCTGTAAACTCTATGGTATGCCAGGTAGTTATTTTAGGCTCAGGGGACGAAGATGCTCAATGGTATTTTGGCGGACTTCCTGCAAGATATCCGGGCAGAATTGGTGCTTATATTGGTTATGACGAGCCACGTTCCCACTTAATTGAAGCAGGGGCTGACTTTTTCCTTATGCCTTCCTTATATGAGCCATGCGGCTTAAACCAGTTATACAGCCAAGTATATGGCACCCTTCCTGTAGTTAGGGCAACTGGCGGGCTTGATGATACTATTGAACAATATGATGAATATAACGGCACAGGTACAGGCTTTAAGTTTTATGATATTGACCCACACGCTTTATATAACACTATGGGCTGGGCAGTATCTACTTATTTTGACAGACCAAAACATATGGAAAATATGATTAAGCAGGCTATGAAAAAAGATTATTCATGGTCAGTTTCTGCAGAACTTTATATTGGTATATATAAAGAACTCTGTGCAAAATAAATTTTATTTTTTGGGGCGTTATGCCCCAAAATTTATGATTATGATAGTATTACTTTGGAGTAGATATGCTATTTAAAAGCAACGGTAAATTTATAGATGATATTACAGATAGTTTTAATCGTTTTGGAATACAAACAAGACTATCTGAAAAAGGAACTTCAAAAAATACACAAAAATTTGAAATGTATGACAGCATACATGATTCTGGTTATGTAGCTGTTGCTGTTGAAAAACCAGCAGGTAAAACAGCAGTAAAAGAATGGGAAAATATTATTGAAAATGATTTACTGCCTACTTTAGTAAATGAAAATAATGCTTCCTCATCACCTGCTTCTGCCTTGATTGTTCCATCAAAAGATATTGATGCCGTTGAAAAAATGCTTATTAATAAAGGACTTTCCCCCTCTGTATATCAACTTTTTCCAGGTTATGTGGTTGCTGGTATTAATAAAAAAGATACTGCAAAACTTGTTAAAGACTATATGGCAAAAAAAGATGCTGAAAAAGTACAGGAACAAAAAGAAGAAATTAAAGAAGAAGTCAAAAATGAAGATATAACTTTAAAAAAAGAGCCTGTTAAAAATGAAGATAATAAAATAGATATTGAAAAGAAAAAGGCAGATACATTAAACTCACTTTCAAATATAGAAAATAAAAAACCAAATAAAGTAGAAAACAAAAAGAAAGCAGAACTAGATAATACACCAAATATTAAACCAAAAACAAATTTATCCTTAGCTAAAAAGCTGGCTGCTGCTGCCCTTTTAGGAACCGCTATTGGTGCAGGAGCTGTTGCTGCTCCAGAAATTAAATCACAAATTAATGATTATTTAACACCAAAAGAAGAAAGAATAGAAAAAGAAGCACTGGAAAAAGCAGCTGAAAAATATTTTGACGGAATAAAAAATGGGTTTAGTGAAGATGATGAACTTTTAAAAATAATATCAGAAAACCCAAATTTAGCCCAAGAATATATTAATGAGCTTGCAAATACTCCAGTGCAGACATCGGCTTTAAAAAACAGCTCGGCAGATGAAAACTTATTACGTGAAAAAGCTAAATCTGATAATGAATCCATTAGGGCTGCCGTTGCTGAAAACCCAAATACACCTAAAGATGTGCTGGAAGAATTATCTAAAGATAAATCTAACCAAGTGCTAAAATCTTTAGCTAAAAACCCCTCTATATCTAATGAAATGATGGATAATTTAAGTAATTATTCAGGGCTGCATAATGATATGATGGAAAACCCTGCCCTTACACCTGAAATAATGCGAAAAATTACGGCAGGAAAAAACAGAGACTGTGAATTTAATAAAAGATATATGTCAAACCCATGTGTTCCAACTGAAGAATTAATATATAACCTAAATAACCCTGATGAATGTATTAGGCAGGGGATTGCTTTAAACCCTAATACACCAGCTGAAGCAATAGAAAAATTAGCTGAAGATAATAACCCACTTGTAAAAAGTGCTGCATATAAACATAAAAATATGCCACAAGAAAAATTAAACCAACTTTTTCCTGAAAATTGGGTGCGAGAGCCTGATAATGCTATGAAAGAGGCCGAACGTTTAGCAGCACTGGAAAACCCTAATATTAGCCCAGAAATACGGAAAAAAGCAGTGTTTATGGAGCCTGAAAAATATGGTAAGGCAGTAGCAGCAAATAAAGCTACAAGCCCAGAATTAATTAATAAAATGAAAAATATGGCTCAAGGCAAAAAAGGTGTCCATAAACTTATATATGATATTGATAATATAAAAAACAACCCAAATGAATTAGCTGAAATAAAAAAACAAATGGAAAAAAATAAAGAAGCCTTAGAAAAGCCAGTTAGAAGGCTTATGAATAAAAAGTTTGTGGAAAATGTTTATGACCCTTATGAATTAATTGAAGATATGCGAAGAATACCTTCAAGCAATAAGAAAAATAACTTGAAAAAAGATAGTGCAAATAATGGTGCAAATACTGGAAATAATGCTGGTAATACTGGTGAAAGTAACAGCATAGTGCCAGGAAGTGACACTGCCTCATCATCAATTCTTGATAAAAATGGCAACGCTCCAGAATTATTTTCATCTATGCCACTGCCGCCATTAAGTAAAGGGGCAGTTTCATATAATCCGGAAGCTGAAAAACAAGCATTAAAAACAGCTGATAATATTATTGAAAGTATGATGAAAGATTCTGTTGCAGGTATTGAAAAAGCATTAAATTCACCGTCGTTTATTAATAATGGTGGTGGTAGTGCAAATAATAATGGCAGTAATGGTAATAGTGGTGCAAATAATACTCCAAATGGGCTTAATTCATTAACTACTGGCAAAAGCTCGCCAGCTAATTTAGATAAAAAAAATCAAAAAATATATGAAAATGCTTGCAGAGAGATTGACCAATTAAAAAAGATGTTTTAATATGTGATGTGTAGGATAATTTAAGTATGAATAATAATAATAATGAAATGTATACAAAACATGATTTTATAAAAACTATTGCTTCCACCATGAGATATATGGGGTTAAAGGTCCTTTTAAGTGGAATTGATTATTCTTCCCCACTTCCTCATTTAGTGGCAGTATATCCTGATAAAGAAAAGTATTATTTAATAGAACCTATTAGCCTTGAATGTTTCAGTGAAGAAAGCCCAAGACTTTTTAAAGATGATGAACATAAAGATGTTCGCAGATACTGCCGTGAACTTTTTAAAGATGATAGAGAAAAAGCTGCTGTTTTAGCTACTGTATTATGTGATATGTCTGCAGGGGTGGAAATGTTTACATATAAACTTGTAGGCACTTACGAGCTTATCTCTATGGCAAAATATGCCTGCCTTGCTGTGCCTTGTAATTTAGAAAATAAAGCTTGCGATGCACTGCATTATTTAAAACTGGAGCATAGAACATTAAATGTGTTAGATAAATTTACTCTTATATTAATAGATAAAGCACAAACTGCTAAACTGCCAGAAATTAAAAAATTTATTAAGTTTATACTAAATAACAGGTAATTTTATATACATAGTAAAAGTTTATCTATAGCTTTTTTTAAGTAATCTATAGGTTTTTCTCTTTCTTTAATTCCTGCCATATTTGCATTTAATATAAACCCATACAACTTATTACTTTTTTAAATTATATATGAAAGTAAAAACTTTTTCATACATATTTTAAAAGCTTTCTGGTTTTTCTGCCATATATGCTTTATCTTTTACTGTATAATATTTTTTTAATTCCTGCTCTAAATATTCTTTAGATTTACTGCTTAAAGAGCTATCGTCCATAACTAAATGTATAAAATTCTGCCCTGCAGGAGAAACCCATGTATCTACTGTTAAAATTTTACTATCTAAACTATTTACTGCTTTAGCTGCTGACTGCCACAGTATTCTTTTTTTAACATTTACATCTTTTATTGGTGATAATGTATCATCTTTTACAATAGATTCCAGTGCTTTTCTAACCATATTATTTTTAAGGCTGGTTTTAGCAGAAATTAATGCATCTGCCTCACTGCCTGCAGAACCCACAGAATTATTTTGTGGGAGATTTTTCCTGTTTGCCACCCAGTTTGGAACTTTTGATGCCAGTAAATCATCAATCTCTTTAACCTTTGGCTCTGCTGGGTCTAAAGTTGTGCTTGGTGCTGTAACATTAGGTTTATGCTCTGCAATAGTAACATCTCCTACATTTTTTACAGGCTCAACTTCAGGAACAGATATATTGCCACCAGAAAAAGATATTTGTGGAATATTAACTTGTTTTGGCTGAGCCACCTCTGCAACTGGTGCTACTTGAACATCTGGCACACTGTCTATTTCTACCTTACCAATATCTAAATTATTTGGTGAATATACCCCTGATACCATAGCAGCAATTGGAGCACATACTTTATCTTTATTATATTCACTTTTTTCAACAGTAGAATTAGCTGCTGCTGCAATAAATGAAGCTGAAATATTTGTGCCATATGGAGTATCTGGTGAGAAAAAGTTTACAACACCTAAACTATCCACAGCAATAGTGCCTATATGCATATTTTGTTTTAAATCATATATTCTTATGTAATTTAGCCCACTAAAAGCTGCAAAATTTGCACCATCACTTTTTATAATACTGCCATTTGCACCATTAAGTGATAACACTTCACGCATAACAGGATAATCATATACACTAAACCCACTATCAGTCATTACCTGCAGCCTGCTTGAAAAATTTTCAATAAAAGCAGATATTATTTTGCCATTAAGCAGTTTTTCTGTCTGGAAGTTATCTTTTGAAAGATAATATAAACCTTTTGATGATGTAGCTAAAAATTTACCTGTTTTTTCATCATAAATTATGCTGGATATTGATAAATCGCTTGATGTATTTTTCATTAATTTACCAGAAAATGACCAGACAGATATTTTGCCGTTTCTTTCAAATACGTATAATGAATTTGTTTCAGTATCAGGATAAATTGCACTTATACTTCCAGAAAACTCTTTTGAAAAAAGCTTTGTAAGCCCTTCTTTTTTAAACTGGTATAATACAACTGATAATCCATCACTGGCTGCAACAAATTCTCCCATATCAGACTGGCTTACTAAATAAACACTTCTAATAAAATCATCAAAAGTCTGCACTACTTTTCCATTTTGGAGATTATATACAAAAAGCCCTTTGCCACCAAGTAATGCATATGAAGACACATACTCTGATATAATCATGGTTCTTGTAGAATTAGGTGCTTGAAAACCTTCAGACTGGTCACATGTTCTTAAATCTATAGGTATAATTTTTTTGTTATTATTAACATCTGCTAAAAGTATAAGTTTTGCTTCTAAAGATATAAATTCTCCATTTATTATTCTACTGGCAGCATACCCATAAAAATTGATACAAAAAATAAATACTATACTAGCTGTTATTTTTAATATACTTTGCAAATACATCTTTAAACCCTATAAATTCATGTCCTGTTGCTTCATCTTCATGAAACTCTATATATTCTTTAAAACCTTTATAAAAATAAGGTTTCGTTAAATCATTATGGTTAATAAGTGGGTCATTTGTAACCCATATTGATGTTTTTTCTGCACTATAGTTTTCATAAGCATAAAGGGAAAGTTTCTGCACTAAAACAACAGATTGAACATCAAATTCTTCTGCTACTTTAGGAATAATTACAATAGGAATAAGTGCTGGGTTTAAAAGTATAGTGCTGCACTTTGCTCTTGAAGCAACATATAAAGCAAATAAACCACCTAATGAGCTTCCTACTATACATACTTCTTCTTTTGATGATGATATTTCATCACACAGTTTATCAAATAAATCAGAAATTTCCTCAGCAGATAAATTAAAATCAGGAACTATAACATTACTGCTTCCTAAAACTTCTCTCATGGCTTTAGCTTTTTCTGCCATAGGTGAGCTTTTATAACCGTGAAAATAATAATACTTCATAAACTTCCTATCTTGCTAATTTTAGTAATGCATCATGCAGCACTAATGCACCTTTTTCTATATCTTCTTTTAAAATAGATTCATTTTTGTGGTGGCTTATACCACTAACATTTCTAACAAATATCATTCCACACTCTGCTATTTCTGCCATATTCATAGTGTCATGCCCTGCCCCGCTAATAGCATGAATATATGGGATTTTTAAATCAATACATGACTGCTCAATGGTATCTGTTACAATATTATTTAAAGCACAAGGTTTTTCAGAGCTTAGCAGCTCTATTTCAGATGATGCTTTATAACGCAGAGCAATTTTTGAAGATTCAGACCTAATAAGCCCAAAAAGTTCTTCAATAGTTTTTACGTGTATGCCCCTAATATCAACATACATTACAGCAGTGCCAGGAACTACGTTCATAGCATTAGGAAAAATATCAATTTTTCCAACAGTAGCAACTGCCTGACGTTCATCATATGCTAAAGATATATTACGAATTGCAAGTATTAATTCACTTGCAATAACTAAAGCATCTTTTCTATCTCTCATAGCTGTAGAGCCAGAGTGAGCAGCTTCTCCAAAAATAGTAACCCTAACACGAAGTGGTGCTGCAATACCATCTACAACCGCAACAGGTACATTAGCATTAGTTAATGTTTTACTTTGGTCAATGTGAAGCTCAAGGAAATATTTATACCTGTCCTTTTCTACAACGCTTTTATTAATATCATAAAAATTATAGCCTGCATCTTTCATGGCCTGCACAAGGGATATGCCGTCATTATCTCTGCTTTGCTCCCACTGAACAAAATGTTCAAGTTTCCCTGCTATAATCTTTGAACCCATAGTAGAATGACCAAAACGGCTTGATTCTTCTGCTTGAAAAACTATTAACTCTAATGGGTGGCTGATTTTCTCTTTTTTTTCTTTAATTGTTTTTATAGCTGCAAGGCTTGAAATAACACCTAATGTGCCGTCATACCTGCCGCCATCAGGCACAGTATCAATATGAGAACCTGTTGCCACAATCTGATTTTCACTTCCACCATTATAAAGGGCAAATATATTACCAAATGTATCTTCCCTGTATTCTAAACCTATCTGGTTAATAAGATGTTTTAAAAACTCTCTGGCTTTTATATCATTTTCTGAAAAAGCAAGCCTGTTTTGACCACCTTCTGCACTTTCTCCAATGGACGATATAATATCAAGCTGCTCAAAAATCCATGCTGTATTCATATATTATCTCTTTCCTTCTGCTAGTTTATTTATAAGATGAGCTTGATTTGCTGCTCCAAAACCATTATCAATATTTACAACACTAACACCAGATGCACATGAATTTAACATACCCAGTAATGCTGCAATACCACCTAAATTTGCACCATAACCAACTGATGTTGGCACTGCTATAACAGGCACTGATACAAGGCCAGCTATAACAGAAGGTAATGCACCCTCCATACCAGCAACAGCTATAATGCAGTTAGATGAACGCAGTATATCCACATTATCCATAAGCCTGTGAATACCTGCCACTCCAACATCATAAAGACGAACTGCTTTACTGCCATAGCTTTCTAATATAACAGCAGCCTCTTCTGCCACAAATATATCTGAAGTGCCACCTGTTGCAATACAAACCTGGCCTATTAATTCTTTTTTTTCTTTTTCATAAATTATAATGGAAGCTTCCTGTATATATTTTGCTCCATCAACTTGTGATATAACGTATTCTGCCATTTCTTTAGAAGCTCTTGTGCATATGGCAGTGCTGCCGTTTTTAATAATCCTTTTAAAAATTTCTGCTGTTTGTTCTTTGGTTTTACCAGCACCAAATATAACTTCAGGATAACCCTGCCTGTTTTCTCTATCATGGTCTATTTTTGCAAAACCAATATCTTCATATCCTTTACTCATAATATATATTTATATTGCTTTATCTAAAAAGGCAATGAATAAATATATAAAAGTTGTCTTATTTTATATTTTTTCATAATTTTATATAAAATTCTCTTTTCAACTATATAAATTTATGGCATAGTATATAAGAGATTAGTGGAGAATAATATATTTAATGGAAGTTCAAGAAAAGAAAAACACTACAATTTTAATTGTAGATGATGACCCTGTTATTAGAGGCCTTATAAAATCAGTTTTTTTAAATAAAGATTTTAATGTGGTGGAAGCCGATAGTGGCGAGATGGCTTTAGAAATACTGCCAGATGTTATGCCAGATATTATTCTGCTTGATATAATAATGGGTGGAATGGACGGTTTTGAGGTTTTAACTCATATTCGAAGTAATGAAAAGCTTAAATATATTCGTATTATTCTTCTTTCTTCAAAAAGCGATATTAATGAACGTTTAAAAGGCTATGGTCTTGGCACTGATGATTATATGATAAAACCTTTTGTTGGTAACGAACTGCTTGCAAAAGTTACTGTGTTTACAAGGCTTAAACGCAGTGAAGAACGTAATTTATCATTAACAGAACTTGTTGAAAGTGAAATCAAAAAACGTTTAGAGCAGCAAAAATATATACAAAACCAAGAACGCCTTATTTCTATGAGTGATATGATTATATCTATTGCCCACTACTGGAGGCAGCCACTTAATGCTCTTGGTATTACAGTACAGGATATTTATGATGCTTATATCCATGATGAGCTTTCAGAAAGCTATCTTAAAGCCAGTGTGGACAAGTCTATGAGACACATTGATTTTATGTCTAATATTATAGATTCTTTCCAAAGCATAATAGATGCTGAAAATGATAATGTACTTGAAACAATACATATTCCAGCACTTTTGCGTGAAGCATTGATGACTATTAAAGATATACTTGATTTATCTAATGTTACCTGCACCATTAACGGTGTTGATTATTTAAAATATGCTGATATTACTACTATTGATTTAATTATAGAATCAGAACCTGCAGCTTTAAGGCAGATTGTAACAAAAATAGTTATTACTGCAAACCACCTTATTCAAGCACACCAAAAAATGTGTATAGATGAAAATTTTAAAGGCTTTATTAAATTAAAACTATACACTACAAATAGCAATATTATTATACAAGTAAGCCATAACGGCATACAGCTTACAGATAATGAAATCACCCATTTTTTTGAGCCATACTATGCTCTTGGCGAAAACAGGTTTAGCAGTGAAGGGCTTGGGCTTTTCTTTACTAAAATGCTTGTAGAGCAGCATATTAATGGTAAACTGTTTATTAAAAAAGATGGGGAGCTTAGTATTTTCCAACTGGAACTTCCTTATTCCCCCCCCCTACATAGTTTTCTTTGATTAGAATATTTTTACAGCTAAATTATATTTTATTTATACCTTTTCTCATATTCTTCTGCTAAAATATCAAGGCGTGCAAGTTCTTCTTTTGGCAGATTTTTTTCGCCAAATGGGTAAACCACATTATCTTCCTTATACGCATGGCGTTTAAGCAGGTCGCAGTATGATAATGCATGGGTTAAAATATCAAGCTTATTATTATCATTTGGCTCTTTTTCATAATTTATAACAGCTTCTTCCAATGATTTTACATGATATCTTGCTAAATCATGCTCTATTAACATACCATATTTTATTAAATTATCAGCTTTTACACCAATATATTCCACCATAGATTTAAATAAAAGCTGTTCTTCTTTCTGGTGGTGCCTTTCATCTGCAAATGTTTTAATAAAATGGACACTTTTTTTAAATTCTTCCGTATCTATTTTATTGTTATTTATAAATTCTAAACACATTAAGCGAAGTTTATCTACAAACTTTATTATCTCTTTATGCTCATTCATTAATACATCTATTATTTTACTCATATTACACTTCCATAATCTTAAATAAATTTAAGCCAAGGCGAGTATATTCTATATTAAAACTTCCTGCAAAAAAGCCCTGCAGCCATTTATCTCTTAAATTAAAGAAATATTCCACATCTATCTTTTCTTTATCATAATAAGGTTTATGAACTTCTAAATTTACTTCCCACATAATTTCAGAGCCGTCATCATTTTGTATAATTATACCACCATCACAAGGCATACCATCAAGCAGTGTTATATTTAACATTTTAAACAATTCTTCCACCACTATAATTTCGGCACATTCAAGACGTTTTTCCATTCCATTAGAATAAAATAACTCACCCATTTTATCCATTAATGATTTATCTTTTTCTATTATTAATTTAACAGTATATGCAAGCCTGCTTTCAGCAATATTAACTTGGTTATTAAGCCAAGAATGAATGGCATTTAGGTCTATTACACTTTCCAATTCCTCCCTTTCATTTTCACCATATTTTTCTTTTAATTTAGATGATAAGTCAGGGATAATATTATTATCCTGCATGTATGCAATAACCTCATCAAGCAAATCATTTTGCTTTTGTATTTTATTATACATCATAAAGTGGATAGGACCTAAAAATGCACTCATTATTTTTTACCTCGTTATTTATTTAATTTTTCCAGCACATCATCACATGATACATTATGGACTTCACAGGCATCAGCTAAACTTTCTGATAAAGATGCAGGGCAGCCTAAACACATCATACCAATTTCTTTAAATACGTTTTCAGCATGTGGGTTATTTTTTAATATGTCAGATACTATCATATCCTTTGTAACACCTGATTTTTTAACATAACCTTCCCCAAAAAACATTTCCATATCTTTATCCACTGATGATATACCACCAATGCCAAAATTGTCTATAAGAACTTTTGCCACATTAGGTGATAAAAATGCAGGCAGTGTTGGTCCTAGATGAATATTTTTTACTCCAAGATGAAGAAGTGCCAGTAACACAATGGCAGCTTTTTGCTCATACCATGCAATATTATATATAATAGGCAGTTTATTTATATCATCTAAAGCAAATACTTCTTTTAATTTTAAAGCTATTACTGCTAAAGAATAGCTGTCGTTACACTGCCCAGCATCTAAAACCCTAGGGATACCACCAATATTTCCTAAATTAAGCTTATTATACCTGTATTTTGCACAACCTGCTGTTAATATAATAGTATCTTCTGGCAGTGCCTTTACAAAATCTGTATAATATGAACGGCTTTTTTGTCTGCCATCACAGCCTGCCATTACTACAAACTTTTTAACAGCACCACTTTTAACTGCTTCCACCACTTTATCAGCTAATGATAGCACTTGATGATGAGCAAAACCACCTACTATTTTACCAGTTTCAATCTCTTTAGGGCTTGGGCATTTTTTTGCATGCTCTATAATAGGTGAAAAATCTTTTTGCTCACCAATCTTTCCTTTTATGTGAATACATCCTTTAAACCCAACAGCACCTGTTGTATATACTCTGTTTTTATAACTTTCTTTTGGTGGCACAAGGCAGTTTGTAGTTAAAAGAATAGGACCATTAAAGTTTTCAAAATCTTCTTTTTGGTTATGCCATGCGCTGCCATAATTACCAACAAAATTTTCATATTTTTTAAATGCTGGGTAATAGTGAGCAGGCAGCATTTCAGAATGAGTATATACATCTACCCCTGTGCCTTGAGTTTGTTCTAAAAGCATTTCTAAATCTTTTAAATCATGACCTGACACTAATATAGCAGGGTTATTTCTTACACCAATATTTACTTCACTTATTTCAGGGTTACCGTAATGGGAAGTATTAGCACCATCTAAAAGTGCCATAGTATCAACACCATATTTACCAGTTTCAAGTGTTAATGCTATTAAATCATCTATAGACTTATTATTATCTAATGTATCAGCTAAAGCAGACTGCAGAAAAATATCTATATTTTCATCTTCTGCTAGTAATGTATTAGCATGTTTTAAATAAGCAGCCAAGCCTTTTAAACCAAAAGTGATTAATGCTTTTAAGCTTCTAACATCTTCATTTTCTATTTCCATAAATGAAGTATGTTTTGCTGCTTCTGAATATTCTTCCCTTTTAAAATCTCTTTTTATATATTCTGGTAATTTTATATCACCTAGTTTATTTATAAAATCTCTTTTTATGTTTAATGTGTTTTCAATAGCATCACAAATTGCTTCATCATCAAAATTAGCATTAGTAATAGTAATAAATAAATTTTCAGAAATTATATGATTTACTTCTTTTGGAATATTAATACCTTCTTTTCTAGCTAGCCTTAATACATATGATAAAGACTTTGTAACAAAAACAAGTAAATCTTGAAGATTAGAAGTAATGTTGTTTTTTCCACATACACCGTTAATAGTACAGCCTTTATTTCCTGCTGTTTCCTGACATTGATAACAAAACATTTGAGTTTCCATTTTTTCCTCCGTTTTAAAATATATATAAATATACTAAAAAAATAAAAAGGAAAAAATGATATAAATCAAGAAATGAAAATTTTTTATAAAAAAAGAGCTCTGCAATTGAGGCGAACCCAAATTTTTGGACAGATTTAAAATTATACGGTTTGAGTTCTGTATTTTACAGGGCTCAAGCCATTTAATCTGTATTTAATTCTATCATTATTATAATAATTTATATATTTATCAAGTTCTATTTTAA
>CASEIN010000017.1 GCA_949287985.1 Mucispirillum schaedleri | reverse complement strand
TAAAAACTTATACGACCAAAAATCTATAGCACAGCAGGCATATCAAGATTCATTAACAAACTATACCAATGCTCAAGCATCATATAATTCAGCCTTAGCATCTCAAAAACAGTTGGAAGTAGAAAAAGAAAAGATGTTAATCAAATCCCCATTAAAAGGTGTAGTAATAAGTAAAGATGTGGAAGTAGGCGAGTGGGTAACAACAGGCGGCCAGGTAGCAGGTGTAGCCACACTTACATATGAAGCTAAAGTATATATTCCAGAAAGTGTTCTTCCTTACATAAAGGCAGGTCAGCAGGTAGTAGTTCGCACAAGCAGGAAAGAATATACAGGCAAAGTGTTATCAATCAACTCAAAAGGCGACCCAGCTACACGTTTATTTTTAACAAGGATAGATTTAGGTCAGGACCCAGATTTAAAAGAGGGAATATTAACAACAGCATTAATACCATCAGGTTCAAAAATAAATTCCTTATTAGTTCCACGAGATGCAGTAGTGGAACGCAACAATGTAAAGGGCGTATTTAAAGTAGTAGAAGATAATAGAGTTAGGTTTGTGCCAGTAAAAGTAATAGGTTATAACGGAGGTTATTCAGCAGTTAGTTCAATAACAGAAGGCACGTTGAAAAAAGATGATATAATAGTGCTTGATGGCAACAACGTTGTAAATAACGGCGTTAAAATTAAAATAACCTCTAAAATAGGTTAAGGTTTAGTATATATATGATTAAGTTTGCAGTAGAAAATCCAGTAAAAGTATTAGTAGGTATATGTTTTCTTATAATATTTGGGGTGCAGGCTTTTTTAAATATGCCCTATCGCTTAATTCCAAGTATAGAATACCCACAAATATCTGTGAGCACTTATTGGCGTGGTGCTTCCCCTTATGAAGTAGAAAAAGAGATTATAGACAGACAGGAGCGGGTATTAAAAACAATTCCTGGTTTAATAGACTGTGAAAGTTCTGCCAAAGAAAGTTCTGCTTATATTACTTTAATGTTTGATATTGATGTATCAGTTAATGATGCTATGCTTTTAGTATCAAATAAATTAAATGAAGTAAGTGGATATCCTGATAATATGAACCAGCCGACTATTAGGGCAGCAAATACTGATGCTGTATCTGTAGTTGATTTAATGCTTTTAACAGATGATACAAACAGGCGTTCCATTGATGAATACTTAAGTTTTTTTGAAGAAACAATCAAGCCATATTTTGACAGGATTAATGGTGTTGCAGATGTAAGCTACTGGGGTGGCAGAGCAAGGCAGATGCAAATAGAAATAGACCCATACAGGCTTAGTGCATATAATATTACTTTATCATCAATAGTTAGTGCATTAAATAATGAAAATGTAAATATATCTGCAGGTAATGTAGATTTTGGTGCAAAAGATTACCGTTTTAGAACGGTGGCAGAAGCAAAAACACCACAGGATATACGCGATATAGTAGTTATTTCTGGGGATAACTCAAGAATAAAACTTGGAGATATTGCATATGTTGATTACGGTTTTTCTAAAAGAAGCACAATAGTTAGTTATGGTAATACAAATGCATTAAGCATTGGTATTATTGCCCAAGCTGGTGCCAATGTTCTTGATGTTACAAATGATGTGGAAAAGGTTGTTGCAAATTTAAATAATGGTATATTAAAAAACAACGGATTAAAGTTTGTAAAAATAGCAGACCAGAAAAACTATATATTACAGGCTATAGACTTAGTAAAATCAAATATTATAGAAGGTGGTCTTTTAGCTGTTATTGTACTTTTAGTATTTTTAAGAAGTATAAAAGCCACATTGATTATTGCTGTAACAATTCCAGTGTGTATTGTAGGCACATTTTTAATAATGCATTTATTGGGTAGAACATTAAATGTAATAAGTTTAGCAGGTATTGCCTTTTCTGTAGGTATGCTTATAGATAACTCTATTGTAGTCCTTGAAAATATTGACAGGCACATGCGTTTAGGGAAAAATGCATTTACTGCTGCTGTTACAGCTACAAAGGAAGTTTGGGGGGCAGTTCTTGCTTCAACATTAACTACAATTGCAGTATTTTTACCAGTTGTTTTTATAAAAGAAGAGGCAGGGCAGCTTTTTGGAGATATTGCCATTGCAGTAAGTGCTGCCGTTGGGTTAAGCTTAATAACATCTATTACAGTAATACCTGTTCTTGCTAAAGTATTTTTTAGTAAAAAAGAAAAACAAGAAGAAAGTGAAAATACTTCACCAGGCAGTTATAAAGATAAATTAAAACATAAAAAAGAAGCTGTTTTCAATAAAATATCACTAAAAATAAGCCCAAAAATAAAAGAAAAAATCAAGAATTTTAGTGTTGATAGATTCCTTGTAAATATAGGTGATTATTGTGTTAATAAAATTACAGCTTTATCAGATAAAATTAATTCATCGTATTTTATAAAAGTTTCTTTTATTATATCTGTAACAATATTTTCCGTATTAATTGCATATATTTTAATGCCAAAAATGGACTATCTGCCACTTGGTAATAAAAATATGATGGAATCACGTTTTACACCACCACCTGGTATTTCATATAATGAACGTAAAGCTATGGGTGATTTTATATATAGAGAGTTAAAACCATATATGGAATCAGAAAAAGATGGTTACCCACAAATAGATAATTATGTATTTATTGCAAGCTCTACATACGTTGCCATGCGTGCAACAAGTAAAGATGAAGCAAGAGTTTCAGAATTACAGCCATTAATGGCATCAGTTGCTGCAAAAATCCCCGGTATTACAGCTTCTACTTCCCAAGTGCCGCTTTTTAATATTGGCAGGGGTTCTTCTAATACATTTTTAATGAATGTAGCAGGGGATATGGAATATGAAAGCCTTATTAATACAGTTAAGCTTATACAAGAAAGAATTATGACTGTTATGCCCGATGTGCAGCTTAGGTTAAACCCTGCATCAAACCCAGTATACCCTGAAGTGCAGATTGCTCCACGAAGGGAAGCATTAAAATCAGCAGGAATAACAGCAACAGAGCTTGGTATTTCTGTAGATGTATACCTTGATGGCAGAAAAATAGGGGAATTTAAAGACCCATCTGTTGGCACAATAGATATAATGCTTCAAGGGGAGCAAAGAAAGTTTGAAAACCCTCAAGATGTATACTCAATACTTGTAAATTCTACATCTGGGCTTCCTGTTCCAATATCTAGCCTTTCAGAAAGTAATGAAATAATGGGTATAGAAAGAATTAGGCGTTATAATTACCAAAGAGCATTTTTATTTATTATAACTATTCCAAAAGATATGGTTTTAGAGCAGTTACAGGAAAAAATGGAACAAGAAGTGCTTGGGCCAATGCGAGAAGAAGGGCTGCTGCAAGGTATCACTTACTATACAAGTGGTGCTTCATCTAAACTGGAAGATGCTAAAAATGCACTATCAGGTAATTTTTTACTGGCAGTATTAATTACATATTTATTAATGGCAGCTTTACTTAATAATTTCTTATACCCATTAATAATTCTTTTTTCTGTACCGCTTGCTGCAACTGGCGGGTTTATTGGGCTTGAGTTTGTAAATAAATTTATTGCCACCCAGTCATTAGATGTAATTACTATGCTTGGGTTTATTATGCTTATTGGTTCTGTTGTTAATAACCCAATATTAATTGTATACCAAACATTAAATAATATAAAATATGGTATGAGTGGTAAGGTTGCCATAAGCTATGCACTACAAACTCGTATCCGCCCTATATTTATGAGTACAGCCACATCACTTTTTGGTATGCTGCCCCTTGTATTAGCTCCCGGAGCTGGCAGTGAGCTTTATCGCGGTATGGGTAGTGTAATACTTGGTGGTATGGCGTTATCTACTATATTTACATTATTTTTAATACCTGCATTACTTTCATTATTTTTAGGCAAAGTAAAAGGAAGTGAGGAAATAATTGAGTATGAATAATATAATACTGGAAACCACAAGGCTTTATCTTCGCCCTTTAAACCAAAATTATTTGTGTAATTTACATGCACTATTACAAGATAGGAAAGTAATGTATGCTTATGAGCATGGCTTTTCTAAAGAAGAAGTAATCGCTTGGTATAATAAGCAGATAGAAAGATATAATAAGTATGGTTTTGGGCTTTGGGCTGTAATATTAAAAAGTAATGGTAAGTTTATAGGTCAGTGCGGTATAACTTATCAAGAATATAAAGAAAATATAGTTTATGAAACAGGCTATCTTTTAAAAAAAGAATACTGGCATAAAGGGTATGCTATAGAAAGTGCAAAAGCCTGTAGAAACTATGCTTTTAATGTGCTCCATGCTGATGAAGTTTATGCTATAATACGCACTAATAACGCACCAAGTATAAAAGTAGCCATAAAAAATGGTATGACATTAAAAGATACTATTATAAAATATTACTATAATATGGATATGACCCATAATGTCTACAGCATAACAAAAGATAAATATGAAAAAATTTAAAAAATTTATATTAATTACTGCTCTTACTGTCTTTATTATTCTATTATTTTTTGCCCTTTATGCTCCATTAGTTGAAAAAACTTATTCTTTTGGAAAAGCTAATATAAAAGTGGCATTAATTACAGATTATCATTCTGCTACCTTATATTATGAAAGCCTTGTAAATAAATTAATAAATAATACACCTGATATAATACTGTTAGGTGGAGATATTATTGATGATGAAGAAGATGTTTACGGTGCAGAATTATTATTAAAAAAATTAAGCGAATCACCCTTTAGTAATATTCCAAAGTTTTATGTTACAGGAAACCATGAGTTTTGGAGCAACAGGATAGTAGAATTTAAAGATTTAGTAAAAAAATATAATATAGTAGTTTTAGATAATTTAAGCCCCTCATTTTTAATCAATATTAAAGATGAAAATATACTCATTTCTGGTATATGCGACCCATATGTTATAAAATATGATAATATTGGCAGGTTTATAAAAAAGGATTATGAAGAAAACTGGCAGGATAAATGGGTGGAAGATTATCTTTATAATAATTTCTTAACATATGATAATATTTTAAAAAAGATTAATAATATAAATGGTTATGAAAATATATTATGGCTTAAAAATATTATAGTTGAAAACACAGATATTAAAAAAATAGAAAACAGCCATAAAGTGTTATTAACCCACAGACCAGAATTTGTGGAAAGCTATAGTAAACTGCCATATGAATATATTTTATCAGGGCATACTCATGGCGGGCAGGTAAATATTCCATTTATATTAAACGGACTTTATGCTCCAAACCAAGGTTTACTTCCAAAATATGCAGGTGGGTTATATAATATTGATAATGGTAAAAATTTAATTGTATCAAGGGGCTTAAGTTTTAACCCCATAATGCCACGTATATTTAATAAGGCAGAATTAGTTTGGGTTTATTTTTAGTATAATTATTTTAATTGACATTAAAAAATAATAAATTTAAACTAAAATAATAAATTAAAACTAATTAAAGGGAGAAGTTTATGAAAAAAGTAATCTATGTATTTCTTATTTTAATGTTATCTGTAAACATTGTGCATGCTTTATATTATGGTGATATTGCTAAATATGAAGTTCCACCATATTACTATGTAAAAGCCAAATATAAAGGACCATTAACTAATCAACAAATTATATCAGCTTTAGAAGAAAGTATTGACTATTTTCATAAATGGAATAAACATACTCAGTCAAAATTTATAAAAAAAGAACCAGAATCCTGTAATGATAAATATATACGAGAATGTTATTATTATGGATATGATGGACCTAATGGTTTTGAGTATACAATAGGTAGAGAAGTATTAAATTATAAAACATTTCAAGAAGCATACAGCACTCGTATAAACCAAATCATGTATTATATTTTTGGGTATGAAATACGAGAAAAAGCAAAATTACCAGATACTTCAACCATTATAAAAGCACATCAATTGAATGATATAATAATAGTGAAAAAAGGTAATACATATGTATTTGCGATTACATTAGATAATCAAGTGGAAGAAAGCTATTATCTTAATAAACGAAGTGATGGTTATATAGAACTAATTCGAAATGGTTCATCATAATAATATAATTACTACATTAAATACCCATAGGTAGTTAAATTTATACTACTTATGGGTAGGTTTTTAAATTAAGAATTTAAATTATATCTTATAAATTTTTCTTATATAATAATCTATTTTACAATATAAAAACATAAAAAATTTAAAAAAGTAATTTACATATATCTTTTTCTTATGGTATTATCAAAACTTAATAAATAATTGATGAGGCAATAAATGAATAACTACATGACTTATGCTACTTTTGTGCTTTACTTTCTTATACTTATATTTATGGGGATACATTTCTATTTTAAATCAAAAAAAATAGAAGATTATCTTTTAGGTGGCAGAAACATGGGCAGCTGGGTTACAGCCTTATCAGCTCAGGCAAGTGATATGAGTGGATGGCTTTTAATGGGGCTTCCTGGTGCTATTTATCTTGCTGGTATGAGTGAAATTTGGATAGCTGTTGGTTTAATTGCAGGTACGTTTTTAAACTGGGTATTTATATCAGCCCGCCTTAGGCTTTATACTGGGGAAACTGGCTCTATGACATTATCTTCATTTTTAGGCAAAAGATTTAAAGACCCTACAAATTCGCTTCGTTTAATATCATCAATTATTACATTATTATTTTTTACAGTTTACGCAGCTTCTGGGCTTGTGGGTGCTGGTAAACTTTTTGAATCTATGTTTAATATTGATTATACTACAGCTGTAGTTATAGGTATGGCTGTTATGATATTTTATACACTTTTAGGCGGCTTTTTGGCAGTTTGCTGGACAGACCTTTTTCAAGCACTGCTTATGATTTTTGCAATAGTTGTGCTTCCTTTTATAGCTTACAGCAATATTGACCCTGATACTATGAGTAAAGCTTTTGCTTCAAAAGAAAATATTTTTAACCCAATACCACAAGGGGTTGGAATATTTGCTTTAGTATCTATAATATCTAGTGTTGCCTGGGGGCTTGGTTATTTTGGTCAGCCTCATATATTAGTTAGGTTTATGAGTGTAAAAAGTATAAAACTTCTGCCACGCTCTATTACTATTGCTATGGTATGGGTTGTTATTTCATTAGTTGGTGCTGTTGTAATTGGTCTTTTAGGTATCCCATTATATGCAGAATTACCAAGTGGCGATGAAGAAAAAGTTTTAATATATATGATAGCAGATTTTGTATCTCCTTACTTTATTGGTGTGCTGCTTGCTGCCATACTTGCTGCTATTATGTCTACCATATCATCTCAACTTTTAGTATGTTCTTCCACATTAACTGAAGATATTTATGCAAATATTATAAAACCTAAAGCATCAGGCAGGCAGTTATTATTTGTAAGCCGTCTTTTTGTGCTTATTATCTCACTTGTTGCATTAGTGCTTTCTTTTGATAAATCAAGCAACATATTTAACCTTGTAAAATTTGCATGGGGTGGTTTTGGTGCTGCCTTTGGTCCTTTAGTATTAATGGCACTTTATTCTAGAAAAACTACATGGTATTCAGCCCTTGCAGGTATGGTTGTTGGCACAATAGTTATGCTTGTGTGGTATTTTACAGGGCTTAATAAATATATGTATGAAATTGTTCCGGGCTTTTTAGCTAACTTAATAGTTATGCTTATAATTAATGCTTTAAAACCTAATACTGATAAAGAAATTGATGAAGAATACGAAAGAGTGCAGGGCTATTTAAAAGCAGGTTATACACCGCCTAGTAAAGACGGCGATAACAACTGCTGTGCATAATTAATTACTTTAATGAGATTTAAAATAGAGAGTTTTTTCTTTTTTATTATCTGGGCAGGCTGATATACATTCGCCACAGTTATTGCAGGCAGAAGATAAACTCTCTGTTTTAGGGTCCAGCATCATAGGGCATACATGCACACATTTATTGCAGTTTGTGCATTTGCCAGCATATTCTACATGCATTGAATGTTTTGTCTGTAATAAACTTAAACATGTGCCAGTTGGGCATATATATCTGCACCATATTCTATAACCAAAGAAAAATTCAATTATTATAAGAATAGGAAGCAGTATAAATTCAGCTGTTACATAAGCATATTTTATTAATAATACGCTTTGAGAGCTCATAATGGAAGGTGGTGATATTAAGTAAAGTAACGGCACACCTATAATCCCTACAAATATAAGCCCAATAATTAATATACCAAGTCTTGAAATATTTGCTCGCATATGTATTTCTTTTTTATATGGTTTTTTAAGGCTTTTAAGTTTTAATTTTTTACGTAATGCTTCAAAACCATCAAGCATTAAATAATAAGGGCATGCCCAGCTGCACCATACTCTGCCAAAAAATATAACTATTAAAGCAGGTATGGCAACAGAAACAAACATAATAGGGGCAACATGGTGGGATAAAAAAAGTGCCTGTAAAACTGCAATAGGGTCAGATATGGAAAGCCCACCAACATCTAAAGAAATATATGTGCCTTTCATAAAATAAATTTCTAAAAGATTTAGAATGGGAACAATAAAAAGTGGTGCTAAAAATATAAACTGTATAACTTTTCTAAATTTTTGCATATTATTTTTTTCCTATTCTTTTAAGATAATTGTAGTAGCCTGCAGTTTCTTCATCAGGCATATTTTTTGGAACTACATATATGGCTTTAATTGGTGTAATAGGGCATCTTTCCACACAAAGCCCACAACCTGTGCATTTATCTGTAATAGTGGGTATAATACCATCTTTAAGATATATTGCTTCATCTTTTAAAGGGCAGGTATTTAGGCATGAATTACAAAGAGCCATATTGCCAGTAGGTTCAAGCTCTCCAGATTCTACTTTTGCATAAAGATGGTTCATGCATGTATCTTCATTAATACGTGCAACACCAATAGCCACTTGATGCATTTCCACCGTTGAGCTGTCTATTGCACCAGTTGGGCATACACTTGTGCATTTCATACAAAGCTGGCAGCCTGCAACTTCTGCATATATATAAGGAGTGCCAATTTCTGCATTTTTAGTGGCAGATGAACGCCTTAAAACTCTATATGGGCATGCTTCCACACATCTTGCACATCTAATACACAGCTTCATAAATAAATCATCATCAACAGAACCGGGTGGACGCATACGGTTAATTTTATATGTGCTTTTAACAGGAAAACTGTTTAATGCATTTTTTATATTATCAAATATGCTCATAATATCCGTTTTTTACTAAAAGGTTTTTTAATATCAAAATCAGGTATAACACCTGTTAACTCCGCTTTTTCAACTTCATCGCCAAAATAAAATGCATGATGAGTAAAATCTATTATATAATCACAATTATGGAAAACTTCTTCCAGTTTTTCAATATCGCTGTTATTTTCTGCTTCAATAGTTACAACCATTTTTCCGTTGTCTTTATCTTCGTTTGCTATTTCAATGTTTTTATATTTATTAATAAGAGAGATTAAATCATCATAATGGTTTTCTTCAAAATACAGTATACTTGCTGCAATAATCATTTAACACCTGCTAATAAAAAATTGGTCTGCTAAAATATTATACATATTTAGCAGACCAAATGCAATATGGGAGTGCAGTTTATTAACTAAAAGTAGGGCTGTCAAGCTCTGCTTTTGTTACAACATATCTATCATCAACTTTTTGTGGGCCACTAACTTTTGTAATTTTAACGGCAGATACTTTATAATCTGGCTCACCAGAAGTAGCATCAACAACATCAGAGCATATGAAGTTAACCATACGATTACCTTTTTGGTCATGCATTGGCACAAAACATACACCTTCTAAAGTCATATTAACAACTCTAACAGGAAGTATATTTTCCCCACGAACACTTTCAACTTTAACCATATCACCTTGAGAAAGCCCTAATTTTTTCGCATCATTTACATGTATTTCAATGTATGAATTAGGGTGTGCAGCTGCAGTTTCTGGAATACGCATTGTCATAGTTCCTGTATGCCACTGCTCAATAACACGTCCTGTTGTCATTAAGAATGGGTATTCTTTAGAGATTTTTTCACTGGCTTTTGGTTCAGCATCTCTCATAAATACGTTAATTTTACCATCTGGTCTTCCATAGAAGAACATATCTGCATCTGCTGGTATATTGTAACCATATCTTTTTGGATCATCAAATATTGGGTCCATTCCTCTAACATATCTTTTGTATGTGCCTGGGTGGTCTTCTGATGGGCAAGGCCATTGAACACCAGTAGTAGATTCTTTTAATCTTTTATAAGTAGCACCAGCTAATGTTTTATCAGAATTAGCTGTGCAGCCAATATAGTCATTCCAAGCCATTTCAGCCATTTTTAAAATATCTTCTTCATTGCTCCATGCAATATATTTTTCAAGACCCATGCGTTTTGCTATCTGGCATGCTATCCAAAGGTCTGGTTTTGTGCCTTCAAGTGGTTCAATAGCTTTTTGAGTTAAGAAACTTCTTCTTTCAGAACAGCCATATACACCACCTTTTTCATATAAGAATGAAGCAGGAAGAACAACTGAAGCAAGCTGAGCAGTTCTTGTTGGGAATATATCTATTACAACTGTAAAAGCATTTTTAATATTTGGCACAAACTTATTTAAGTTAGGCAGAGTTTGTGCTGGGTTAGTAGTAGAAATTAACACAGCTTTAACTGGTTTATCTGCCTCATTTTCACCACCTAAGCTTGAGAAAAGTTTTACAGCAGGAAAACCTGGTTTTGGATTAATTGCTTTTGATGGGTTAATAGAATGTTCTGCAACTTTCCAGTAGCTTTCTACATGTTTTCTCCATGGTTCTATAGTAACAGGTTTGCAGCCTGGTAAAAGGTGAGCAAGTGAGCCAGTTTCCCTTACACCACCGCATGCATTAGGCTGACCAGTAAGAGAAAAAGAATCAGCTCCCGGTTTACCAATATTGCCTGTAATTACATGTAAGTTATGGATAAGGTTATTAGCCCATACACCATTTGACCTTTGGTTTAAGCCCATACACCATAATGAAAGTGTTGCCCCGCTTTTTGCAAACCATTCTGCAGCTTGTTTTACACTTGCAGCTGGGCAGCCTGTAACTTTTTCCACATATTCTGGAGTATATTTATCAATAAATTTAATGTATTCATCAAAAGTTGCAGCTTGTGAGCCGTCCCCTTGAGTAAATCTTGCATGACGAGCAATAAATTCTTTATTGTGCCAGTCATTTTTAATGATTTCTCTAGCCATACCATTAAAAATTGCTAAATCTGTTCCTGGAAGAGAAGGCATCCATAAATCAGCAATTTTTGAAGTTTGTGTTTTTCTTGGTTCGCACACAATAATTTTCACATCAGGATTTTGTCTTTTATAGCTTGAAATCCTTCTAAATAAAATAGGGTGAGCTTCTGATGTATTAGAACCAGTAATAAAAATACATTTTGCATTTTCAATATCTTCATAAGCACCAGCAGGTTCATCAGAACCAAAGGAAGAAAGATAACCAGCAACAGCTGAAGCCATACAAAGTCTAGGGTTTCCGTCCATCATATTAGAACCAAAACCACCTTTCCAAATTTTATTGAAAGTATAGCTTTCCTCAGTAGTGCATTGACCTGAGCCGTAATAAGCTACAGAATCATAACCATATTTTTTATGAAATTCTTTAAATTTTGTTTCAATTAAAGTAAGTGCTTCGTCCCATGTAGCAGGTTCTAACTTACCATTTTTTCTAATAAGTGGAGTAGTAAGCCTGTCTGGGTGGTATGCAACTTTCCATATATTCATACCTTTAATACATAAGAAACCTTTCGTATTAGTCTTAGAATCTACATTACCTTTAATAGCAACCATTTTGCCGTCTTTTACACCAACATATATAGAACAGCCTGTTCCACACATTCTACAAACGCCTTTTACCCAGTTATCAACTGCTACTGTGCTTGCAGGTGCTGCTGTTGTTGCTGCTGCCTCTTTAGGTGCTTGAGCAGCAGTTTCAGTCTGAGGTGCTTCTTTTTTCTTACAGCCAATAGTTAAGCCAGCTGCTGCTGCAGCACTTGCTGCCAATGTTGTTTTTATTAAATTTCTTCTAGATATATCCATTTTCATAACCTCAACTATTTATTACCATGCACTAATTTTTCTTGTGGTGCAGCTGTAAAAGTATGAACTTTGTGGCAGCTTGTGCATACAAGACCATTGTTTTGTGCTTCTGCTTTTGCATTGATTACAGTAGTTTCTTGTGGGTGGCATGATAAGCATGTATTTATATCTGAATCAGCTTTGAAAGTAGATTCATCACCATGGCAAGTAAGACAGCTTACGTTATTTAACCCGTGTAAAGATTCTGACCATTCAGTATATGCAGCAGGGTCAGCAACTATTTCTTCAGTGCTTCCCGGTGCATGACATACTGCACAGTCTTTACCTTGCATCTCTATTGGGTGAGTTACTGTTTCAGTTTGTGCTGCTGCCATTGACCATACTAATGAAAGCAGTAAAACTAAGAATAAGATAGTTTTTTTCATATATACCTCCAATGATATTTTGCTTACAGGTGTAATATAACATATTATATTGAAAATATGTTGTTAAGTTTGTATTGTGTAGAAAAATTATGTAAAGATAAATCTTTACAACTTTTACAACACATTTACTTTATTGCATGTATGCTATAACCATAGGATATCTTGATGAGGAGGATACTTATGAATAAAGTATTAAAGTATGTTGTATTTGCTTTAATATCAATGGGTTTAGTTTTTGTTGTTGCTTGTAATTCGGGAACATCTACTCAAGCAAGTGATACAAAAGGTGAATTTGTTAAAGCAAGTTTCGACAGAGGGCAAGTAGCTGCTACTAAGGCGGACTTTACTCTTGCAAACTCAAAATTAAGTGAAAAGAAAGGGCAAACAGATAAAGCAAAATGCTTTGAATGCCACACTACAGTTAGTGAACTTCATACTAGAGGTGTTCACAAAGATGTTGACTGTTCTTTCTGTCACGATATTAAACCAGAACACATGGATAATCCACTTCCAGAAAACAGACCAGTTGTTCATCTGGAATGGGAAGCATGTGGCCAATGCCATGATACTCAAATGCATTCTTTCTTAGAAGTAGGTAAACACAGACCAGCTCGTTTTGAAAAATCAAACTTAAATGGTCGTTCACCAAACCCTACTTGGGAAAAATTAATGTCACCTTATGGCTTTACTAAAGAACATGCTGCAACTCGTTCTCACTCTCTTATGCTTATTGACCAATTTATAGTTGATAGAGCATTTGGTGGCAGGTTCCAACCAAAAGCGGGCTGGAATTATATTTTCCAATCTGGTAAAGCATGGGAAGTTCTTTTTGATGCAGGTGAAGGCGTTGAAAAATTTGAAAACTTACCACAAACTGCAACTGCAGTTAACCCAGTTTGTATGAACTGTAAAACTATGGACCATATGTTAGGCTGGGCTTACCTTGGTGATAATGTAACAGGTACTACTTGGAGTAGAGAATCAAATGCAGTTGAAATGGCTAAAAATATGAACCACGCATTAAACTGTTTCTTCTGCCACGACCCACACTCTGCAGAACCAAGAATTGTTCGTGATGCTTTAATTGAAGCTATGACAAGTGAAGAATCTTACGCTAAAAATAACCTTTTCCAAAGCGACCCTAACCATGTTAAATTTGAAGTTCTTGACATGGGTGAAAGAGGCTTTACTCGTAAAATCGCTATTTTAGATAAAAATGACCCTAGAAGACGCACTTTACAATGTGCTCAATGTCACGTTGAATATAACTGTGCAAAAGGAACTGATTTAGTTACTGGTGCTGAAATTGGTTTTAACGATAGAAGAACTAACCATTTCCCACTTAAAAATGCACTTGCATTATATGACCACTATTTTGTAGACTTAAAATTTGTTGACTTTACAAACAAATTCTCTGGTGCAAAATTATGGAAAGGTCAACACCCAGAGTTTGAAACTTACTACAACTCTGTTCACGATAAAGCAGGCGTATCTTGTGTTCAATGTCACATGGACGTTGTTGAAAAAGATGGACAATTACAATACACTTCTCACTTTGTTCAATCTCCAAGATACATACTTGAATCTACTTGCTTAACTTCAGACTGTCACGGAACAGGTGCTGATAAACATGCTAACTGGCAAGGTAAAGATGCTGCATATGTAAAAGCTTCTACTAACTGGACTAAAGAAGATGCTAAATACTCAATTGATTCTATCAAAACTTACACTACTGGTAAAATGAGAAAAGCAGAATTCTGGTTAGCAGAATTAATAGATGCTATTGCTACTGCTGAACGCATGGGTGTTGATAAAGCTACATTAGACGAAGCAAGAAATGCTCACACAAGAGCTCACATTTTATGGGAATACTGGACTGCAGAAAACTCTGACGGTTTCCACAACCCACCACTTGCTAGAGAGTCTATAACTAACTCTATCACAATATCTATGAACGCTTACGATGCTCTTAATAAAGCAATGAAAGCTAAAAGCACAGCTGCTAGATAAGCAGTTAAAATATAAAAGTTGTTTTGGCATTTTGCCAAAACAACTTTTTTTAATGAGTGTGTAGAAATAGTGCATACTCATTTTTTTTTAGTTTTTTTTATTATCATATTTTTATAAAAATTCTTTATACAAAATATATTTAGGAATTAATGTGAAAAAAATAATCAATTTTATTGGATCAGTGAAATTTGCTTTAGTAGTTATACTTATTATTATATTTTTATCTATTTTAGGAAGTATTGTTTCTGAAAGTTCAGTGGATAAATTAAAGCATGTTTCATTTATATCAATATTTTTTGACCCAGCAACCAACGATTTTAGGGAGTTTATAACAAATATTGGTTTAATTAATATATATACATCGCCATTATTTATTACATTACTTAGTTTATTTACTTTAAGCCTTGTAATATGCACTATTAGGCTTATTCCTTTTGCTAGAAAAGGTTTTCCTGATTTAGAAGAAAATGCTCTTAAAGATACTGCACAAACCAATATGGATACTGATGAATTTATTGAGTTTTTTAATAAAGAAGGCTGGAAAGTTCATCTTAATAAACGCCCTTTAATTAAGGTAGAACATAATAGACCGGGAAGATATGGTGTAATAATTATTCATTTAGGTATTTTTTTAGTAATGGCAGGGGCATTGGTGGATTATTTATTTGGTTTTAAAGGTGTGCTATCTATTTTTGAAAACCAAACAGTTAATGGTGTTGAAAATAAAAATGGAGAATTTATACCCTTTGGTTTTGATATTACATTAGATAAGTTTAATATAGAATACTATAATAATACATATACTGCATCAGCTTTTAAAAGCGAAATTACAGTATCTAAAGATGGTAAAGTGTTAAAGCATGATTATATTGATGTAAACCGTCCATTAAAAATGAATAATATATATTTTTATCAGGCTGATTACGGTCTTTCCCCTAATGAAAATATGGATATATATTTAACATATACAGCAGGTGGTTTGAAAAAAGAGGAAGTATTAAAGTATGGTAAATTTTATCAGGCAGGCAGTTATGTTATAGCCGTATCAAACTTTACTACTGTATATAAAGATGAAAATGCTGCCAATAAAGAAGTTGTTCCTGCCATAGAGATTACTGTTTATAATATGCTAAAACAAGAAGTAGCAAAAGGTATGCTTGTTTTAAAAGCGTTAGAGCCAACATATGTTGATTTTATAGATATGTCATTTCATTTTACAGATTTAAAAGGTGTGGAATATTCTACAATTTCAGTAAAATATAATCCGGGAATAGATATAGTCTATCTTGGCGGCGTGCTAATGTGCTTTGGTGTTCTATTTGTATATTTCTTAAATTATACATCAATAGTTTTTATAGTTTCTGGTGGTAGTATAAAATATAAGGTAAGAGTTCATAGAAAATTATCTGTTGTAAACCCAGCAGATAAGTTTTACAAATTTATAAAAGGAGATGTAAATGGTAGAAACAATGAATAATATGGTACTTATTTCAAGTAAAATGGTTGTTACAGCAAGCCTTTTATATCTACTTGCAATGGTGCTGTATATATTTTTTATAATATTTAAAAATAAAAAGGTAGGTATTGCAGCATCGGTTACTGGTATTATAGGATTTTCGCTGCATTTTATATCGTTTATTATTAGATGGATAGAATTTTATGATTTATCAAATGGTCAAATATTACGGTCTATTCCTATTACAAATAAATATGAGTCACTAATGTTTTTTGCACTGCTTTTATCAGGTTTTTATGTTGTGCTGGAGTATAAAACAAAAAATAAATCATTAGGTGTATTTGCGTTTGCTATATCGGGTTCATTTGCACTTTTTATAAGTGCCATTGGTGCACCCTCTGATTTAAATCTACTTGTTCCTGCATTAAAAAGTAACTGGCTTTTAGCCCATGTTTCATTGAGTTTTACAGCATATGTTTGCTTTACTGTTGCTGCAATTGCTGCCATACTTTATTTAATTAAAACAGTAGATAATAAAAAAAGATATTCATACATTATATATACTTTTGTGCTTGGTGTGTTAGTATCTGTAATAATTACTTTAATTATAAATATAATACTTGGTGAAAAAGCAAATACTATAAATATGATGATAATATTTGTATTTTTTACAGTATCATTTTTTATTATATTTTATCAAAATGGTTTGTCACTTAAAAATTTATTTAAAGATATAGGCTTTGATGCAGATACAATAGAAGCAATAACATATAAATTTATTGCAGTAGGGTTTGCTATATTTACAATAGGTGGTATGGTTTTTGGTGCAATTTGGGCAGAAGTTGCCTGGGGTAGATTTTGGTCGTGGGATTCAAAAGAATCTTGGACATTTATTACATGGATAATTTATGGATTATATCTCCATGGCAGGCTTTCAAATAAATGGTCGAAAGAATTAGCAGCAACAGTTGCTTTAATTGGGCTTTTATCTACTATCTTTACATTTTTAGGTGTAAACTTATTAATCGCAGGGCTTCACAGCTATGGAAGTTAGTATATTTATATTAAACCATGATTTTTAATATTCATCTTTTAATATAGTTATTTCTCTTCCTTGAATTTTTATAAAACCATCATTTTGCAGTTTTGTAAAAACACGTGATATAGTTTCAGGTGCAGCACCTAAAAGCATTGCCAAATCACGCTTTGGAATAGGAAGTTTTATGATTGAGCTTCCTTTTTTTTCCTTTAGGGCATATAAATATTTCATTAGCCTTTTTGTAGTATCTGTTGATGATAAATCATTTATCATATCTACTAAATATCTAAGCTGATGGCTCATAGTAATAAAAAGTTTTAATACAAAGGCATTATTTTTAGAACACAATTCTTGAAAACCCTTTATACTTATAGCAAGCAGATAAGTTTTGTTTATTGCAGCAGCATTTACAGGGTATGTTTTTCTGCCGTATAATGTGGCTTCTGCAAATATTTCATTATTATGAACAATGCGAATTATTGTTTCTTTACCATTTTCTGTAAGTTTTGAAAGTTTAATATTACCATCTACTACATAATAAAAGTATTCTGCCAGCTGGTTTTCTATAAATAAAATACTTTTATTATTTAGCACTTGTATTTTTGTAATTTGTTTTAAATTATTATATATTTGCTCATCATTGCTGTTAATAAAATTATCCATAAATATTTTTAATGCTTTACTTAAATCCATTTTTTCACCACCAGCGTATTTATATATAATATTATAAAATTACAATTATTTTACAAATTAATATTTAAAACTACAAATAATTTATATAATATATAAAAAAAATATAAAATATTCTATTGTAATTATATAAAAATAGGTATATAAGTTCAAACTTGTTAATAATAATATAGGAGAATTTTAAAATTATGAAAAAAATTAAATCTATTGGTCTTGTAGCACACGATGCTAGAAAAAAAGATATGGTAGAATGGGTGGAATTTAACTATAAAAGGTTACAAGACCACAAGTTAATATGTACAGGAACCACAGGACGTTTAGTAGAGGAAGTCTTCTTACGCAGAGAGCCAAATAAAGCTGCAGATATAATTAAATTAAAATCTGGACCTTTAGGTGGAGACCAGCAAATGGGTGCTTTAATCGCCAGTGGTCATGTAGATATATTAATATTTTTTATAGACCCAATGACAACTCAACCACATGATGTGGATATAAAAGCATTAGAAAGGCTTTGTTCTGTTTATAATGTGGTTATCGCCTGCACACGTTCAACGGCAGATTTTGTAATATCTTCCCACTTATTTGAAGAAGATTATGAACCTGTTACTATTGATTATGCAAATTATTTAAATAGACATGTATAAAAAATGTAACCTAATCAAACTTGTAACGACAGTATATGTAGAAGGTAATATTTGATTAGGAGTTTAATATGAAAAGAATAACATTTTTATTAATATTATTTACATTATTATTTGCAACTTATAATTTTGCTCGTGCTGATTTTTACTATAATGGCACACCGCAGTATAATCCATATAATGGTTATACTGTTATGAGCCTGCCACCGCCTCCACCAATGAGTGAAGTTCCTTTTTATGTAAGAGATGATTATGATGATTATCTTGAAGATTACTATGAATGTATATTAGGCTATGAACACAGAGGTATGGTATGCAGGTACTGGAGAAAATATGCTGAAAAACATGGTTTTTACCAAAAAGGTGCTCCAGTTCAACAACAAAATAATACAGTAGCCCCTGCACCAGCACCACAGCAGCCATTACCTAACACCCAGCAAGTGCCAGCACAGCAACCTCAAGCACCTGCTGTTACAAATCAGTATAATCAAATGGTGCCATATACACCGGCTCATTAAAATTTCCTTAAAACGCCTGCTTATGCAGGCGTTTTTAGAATTTACATTAATGCTAAAATAAAAAAATAGAAACTAATAAAAATAATACAGCCCTTATTGACTTAAGGGCTGTTTATTTCATAGCCTTTATTAACAATATACCAACTTATAGCTCTACCATCATTTCTTTTATTGATATATTCTTTTGCAATATTAATATCATTTTTCTTTTGTTTTGCACCATTAAAATATTCTATATTTTCTCCATTATATATAAACCTGCCATTAGCGATAGATTGTGCCCCTATAGCTATTCTTTCATAATCTATTAAAGAATTATTATCATAAGTAATAAAACTATCTCCAAAGGAATGATATTTAAAACCTAGTGGAGCATTCATTTCCACAATAGTTGGTACTATATCTTTGTGGCTTGCAGCAGCATATTTTAGTTTTATATCTTTAACTCCATAGCCGTACATTATAAGAGGAATAGATGTGGAAGTATATATATCCCTCACAGGGCTTGGGTGTATTCTATCAAAATGGTCGCCAGTAATTATAAATAAGGATTTTGGATATTTTGTATATGTTTTTTCAACAAAATCTACTACAGATTCTATTGAGTATGCAGTAACAGATAATATTTGGCTGTTTATACCACCATATCTTTTATTTTTAGGGTATTTTTCATCTAAAAAGTTTTCAATTTTTTGGGTATCAATGTTATATGATTTAGTGTTTATATCATATGGTGGGTGGTTAGATGTGGTTAATATCATATTAAAAGTTTTACCTTTATGATTTTTTATATCATCATATATAAAATCAAAACCTTCATTATCATATATACCCCACGTACTTCTTGTTTTATTTTTCATATTTTCCATAGCATAGCTTTGGTTAAAGCCTTGAGATAAAACATAACTTCCAACTTTTCTCCATGCTGAGCTTCCAAAATAATAAAAAGATGTATCATAGCCTAAATCTTTAAATATTTTTCCAGTTGATGAATCAAAACAAGAAATTTTTCCTATCATCTCACTAACAGGAAAATATGTGCTGTATAAGCCAGTAACCATTAAATCAAGAGTTTCTATTGTTCCATATCCGTTTTGTATAAAAATAGGAACTTTTAATCCATTTTCAGAATTAATTAATTTATACATGCTTTTGCTTATGCCTGATTCTTCAAATTCGTGTGATAAGTGGTATTCAGAAAGTGATTCCATAATAATAAGAAAAATGTGGTCTGCCTGCTTATGATTATCAAAACTAACTTCTTTTTCCATAAGCATACTTATATTATCTTGAATATTTATATGATTAAAATATTTTTTTAAAACATTAGCAATGGATTCCCCCCCCCCAGCATACTTTTCAAAACTTTCGCCTTTTATTTTATTGTAGGCTCTATTTACTCTGTCTAAATCATGTATTGCACCCGGAGTTGCTTTTTTTAAAAAGTTATTTTCAGGTAAAGTAACAATATAATTTAAATCACCACCTTGAAGATTTAATGTAGATGATGTTATAAAAGGAATTAGATAAGCTAAAAATATACCTGTAAAAACATTTAATTTAGTATTACTTTTAAATTGTTTCTTTTCTATATTCTTATACAATTTTGCATATAAATATGTGGTAAATATTGTAAATATCATGATAAAAAATAGTTTTAGTGGTACGCTATATCCACTATTAAGAGCCGTTTGAAAAATGGCTGTTTGGTCATCAAAAACAGCACCTAGTAAGATAATATTAAATGTGTCATTATAAATGAAAAAATATGTATCATTTACAACAGTAGCAGTTATGATAAAAAAAGAAATAGTAAATGAATAAATACAGAGTAAGATAAATTTGGTTTTATTTTGTATAATAAAAATAGTATATAGTCCCAAAAAAATTAAAGTAAGAGAACCAATAATTCTTCCATCATATCTTAAACCTGCTAGTATAGTATTTAAAAAGTCTAGAAATGGAAAAATATTATTTTCTGCAATATTTAATCCTTTATTTATAATACCACTATGGATTATAAATCCTACTCTGCAAAGACTAGATACTATGAGAAAAAATACTAGAAATGAAAAAGTTTGAACATAAATTTTAAAAATCTTATTTGCCATATTTCCTCCTGTAGAATTTTATACAGTATTATTATGTTATTTTCAATAATAAAAGTATATCTAATATGTCTTATAAATCAGTATAAATAAAAGTAATCGTTGAAAAAAATATATAATTATATTAGTATTGCATATGAACAGTTTTTATGTATATACAATCAAAACCTTTTTAAAATACTTATTTTTTGTTGCACTTTTGATTTTAATGCTTTTAGTGCTTTCATCTATCTGGACACTATCAGTTTCTCTTTCTGAAACCGAATATACATCACAAGAACTTGTTTCCATAGCTGCAGCATCATCATTAATAGATGTTAATAAAGTTGTGCCTATTATTGCAGCTTTAGCAGTAATGGTTACAATGCTTATATTAATGCGTTCCAATGAACTGCTTGCTTATATGACAATAGGTGGCTCTGTTGGAAAACTAGTTATTCCATTTTTACTTATAGGCATAGCATTATCAGCCATTATGCTTTATATTGAATATAAAGTTGTGCCAGAAGCAAGAGTCTATAAAGATAGTGAATTAAGTAGACTAAAATCGGGTGTTACTACAAATTCATTAACAGGTTTTAATAATACTTGGTTTGTAGGCAGTGATAAAGTTATTTCTAATATTGGTTTTGTTTCTATTACTGATAAGAAAGTGTATAATGTTACGGAATATTTTTTAGATAATAATTCAGTAAAATATATTGTTAAAATAGATGTTATTTCAAAACAGGAAAACAATACAAATGGTAATAAAAATGAATGGGTGGCAGATAATATTACTGTCAGCAATATATCTAAAAATCCACCAGAAATATCTTATATTAAATCAAGAGTTCTAAGAGAAGGAACGAGTATTTGGGACCAAATGGTAAGCCTTTCCACTACAAATGAAAAAGCATTAACACCTAAAGAATTATATACTATGATACAAATAAGCAAAAGCAAGGGTATAAATAGTTCAACCTATGAGATAAACCTTTATTTTAAAATTGCTTCTGCATTATCAGTTATTGTTTTAGTAATATTTTTATTTCCAATTTCAATTAATTTTTCAAGAAATTATTCGATAGTAAAAAATGCTACCATTACATTTACGTTTGCACTTGTTTTTATAATTTCTCAAACCATTGGTAAATCATTAGGGGATAAAGGGGCATTATCACCAGTTACTGCAACTTTTGGACCTCTTATACTATTTTTAGTTATTTCTGTATTTCTAATATATTCGCGAAGCAAAGCAAGATAAATTAATTTATTACATAATTTTTACCAAAGCTTTCAAGCTCTATAATAGATTTATCCTTTACTTTATTTTTCCATATAATGTGTAGTGTTTTGTTATCTATATCTTTTTCTTTTATACTGTTTGAACGGGTATGATAAAAATATGCACACTCTTTATTTAATTCATTTAAGCACAGGTTTGTAAAATTATTTCTTGTAATATTTTTTATTTTAATAAAATTATTTTTACCACCAAATACTCGTATTTCACCCTTATGAAATGTCTTATATCCATATTCTGCTACTAAGGGCATAAATCTATATCTAAATGATGCTTCACTTCCCTGGTAAAATATTTCTCTACTGCCATTTTTATATATTATAAACCCTTTATCCCTAGGTGTTAAGTATAAAAAATTATACTCATGTGGACTTTTTGCAGGGTAGAATATAATTAAAAGTGAAAGGGCAGATAGAAATTTTAATTTATTTGGTATAAGCAGTGTAATAATTATAAAAAGTATAGTAAATATTAAAAGCCATAAAGGAATAGTTTTAAATATAAAAGCAAAATATGTAACTTTAGCTAGGAAAAATACCATATTATTTGAAATTGTTTCAATTATTAATAGTGGGGCAGATGCTAAATCTGGGGCAATTAAAGCAAATATGGAAAATAAAATATGCATATATATTACAGGGGAAATTATCATAGTAGATAAAATACTTAAATGGTTAGTAGTTCCAAAAACATATAATGCAAGGGGAGCAGTTATTAAAGTAGCTGCAACACCTGTTAATAATGATGTTTTTATAATACCAAATCCTGCCTGCATCATATAAATAATACCAAAAACTGCACCAAAGGACATTAAAAATGATATATCCTGCAATGAAAGTGGAGATACAAGCAGAAAAAGACCTGCTATGAAAAGAATAAATTTTTTAGAGTTCACCTTTATATCAAAAACATAAGCCATCATTATAATAGAAGCAAATATGGAAGCACGTATAACAGTAACATTAAACCCACCAAGCAGTATTAAAAATAATGCTCCAAAACTTGCAAATATAAACCTGATTTTTACAGGCAGAAATAAAAGAGTGGTTAAAAATATGGCTGTTACTATTGCCACATGGCTGCCGCTCATAGAAAGTAAATGAAAAAGACCAGATATGGTATAGGCATCTTTTAAATCATCACTAATATATGTTTTATCCCCTAAAATTAATGCTTGAGCAACACTTATTTTACCACCTGATGAAAAAAATATATAATCAGATATATTTTTCCTAAATTTTAAAATATCTGTAATGACAGGCACTTGAATAATGGATATTTTTGAAATATTTTTATAGACTGGCTTGAAAAATGGTTTTGATTTTTCTTTATCTACTATGAACTTACCAAATAATAAATCACCTTGAGCAACTTTATAGCTTTTATCAAGATATATTTTTCCACTGCCAAACTGCACGCTGTTTATTTTTTCATATTCTACCACATCAACAACTATAAAAAATGAATTATAAGATATATGAATTATAAGAAACATTGTAATAAACAGTAGATTTAAAGGTGTTTTTATTGTTATAAATAAAGCAATAGAAGCTGCTGCAATGAAAGCAAGTGGATAGTAAGGGTATATAAATGCAGCAAAAATCATTAAAATTATAAATATATATGTTTTTGGAATTTTATTAATATACTTCATACTGCAATATATATTAATATTAGATTATTTAAAAGAATTAATTTATAGCGACATCTATTGACGTTTAATGTTTTTATCATATATTAATAAAATATATGAGGTGCATTATGCGTGTAAAAGATGGTGAAAGGGTTATAAGTAAACTTTTTACAATAATAGAGTTATTTTTAATAAATAATTCAGTAACTTCAGATGATATAGTAAAGCATACTGGAATGAGTAAACGTAGTGCACAACGGTATTTAAAAGATGCTATGGATAACATGGATATTAAAAAAAATGATGATGGAAGCTATTCTTTATTAAATAAATCTAATATGTATTCTATTGTAAAAAGAGATGATTCATATTTAACAACAACATTACTTCAATATGCAAGGGCACTTTTTCCAGAAACAAGGTATGATGCTATTGATAAATATCTTACTCTATTTAATTTGCAGAATTTAACATCTGCCATTCAAGTTTTAGAAACTTCATCAATTAATTATGATAAAATAGAGCAAACAATTGAAGATATAGAGCATTTTGTAAAATATAAAACATTAAAAATTAAATTTATATATATAAAAGATAATAAAGAAAAGGTAACATCACCATATAAAATAATGTTTTACAATGGTTTTTGGTATTTAATTGGTTTTAAAGATAATGAGGAAGTGCGAGCATACCGTATAGATTATATAAAAGATATATCATTAACTGGTGAGAAAAGTATTAAAATAAGTGATGAAGCAAAAAAAATGGTGGATAATACCACATCTATTTGGTTTGGAAAAGAAGAATTATCTGTTGATATTGAACTTGATGATTATGTTAAAGAATATTTTATAGACAGACCAATACTTAAAAATATGAAGATAATATCAGAAGAACCTTTTGTTATAAGAGTAGTAGTTTATAACTATATGGCGCTTTTTATGGAACTTATGCCCTATGCTCCACATTTTAAAATAATAACACCTGATGCAAGGAAGTTTTTTTCTAAACGGCTAAAAGAAGCCTATGAAAACAATAAATAAATTTGATAGCATAAAATATTAAAATATATGCATGTGTTAAAATATTATAACCATGCATATATAATAAGTTACTTATTTAAACCCTGCAAGTATTGCATTTTTAGCACTTTTTATAAGCATAGAAAGGGCTGTGGAAAGCACTTCTTTAGATTCAGCGTCTAAATTATTTATTTTTTTGCCAATTTTTACAGCATTGGCAAAAAGGCTTTCTGCCATTTCTGTAAAAGTTTTTGCTTTAGTAGCCCCAAGCACTTCCCATAATATATCAACAAATTTTTCCCTTTTTTCACTATCCATATCATTAAGCCAGTTTCTAAGGGTAGTATCTATAAAATGAGAGCTTGATGTGGTTTCTTTCATTTTAATAAAATCAGGACCTAGCACTTCCCATGAATATGGGTCATGCTGCATGATAAGTGTTTCATTACTTTTAATAACAATATATTCTTCTTCATGTTCTAAAAGCATACCAATAATGGAAGTCTGTGGTATAATAGTATCAATTTTTTGTTGTATTTGCTTATATTCTTCAGTTTGCAGAACACTTGATTTAAAGCCGGGACCGTCATTATTGTAAATATTTATAATTCTATCCTGAACATCTTTTCCAGCATAAAGTGATGAGTAAACTGCTAAATTACCACCTTTAGAGTGACCGCCAACTCTTAAAGGGCATTTAATAATTGATGCTACATCTTTTAAATATGAAAGTGCCAGTTTTTGCGCAGGGACTTGGTCCATAAAACTCATGTTAAAGTCTTCTTTCCAGCCTATAAGGCTTGTATCTGTGCCACGAAATGCAATGTATGCTGTTTTATCTTCCATTAAGATAGTAATTGCTGCAAATTGAGTTTCTATGCTTTCATCATATTTATCCACATAGCACATTAATTTCATGTTACCAAAACGCTTTGTCTGGGCTAATTTTATACCCATTTGAATATCCTGGGAAACACGTATTCTGTCTTTTCCTTCTGTAGCTAAATTCATGGCTGCAATGGCATCATGCACAGTTATATACTGCATATGGCTTTCATCATCTGATTTGAAAAGCGATGTTATTTTGTCTAAAAATGATGGTTTTTGATTTCCAAGTTCAGGCACTATACCTTTAAAAACAAGGTATGAAAGATTGGAGAGTATTAAGTTATCCACATTATTAAATGGTGCCTGCTGAACTGTTAAATCACCACGCCATAAAAGATATTCTTCAATATTTGCCATAATACTCTCCTTTTTCAATTAATTTAAAGGTAGAACAACACCTTTATATTTATCACTAATAAATTTCTTTACAGGTTCACTTTTAAGTATTTCTACTATTTTTTTAATTCTTTCATCTTGTAAGTCTTTTTCTTTAACAGCAATAATGTTACCAAAAGTTTCAGCAGATTTAGAATCACTTGATTCTGTAGTTAAAACTTTATCAAGCACACCAGCACCAAGAGCATAGTTACCGTTAATAACTGCAAAATCCATATCTGGCAGGCTAACAGGAAGTTGAGCTGCCTCTAATGCTTTTATTTTAATATTATTTGGATTTTCAGTAATATCAAGTTCTGTTGCTTCAAAACCTTTATCTTTGTTTATTTTTAAAATATTTAAACTGTCAAGTAAAAGTAATGCTCTAGCACCATTTGTAGGGTCGCTTGGTATTCCAATTATTGCACCATTTTTAATATTTTTAAGGTCATTACTTTTTCCTGCATATATACCTAATGGTTCAAAATGGATTTTACCAGCAGAAACAAGTTTATTTTGAAGTTTATTTTTCTCATTAAAATTGATTAAATATGGTTCATGCTGCATATAGTTTGCTTGGATATCATTACTATCAAGAGCAGTATTTGGTATAATATAGTCGTTCATTTCATGAATTTTTACTTTAATGCCTGCTTCTTCAAAATATGGCATAGCAAATTTTAAAATTTCAGCATGTGGAGTAGGTGAAGCACCTATGATAATTGTATCATCATTTGCTGCCTGTTTTTTACAGCCTGTAATCAGCATTAAAAACGCTGTTAATATAAGAAGTATTTTTTTCATACATTCCCCCAAAATTATTAATTTCTATTTCTTTTATCAGCTTTAAAAGCCCATATATTACATAACCATTGGATTAAAACTACAATAATAACAAGTAAAATAACGGTAGCATACATAACAGAATCAATATACTGCTGATAACCATACCTAATAGCCATATCTCCAAGACCACCAGCACCAATACTGCCTGTAATAGCAGAATAACTAAGTATAGTAATTGTGCTTATGGAAAGCCCACGAATTAGTGATGGTCTGCTTTCTTTTAGCATAACTTTTGTAATAATCTGTATATCTGTTGCACCCATACATTTAGCTGCTTCTATTAACCCTCTGTCCACTTCTTCAAGGCTTTGTTCCACAATCCTAGCTACAAATGGGGTAGCTGCTATAATTAATGGGACAATAGCAGCATTAAGACCAATAGATGAGCCTGTAACAAGCCTTGTAAAAGGTATTACAAACACCATGAGAATAATAAAAGGAACACTTCTAACAATATTTACTATCCAGCCAGCTACACTGTTAAAAGAAGGTGATGAAGCAATAGCACCTTTTTTAGTAACAGATAATATAACACCTAAAGGAACACCTAAAATATATGAAAAAAGTGTTGCAATAAAAGTCATATAAAGTGTTTCTAATGTAGAATCTAAAAGCAGGCTGCCATATACATTAAAAAAAGCTTCCATAATTATATCCTTAAATCTTCCCCTAAAAGCATTTTTGTAACAGAGCTTTTAGGGTTTGAAAAAACTTCTTTTGTATCGCCCATTTCTACAAAGCAGCCATCATCAATAACTGCAACTTTATTACATATTGCTTTAACTGCAGACATTTCATGGGTAATAATTATAATAGTAGTATTTAATTTTTCATTAATTTCTTTTAATAAAGTAAGCACTTGTTTTGTAGTAAGTACATCTAATGCACTAGTAGGCTCATCACAAAGCAGTGCCTCTGGTCTTGTTGCTAAAGCCCTTGCAATAGCCACCCTTTGCCTTTGACCACCTGAAAGCTGAGCAGGATAAAATGATGCTTTATCTCCAATTTGAACTAAATCTAAAAGAGAAGCCACTCTTTCTTTTATTTCATGTTTTGGACTGCCTGCAATCTCCATAGGAAACGCAACATTTTTTGCAACTGTTTCCTGCATTAAAAGATTATAGTTTTGGAACACTACACCCATTTTACCCCTTGCACTTCTTAATTCTTTTGGGCTAAGCTTTAAAATATCACTGCCACCAATATATATGCTGCCACTATCTGGTCTTTCTAATAGAGTAATACATCTTAAAAGAGTAGATTTTCCAGCACCACTCATGCCTATAATACCAAAAATATCACCATCATTTAACTCAAGGTTTATATTGTTTAGTGCTTTTACCTTACCATTTTTTCCATTAAACTCTTTAGAAAGATTTTCAATTTTAATCATTTTATTATAATGCTCCAAGAGAAAATAACTTTTTTACTTTATATATTCTTACTCTTTCAGTCAATAAAAAAAATGATAATTTAAAATTAATTATAAAAAAACCTCTACCAATTGGGAGGATTAGTAGAGGATTAAGCAAAATTTGGAAGTAGAATAGGTAAAATAATTTTAACTATCTAATATCGTTATATTATAAAAAATATAACGTGTCAATATAAAAATTAAAAAAATATTAAAAAATATATAAAGTAAAAATTTTATTGACTTTTTATATATAAAAAAATATATTACGAAGTATATATTTTGGAGGTCATATATGAGAAAGTTTTTAATAAGTATTTTAGTTTTTACATTTTTATTACCACAAGTAATATTTGCAGCAGAGAAAGTAACTGTTTTTGCTGCCGCATCTACTACAAATATGATAAATGAAGTGCTTTCCGTTTATAATAAGAAAGGTGGCAATGCTGTTGGCAGTTATGGTTCTTCTGGTGCTTTAGTGAAACAGATACAATCTGGTGCTCCAGCTGGTATTTTTATATCTGCAAACCAAAAATGGATGAATAATCTGGAAAAAAGTAATTTAATTGAAAAATCTACTCGTAAAAATTTAGTTAAAAACAGGCTTGTATTAATAACACATAAGAAAAATAATATTACAGCAGATTTTAGTAAAAAAATTGATTTTGCTTCTATTTTAAAAAATGAGAAATTAGTAATTGGAGCACCTGAAAGTGTTCCTGCTGGTGAATATGCAAAGCAGGCTTTTACAAAACTTGGTTACTGGTCGTCTTTACAAAAAAATATTGTAACAGCTGCTAATGTTCGTGATGCTTTAGCTTTTGTTTCAAGGGGTGAGGCATTATTAGGGGTAGTTTTTGCAACTGATGCTATTGCTGATAAAAATGTAAAAGTAGTGGCAGAATTTCCAGAAAATACTCATGATGATATTAGCTATCCTATTGCTGTTATCAAAGAAAATGCAAATAATGAAGTGAAAAAACTTTATAACTTTTTAATAAGTGATGAAGCGAAAAAAATATATAAAAAATACGGCTTTGGAATCTAAGGGGAGAAATTGTTGGATATATTTTCTTTAAGTCAGGAAGAGATTTCTGCTGTAAAGTTAAGTATGATAGTGGGCTTTTGGTCAGTTTTTTTAAGCCTTCCTTTTGGAGTGTTTTTTGGCTGGCTTTTAGCCCGTTTTGAATTTTTTGGAAAATCTATATTAGATGGTTTTCTACATCTTCCACTTGTAGTTCCACCTGTTGTTACAGGCTATCTTCTTTTAATATTATTTGGCAGGCGTAATGGTGTTTTTGGTCCATGGCTTTATGAGACTTTTGGGCTTTCTTTTGCTTTTAATTATAAGGGGGCAGCTCTTGCTAGTGCAGTTGTTGCTTTTCCGTTAATGGTTCGTGCCATTAGGCTTTCCATAGAATCTATTGACCAAAATTTAGAGCAGGCTGCAAAAACTCTTGGTGCAGGTCCTTTTAGAGTATTTTTTACAATAACACTGCCACTTGCAGTTCCCGGTATTATTTCAGGTATTGTGCTTGCATTTGCAAGAAGTCTTGGAGAATTTGGGGCAACTGTTACTTTTGTTGGCAATACTTACGGGCAGACTCAAACGCTTCCACTTGCTTTATCAGCAGTTTTGCAGGTGCCGGGAAGTGAATTATATGCTGCAAGGCTTGCCATTATTTCTTTAATCATTGCTTTTGGTTCACTTATAATTTCAGAATATTTTGCAAGACGTGCTAAAAGATATAAGGCAGGTGGAAGAATATAATGATTATAATGAATGTGGAAAAAAAGCTGGGTGATGTTTTAATTAAATGTGATTTTAAGCTTGATTCTAATGGAATTACTGCTGTATATGGTGCTTCAGGTGCAGGCAAAACTTCTATTATTAATATGATGGCAGGGTTAATAAGCCCTGACAGTGGCATTATTTCATTTAGAGATAAAGAATTTTTTAACCATGAGAAAAAAATAAATATACCTGCAGATAAAAGGTTTATTGGCTATGTTTTTCAAGATTCAAGGCTTTTTCCTAATATGTCTGTTAAAGATAATCTTTTATATGGCAGTAAGCGTAAAAGCAGTTATTCATTAAGCTGTAATTTAGAGCAGGTGTGTGAGCTTTTAGGAATAAACCACTTACTAGAAAGATACCCACAAAAACTTTCAGGTGGAGAAAAACAAAGGGTAGCCATAGGCAGAGCGTTACTTTCAAACCCTGAAATGCTTTTAATGGACGAACCACTGGCTTCTCTTGACAGCTTAAGAGCAAAAGAATTAATTTCATATATTAATATTATAAGAAATAATTATAATATACCAATACTTTATGTATCACATTCCATAGATGAAATTATGCAGCTTGCAGATAATGCCATATATATGGAGCAGGGTGCTTTAAAATATTATGGCAATGTAGTTGAAGTTTTAAATAAAACTTCCCATACAAATAGCGAAAATTCAAGTTTTAATACAGTATTTGAAGGTGTAATAAAAGAATATGATGAAAGAACATCAAATGCTTTAATATCTTTTGGTGCAGGAATAGTAGAATCAGCCTGCGAAAATGTTGAAATTGGTAAAAAAGTTCGTTTTTCCATTAATGTTGATGATGTTGTTTTAAGTATTGATTACCCTAAAAATATTAGTATCCGTAATATTTATAAAGGTATTATCAGCAATATTATAAAAAATAAAAATAATTTTTATGATATTGAAATTAATTTTGGCGAATCTGTTTGGGCAAGGATTTCATCAGGTGCTTATAAAGATTTAGATATTGCCTGTGGCAAAAATGTATATGTAATGTTTAAAAGTGCAGCAGTAACTGAAAGCCTAAAAATTGTCCATTAAAAAACATCTCTTTTAGAAATTTTATATACAAAAAATAATATTTTATGGTATAATTTATTATGCGTAAGATATTTATTAATGAAGTTGTAAAATATGCATTAATTATTGGTATAAGTGTAATAGCTTTAGTTTGGGCTGCTCTTTCCCGTTCTACTATGAGCACTCTTGAAGCTACACTTGATAACTACCTGCAAAGTAGTATTAATATTATAGAGTTTGATAATAAACAGCATGATATTTTATTAAAAGATTATAAAGCAACAAGTATTTCTACTGCTGAAAGTATTGCACTTTTAATCCAAGCTGATACAAAATATTTAAATAATCAAAAATTACTTGATGATTTAAGAAAATCATTAAGGCTTGATGAAATATTAATAACAGATGAAAATTCAGAAGTAACAGCATCTTCATCAATTAATGGAAGTAATAAAAATCCTTGTGTTCATGTATATGAATTTGCTTCAGGCATATATCAAACTGATTATAAAAGATACCTTGAACCATTATACTGCGACAGGCATAAAGCAGTGCTTCAGTATACTGGTGTATCAAGAAAAGATAAGCATGGTATTGTAATTATTGCCAAAAAAAGTGAAAATATTGCAAGTATAATTAAATCAAATATAACTAGTGAATTATCATCAATATATCCAATATATAAAAATGGTTTTATTGCCATTATAGATAAAGATACTCATACTATTATAAGCTATAAAGATAATAGAAATTTAGGTGTGGATATAAAAGAGCTTGGTATAGATATAAATATGCTGCGTTCTGCTACAAAAGTAACACCTGTTACTCTTGAAAATAAAGATGCATTTGCATTGTTAAGGGATAAAGGCAATTATTCACTTATTGCCATAGCCTATGAAAAAGATGTTTATTTTACTGTATATGTTTATATTGTAATTATTATTGTTTCAATATTGTTAATGATTGTTTTTATGCAGCTTTTTATGCTTCAGGTTGTAAATGAGCATATTATTAGTGGTATATCATATATTATAAACTGCCTTAACTCTATTACAAAAGATAATTTAGATACAAAGGTAGAATTAAATACATGTGATGAATTTTCCATACTTTCAGAAAGTATAAATTCCATGGTTAGCCGTTTAAAAAATCTTTTACTTACTGAAAAGAAATTAGTTAATGAAAAAGAACTGCTTGCTGCTGCAAAAGGTGATTTTCTTGCAATGATGAGCCATGAGATTAGAACTCCATTAAATGTTATTATAGGCATGGCACAAATGGGTATGCGAACAGATTTTGATGAAAACCGTGTAAAAGATGCTTTTACAAATATTAATATGGCTTCCACCCATCTTTTAAGTTTATTAAATGATATACTAGATATGTCTAAAATAGATGCTGGTAAATTGGAACTTTCCCTTTCATCTTTTTCATTAAAAGATAACATAAACCATATTCAAATTTTAATATCTCCAAAAATCAAAGAGCAGGAATTAGTATTTACCACAAATATGCCTAATATTGAAAATGATATAATTATTGGGGATAAACTTCGTTTAAATCAAGTGCTTTTAAATCTGCTTTCAAATGCAGTTAAATTTACGGGTAAAGGTAAGCATATAAGATTATCGGTATTATGTTTATCCAGTGATGATGAATATATAACAATTCGCTTTACTGTATCTGATGAAGGTATTGGTATGAGTGAAGAAAAGCTTGAAAAAATATTTAATCCTTTTGAGCAGGCAGATACAAGTATTAGTAGAAATTTTGGCGGCACAGGGCTTGGGCTTAGTATATCAAACAGTATTGTAGAGCTTATGGGCAGCACAATCAATGTGGAAAGCCATGAAGGCAGAGGTAGTAAATTCTGGTTTGACGTTACTTTTAAAAGAGGAGAATGCTGCACTGAAGATAAATTAAGTAAAATAATTATTGATAATAATTCATTAAAGGATTATAGACTTCTTTTAGTTGATGATGTTTTACTTAATAGAAAAGTAATATGTACATTTTTAGAAAAAACGGGTATTAAAATAGATGAGGCAGAAAGTGGCAGCGAAGCTGTTAAATTATATTTAGAATCACCTGATGGTTATTATGATTTTATTTTAATGGATATACATATGCCTAACATGAACGGATATGAAGCTACTGAAGCCATAAGAAAATCATCTAAAATGGACGCTTTATCTATACCGATAATAGCAGTTACTGCTGATGCTTTTAAAGAAACAGAGCAGCAGGTACTAGAATGTGGTATGAATGGATTTATAGCTAAACCTGTTAATTTTGAAAAACTAAACCATGCAATAATTAAAGCCCTTAATAATAAATTAAATAAAAGTGAAAAAATCATGGTTTGGACTAAAATAAATAATTTAGATTAACTGGAGATTAAATGGAACAAGTAAGAGCATCTGTTGAAGAAGCAGTGAACATAATTAAAAATGGTGGTATGGTAATTTTAACTGATGATGAAACACGTGAAAATGAAGGTGATTTAGTTGTTGCATCAGAATTTATTACAGCCGAACAAATAAATTTTATGGCAAAGTATGGTAAAGGCTTAATATGTGTAAGCCTGCCAGCAGAAAGGTGTGATGAACTGCAGCTTAATATGATGGTGCAGGATAATACAAGTAAATTTGGAACGGCATTTACAGTATCAGTTGAAGCAAGGGAAGGGGTAACAACAGGAATTTCTGCTCATGATAGAGCAGTTACTATTAAAACATTAATAAACACATCATCAACCTTTAGAGATATTGTTATCCCAGGGCATATGTTTCCACTGCGAGCTAAAAAAGGTGGTGTTTTAGTTCGCCCAGGACAGACAGAAGGTTCTTACGATTTAGCTAGAATGGCAGGTTTATACCCAAGTGGTGTAATATGTGAAATTATGGACGATGATGGTTCTATGGCAAGAATGCCAAGGCTTATTAAGTTTGCAAAAGAACATAATATAAAAATTGTTACAGTGGCTGACTTAATTAAATATCGCCTTGAAACAGAACAGGTAGTAAAAGAAATAGAAACTGCACTTATGCCTTCTGCTTATGGCTATTTTAAAATTAAAGGCTTTTTAAATACAAGTGATGAAAATGAAGCAGTTGCTATAATAAAAGGCGATATATCTGGAGAAGAACCAGTATTAGTGCGAGTTCATTCCCAGTGTTTAACTGGTGATATTTTTGCATCAAGTGTCTGCGGCTGTGGTAAAAAGCTTCATAATGCACTGCATACCATAGAAGAACAGGGCAGAGGTGTTGTGCTTTATATTTATAAAGATACATCAAAGTCTGGCTTTTTAAGTTCACCAGAAGGTATGCTTAGTCCACATAACCCAAATGATACAAATGTAGAAGGCTATGGGTTTGGAGCAATGTGCCTAAGGATGCTTGGATTAAAGAAAATAAAATTAATAGGCAACAGCCCAAAAGCTATTACACTGCTTTCAAGTTATGGTCTTGAAATAGTTGAATAAGTAATTTATGGTTTGACATATAATATTTAATATAATATAGAGTATATTAAGGATTTACGGGCAGTCGCTGGTAATTTTATTACGAGAGGAAAGTCCGGACACCATAAGAGCATAATGACTGATAACATCAGTTCGCAGTAATGCGGGGAAAGCGTTACAGAAAATAACCGCTGTTTTTATAACAGCAAGGGTGAAAAGGTGAGGTAAGAGCTCACCGTTACTTTTGGTAACAAAGGTAAGCAAAACAAGCCCCATTAGGTGCAAGGCAAATAGGCTGCAAAGGCTTGCTCTTAGCCGTTACTTGCAGCGGGTAAGCTGCTTGAGTTATTAGGCAACTAATAACCTAGATAAATGACTGCCACCATTTATATGGAACAGAATCCGGCTTATAGTAAATCCTTAATTTTTTTATAAAGGTTTTTTATTAGGTTTATGACAAACTATTCTATGGTAATAAGTGTAGCTAGAATGTTATTACTGGGTATGCTTTTCATTTTAGCATTTTTGATAATATGTTTTTTACCTTTATCAGATTATATTTGTAATTTATATATAGTTGGAGCAATAGAGTTACTTTTTGCATTTATATATTATAAGACTAAAAATAAATATATATATTTATTATGTTTGTTTTTATTATACTTTTTAATCAAACTTATTTATTTTAAAATCTGTGATTTATTACTGCCTGAGCCACCATCTCTAGATATGCTGGATAGTGATTCATATGATTATATGCAGAAATCAATTGAATACTCAAATATAAAAATGAAATTACAAATATTTTTATTTCCTATAGACTTAATACCATTTATCTTCTGTTATATCTTTGAACATAAATTTTATAATCTACAGTTAAATATAGTTGTAAATATATTTAGAGGGCTGTTATTAAGTGCTTTATTTGCATTGATGTTTCTATTTTCTAAGACTCTTGAAATATTTTTATCAGGTGAGTATGTATGGATTATTTTATTAATATGTGGTTTGCTGTTATTATGTATTAGCCTTATTTATAAGAAAACAAAAAATAAATATGTATATTTAATAGGTTTATATATATTTTATCTCTTATTAGTTGTTATATATAATGGTTTTTTAATTTTATTAATGGCGCATCCAGAACAGGGATTTTTATTTTTACTTTATGCTATAATATTTATTTGTTTAATGGCTGTAATATTATGTTTTTATTATGAATATAAGTTTTTTAATATGCCTAAAAAGGCTTTCAAGATAATATCAACAATAAGTTTTGGTATTATCATATTACAGACTATGCACCATATTATACTAAAGATTGTGTATACATTTTTTAAATGATTGCATTATAATTTATGCAAACCCTTGCCCTAATATATCAGTAATATATTGATGTTCATATGGGTTATCAAGCACTACTCCATATAGCCAAAATGTAACACCATCGGTTGCATAACCTTGACCTAAAACATGCAACATATTTTTTGTTTCTAATAATTTATCTTGATAAAATGTGTGGTGACCATCTGTTGCATATCCGTCCCCTAAAAGCATAAATAAGCCTAAATCCACATTATCTAACCTTACATTACCACAGTATATATGGTCTTTATCATTTATATAATTATTACCTATCATAGCAAGGCTGCCTAAATCAATATCCTTAACTTCAAGCCCTTTAAAATATATTTTATATCTGTCAAAAGAAAAGGCATTATTTTCAGGTAATATATCAAAACTATTAATATGTGGCGAAAAAGAATTGGCAGTTAAATTACCGTGCCTGTCTTCTTCTAAATAACATAAGTCATTATCATCTTTAATATAGTTGTTTGATAGTATTACGATTTTATCAGGCTCAATATTAATAGCAGGTAATATTTTATAGTATATCCGTTTATTATCTGTATAAATATCGCCTTCTATTTTATGGAAGTTTTCTAAATCTATCCCTTTTATAACTTTTCCTTTATAAATAATATCATTACCAGCATACCATGCTCTGTGTATTGGAAAAGGGCGAATTACTTGAGGGTCAATACCCGGTATAATTTCCCCTCTGTAGTATACATTTTTCAAATCTACTGCTGTTCCTGGTATATAATCTACAATTGTATCATAATCTGGGTGCAGTAAAATACAAAATGCATCTTTATTTCCTTCTGGCAGTATTTTATCTTTATAATATACATGGTTTTTATCACTGGCATAGTTTGTATAAATAGGGCCAGTAGGAGTATCCACTGTTAATGTGTGAAAAGTTTCAGCATCTGCATCTTTTATTAAAAATGATGAATAGTAGATTTTATTTTTTAATTTTCTAAATGAACCACCAAGCTCAATAATATCATTAATATCAATTTTATGAGAAGTGCCTGCAATAGAACTGTCAAATAATGATATTACTGACTGGAAATTACCTTCTCTAATCTTTTTATCTTTAAAAAATAAGTAGTTACCATCTGAGCCGTAACCAAAATCTAATGCTTTAAATGTTGCAGGGTTTGCATCTACCTTATCTAAATAATAGTAAACTGAATTTTTATCCTGCAAATAACCACAAAAATTGTAGTATTCAATATCAACTTCAGCTCCATTAAGCCCTTGTATTAAAATACCCTTAAAATATACACTTACATTATCACTGGCAAGGCGGCTTCTAACACGTAACCCAAGTGGGTTTACATTTTCTAAAGCCTGCACACTTTTTTTATCACAGTAATATGCTTTTGATTTATCAGCAATGTAGTATTCATTTAGAACTCTAACATCATTAGGATTTAAATCTTTTAATGGTGTTTTTATATAGTATACACAATTTTTATCTTTATAAAAATTTTTACCAATTGAAGTTAATGTTTGGCTGTCTATATAATCAACTACTTCACCATCAAGGTATGTATATACATTATCTTTAACTAAAAATTTTGCTTCGTAAAAGGAAGCATCACCAACAGTAGCAAAAGCCATAGGGTCACTGTTTTCTAATACTTTACCATGATAGTATATGTTAGTATTATCAGTAGCATAGCCTTCTGCCTGTTTAAAGGCACGGAAATTACAGTTAAGGGAACATATTTTTTCGCCTTTATAATAGGCAGAATTTTTATCTTTTGCATAGCCGTAATTTAATACATAAAAAGAATCTATATCAGCACCTGTTACTTCTTTTGTGCAGTAGTATATTTTATTACTGTCCATTCCATAACCAAGCCCTATGGACATAAATTTGGCAGGGTCAGCACCATTAACAATCTCACCTTTATCAGTAATTACATGTTTTCCATCAGTTTTAAATTTAGCATCATATGTAATAACAGCAGGTTGTGTTGGAGATGAAAACATAATAATATCTTCTAAATCGGTTTCCAAACGTTTTGTTATCATAGCTGTAAAAAGTTCATAAACATCTTTATCAAGATATGTCTGTAAAACTTCATCGCCTAAAAGCATATCATAAACAAGCCTGTATCTGTGGGGGATAACAATATCTTTTGTAAGTATTTTAATAATTTTTGCGCTTTTATCAGTAAATTCTATGGCATAACTGGCGTTATTAAAAGATTTATCACTTAAAATACACACATCAGATATATTATTATTTTTATAAGATGATATACTTAAAAGCATGGCAATATTATATGCAGCCATGTTAAAGCCGTTATATCTGTTTATTTCAAAGGCAAAATCTAAAGTTTTACTAAATTTATTATAATGAAGAATAAGAACTTCCTTATCAAAAGAAAGCATCATTTCTGAAAGTTCATTGGCAAAAAACATTTCTATAGAACTATAAGGAGCTTTAATGGAACCACCAAGCAGAATATTAACAAAACGGTCTGCCGTATCACAATTATACAGTTCTGCATTAGTAATAAATTGAGCTGAAGATTTAAGCCATTTTTTATAATCATCTTCAGAAATATGTATTTTAGAAGTAATAATCCAATTATTATCCATACATCACCCTGATTTATTCTATAAGATAATTATATTTTTTTCAATATGTTTGTTTAATTTGTGTATTTTTTATAGTCATCTTCTTAAAATATCTTGCAAAACATAATATATTTATTTAAAGTTCATTAATTTTAATAAATATTTATAAAACCAAAGGGGTATAACATGAAAAATATAGTTCTAGTATTATTCATTGCATTAGCTTTTGCTGCATGCTCACAAAATACAAACAGGCAGGAGTCTTTTGAAAAATCAGCTAATAATGCTCCTGTTCCAGAAGGTCGTGCATTACCTGAAGCTTCTTCTAACATGAAAGTAACAAAACCTGTTGAGCTTTTACCTGATATTTCTGCAAAATATTCAGGCATTAGAGTTGCTGCACTTAATAAAAATGACAGCAGTGTAATTGAAGTTGATGCACCATTTAATGTAAAAACACCAATAGGTAATACAGGGCTTTCTATTATGACTACATCTTATTTTACTAACTTTACAATTTCTTCAGGTGGAGTTACAAATGTAAGTATGGAAGAAAAAAATCCCGGAGCAAAAGTAATTTTATACGATAATGATACAGAAGTTTTTGACAGCTGGCTTTTTCAAAACCACCCAGATATGCACAGTTTTGAACACCCAGTATGGCGTATTATTATGCTTCATGGCGTGAAAAAATAAATTATTATAATTATACAGTTTATTATGGGAGCTATTGCTCCCTTTTTTTTATTTTATATAGATGCTTGTAATAAATAATTTTTAATATTTCTTGACGAAAGTAAAATAAAGTTTTATGCTATATGGTAATAGATTTATAATATTTATGGAGAAATGTAACTATGGAATTTGAATTACGTGAAGAAAATGCAGATTTGCTTAATTCTGTTACAGTATTGTTCCTAAATAATGATAAAGATAGTGCTGCTAAAAATAATGAACTTATAAATCTTATGTCTGAATATATTAAAAATTTAATAGTTGCCACATCTGCTAGTGAAGCAAAGGAAAAGTCAGAAGGTAAAGATATTGATATATTAATAACCGATTTTAACTTGGCAGATGCTGAAAGCACTGAATTTCCAGTATATGTTCGCAGGCATAATCCATCTTGTGCAATAATTATTTATACTGATAAAAATGACCCAGACCACCTATTAGAAGCTATTAATTTAAAAGTGGATAAATATCTTATAAGACCATGCAGTTTTAAAGATTTTATGAGTGTTATGGTAAACTTTGCTGAATATGCATTTACATTGAAGTCATTATATTCTGCCCATATTGAAAGCACTACACACCTTGATACAGAGTCATATGATACTATAAGCCAGTCAATAGACGAGCTTCGTTCTGTTATCTCAAGGCTTGCTTCTCAACACTGTATGGAATCTTTACCAATAATTCATACAGTAAAAGGTGTTATTGAAAAATTAAAATATTTATTAAAAAATAGTTATTAATTTATTTTCATATAAATATTTAACCAAATATAGTCTTTATAATAAGTTGGATACATGTTTTCTAATGTGCTGTAAAAATCTTTTGAATGGTTTGGCTGCAGCATATGGGCAAGTTCATGGCATATGACTGCATCTATTGTGTATACTGGTGATAATATTAATTTTTCATTAAGCATAATTGTTTTATTACTACAGTATGCTCCCCACATACTTTTGTAAAACCTTATCTTTACATTTTTCACATGTAAATTAAATTTTTCAGCGTATTGATAAAGCCTTTTTGGTAAAATTTCCACAGCTTGTTTTTTGTAAAATAATTCTTTATTTTCTTTAATATTTAAATTGTATTTTGAAGTAATAGTTTTACTGTTTTCATCAATATAATATGGAATATCTAGTAACTGATTATGTATAATTTTATATACATCTCCTAAATAAAGTATGTAGTTATTACTTTCAGGTAAAAGGTTTATTTTTGGAAAATTACATTTATACCCCATTTTATAAATATTATCTGCATTTTTTAGTAAATATGCATCAATAGTATTTGTATTATAAAGTCGTGGAGCATAAAGTGTAATTATTTTATAGTGTTTATCTTTTTCTTTTTTTAATTTAAAACTTCTAAAATTACCATATTTAATTACAACAAATTTTTTTAAAAAGTCAATTATGCAGTATTCATCATCTGTAAAGTTATATAAATCTGCCATTTTTAGCCTTATTTACTGCTGTTTTCCATATATATTGTTAATGCTTTTTGCAAGTCTTCTTTATTAAATTGTAATATAGGAAATAATTTAGTTGTTTTATCTTTTAACAAAAGTGTGATATTTTCTTCATCTATACTAAAAGATAAAATATTATCCCAGTTTGTTCTATATGGATTTTTACCTCTGTATTGAAACTCATCTTTTGTAAACCTGTATATTATTTTGTAACGCATACCATACATAAATATAGGAATAATTAACACTAATGAAACAAAAGGAATACCTAAAACAATATAATCAGGTTTAATTACAGTAAAAAATAGTATTACTATAATTATATTAATGATTTCAAGTATACTTAATACATATATAAATATACTATTAAAAACAGTAAAAATTATATTTTGATTTTCAGTCTGCATATTATCCTCCATATGTATTTAATATATATAATATTTTTTTCTAATAATTTCCATAACAAATAATTAGACATTTATAAATTTATAATATAAGTTATATATTATTTAAGAGGTGGCTATGTTTTTACCTATAAGCAGGCAGGAAGTAGAAAAATTAGGCTGGGATTATATAGATGTTATACTAGTATCAGGGGACGCATATATTGACAGCCCATTTTCTGGTATTGCAGTTATTGGTAAATATCTTTTAAAACATGGGTTTCGGATAGCTGTTATTTCTCAGCCTGATATAAATAGTGATAAAGATATTACTTTATTTGGAGAACCACGTCTTTTTTGGGGAATAAGTGCAGGCTGTGTAGATTCTATGGTGGCAAACTACACTTCAAGTGGAAAACCTAGAAAACAGTGCGATTTTACACCAAATGGCATAAATAATAAAAGACCAGACAGGGCAAGCATAGTTTATACTGGGCTTATTAGAAGATATTTTAAAAACACAAAACCTATTGTGCTGGGTGGTATAGAAGCAAGCCTTCGCAGAATTGCCCACTATGATTTTAATACAGATAAAGTTCGCAGAAGTATTCTTTTTGATGCTAAAGCTGATTATATAATTTACGGCATGGGAGAACTGCCTATTCTAGAGCTTGCAAATGCCATTAAAAATAATGAAGAAGTAAATAAAATTAATGGCTTATGCTATATATCAAAAGAAAAGTTGCCAGATGCAGTAGAGCTGCCATCATATGAAGAAGTAAGTGTTGATAAAAAAGCTTTTTATAATATGTTTAAAACATTTTATAATAACAGTGAAGCAGTATCTGGTAAAAGATTAATACAAAAAACAGGGGATAGATATTTAATCCAAAACCCACCAGCTTATTATGATGATAATATACTAGATGAAATAAGTGATATAGAGTATGAAAGGGCAGTTCACCCGTATATTCAAGGTAAAGTAAAAGCAATAGATACCATAAAAACATCAATTATAAGCCACAGAGGCTGTTTTGGTGGCTGTTCATTTTGTGCAATAGCAGTTCATCAGGGAAGGCGTGTTGTTTCAAGAAGTGCTGCTTCCATTGAAAAAGAAGTTAAAAGTATGGTATCAAAAAAATGGTTTAATGGCACTATTACAGATATAGGTGGACCTACTGGAAATATGTATATGATGAAGTGCAAAAAAATGGAAAAATTAGGTGCCTGCACTCATAAACACTGCCTTTGCCCTGAAGTATGCAATGGTATGAATACAAATCATAAACCACTTTTAGATATGCTTGAAAACATAAGCCATATAAATGGCGTAAAAAAATTATTTGCCACATCAGGCATAAGGGCAGATTTAGCAGTAAATGATAAAGAAAATGGGAAAAAATATATCTCAGAAATTGCAAAAAAATATGTTTCTGGGCAGTTAAAAATGGCACCAGAAAGTGCTGATATAAATGTGCTTAAAGCTATGAAAAAACCAGATAACAGCAGCTTTTTAGAGTTTTGCTCCTTATATAAAGATTACAGTAAAAAATATAATAAAAACCAGTATATTTCCTGCTATTTTATAGCAGCCCACCCTGCAGAAAGCGAAAAAGAAGCACGCAGCACAAGAAAATTTATTGAAAAGTATTTAGATTTTAATCCAGAACAAGTGCAGATATTTACTCCAACACCTTCCACATGGGCAACTTGTGCTTATTATACAGGGCTTGATGAAGAAGGTAATAAAATATATGTAGAAAAATCACTAAATAAAAAAGAAAAATATAAAAGTATAATTATGGGTAATAATAGCAGCAGTAAGATTAATAATACAAATTATAGGAAAAAGAAAAATTAGTTATCTTCTACATTGAAATATTTTTTAATTAATGGCTCATGTTTTATAAAATCTAATCTTTCAGTATAAAATTTTATTACTATTTGGTTTGATATTATGACAGGTATTTTTTGTGGGCAGTTTTTAAAGTTTTCAGGAAGTTCTATATTTTTTAGCTTTGTTCTATATTGTTCATCGTTATTATGAGGCATAAGAAGCAGGGTGAAAAAAGAAGGGCGTTTTAAATCATAATATATTCCTAAAAGAAATTCTCTAGGAATAAAATATACAGGTTTTTTAGTTACTCTATTATATCTAATAAAACCTTGATTTGTAAATTCTATACAAGGGCTTGAAAGTTTATATAATGATGCAATATTTAAAACAGCCACTATTCCAAAAAATACCACACCTAATATAGCAATAGGTTTATATACAGGGTTAATAATATCACCTAAATAAATCACCAATGAAGATGCAGTAAAAAATATACTGCCTAAAAACATATAAAAAATCTTAAAAGGTGACAGGTATATTTTAATAGTATCCTGCACTATAGAACACCTTGTTCCAAATATTCCTCATGAAATTTCTTTAAAAGCTGCATAATTTCTTTTCTATGGGCATTTAAAGTATCTGTTTGTATTAAAAATGGCGTGCCATATAGTTTAATGTTGTAACGCATTATTTTATATGTTAGTTTATTTTGCTGCAGCTCTAAAATATTTTCAGGGTCTTTTACCATTACTGCTATATAATGGTTACGCTTATCTCTAACTTCTTTAAAACCAGTAACATCTTCCCATAAAACTTGTTCAGAAGAACCAATTATGGAAGTAATAACTAAAAATTTGTCATTAATTGTAAGAATAGTTTTTTTAAATAATACTAATTTTAAAGCAATAGCAGAAACAACAGCAAAAGATACAAGAAATATATTACCTATAATCCTATACCCACCTTTAAGCATATATAATGTGGCAAGAGCACACACAAAGGCTGCTGCCACATAATAAAATACTTTACCTTCACTTTTTGATATTTCATAAGAGCCATCAGGTAAAGGCTTTAAATGAGATTTAGGTGGATTTTGGTTGTTATCATTATCACTAAGCATTTATCACCATACTATATTAATGTGATTGTTTCTATTTGTATTAAATATTTTGGCACATCCTGCATATATCCAATAGAACCAGTTGGCACAGTGCCTATTTTATCAACCACATCCATTCCTTTAGTAACTTTACCAAATACGGCATAACCATAGCCTGCCATAGTAGCTTCTCTAAAGTTTAAAAAGTTATTATCAACAAGGTTTATAAAAAACTGGCTTGTAGCAGAATTTGGATCATTTGTCCTTGCCATAGCAATAGTGCCACGGTCATTTTTCAAGCCATTATCACTTTCTATTTTAATAGGTGCTTTTGTTTGCTTTTGTGAAAGACTATCATCAAACCCACCACCTTGTATCATAAAACCATCAATTACACGATGGAATACAAGCCCGTCAAAAAATTTATCATTAATATATGATACAAAATTTTCAACAGTAACAGGTGCTTTATCAGGATATAACTCAAGCTCTATATCACCAACATTTGTTTTCATTAATATATTAATATTACTGCTAGATTTTTTGGCTGATTTAGTTGCTTTATCAGCTTTTGTATGTTTATCACTTTTAGCAGCTGTCTTTTTAGCAGTTGTTTTCTTTGCAGTTGTTTTTTTAGTTGCTGTTTTCTTTTTTGTTTCTTTTTCTTCTGCCATTATTTAATAACCTTTATACTTTTTATTGTTACAGGTGTAAGTGGAACATCGTCATGGAAACCTTTACTGCCTGTTTTTACTTTACCTATTTTTTCAACAACGTCCATACCTTTAGTAACTTTACCAAATACAGTATAACCATAACCTGCCATAGTTGGTGCTTTATAATCTAAAAATGGGTTATCTACAAGGTTTATAAAAAACTGGCTTGTAGCAGAGTTTGGATCACTAGTTCTAGCCATTGCTAAAGTGCCTTTAGTATTTTTAAGTCCATTATTACTTTCTATTTTAATAGGGTTTAATGTGGCTTTTTCTTTTAATTCAGCATTCATGCCACCACCTTGTATCATAAAGCCATCTATAACACGGTGAAAAATAAGCCCGTCATAGAATTTATTATTAACATAAGCTAAGAAATTTTGCACTGTAACAGGTGCTTTTTTTGGGTATAATTCTGCTTCTATTTGCCCCATAGAAGTATCGATTAATACTTTTGGGTTACTTTGTGCAAAGCTGATAGAACATAAAGCTGTCATCAATAACGATGTAACTAAAATCATTAATTTTTTCATTGAATACTCCAATAATCAGCCCATACCAAGAGAGCGGCATTTTTCACACACACCAAAAAGGTTCATGTAGTGGTTTGTCAGCTTAAATTTATATTTAGCTGCAATCTGTTCCTGCATCGCTTCTAAATCTGGGTCATTAAATTCTATATTTTTACCACATACCACACATATTAGATGGTCGTGGTGAACTTTTCCCATAATAACTTCATAGTAACTTCTGCCATCACCAAAACGAACTTCTCTAACAATACCTGCTTCAATTAAAAGCTTAATGGTTCTATAAATTGTAGCAAGACCAATATTAGAGTCAATCTCTTTTGTAATAGCGTAAAGCTTATCAATATCAAGATGAGAATCATATTTCATAAACTCATCAAATATAACCTGCCGTTGATTTGTAAGCCTAAGTTTTTGAGTAGCAAGGAATGTTTTAAAATATTCCCTGTTCTTTTCAATATCTTTTTCCTGCATACTATACTCCAAATATCTAATAAAATAAACTAAATTCATAAGATTTGCAAAAGTTTTTTTTAAATATATAATATTTTCCTATTATATTTATAAGAATATACTAAAAACACTTTATTTATAAGTTAGTTATAAAAAAATATAAAGGTGGTGAAAAAAATACTTGCAAAATTATAAATAATTATATATAAATACATTCTCAAATAAATAACAAGTGCGCCCATAGCTCAACTGGATAGAGCGTTTGACTACGGATCAAAAGGTTGTGGGTTCGATTCCTGCTGGGCGCGTAATTTAAAAGCCTTGAATATTTAAGGCTTTTTTTAATATTTAAAATAATTTTAATAGGAAGTATAAAAAAGCCGAATATTAAATTCGGCTTAATTTATTTAATCTTTTGCAAGTTTTACTTGTTTTTGCTGGATTATTTCGGTAATTGATGTGGTTAAGCCTGCTAAACCTTGAATATCTGATGGAATAATTATTTTTGTTGCCTGCCCATCAGCCATTGCAGCAAATGCTTCTAATGCTTTTAAAGTTAGGGCAGCATCTGACGGCATTGCTTTATTAATAAGTTCTAAACCTTTTGCTGTTGCTGTCTGCACTTCTAAAATAGCTTGTGCTTCACCTTCAGCAGTTCTAACAGCAGCCTCTTTGGCAGCTTCAGCTTTTAAAATAGTTGCTTCTTTTTCAGCTTGAGCAGCTAATATCTGTGATTGTTTTAGGGCTTCTGCTTCAAGTATTTTAGCCTGTTTTTGACCTTCAGCCACTAATATGGCAGATTTTTTCTCACCCTCTGCCTTTAAGATTGCTTCACGTCTTTCACGTTCTGCACGCATTTGTTTTTCCATAGTGTCTTGTATATCTTTTGGTGGAACAATATTTTTAACTTCCACACGAAGCACTTTTATACCCCATGTATTTGTAGCTTCATCAAGATTTGCTCTCATTTTACTGTTTATTAAATCCCTTGATGTAAGGGTTTCATCAAGCTCTAAATCACCTATAATATTACGAAGTGTTGTAGTTGTTAAGTTTTCAATAGCTACAAGTGGGTTGTGCACTCCATAAGTATAAGCAAATGCATCTGTTATTTGGTAAAATAATACAGTATCAATAGACATTGTAATATTATCTTTTGTAATAACAGGCTGTGGTGCAAAATTTATTACAAGCTCTTTTAAAGATACTTTGTTTGAAATTCTGTCAATAAAAGGAACCATTATATGAATCCCAACACCCCATGTGGCATGGTAACTGCCTAACCTTTCAATAACATACTGCACTGATTGAGGAATAATCCTAATATATTTTATAAGGACAAAAATCAATACTAAAATAGCAGCTAGTAAAATATAAATAGATGTCATTAATCTACCTCCTTAACAATTAATTTAATACCTGTAACATTTAGTATAACAACTTTTTTACCTGCTTCAATAATATTATTGCTTTCTGATAAAGCAGCCCAGTCCTGCCCCATAACTTTAATTCTTCCTTTATTTTCAGCATTATTAATTTCTTCTGTAACAATGCCTTCTTGATCCATTAATGCATCAATATTTGATTTGGCTTTAGGTTTTGCAAATTTTAAAGCAAAAGGACGAAGTAAAATAAGTGATATTAATGATACTGCTAAAAAAACAGCAATTTGTATAGTTGTGCTTGCAGTAACTAATGATATAAACATTGCAGCTACAGCACCAAAAATAAACCAAAAACTTACATATGCTAGAGTAGATATTTCAACTATAATAAATACTATAACAAGAAAAAGCCATATTAGAGATAAAGCCATATACCCTCCTTTTATAAAACTTATTGATGATATCATATATAATAAGACTCTTCAAGATATAATATATTATATAAACTTTTTGGCACTCCATAGCTACTCCGAAAGTAGGGCCAAGAATAGCACCAATTGTATCACTATTACCGCTAATATATATGGCATTACATACTACATCTTCAAATATTATTTGATTGAAAAAGCCTGCATTGATTATGGTACAGTATTTTTACATCAATAGAACGCGTATATTATGATTTTTTTTAAAATTATAATAGCGACATATATTGTCGTAGCTCTGAATATAATATACTTAATAAAAGAATAAAGGAGTGTTTTTTATGAGAAGAAGAAGGGCAATGAAAAATCAAGGTTTTACAGCAGAAGAAAAGGTAATTGTTACAAACTATACTAAAAATTTATTTCGTAATATAGACCTTTATAACATTAGTGAAGATTTATGGAATCTATTTATTACCCTATTACCAAAAGAATTATTAGTGAAGATAAATAAAATAATTCAAAGCGATACAGAAATAGATGGTGATATTAAGAAGTTAATGTTTAAATCTTTTCAGCATAGCAAATCATTTTCAAGAGCATGTATTCATCTTTCAAGAAATGGGCAGAAAGAAATATTTAGTATCATTAAAAAATATATATATACAGTAAAATCTAATAATCTTGTGTTAAAAAAAGTGAAACAACTTTCAAACATATTTGACCTTTCTTCTGAAGAACTTGAAATTATCACTTTTTTCTACTTAAAAAGAACTTATGATTGGGATTTTTGTGAATATGAGTTTGATAGAGATAGTTCTATCCAATATTTTTTAGATATACCAAAGAGTAAAATAAATAAATTATTAAGCTATAAAAGCAATGTGATATATAATGAAATAATCACTGGGCGTAATAGGTTTGATTTATCAGATACAGTTATGGAATATTTATCCACAGACAGTAAAAGTCTATTAGATTATTTATGCACAAAAGAATATGGTGATTATGAAATAGAAAGCTTTTTTCTTGATGAGCATATAAGAAATAATGCCATTACCATGATGAAAAAAGTGCCAGATGTAAAAATTTTACTTTATGGTGCTTCAGGCACAGGTAAAACTTCCTTTGCAAAAAGTTTAGCAGAATGTGCTTGCAAAGCGCCTTATACTCTTGATGAAAATGAAAATTTATGGATTGCTTCAAGGTGTATATCCTATGATGAAGTGTTAATCATTGATGAAGCAGATGATTTATTAAATGAAGGTATGTTTGATTTTATGAAAGACAGCAAAAAAGCTAAGCTTAATAAAGATTTAGATGATATTGATAAACCCTGTATATTTATAACAAATACATTAGAATATGCAGATAAATCAGTATTAAGGCGATTTCATTATATTATAAGATTTTCTGATTTATCTGATAAAGAAAATGCTGTGCTTTGGCAAAAAAATATAATAGATATTGAAAAAATATTAACAGAGCAGGAAATAAAAGAACATGCAAAAAAATACAGCCTGCCAATAGGTATCGTTTCAAAAGCAGTTGATAGTGCTGTACGTTGTTATAGAAGTAAAGAAAAACGTAAAAAAATGTTTGAAAGCATATTAGAAAGCCATAGTAATTTAAGAAATAAAAATAGTATCACGAAATTTGAGCCAAAATCAAATTTTAATATGGAGTTTTTAAATACAGATATTGCATCAGATACCATTAAGTCATACATTGAGCATTATAAAAATATGGAAGAAAAAGAACGCTGTGCCATACTTTTTCATGGAGAGCCGGGAACTGGTAAAACAGAATTTGCACGCTTTTTAGCAGAATTAACAGGCTTTGACCACAAAACCGTATCAGTTTATGATTTTTTATCCCCTTATATTGGTAAAACTGAAGCAAATATTGCAAAAGCATTTAAAGAAGCCACAAAAAATAATATGGTGCTAATATTTGATGAGGCAGATTCTTTGCTTTCTGATAGGCGTGGGGCAACTCGAAGCTGGGAAGTTTCTCAAGTAAATGAATTTTTAGCTCAGCTTGATAGATATAAAGGAGTATTTATTGCTACAACAAATTTTGTAAAGCAGTTTGATATGGCAGCCATGAGAAGGTTTAACTGGAAAGTAGAGTTTAAATCTATTGCACAAAATAAAATAAAGCAGGCTTTTGAATACTTTTTTCCACAGGTGGATTTTAGTGGGTTAGATGATAAATTTAAAAACATACAAAAAATTACAGCAGGTGATATTGCTGTAATTATTTCAAAAGTCAAATTCATGGAAAATATAAAAGGCTCTGAAATTGTAAATTTAGCATTGATAGAGCAAAAGTATAAGGAACAATACTTCCCAAAAAGCGTTGGTTTTTAATTGACTACCCCTTTACAAAATAAGTAAAGGGGTTTATTTTTGATATTAATAATTTCGTTGAATTAATCATATAAACATATTATAAAATTTTTATTATTTATTCATATGTTTGGGAGTTTATATGGAAGATAAAGTTGAAGAAATTTATAGAAAGTTTAGCACATTAGAAGAAGATATTAAAAATAGTAAGAAACAGATTAACATTAGATTTATTATTTTAAGTATATTATTTATGCTTTTTGCAATTTATTTAACGTATGAAGCATTTTCTTATAAAGACAAAGCAGAATATTTGTTACATATGGGTCTTGGAATGTGTATACTGCTGTATTTTCAACGAGTTTATAGTATTAGAGAACTTAATAGTAAATATAAACAGTCAGTTGTTCCAGAACTGCTTTCACTTATTAATTCTAATCTTACATATACAACACAAGCTGGTCATACAGAAGATGAATTTAAAAAAGCAGAAGTGTATGATGATAGAATAGATAAATATAGTTCAAGTGATTTAATACAGGCTATAATAGGCAAGACTTCTATGAAGATTTCATATATATTAGTAGAGAACAGGGGTAACTATAATAACATCGTAGCATACGTTCCTGCATATACAGGCACATTAGTAACTCTTGATTTTAATAAATATTTTACTGGAAAAACAAAAATATATACAAAGGTGTTTTAGGTGATAAGTATGAAAAAATAACTCTTGAAAATCAAGATTTTAACAAATTATTTACTGTATACTCTACAGATATTCAAGAAGCCTTATATATATTATCTCCAGAATTTATTGAGCATATTATAAAACTTAAATCCTTTGATAAACATATTAAGGAAATTACTATAACCTTTATAGATAATAAAATGTATATAGCATTTCCAGGAATGCAGTTTTTAGATATGGAAAAAAAAGAAAATGTTAAGGAGCAAATCAAGTTATTTTATTATGAGATTAATTATATTATAAGTCTTGTAGAAATTTTAGAATTAAATAATAGAATATGGTTAAAGCAGTAAGTTTTATATATATAAGTATTAAGTAATTCTTTTATACAAATCTTATTTATAAGTTTTGGCTTGTTATTTGCTAATATCAGGGCGTGGAGGTTTGACTATGATAAACATCAACGCTTTAAACAAAACAAATAACAGCCAGTCATTATTACCATCATTTGCAGAAAATACTGATATTACTGGTGATTCTTTCAAATCTTTAATGGATAGTATGAAAGAACAGACAAGCTATTTGGCAAATTCTAAAAGTAGTAATGAAATTGAGATAAAAAGCTATAGTGAAAAAAATTCATACAGTTTATACAGTGAAAAAAATGCTCAAAGCTCATATAGTGAAAAAAATTCCTATTCGCCATATTCAGAAAGAGCAAAAGATAACAGATATGACAAATACAGGCAATCATATGAAGCTGTAGAAAGCAAATCATATACTAATGAAAATAATAATGTTGGCAGAAGAAACAGAAAAGAAGAAAACAATATTGATGGTAAAAATGTTTTTGAGAAAAAAGATGTTAAAGAGTTTAAAGCAGGAACACAAAATAATGTAAGTAAAGCTCCACAGGAAGATGAACAAATTAATGTATCAGAAGAAAATAAAAAAGAAGAAGTATCTATAAAAGATTTATTAATGCTTTTACAAACTGCTTCCAAATCTGCATCTACTGAAGAAGTAACAGATTCTAACGAAGAAAATGTTGATGTTAATATGATGATAGAAGATTTAGAAATAAGTGAAGAATTAAAAGATTCACTTAAAAGCATTGTTGAAGCACTGCAAAATTTACCACAAGAAGAACTTGCAGACCTTGAAAATTATTTAAATAATACTCTTTCAAATTTGGAAGTATTAAATATTGATGCTGCTGATGAAACTTCTATATTATCAAAACTTTCAGAAATAGTAATGGGCAATACTGATGATAAATCATTAGATAGTGCATTTGATGTGTTACAGGAAAAAATTGCTTTATTAAATAAAAATAATATAGCAGAAGACATAAATAATAATGAAATCACAAATACAGCAGATGAGATAGTAGAAGATATAAAAGAATTAGCTCAAACTGAAAATGCAAATATGGATAATCAATCATTAAATAAAGTTATTGATAAAATAGCATCATTAATTGAAGAAGCAGTTAATAGTGAAGATATAAAAGGGCAGGATAAATTATCTCTTGCAAAAGATATTTTATCATACATTAAAGCATCATTAAAAGCAGAAGGTTTAAGTGATGAAAATCTTGATACAGCTAATTTAGAAACATTAGATACAGCAGAAAATATAAATATTGCTGATATTATTGAAAGCCTTGAAGTATCTGAAGAAAACCCAATGGAAAATATTAAAGATACAGCAGGTATAAAAACTGATGAACAGCTTAAAGTAACTGTGGAAACAGACGGTGAAATTAAGCTAGAAGTAAATTCTGAAGAAGATATGGCTATTAATAATACAGATGATAATATGCTTGCTAGCCAAGATGATGCGTCATTAGAATCATTTACAGCTGCAGTATTAAACAGCCAAACAGTTAAATCAGAAAATGTAAAAACAACAGATGTTAATACTGAAAATGTTGCAGTAGTAGATACAGAAGTTGAAAATGTTGAAGAATTAACAGCAATGCCACTGCAAGATGAAGAACAAGTTAAAACTACTAGTGATGGTAAAATAAATACTGCACAAAATGATACACAAAAAATATCACAACAAAACCAACCTGCTGCACAACAAAACCAACCTGCTGCACAACAAAAAACTGCAAATCCACAGGCTGAAGTTTTAAAAGATACAGTTAATAAAGCAGAAGAAATAATTGATGAAGCAGCAATGCAGGAAGCAGCACTGGAAGATGAAATAACAACAGGTAAAGAAATAGGCGAAAAAATTTCAAAAGATAGTGCAAAACAAGTAGATGCAGCTTCTATTAAAGATATTAAAAAAGAATTTAAAACTGCTAATGTGGAAGTAACTGAAAGCTTAAGAGGCCAAGCTCAAGAAAAATTAGAAGCTAAAGCTCAAAGAGTTCAGTTAACAGATACATCTAAAGGGCTTTCAAATAATAATGCCCAAAAAGAATTTTTTACTATGCAAAATAAAGCAGGGGAAAATTTTTCTACTAATACTCAGGATAAAGGAAATAATTTCAACTACTTTTTAAAATCAAGCAGTGAAGCAAATGCTAAATATGAAGCTGCACAAACAAAAGAAGCTGCAGCACCTTATAATATGAAAGATGTAAGGGATATTGAAAGGCTTGTTCGCACTATGCAGTCATCTGTTAGTAAAGGGCAGTCTAAACTTACAGTAGTTTTAACACCAGAAAATCTTGGTAAATTACAAATACAGTTAACAGAAACTGGTGGCAAAATTACTGCAAAATTTTTATCAGATAACGAACAAAGCCACAAATTAATTATGGCTCAAAGCGATATGTTTAAAAATCAGCTTTCTGAAAAAGGAATAGTAGTAGATAATATGGAGTTTGCCTTTAATGATGCAATGAGCAAAGGTCAAAATGGTGACGAGCAGGGCAGAAGAACTTCTAAACATGCACAAAAAGGAAGAAATTTCAAAGAACAGGATAATGACTTAGAAGTTGGCACAGAAGTTGCTAATAAAAAGGCATCAGGTATTTATGCTTAAGTAAAGAGGAAAAAAATGCAACCAAATTTATTAGGAAAGCTTGAGCCAACAACAGTGACTCAGCAAGTAAACAATACAAAAGATGGCGTAGGCGATGCGGAGATGGACCAACAGGATTTTTTAAACCTGCTTGTTACTCAGCTTCAAAACCAAGACCCATTAAACCCAACAGATAATGCTGAGTTTATGAGTCAGACTACAGCATTTTCTCAATTAAATGAGATGACTACTATGAATTCATCTTTAGAGAAAATGTTAGAGCACTTAGCTATGCAGTCTTACAATAACAGTTCTTTAACTGCAGGTGCTGGGTTCATTGGTAAAGAAATTGAATACCAAACAAACACAGTAACAGTTGGTGGTGACAGTTTAAAAAATATTTCCTTTTATTTGGCAGAAGATGCAGCAGCTGGTAAATCACAAATTAACATCTATAACGAAGAAGGTGCAGTGGTTGCAGTTGTTAAACCAGATAAAGATTTAGTAAGCGGTGAAAACGTTATCCACTGGGACGGCACAGGTGTTGGAGGTGTAGAAGTTCCTGATGGCACATACTATTTTGAAGTTCAAGCTTATAACACAAGCGGTGAAATGATAGAAGTTCAGGAATACGGTACAGGTGTTGTTCAAGGTGTTAAAATGTCAGGTGGTGTTTTATACTTTGATATTGGCACAGGTGTTGTTTCTAGTGAGTATGTTTACTCTGTTTATGACCCAGAACCTAGTGATGGTGGCTCTGGTGGGTCAGACGGAGGCTCAGACGGTGGTTCTGGTGGCAGTTCTGGTGGATCAGATGGAGGTTCAACAGGTGGCACAGAAGGTGGAACTGGTGGAACAGAAGGTGGTTCATCAGGGACAGATACCCAGGCATTTTTAGGAAAATATAATATTAATAGATAAGTTAATAAAAGAAAAAAATAAAAGAAATTAAAAAATTGGGTATAATTTGGAGGGGCGCTAAATTATACTTCACAAGCATTCGGAGGTGCTTTCATGTTAAGGTCATTGTATAATGCAGTTAGTGGTTTAGATGTAAACCAAAAAGCAATGGATGTATTAGGTAACAATATTGCAAACGTAAATACCATTGGTTTTAAAATGGGACGTGCAGTTTTCCAAGATTTAATGAGCCAAACTTTAATTGGTGGTAAAACACCTACAGATTCAAGAGGTGGTATTAACCCTCGTCAAGTTGGTAACGGTGTATATTTAGCAGCAGTTGATAATATATTTGCTCAAGGTGTTGTGAAATCAACTCAAAGTACTACAGACTTAGCTATTCAAGGTACAGGCTTTTTCGTAGTTCGCGGTGAGGGTGTTGGTGAAAACTACTATACTCGTGCAGGGGACTTTAACTTTGATAACACAAATACATTAACTACTCCATCAGGGTATAGAGTGCAAGGCTGGATGGCAGACCCAGATACTGGTGTTATGAATAAACAAGTTGGTGTTGGTGATATCGTATTAGGTACTAACTACCAAGTTATGAAACCAAAAGAATCTACAGAAATCAATATGTCTGGTGCATTAGATACTAGTGCAGAAGCATCTACTGTAACATATGGTAAACTTTTAACTCAGGGCTCAGGTAAACAAGATATAGGCACTATGCTTAGCAGTAGTGGTGCAGCTATGGACTTAGCTGAAGGTGAAAAAGTAAGAATTTCAGCTAACCCATCATTATATACTGCTATGAGTGAACTTTCTGATGAAAATGGTACATCTTTAGGTATCAGTGAACTTAACGGTAACGTTACATTTAGAATTAACGGTTCTACATATTCATTAAACTACAGCTCTCTTGGTGGTGGTACACCGGGTGATGGTAAATATACTTCTATTGAAGATTTCTTACAAGAAGTAAACAATATATTTGCTCAAGCTACAAAAGAACACGTTGGTTCTGCACAAAATACTAACGGTACGCCTATTGCAACTATGACATTTAAAGATGGTAAATTTGCAATTGAAGCTAACTATGGCCATGAATTTGAAATTCAAGGTATCAGTGGTTCTTCTCAGCTTGCAAAACTGCTTTCTCCACTTGCTACAACATATAAAGCAGGTAAAACAGAATATTCAAGCACAATAAGCTATCAAAAAGAAGTAACTTATCAAGAAGACTTTACTTCTATTGAAGAATTAACTAACAGAATAAGCAACTCTATTAATGGTGGTGTTGTACCAAATGGCTTTGATGCAGAGTTCTTAGATAACGACTTTGGTCTTGGTGAAGGCGAAGGTATATCTTTCCAAGGTATTACTGTTTGGGACCCAGCAGGTGCTAACAATTTAACATTAAATATTGGACCATTTACATATACTGAAAATGTAAACCCAACAGCTCCGGGCCAGTTCCACACTATCCAAGAACTTGGCAGACTTATTACTGATGCTGTAAACCAAGAATTACAAGGTCAAAATATTGGTGGTGTAGCGGTTACAAACAGTATATCATTTGGTCTTGACGGTAATAAATTAAGCTTCTCTGTAACAGGCTCTAACTTTGATATGAGCTTTGGTGAAGCAACATTGCATAGAGCTCCTGGCTCAACACAAGACCCAAATACATACTTAAAAATGGTATTTGATAACTCATTTAATACATACGGAAACAACGGTATTGTTACTCCAAAAATATTAAATGGTGTACAATCTACATTAGATGTACAAGAAATTGCAGGTAAAGGTAGAATTGTTTACAACTTCCAAGATACTCAAGAAAACACACTTGTAGACTTAAATACTGATACTCTTCATATGCAAGACGAAGAAAGGCTTATATTCTATGTAGATGGTCAAGACCCTATCATATTAGAATATGATGGTGCAAATAACGGTCCAGCTGCAGGCGTAGTACCTGCTGCAACAGCAGTATTTACTGATGCTGCTGGTTTAGCAACACAATTAGAAACTGCTTTAACTGCTAGAGGTTTTACTGGTGCAGATGTTCAAATAACTGCTGATGGTCAATTAACTGTTACTCATACTAATGCAGCTCAAGACCTTAACATTACTAGGATTGAAACTACTGCTAAAAAACCTTTCTTAAAAGAAATGTTAACAAGCGGTATGGTAGGTCAGACTGTAACAGCTGGTGCTACATTAACTATGGATGCAAGCTCAAATATAGTTGATAATATTACAGGGCTTACAATTAAAAAAGCAAATAAAGGTGATATTTTTAACAATAATATGTTTGCAGAAGGCACAACAGGTGCATTAGGTATTGGTAAATCAATTACATCTGAAAGGTTCTTAACAACAGCAGATGATACTACACTTATGATGAACCTGTTTAATGAAAACGGTAACTATATGAACTTTGTAGAAAACCAATCTACACTGGAATTTAAAGGCAGCATAAATGGTGAAGAAATCGTTAATAACGGCTACTTCTCTATAGGTGCTACAAGCACAATAGCAGATTATATGCTTGCTCTTGAAAAATTTATAGATTTAAACGGTGGTCATAATACTTTTGATAACGTTACTATGGAAAACGGTGTAATGAAAGTAACTGGTGAAAAAGGTCTTAGAAACAATATAGACTTCCTGTCCATTACAGCAACAGGTGGTTCTACAGAATCTAACACTATTTTCAATAACGCAATGCAGGGAACAGTAACTGCAGCAAAAGGTGGTATTGCTTATAAAACTATGGAAATATATGACGAACAAGGTAATAAACACAACATTAACTTCACATTCAGCTTATGGAATGAAGAGTTAAATGAATGGAGAATGGAAATCGAAACTGATGACCCATTAAATGATGTAGCAATTAACGGTGCAAGCCAAAACGAACTTATTTTAAGGTTTAATGCTGACGGTACTTTAAGCCATATGTATGACAGGTTTACAGTTCCTACAAAAGTAATTGCAAACCCAACACTTAGGTTCTCTGCTGCAAACGGTACAAATACAATTAACCCAATTGCATTAAACTTAGGTACAGCAGGTGCAAACGATGGTTTATCAATTGCAGCAAATGGTGGCGGTATCACTAGAGCTTCTACAGATGGTTATACAGTTGGTGATTTAAAACAAACTATGTTTAACCCAGCAGGTGAGCTTGTAGGTACATACTCTAACGGTCAAACAAGAGTATTAGCTCAAGTAGCATTAGCAACATTTGTAAACGAACGTGGTCTTGAAAAAGTAGGGGATACTATGTTCCAAGCAACTGGTGCATCAGGTCAAGCTACAATAGGCGAACCAATGACAGGTGATAGAGGCGAAATTGCAGCATCTATGCTTGAAAACTCAAACGTTGATTTATCAACAGAGCTTGTAAATATGATTACAACTCAAAGGGCATACCAATCAAACTCTAAAGTTATCTCTACCTCCGATGAGATGATCCAAGAGTTACTTAACATGAAACGTTAAGAATAGATGATTAAAAATTTTCTCTAAGGTGAGCCATTCGCTCCGGCAAGCCTTAGGGAGTCCAAAGCAGCCGCAGAAGAGAAACAACTCAGGGACGGGCTTTGATTCGCATATGAAATGCTGGGGTGTGGGTGGTAAACGCGCATGTACTACTCACCCCCTCATTTCTTTTTTAAAGATAATTATTTTTCAAAACAATATAACCAAAAAATATCCAACAAATCCAAAAAATATAAATAATAACTAAATAAAAAAATGTTATAACAAATATGCATATCTAAAGGATAAATTTAAAATAATTTAATATAGTAGTTATAGAAATATAAAAAATATATGTATATAATTTTTTAAAAGTTTGGGAAAATTTTGGGGAACTTTTTTTAATCAGTTTCCCTTGATTTCTCTATTTAACAAACAAAGTCATAATGGCTCATATCCTATGAAAATATTATTTAATTATAATAAGAAAAGCAGTACATAGAAATAATAAAAAATCTACTAGAAAAAGTGCGACTTCAGTGTAAATAATTAAATAAATGAGTATATAATATTTATAGCAAAAGTATCTAAAAAGCTTATAAACACGTTTTATGCATAAATAATAAGAAAAATTAAAGATAATAACTTGTTAAAATCATTATTTTGTATATAATATATAATTATAGGAGAATGGTTATGCACACTGTAAATGTAAATTTTAAATTAGATGCAGATGTTAAAAAGGAAATGGAGCAGGCATGTGCAGCGATGGGGCTTACCATGAGTGCGGCTTTCACTATTTTTGCCAAAAAAGTAGCAAGAGAATATAGAATACCTTTTGAAGTATCAGCAGATCCATTTTATTCTGAACAAAATATGGCAAGACTAAGGAAGTCAATAGAACAGATGGAAAAAACTGGTGGCACTATACATGAGGTAGAATATAATGATTAAATCTTGGTCAGATGAGGCTTGGGAAGATTTCGAATATTGGCTGAAACAAGATAAAAAACATTAAAAAGAATATTACAGCTTCTGAAAGATATAGAAAGAAATGGTTATGAAGGCATAGGCAAGCCTGAGCCTTTAAAAGGTGATTTATCAAAATATTGGAGCAGGCGTATAGATGACTGCAACAGGATAGTTTATTGTATAGAAAACGATACAATAAAAATTGTGCAATGTGGTTCCCATTATAGGGATAGATAGAGTGTAATGTTAATGTTGTATGTTATGGAGCTGTATCATATTTTCTAAAGTAGGTTTTCCTTACAATTAATGAAGCAGATTATGGAAAATATAATAGAAACGCCAAAAATAAGTGAAATATTATTAAAAGAATTTATGCAGCCACTAAGCATATCAGCATATAGATTGGCAAAAGATATAAATGTACCAGTATCACGCATACAGGATATATTAAAAGACAAACCAAAATCACTGTTGATACATCGTTGCGACTGGCAAAATATTTTAATGTAAGTGATAGGTATTTCCTAAATCTGCAAAATGATATAGATATAAGAAATGCATTATTAACTATGGATAAAGAATTGGAGAATATTAAAAGTTTAATAGGGTAGATAGTAAGTTAAATAATTAAATATAAAGATAAATAGCCATTAAGCCAGTCAAATTTCTGTTGCAAATGTCCTGTTTACTGTTCCTTCTAAAAAACAGGAAGTTTTTTCTTTAGTGAGTGCAGGAGCATTTACTGCGACTAAACGATAAATTAAAAATTACAAGTATGTAATTTTTAATATGAACTAAATAATTCAGCAAAATTTGCCTTCAAGTCCCCAACTATTTAGTTATTACTAACAAAAAAAGCAGGGTAAACCCTGCATTTTTTGTTATTATACCGAAGAGGGGACTTGAAATTCTAAATATATCAATTATATACGAATATACATAGTTATATGTATATAAAAAATATATAATTATATATATTTTTTTAAAAGTTTGGGGAAATTCTTGGGGAACTTTTTCTAATTAGTTCCCCTTGATTTCTCTGTGCAAATATCGTATATAAAAATATATCTGCTTGACATGTATATGGATAGCAGGTATATTATATGTATGATTAAAACATTTAAGTGTAAGGAAACAGAACAGATATATAACCAGCAATTTTCTAAAAAATTACCGTCGGTTATTCAGAAGATAGCATTAAGAAAACTAATAATGATGGATAATGCTGAAAATATACAAGATTTGAAAGTTCCACCATCAAACCATTTAGAAAAATTATCTGGTGATAGAGCAGGGCAGTATGGTATTAGGATTAATGACCAATATAGGATTTGTTTTACTGTAGATAATAACGACATACATAATGTTGAAATAGTTGATTATCATTAAGGAGCATTCTATGGAAAATATAATAGAAACACCAAAAGTAAGTGAAATATTATTAGAAGAATTTATGCAACCACTGGGAATATCTGCATATAAATTAGCAAAAGATATAAATGTTCCAACATCTCGTATACAGGATATATTAAAAGATAAACGTAAAATCACTGTTGATACATCTCTGCGACTAGCAAGATATTTTAATGTAAGTGATAAGTATTTCTTAAATCTGCAAAACGATATAGATATTCGCAACGCATTAGTAAGTATGAATAATGAGCTGGAGAATATAAAAAGTTTGGTAGGTTAATATACAGGTTATTTATGTTTTATAGAATAAAAGCAATCAAGCCTATAGATAATTATAAGTTACTTGTCACATTCTTTAATGATGAAATTAAAGAATACAATGTAGATATATGGTTTGATAAAAATTATGATTTTAAAGTATTGTCTAATACTACTGGCTTATTTTAGCAAGTAAAAATAGATGCAGGAGGTTATGGTATCAGCTGGAATGATGAACTCGATTTATCCTGTAATGAGTTGTATTTTAATGGCACATCTATTTTATAATACATGTAATTCTGTAAACTATTCAAGCTCACCTTAAAGGTGAGCTTTTTTATGCCTATTTTTCAATAAATATGTAACAAGTCTTTTATATAAATATTTAAAGAATATAGGATAGTGTTATGGAGCAAAATAAAGCACAGTTAATAGAGTTATTTACAGACTGTATAAACAAAAAAAGATTCGTATCTCAACTCATTAGCTTTATAAACTATTGATAATTAATAATATTTTTAAATACCGAAGAGGGGACTTGCTTTCCATAAATTTTTGTCCTAAAAATTTTTTCCAAGCCAGCCAAATTTTGTCGCAGGCGTCCTGCCTGCTTATCCTTCCCTATTCGGTCAGCAAAATTTGCCTTCAAGTCCCCAACTATTTAGTTATTAATAACAAAAAAGCAGGGTAAACCTGCCTTTTTCGTTATTATACCGAAGAGGGGACTTCTTTTTTGTAATTTTAGTCCTAAAAATTCCAAAAAAGCCAGCTAAATTTGGTCGCAGGCGTCCTGCCTGCTTCTTCCTCCCTATTCGGTCGGCAAAATTTAGCTTCAAGTCCCCGCATTCTAGATAATTAAAAATAAAGCCAGTGATATAAAAATCACTGGCTTATATTTTATACCGAAGAGGGGACTTGAACCCCTACGATTAGAAACCGGTGGATTTTGAGTCCACTGCGTCTACCATTCCGCCACTTCGGCTCGTATTTAAGATTACTGATTAAACATAATTTATATGCTTTTGTCAATACTTATTCAATTATATCTAATGCTTTTTTTGCAAGCTCATCAGCCATATCATTATATAAATCACCTGAATGACTTTTTACTTTTATAAATTTTACTACTATCTTATCTTTTAAGCTATCCATATAGTTTTTATAATTGATTGTGCCTTCCTGCTTTGTTTTCCATTCACCTTTTGCCCATGAGGCAATACCTGAATAATCATGATGAAGTGTGATTTCCTTATAGCCATTATCAAATGCCCACTTTACAGCCATACCAGTTGCAAAAAGCTCACCTGCCACATTACGCATATCTATATACTTTTTACTTTTACCACTGATTGTATGCACTATCTCACCATTATACAGTATTACAGCACCATAACCAGTTTCTTGTAAGGAGCTTGAAAAACTGCCGTCCACATAAGCGTGCAGACCAGATAAATCATCAGATGTATTTTCTTCTACTTCACTATCATATAAAAATTTTTCAGCTGCTTTTAAATCAGTAAATTTTTTATAAACTGCACCACTAAAATTTATAATCTGTTTTTGACATTCTTCCCAGCTTTCAAATATCCCTGTTTCTCTGCCCACTTTTACAGCATAATACTTGTTTTCGCTCATACTAACCCTAGAATAAATATTTTAATAAATCTAAAGGAATTTCACCTGTAAAAAAGGCATAAAAAGCACCTACAATAATAAGAATTAATATAAAAAATACAATTTTACCACCAGATGAGCTCATAATTGGTTCTTGGATGATTTTTTGAGTAAGCTCTCTACCAGTATTTGGAATATTGTTTTTTTTAGTTTTAATTTCAAACTTTGAAGTATCTTCTTTTTGAGTTTTTATTTTGCCGTTATCTTTTTTTGATGCAAAAAGATTTACTATAATTAATATCACTAACCCAATAACTATTTCTATGAAAGACATTGTTTCTCCAATTAATATTATCTATAAAAATATTTAACTTAACTATTTAATTAATATAAAATTTCCTTTTATTCAAGTATATATTATTTTTAAAGTTATTTATAGAATTATTTTGTTTTAATTTAATTATTATGATGTTTGATAAATTAGTAGAAATTGATATAAAAAAGCCTTTCTGCATAAGCAGAAAGGCCTGTATATTATAATACAATATTTTCTTGGTATTCACCAAAAACTTCTTTTAATGCGTTTATAGTTTCGCCAAGAGTAGCATAAACTTTAACAGCATTTAATATTTTTGGCATTAAGTTATCGCTAGTTTTTGCAGCAGCAGTAAGCTCTTCTAATGCTTTTTTTACTGCCATATTATCGCGAGTTTCTCTTAATTGTTTTAATTTAGCTTTTTGGCTGATTTCAACAGAAGAATCAATTTTTAAAAGCCCAGTAGGTGCTGGTTCTTCAATATGGTATTTATTAACACCAACAATGATTAAATCTTCTGTTTCAATAGCTTTTTGGTATTCATAAGCACTATTTTGAATTTCTCTTTGTGGATAACCTTGTTCAATAGCGCGCATCATACCACCTAAATCATCTATTTTTTGGATATATTCAAATGCACGTTTTTCTATATCATCAGTCATAGCTTCAACCATATATGCACCAGCAAGTGGGTCAATAGTATCAGCAGCACCTGATTCGTTTGCTACGATTTGTTGAGTTCTTAACGCAATACGTACAGAATCTTCTGTAGGCAGAGCTAACGCTTCATCATATGAGTTAGTGTGTAATGACTGAGTACCACCCATACAAGCTGCTAATGTTTGCAGAGCAACACGCACAATGTTATTTTGTGGCTGTTGAGCTGTTAATGTAGAACCTGCAGTTTGAGTGTGGAAACGGAGCATTGTAGATTTTGGTTTTTTAGCTTTAAAACGCTCTGTCATAATTTTTGCCCACATTCTTCTAGCTGCTCTAAATTTTGCAACTTCTTCAATAAAGTTGTTGTGGCAGTTAAAGAAGAAAGAAAGTCTGCCAGCAAAATCATCAACATCAAGACCTGCTTTAATAGCTGCTTCCACATAAGCAATACCGTCAGCTAAAGTAAATGCAACTTCCTGTACAGCATCACTTCCTGCTTCACGGATATGGTAACCACTAATACTAATAGTGTTCCATAATGGTACATTATCTTTACAGAATGAGAAAATATCTGTAATTAATCTCATTGACTGAGTAGGTGGGAAACGGTAAGTTCCTCTAGCCATATATTCTTTTAAAATATCATTTTGTATAGTACCTGCTAATTTTTCAGATGAAACACCTTGTTTTTCGCCCACTGCTATATAGCATGATAAAAGATAAGATGCTGTAGCATTGATTGTCATAGATGTGGAAACTTTATCAAGTGGGATAGAGTTGAATAATATTTCCATATCAGCAAGGGAGTCAATAGCAACGCCCACTTTACCAACTTCACCAGAAGCCATAGCATCATCAGAGTCATAACCAATTTGAGTAGGTAAGTCAAAAGCAACAGAAAGACCTGTTGTACCTTGGTCTAATAAATATCTGTAACGTTTATTAGATTCTTCAGCTGTAGCAAAGCCTGCATACTGCCTCATTGTCCAAAAACGGCCACGATACATTGTAGGCTGCACGCCTCTTGTAAGTGGGTAGATACCCGGATAACCAAGTTTTTTCTCATAATCAAAATCAGGAATATCATTTGGAGTGTAGAAAGGTTTTACTTCATAGCCAGAAGTAGTTTTAAATGTTTTCTTACGCTCAGGAAATTTGCTGATTGTTTTTTCATACTGTTCTTTCCATTTTTCGTACATAGCTGACCTCGCTAAAAAAATTATAATGTTTTGAAACAATATTTAATATTAACATATTTTTTTAAAAACTGATAGTGTAAAAAAGATAATTTCTATAT
>CASEIN010000016.1 GCA_949287985.1 Mucispirillum schaedleri | reverse complement strand
TCGGTTTTAGTGTAATATCCATTAGTGGTTGTTCTCTCCTTATTTATTTTTTTAGCTAAAAAATATTATTTTATTTTAAGAGAGTTAACAACCACTTTTTTATTTACTACTTTTTTCGCAATCGTTTTTAGAATTTACCAAATATTTTAGTATCATAATGTTATCTTCTTCTAAATTTATCTAAAGTCATAAGGATTTGAGCCAGTGCTTTATATAAATTTTCTGGTATTTCCTCATCTACCTCACAGGAATTATAAAGTGTTCTTGCAAGTGGTGGGTCTTCCACTATTTTTACTCCACTTGCTTTTGCTATTTCTTTTATTTTTAAAGCCATAAGACGCTGCCCCTTTGCAACAACTTTTGGAGCTCTATCCACTTCCATATCATATCTTATTGCAACAGCGTAATGGGTTGGGTTTGTTACAACAACATCAGATTTAGGCACTTCTTCCATCATTCTTTGCCTAGCCGCATCTCTTTGAGCCTGCCTAATACGGTTTTTTACAATAGGGTCCCCTTCCATTTGTTTATATTCTTCTTTTACTTCCTGCTTTGTCATTTTTAAATCTTCATTATGCTGCCATTTTTGATATGCATAATCTGCTATACCAATAACTAATACTAATATGGCAATTCTAATGGATACATCAAAAACTAAATGTCCAAGGTAGACCATTTGGTCTCTGTAATCTGCATCTGTCATTCTTACAATTGTTTCTATCTCAATATGCACAAGATACCATGCATAAGCCGTTAGCACAAATATCTTTAAAAGTGATTTTATAAGCTCAACTAATTTACGCTTGTTGAAGAATGTTTTCATAAAATTTGCGAAAAAGTTTAGTTTATCAAACTTTGGCTCTATTGCTTTTGTAGAAATATAAAAACCTACTTGATATGCATTAATACCGATAGCAAGCACAAAAAGTGCTGCAAAAATAGGAAGTGCAACTTTTGCTGCAAACTGTATCATAAACAAAAATAAATCAATAGCAGAATCTTGTGTAATAGAAAAATTATTAAATTTAAAAAATTCTTCCACTAAATCTTCGAAATTTTCAAGCATATAAGGCACATATACATACATTGCCCCTACTGCTGCAACAAGCAGAACCCCAGAAGAAAGGTCCATACTTTTAGCAACATTACCTTCTTTCCGTGCATCATCTTTTTTCTTGGAAGTGGCTTCTTCACTCTTTTCTGCGCCGTCTTGATTTTCTGCCATAGTCTACTCTTTATATATATTTAGCCGCCTGCTAAACCATTTATTTCAAAAAATTTCTTAATCTGCCTAAAATATTCAAATATAACTTTTTCATAAGCTATGTAAAATAATTGTAATGATGCTATTAACATTAAAGCACCTATTGTTATTTTAACAGGAAAACCTATTACCATAATATTCATCTGTGGAACAAGCCTTGCAAGTATACCCATTATTACATTTGTTACCATTAATGCAATGAATACTGGAGCCGTTATCTGTATGGCAATAACAAATATTTTTATAAAGGTTGATATCACATACATCATAGCATCTTTTGTAACATTAAAATCACCAACAGGCATAAATTCAAATGACTGTGTTACAGCACGCATAAATATATGGTGGCCATATATGGCTAAAAAAATTAATGTGCCAAGTAGATTGTATACCTGCCCAGAATATGATACGTTAGAATTTGTAGTAGGATCAATTACACTTACCATACTAAATCCCATTTGGTAGTCCACTAAATAACCACCAAGCTGCAAACCTGAAAAAAGCAGGCTTGTCATACCACCAATACATACACCTATTAATATTTCTTTAGTAACTGAAATAACAAGCCACAAAAGGTTTGGGTCTGTAATAGTAACAGGAGTAACTACAGGTAGAAGAAGCAGCGATATTACTAACACTAAAATCATACGCACTTGGTTATTAAGTGATGAACTGCTGAATACTGGAGCTGTAAAAAATATACCACCCATACGCATTATTATTAAGAAATAAGTAAGTAATCGTGATGGCTCAAAAAGATTTTCAAACCCCATACTGCTCTACCTAATAGTTATTATATTTTGATATATATTCTTTTAAACCTTCATATATACCTTTTGCAACTTTCTTTCTATAAGCTGATGATTTAAGTTTTGATGCATCTTCAGAGTTAGAAATAAATCCAGTTTCCACTAAAATGGCAGGCATTGTAGCACCAACAAGCACATAAAATGGTGCCTGCTTAACTCCAAGATTTTGTTTTTTAGATGCATTAACACTTTTTACTAAATTACTTTGCACAGAACCTGCTAACGATACAGATTCTTCTAGTTTTGAATATTTTAATATATCTTTTAATATTCCCTGCAAATCTGATATAGATTTTGTAGTTGCCTGGTTTTCTAAAGCTGCCACTTCTAATGCAGCCCTGTCGTTTGTAACGTTAAACACAAATGTTTCAAGACCTGAAGCAGCTTTGTTTTTCGCAGCATTTGCATGTATTGATACAAATATATCAGCCTTTAATTTATTAGCAATGGCTGTTCTTTCTTCTAAAGGTATAAAAATATCTTTATCACGAGTTAAGTGTATATTTAAATCAGGATCTGCTTTTAAATAATCGTATAAATATTTACTTATTTCCAATACAATATCTTTTTCACGCATACCATTATATACTGCACCCGGGTCTTTTCCACCATGACCTGGGTCTATAACTATGGTTCTAATTTTAAGCCCTAAAGCTGCCCCTAGTGTAATATCACTTGGTAAATCATTAGGTCCTTTTACTTTCATATTATCTTGAGAGGCTGGTTTTTGGCTGCCTTTATTATTTTGTGCTGTTGTAATAGACGGTATCCTTTTGGCTTCCTTTTTACGTTCTGTATCAAAAACATCTACTACAATTCTACTTGGGTTACTCATTTGAAATACTGTAAAGTCTTTTACATTTTCAGAATCAAGCACAACTCTTGTTCTTTTTTCCTGTGGGTGATAGCCAAGTCTAACAGCACTTAAAAGCCCGTCTTTTATTGATAAGTTTCTTGATACATTACCACCAAGAATAGAGTTATTAATATCTATAGTAAGACGTGGTGGTTTATGAAGTGCAGCATCTGCTTTTAACCAGTGGCTTGAATATTCTGCATTGTTTGATAAATCTATAACTATCCTTGTATAATCTTTATCTGAAAAATACCTAATTCCATGCACATTTACTGTTTTGCCTGATGCTGTTGCACCAGAATTTTGCCCAGCAGAAACTGATACCACATCTTCATCATCTTCTTCTGCAATATTTTTTACAGGCTCTACAACTGGCTCTTTTACTACCTGTTTATTAGGCTGGTTTTGTGCCATTTGTGGACGTGTAATAGTAGAGCGGTTATTTGTGCCAAGGTTTGCTAGTTTTTTTTCTGCTTCCTTTGCTTGAGAACTTTGCGGGTGTTTTTGTATTAACTTATTTAAGGTAAATTTAGCCGATGTTGTGTCACGCCTATTAATAAATACATCTGCACTTTCTAAATACGCATTTCTTGCAGCAGATGATGAAAACGCACTTTGAACCATTCTGTAATAGTTTAATGATTTTTCTAAATCTGTCTGCATATTAAAACGTTCAAAAGAACGCCTGTATGCCCTTGCTGCACCTAATAATGCATCATCTGCATATCTGCCTGATGGATTATCTGCATATATTTTATAAAACTTATCACCAATTGTAGTATAGGATTTCCTGCCTATTTGGCTTGTTTTATCTAGCAGTGTTAAATCCTTATACATATCATCTATTTGAGATGCATAAGAAAAAACCTGCAAAACAAGTAACCACAAAACTACAAAAATTGATGGCTTTTTCACTATATTAAACATTTACACCTGACTTATATTATACTTTAACATTCTATTTTATCAATGATAAATGAAAATATCAATATTTATTATATATAAATCTGTAAAAACTACATTTTTAATATATTATTATAACTTGCTTTTTAAATATTTACCAGTGTATGATTTTTCACATTTAACACAGTCTTCTACAGTGCCTTCAAATACAATACTGCCGCCACCATCGCCGCCTTCAGGTCCTAAATCTATTAAATAATCAGCACATTTTATAACATCAAGGTTATGTTCAATAATAACTACAGTATTGCCACCATCTCGCAGACGCATAAATATTTTTATTAACTTATTAATATCATCAAAATGAAGCCCAGTTGTTGGTTCATCAAATAAATATAATGTTTTACCAGTAGAGCGTTTCATTAACTCTTTTGCAAGTTTTACCCTTTGAGCTTCACCACCTGATAATGTTGTTGCTGGCTGACCAAGTTTTATATAACCTAAGCCCACATCTCTTAAGACATCTAATTTAGATTTTAGTTTTGGTATATTATCAAAAAATTCTGCTGCCTGGTTAACTGTCATTTCCAGCACTTCAGCAATATTTTTACCTTTGTATGTAATATCTAATGTATCTCTATTATATCTTGAGCCATCACAGGCATCACATTTTACATACATATCTGGTAAAAAGTGCATTTCTATTTCAATATAGCCTTCACCCTGGCATACTTCACATCTGCCACCCTTTTTATTAAAAGAAAACCTGCCTGCATTATATGCTCGTTTTTTAGCCTCTGGTGTAACAGCAAAAAGCTCACGGATATCTTTAAAAATATCTGTATATGTAACAGGGTTGCTTCTTGGTGTTCTGCCAATTGGGGACTGGTCTATATCTATTACCTTATCTATCTGCTCCACCCCTGTTACACCTTTATGAGCACCAACAGTATAAGCAGAACCATATAACTGTTTCATAAGCTCAGGATATAATATATCAAGTATTAATGTTGATTTACCAGAACCACTTACACCTGTAACACAAGTCATTAATCCAAGTGGTATAGATACATTTATATTTTTTAAATTATGCTCTGTTGCTCCCTTTATGGAAATAACATGTTTCTTGTTAACTTTTACCCTGTTTTTAGGGACTTCAATAGCAAGCCTTCCAGAAAGATAGCCGCCTGTTAATGATTTTTCTGATTTTAATAATTCTTCTGGATTGCCTTGAAATACAACTTCCCCGCCTTTTCTGCCTGCACCTACTCCCATATCTATAATCTGGTCGCACTGCATAATTGTATCTTCATCATGCTCTACAACTATTACGCTGTTACCAATATCCCGTAAGTTTTTTAATGTTGCAATAAGCATATCATTATCCCTTTGGTGCAAGCCAATTGAAGGCTCATCTAATACATAAAGCACACCCGTAAGCCCTGAGCCGATTTGCGTTGCAAGGCGGATACGCTGTGCTTCCCCGCCTGATAAAGTGGAAGCTTTCCTGTCCATTGTAATATAATCTATACCTACATCATTTAAAAAATGAAGCCGCCTTAATATTTCTTTAATAATCTTTTCTGCCACTTCTTTCTTAAAACCATCAAATGATAAGTTTGAGAAAAATTCTATACACTGAGTTATATTAAATTTTGATACTTCTGCAATATTAAGCCCTTTTATTTTAACAGATAAACTTTCGCTTTTAAGCCGTGAGCCGTTACAGGCAGTACAGGGGCGAAATGTCATATATTTTTTTGCTGTTTCTATTTCACTAATGATTCCAGAATTTAACATTTGCTGCAGTTCGCCAATTACACCATCAAACTGCTTTTCATAAAATACTTTCTTATCGCCCTTAAATGTAAAAAGTTCCAGTGGTTCTTCTACACCATAAAGAATTATATCCTTGTGTTTTTGGGAAAGCTTATGCCATGGGCTGTTTAAATCAATACTGTATTTAGCAGAAAGTGCATTTAATATGTTGTAAAAATGGAAGTTATCATACTGCTCCCATACTTTAACAGCACCATCTCTTATACTTTTATTTGTATCTGGAATAATGGCACTTTCATCAAAAACAGAACATTCACCAATACCTTCACATTCTGGGCATGCTCCAAATGGGTTGTTAAATGAAAAAATTCTTGGTTCAACTTCTGCAATGCTTATACCACAGTCAATACAGGCAAATTTTTCACTATATAATGTTTTTTGACCATCACATATTATTTCTACTAACCCTGAAGCATGTTTTAAAGCTATCTCAATAGAGTCTGTAAGACGTCTTGATATATCATCTTTTAGTATAATCCTATCTACTGATATGGATACATCATGCTTAACATTTTTATCAAGCTCTATATCATCTTCCAGCCTTACACTTTCTCCATCAACGTAAGCTCTAACAAATCCATCTTTTAGCATATCTTTAAAATATTTTTTAAATTCACCTTTTTTACCACGAATTACAGGTGATAATATTTCCACCTTTGTGCCTTGTGGGTGAGCAAGCACTGCATCAACTATTTTTTGGACAGTAAAAGACTGTATCTGCTTATTACAGCTTGGGCAAAACACATCGCCAACACGTGCGTATAGTAGCCTCATGTAATCATATATTTCTGTAATTGTTCCCACTGTAGAACGTGGGTTTTTGCTGATAGACTTTTGTTCAATACTTATGGCAGGGGATAAATACTCAATTGTATCCACATCTGGTTTTTCCATAAGTTCAAGAAATTGACGTGCATAAGATGAAAGTGATTCTACATACCGTCTTTGACCTTCTGCATATAATGTATCAAAAGCTAATGTTGATTTTCCAGAACCACTTACACCTGTTATTACAACTAAAGAATTTTTTGGAATATCTAAATCAATATTTTTAAGGTTATGCTGCCTTGCTCCACGAATTATTATATTATTTTTCATATATTTTTATGCAGTTAACTGCATACACTCCTTTACTTAAAATTTATAAAAATATTAGTCTAATGCATTGGCGTTTTTAAGGCTTATCCAAGCTACTTCGCCATACTTTTCATCATAGTAAAAAACCATATTATCCATAGATTCTTTTACCACAGCACCCACATTATAAAACATTACAGTTACACCTTCAAAAACTTTATTCTTAACTTTCATACGTGGGTTTTTTGCTTTGTTTTCCTTAATAAGCTTAGCTTCTCTAGTATCAAGTTCAACAATTAAATCACCTAAAGAGCTTTTTACTTCCTGCATTTTTATTATTTTTGGGTGATTAGCTATTTTTGGTCTTGTTAAGTTAAACCTTGATAATGCAGTATCAACCCTGTCAATAGTCTCTTGAATACGTGCTTTTTCCCTGCGTAATTTTTCAAGTTCAAACTCTATGTAATATTTCATACCAAGTATTACATTAAATTTTGAGTTACCATTTGTGCCAAGCTGCTTAACAGAAATATCTTGAAAAGCACGGATAAGACCACCTGCAATAATACCATCACCATTCATAGCATCTATTTTTACACCTGCAAAAAGCTCGCAGTTAAAAGCATATTTCCGTATTTCTATACTTTCTTTTGCATATATTTTGGCTTTTTCTGCATAGCCTATAATTGCAGAACCACCAGCCCTAATTAAACCAGAACCAGAGCATTTCATACCTGTTCGCAATATAACATTGCCCTTTGCTATTATTTCACAATCCTGACATATGCCGTCAACTAGTATATGTTTTTCTGCCTCTATGGTAAAACCAGAAAGCACATCGCCTTTTACGTGCACAGAACCATTAAAACGAATATTTCCTGTAGAATAATCCACATTACCCTTTACCATATAAACTTGATATACACCAAGCCTTTTATTACCAAAATCCACATATCCATCTGTCGTAGCTGTAAAGATTGTGCCTGCCTCATTAACAGTAGCACCATCACCAGGAAGTATAACAATATCTTTTGCAGGAGTTGGGGTAACTTCTCCACCTTTAATATTTCTACCACGGCTTCCCTGTATAGCTGGTTTTTTAGTAATTAATATATCACCTTTTTCAACCATTACTATATTATCAAGGTTTTTAAAATCTACCTTACCGTCTTTTATTTTAGGCTTTTTATCTGCTGTTCCAAAATGCAGCGTTATTTCTGCATCTTTACCCATAGTAGGGCGAACACCTTCTGCAATTACTTCATTTTCAATGACTTCTCCATCTGCAAATTTATGGAAAAGACTGCTTATCTGCTCTTTATCGATATTTTCTACTTCTTCGCCTTTTAAGTAATCCATGACTTCTTCTAAAGTATGCATTTTCCCTTCATTAACAGCAGGATACATATATAAAAACCCAGTAAATGCACCCTCATCAGTAGTCAAAAATACTTTAGAATCTTGAACTTTATCATCACATTTAAAAATTACAGTAGCTCTATCTTCACTGCCGCCTTCTATTTCATATTCGTTTGGGCGAAGATTATATACTTTATTACATATATCTTTTGCGTGTTCCTGTGGCTTTGCTGCCCTTACTACTATCCTATCCATCTTTTGGTATCCTAATTAAAAAGCATGTATAAGCTCCAAGACGTGACCTTACAGATATTCTGCCAGAATGTGCCTTAATAATATCCTGCACAACTGCAAGCCCAAGCCCTGTGCCTTTTATTTTACCTGATGTAAAAAATGGCTGAAATAACTTACCTATATTATCTTTAGATATACCTTTTCCTGTATCTGCCACTAAAAAGCTAATATCTTTGCCTGTTCTTTTCACTGATAATATTATTCTGCCTTTATCACTTATGGCATCAGCTGCATTATTTAATAAATTAAAGAAAACTCTAAATAATCTATTTTTATCTGCCACTATTTCATCATCACTTTTAACAATAAATTCCACCTGCACATTTGAGCTTTTCGTAAATGCTTCGCTATATAATTTTAATTCATTAATAAGTTCTGACACTGCAAATTTTGTTTTATGAATAACAAGCTTATCTTTTGATAAGTCAAGCATATCTGTTGCAAGTATACTTATACGCTTCATTTCACTTTTTACAGCTTTAATATATTCATAAACATTGGAATTTTTATCAATTTCTTCTTCCATAAGCCCAAGGTAAACATCAGCAATTGATAAAAGATTTGAAATATCATGAGCTACAGATGATTTTAAAAGCCCTATTGCCTGCAGGTTTTCATTGGCACGCATTTTTGTATATATGTTATGACGTTCAATGGCTAATGCACATTGAGAGGCAATATATCTAGCAATGGATACTTCATCTTCGTTAAAGTAATCTTCATCTTTATCTGTTAAATTAAAAACACCTAAAATCTTACTGCCTGCTTTAAGTGGAAGTGCTAAAAATGATTTACTGCCCTTTCCTGAATGATTACTTTTATTAACAATGTATTCTGTACCTGTGCCTGCCACATCACCTACAATACCTTGCTTTACAGATAATGAATTATGGCTTGGAGCAGCTCCAGTGTAGCAGTTAATTGTAAGGGTATCCCAGTCAATAAGCATAATGGAAGCGTTGCGAACTTTTAAATAGTCGCCAGTAATTTTTACAATATCTGGTAATAAGGTATCAAGCTCCATATTAGAGTTAATTTCTGCTGAAATCTTAATAAGAGCATTTAACAACTGTCCCTTCAAAATATCACTTCCATTATAATATGTTATTATTCACCAATAATATCATACTGCATATTACGAATTTTAGGAATAAAACCTGCTGATTTTATTATATGCTTTATTTCTTCAGTTTTCAAACGAAAATTTGCACCAGCTGCTCGAACAACATTTTCTTCTATCATAACAGAACCAAAGTCATTACCACCATAGAAAAGCCCGATTTGAGCAACCTTTGCCCCTTGAGTAACCCATGATACTTGTATGTTTGGCACATTATCAAGGTATATTCTTGCAAGAGCAAGCACACGTAAGTATTCTATGGCAGTAACTGCTTCATCATCTAGTTCACTGTTACCTGGCTGAAAAGGCCATGGAATAAATGCAGTAAAACCACCTGTTTTATCTTGTAATGAACGTATTTTATCAAAATGGCTGACAATTATTTCTGCACTATCAGTTTTTCTAAACATCATAGTAGCAGTAGTTTTTAAGCCCTGCTTATGAGCTTCTTCCATAACATTAAGCCATGATGCAGAATTGATTTTATTAGGGCTTACAGCTTTTCTTGCTTCATCATCTAATATTTCTGCACCGCCTCCGGGAATAGAATCAAGCCCTGCTTTAACTAATCTTTCAATGGTTTCAGCAATAGTCAACCCACTTTGTTTTGCAATATGGTGGATTTCTGGTGGAGAAAATGCATGCAGCCATATAGGAAATGTTTTCATAAATTTTAACATATCCTCATAAAATTCAATTTTATATTCAGGGTGCAAGCCACCTTGAAGTAAAACTTGTGAACCACCTAAATCAAGAGTTTCTTGTATTTTTGAAGCTAATTCATCTTTAGAGATAACATAGCCCCCATCTTCACCTTCATTTTTATAAAAAGCACAAAATTTACACTTACATGTGCATATATTAGTATAGTTTATATTTCTGTCTATTACAAAAGATACTATATTATCTGAATGAAGAGTTTTTCGTATTTTATCAGCCATAGCACCAAGCTCTAAAATATCTGCCTCTTTGTATAATTTTACTGCTTCATCATAAGATATTCTTTTTATTTCTTCCATGAACTTTCCTTTCATATTTTTTGTCATATATATACCATATACTATATTTTTTTGTATATGAAAAGTATTTTTATAGATTATGAAGTTTTTTGTATAATTTTTCTCTTTTATTCCTTGACTTATACAATAAAATGCAATAGTCTATTTTTTTACTTGATATACTGAACACGTGTTTATTTTTGGAGTTGTGCAATGAATAAGAAAAAACGTCAAATAAGTATTTTCACCATTATCGGTGCGGGTTATGGTGTGCTTGTTATTATGATTTTAGGAATTTCTATTCTATCTATTAACAGAATTACTTTTATTGAGAATAACCTACATGAGATAAATGAAGTCAATTCGCCAAAGCAAAGGGTTGCTATTAACTACCGTGGTTCTGTTCACAACAGGTCTATTTCTATACGTGATGTTGTTTTTGCTAATAATCAAGCTGATTTAGATACGTATCTTAAAGAGATTAAATATGAAGAAGACTTTTATGTAGCAGCAAAAAACAAAATGCAGTCTGATTTTATTGATAAAAATATGCTTACTAAAGAAGAACAGGATATTTTAGTAAAAATAAATACAATTGAAGAAGAAACTATGCCTCTTATAAAGAAGATTATAGAATATAAACAAGCTGGCAATACTACTGAAATGATGAATACTTTAAATCAAGTTCGTCCAAAATTTGTTGACTGGTTGAAAGTGATTAATGAATTTATTGATTTAGAGGAAAATAAAAACCAGGCTATTACTCCAGTTGTTACAAAAGGTACTGCTAACTTTAAATTTATGATGATTATAAACTCTATTATAGCTCTTTTATTAGGTTCATCTATTGCAATATTTATTATTAGATATCTTTTAAAACTTTTAGGTGGTGACCCACAAGATGCTTCTAAAAGTTTCAATGCTATCTCTCAAGGTGACTTAACTAAAGAAGTTAAAACTAATACTAAAAATACAGACAGCCTTTTATACCACATTGTATTCATGCAGGGGCATTTAAGAAACGTTATAAAAAATATTCAGCGTTCAGCTGAAGAACTTGGTTTAAGTACAAATGTTGTGTCTGAATCATCAGTTCATGCACAAAAAGCTGCTGAAGACCAGCACGCTGCATCTATGCGAAGTGTTGAACAAATTCAAAATATGGCAGCAGGAACAGCTAAAATTGCTGAAATTGCAAAACAAACAGAGCAAAACTCAGAAAAAACTCTAGAGCTTTCTAAAAAAGGTAACGAAGCCATGAATAACACAACGGAAGCTATTAATAAAGTAAGTGCTACAGTGCTTGAAACGGCTGAAAAAATTAGAAACCTTAAAGATAAATCTAATGAAATTAGTGGTAGTGCAGGGCTTATTGCTGAAGTTGCAGACCAAACTAACTTACTTGCATTAAACGCAGCTATTGAGGCAGCCAGAGCTGGTGAACATGGTAGAGGCTTTGCCGTGGTTGCAGATGAGGTTAGAAAACTTGCTGAAAGAACAGGGCAGACTACTGCACAAATTACCAATATGATTTCTGATATTCAAAAAGAAATTGAAGTAACTGTTGCAGCTATGGAACAAACTCTGCCACAGGTTGAAAAAGGTCTTGAACTTGCAGGTATTACCAGTGAAATATTAAATGAGATTCAGGCTCAGGCTAATGACTCACTTTCTATGGCTCAAGATGTTAGTGTATCTTCAAGCCAGCAGGAAACAGGTATTCAAACAGTGCAGTCATACCTTGCTGAAATGGCTGATATGTCATCTAATACTCAAATGATGATGCAGGAAAACGTTAAAGAAGTTGAAAAACTTGAAACTATTTCAAACCAGTTAAAAGATGATGCATCATTCTTTAAATTATAAAAATATAAATTAGATATATATAGGGCAGCATTTAAGCTGCCCTTATTTTTTTCAAAAAATACATATTTTCACAAGTTTCTTACTAATATAATCATTCTTTTCATCTACTTTTTATTATTCTTACTTATGAAGTTATAAAAATTAACTCGTTTTTTCCATTTATTTCTAGATGTAAAACAATACGGGCAAATATATAGCCTAGTATATTTTTCGTGCTTTATTTTTAATATTCGTAATATTATATAAATTAGATACACTTTCAATTATATTTAAGATTTCAATTTTTTATAATCAATATTTGCTATTTTAAATATAAATAATTATTTCTAAATGTTTGATGGCATTATTAAAGCTGCACCTATTTATAAGTATTACTATAACTTATAAATTACTACATAGAAATATATATAAAACAAACATATACTTTCAGATATTATTAAAAAACATCAGCACATTATTTATAAATTATTTTCAGCTGTAATTAAAAATTTATCTATAAAGCTTTAAATATGATTAGATTTAGTTGTATTTTAGATTAATTCTTGATTTTTTTCATTGGATTTATTATAAATTTTTTTATGAAAAAAAGTAATGAAAAACGAATAAACTGTTTTGACTGTATTTATTTACACATTACATGGCAGCCTGCGACTCCCTATGCATGTAAAGCAATAGGGTTTCGTTCAAAAATGATACCGTCTTTAGAAGTTTTTAAAAACTCAGGCACACAATGTATGCATTTTAGACCTAAAAATAAACCAGTTAAATAGTATAAAGGTGATATATGAACAAAAGGTTTTTCTTTAAATCAAGAGGTGCAGCACCGGGGACAATTATATATGAAGGTGATACTCCACCTACTGATACTAATATATCATGCTATGCTTTTGATGCAAATAAAGTTACACAGCTTGATTCTTTAAGTGATGATAACACATTCAAATGGATTAGAATTTCAGGGCTTTCTGACAGCACTCGTATACTTGATTTTATAAAACCATTTGATATAAACAGCCTTACTTTAGAGGACATTTTTGAAACTTACCATAACCCTAAATTTGATGATACTTTTGATTATAATTTTATAATAATTCGCTCTATTAACTTTTCAAATAATATGCAGGATAACCAAATATCTTTAATTGCAATGGATAATACTTTAATTACTTTTGAAGAATTTGAATGTGAAGAATTTAATATAGTTCTTCAAAGGTTATTTAAGCATGTTAATAATTTTTATAAAAGAGGTATTAACTATTTAGTATATGCATTAATTGATGCTGTAATAGATAACTATATTACCATATTAAATAATATAAATTTAGCAGTTGATAATCTTGAAGATACAATGGCAGAAGATATTACACACCCTTGTGATACTTCTGAATTATTCCATTTAAAACGTAAAGTTAACTTTTTATCACGCCATACTCGTGCTTCTTATGATGTTGTAAGCCAGCTTTTAAGGCTTTCTATGGAAAATAATAATCTGCAAGATGAAACAAGCATTGTACCATATTATGAAGATTTATTTGAGCATTCATTGTATTTAAACGAAGCTATGCAGTATTGCAAAGATTCTATACGCAGTGTTTATGATGAAAATATGTCACGATTACAAATGAAATCTAATAAATTTATTAATATTTTAACAATGCTTTCAACATTAATGCTGCCACCTATGGTAGTTGGTGGTATATTTGGCATGAATTTTGAAGTAATACCATTTTCTTCCAATCCTCATGGTTTTGCCATAAGTATTGCTGCCATGTTTGGTATATCTTTTGTGCTTGCATTACTTTTTAAAAAGAAGAAATATTTTTAAAGATTTCATTGATAACCAATTCATAATTATATTTATACTTATATAATATTCAATACATTACAAGTATAAGTATAAATGTAATTATACTATATACAATACTTATCTATTTATATTATTAAGTTTTAATATTTTTAACTAATGTTAAGTAATATTAATTATAACATGCATATATTATATGCATTTACTTCGTATAATAATATATGCAAAAACCAATAAACTTAAGACTAATGGAAAATTTAAATATTTAAATTAATTTAATAAACCATATAATTACTATAAAATATATAATTTAAAGTATGACATATAAACTAGGGCATATTTTTCATAAAATCTAATTGTATATATTACCAACTTGCTATATTTTGATGAAGAGTTTCATTTATCCTTTTGCACTATCTATATACTTAATACATAATCATAAATAGATAATGTGTATACGATTATTATACTTTATATTTAGGTAAATAAATATTAATTCAAAAAAATGTTTGCAGCTGTACTATTTAGTTATTATATTTCTTTTTTATATATATTTGCATTTATATCTTACTTATATAATATAAAACATATACAATAAAAAAGGCAGGAAATATATTTACTTCCTGCCATGCTTTATATTAATATAATATTTTATTTTTTCACAACTACCTTAAAGCAGTTTCATTTTCATCAATGATAAATTTTAATGGGTTAACTGGTATACCATTAACTAATACTTCATAGTGAACGTGTGGACCAGTGCTTCTACCAGTAGAACCTACTTTTGCAATTACATCACCTTTTTCCACTTTATCACCTACTTTTACAGTCAGGGAGCTGTTATGACCATACCTTGTCATATAACCATAACCGTGGTCTATTGTAACTATTTTACCATAACCAGCTTTTTCACCTGCAAAAACAACTATACCTTTTGCAGTAGCTCTAACTGGTAAACCAGTTTTTGCTGCAATATCAAGCCCTTCATGGAAAACCCTTCTACCTGTAAATGGTGAATCTCTAAATCCAAATTTAGATGATACCCAACCCCTTGTAGGCCATATAGTAGGTGTTGAAAGCATAACAAGACGTTTTTCTTCTAAGAAATCAACAAGTTTTGCAAGGCTTACTTCCCTTTTATTCATTTCTATACGCATTACATCAAGAGTTTCATTTAAGCTGTCAAAAAATTCCTGCTCTCTTCTATCTGAAAAAGCATAGTATTCTCTTAAAATATCAACTTCTTTACCACCAACTGCAACCTGCTTAACTACCCTGCTGCCGTCCTGGTATGATACAAGCTCTCTAACTTTATACTCAAGTTCATCAAGCTCAGATAACTTGCTGTTTAATTCATCTAACTGCTGCAGATAATTAGCAAATTGAGCTTTAAAAACTGCATTGCCATTTATATCACCACCAACAGCTGCCTGTTGTAGTCTTGAATCCTGATAAAAAGAATAAGCTAAAAATGATGCAACACCAGTCGTTAATACAAAAAACAGTAATACAAAACCTACAACCCAAAAGGGACGAGTGGAAAGAAAGATTGTCCTACTCTTACCATAAACTTCTGGATCAAATATCATAACGGTGTATTTTTTAGCCATTATCCACTCCTGTGTAATTTACTTGTATATATAATAATCGTCACTATTGTAAAAAACTAAAATTCATTATTCATTTTCATTTATGACAGAATTCTTTATAATAATCAAGTAAAAAATGAAAAAAATATAAATTATTTTTTATAACTTTATTTAATTTTATTTTTATTTTTCAATACTATATAACTTTAGTATCTAGTATTTCTTTCACTTTATCAGCCAAATTATTTGATAAATCTAGAAAAATTACTTCTCCAGTTCTTCTTATAACAACTTCTATCCTGCCTTCCGAAAGTGATTTTTTACCTACACTAACGCGAAGTGGATAGCCAATTAATTCAGCATCGTTAAATTTAACACCTGCTCTTTCATTCCTATCATCAATTATTACATCAACTCCAAGAGATAAAAGACCATTATATATTTCATCTGATTTTGCTATAACTTCATCATCATTTGTGTTAAGCGGGATAACAACTACTTCAAAAGGTGCAATAGCCTTTGGCCACACAATACCTTTTTCATCATAATGCTGCTCTATGGCACTGGCTGCTGTTCTACCAACACCAATACCATAACAACCCATAACTATTGGTATATTCTTGCCATTTTTATCCAATGCTTTTGCACCCATACTTTCAGAATATTTCGTTCCAAGCTTAAAAATATGGCCAACTTCTATACCTTTAGTTTCCTGATATTCTCCATTACAATGCGGGCATTTATCTTTAGGCATTGCATTTCTAATATCAAAATACCCTTCAATTTTAGCATCTCTTTCAAGATTAACATTTTTTATGTGATAGCCTTCCTTATTTGCACCCACCACAATATTACATAAATATTTTAATGCATTATCAACATATACTTTTAATGGCATATTACAAGGCCCTAGAGAACCAATAGAACAGCCTGTTTTATCCAGCACTTCATAATGTTCTGCAAATTCTGCTGATTTTGCTTTAACAACATTTTTTACTTTTGAAAGGTTAACTTCGTGGTCACCTCTAACCATACAGGCAACATATATATCTTCTTCCCTGCCATCAACTACTACGCCTTCGCATCTAATAATCATAGTTTTTGGCACATGTATTATATCAACACCTAAAAATTCTGCTACTTCTAAAGCTGTATGTTTATTAGGAGTGGCTACTTCTTCCATATCTTTTAATGCTGCATTTTCTTTCTCACCACTATCAACAACTACTGCTTTTTCCACATTGGCAGAATATTCGCATTTATTACATGAAATAATTGTATCTTCACCAGTATCAGCAAGCACCATAAATTCATGAGAAAATGAGCCACCAATAGAGCCAGTATCAGCATCTACTACTTTATGAGCAAGCCCGCATGCTGTAAAGATAGCTTTATATGCATCATACATTTTTTGGTAACTTACATCTGCTCCAGCATCATCAATATCAAAAGAGTAGGCATCTTTCATAATAAATTCTCTGCCTCTCATAAGCCCAAACCTAGGGCGAACTTCATCACGAAATTTAGTTTGTATTTGGTATAATGTTACTGGCATTTGTTTATATGAATTAACTTGAGATTTTACAATATCAGTAATTACTTCTTCATGAGTAGGACCAAGACAGAAATCTCTATTACCCCTATCCTTAAACCTTAAAAGCTCTTTTCCAAAATGGTTCCATCTGCCTGATGACTGCCATAATTCTGCAGGCTGTACAACACTCATTAAAAGCTCAATGGCACCTGCTTTATTCATATTTTCTCTAATTATATTTTCTACTTTACGAATAACTTTTAGACCTAATGGAAGGTAATCATATATGCCTGCTGCCACTTTCTTTATCATGGAAGCTCTAAGCATTAATTGATGGCTTACAACTTCAGCCTCTGATGGTATTTCTCTTAATGTTTGTATAAAGTATCTGCTTTGTCTCATAACTTAACCTGCATATAAATTTTAGTCTGCAATATATTACACACTGCAAAATTTATCAATAGAAATATTGCACTAAACTGCACTTGCAGCAATATTTCCATTAAATGAATTATATGCTGGGCTTTCTTTTACTTCTTTTTTTATTTTTTTGCTTTCTTTTTCTTCTTCTATAACATAACTATTAGTAGCTTCTAATAAGGCTCTTGCAAAAACATTATTAACATGGTGGCCTGATTTACTTGCTTTGATTTTTCCTTGCAGTCTGTATCCAATTAATGCTAAATCACCAAACATATCAAGGATTTTATGGCGAACAAATTCATTACTAAACCTTAAGCCTTCCTCATTTAAAACGCCTTTTTCATCATCTATAACAATAGCATTATCTAAAGAACCACCTTTGGCAAGCCCCATAGACCATAATGCTTCAACCTCTCTTTTAAATCCAAAAGTTCTAGCAATACCTATTTCTTCATGAAATGTATTTTCATCATATACATATGTAAATACCTGCTTACCAATAACTGGGTGTGGGTAATCAAGTTCAAAAGTTATCTCAAAATTATTACTAGGTTCAATTTCTACAGTTTTACCCTCGTATTCAATAGATACAGGACGTGTTACTTTTAATACTTTTCTGCTTTCATTTTGCTCTTTATAGCCTGCCTTTTCAATACATTCTATAATTTCTTTTGCAGAACCATCAAGTATAGGCACTTCAGTTCCAGATACTGATATAAATGCATTATCAATACCAAGACCATAAAAAGCAGCTGAAAAATGCTCAATAGTGCTAATAGGCAGCCCACCACAGTCAATAGTTGTTGCAAGCTGTGTAGATGACACATTATATGGAGTTATTCGCGTATAATCACAATGACGAACATCATCACGCCTAAACTGAATACCTGTATTGCATGGAGCAGGATTTATTACAGCTTGAAAATCCCTGCCACTGTGAAGACCTATTCCATTAATAGTAAATGATTTATCTATTGTTTTTTGCATATACCTAACTCCTTAAATGCACTACTTTTTAACATTTGTATTAACATAAGCAAAAAATATACCATTTATAAATTATTTATAAATAAGGATAAAAAAATAAGCTAGTGTGTGTTTTAGAACACAACCAGCTTATTTTGTTTGTTTTTTTTTAACATACATTCGTTCTACTTTTATCTCATATCAAAGCTGTCATAATGTATATTTTTATTATTTATTCCTGCATTTTTTGCTTTATTTTGTATATCTTTACCAAATTTTGCAGGTCCACAATACCATATGGAAACATTTTTTATATCTTTTATAGTTTGTTTTATTTTTTCAAAAGTAAGCCTGCCTTCTTTTAATGTGTTTGTATAATGGAAGCAAACACCTGCTTTTTCACATAATTTTTCAATATCTACAAATGGGTTTTCCCCACGTGAACTGTAATAAAAATCCACATTATCTACCTTTTTACCACTTGAAACTAAATACTCTAAACGTGCAATAAATGGAGTTATACCGATACCACCTGCAACCCATATCTGCTGATTAGTACTTTCAAAAGTAAATGTGCCGTAAGGACCTTCTACAAGCACTATATCTGTAACTTTTATGCTGTTTTTTAAAGCCTTTGTATAATCACCCAGCTCTTTAATAATAAAGCGTATTGCATTATTTTCCTTATCACAGCCTGCAATACTAAAAGGATGTGGCTCTTTTTTATGACCAAACCTTAAAAATACATACTGACCTGCTTTAAAATCAAATGATTTCATAGTTTTAATATCTATTACCATTGTTTTATTATTTTCATTGTATGAATATTTTACAACTTCACCAAATACTTTATGTTTATAGCCTATAAGTTGCAGCAAATCTATTAAAGCACACACTACACCAATAAATATTATAATAGATAACATAAAACTTCCAATTGAGCCAAACCATGCACCTTTTATTTGTATTGTAAAAGAGTGATATGCTGCAAATAAAAATAAAACTGGGATTAATTTATGAACATATCTAAATATATGATATGGTATTCTTTTTAATAAGGCTATTACAAGCACTACTACAAATACATAAAAAGCATATTCTACCATATCATTACCAATGTGATATACCTGTTTGGCAAAATCGCTGATAGTAGAAACACCTTTTACTTTTGGCGGCAGTGTAAAAATAAGTTTACAAATATCAATAAACCAAGTTTCAGTAAACCAGTGAACTATTGATGATACAAAAGCCCAAATACCAACCCATTTATGGATTTTATAGGCTTTATCAAGCCCGCCTGCATAGTTATTAATTATACTAAAACGGACAGATAATACCATACTCATAACCATATAAACAATAGCTATTGAGCCCGTTAAATAAAGTGATAATTCCTTGTAATGCCAAATATTAATATTTGTAAAAAGTTCTTTAAAACTTGGAGAAGTAATAAATATTAAACAGCCTAGTATAAGACCACTAATACTCCATTTTGATACTCTACTCACACATCACCTCGTCAAAAAAATTAATACCAATCATACTATTTAGTTCATAATATAACATAAATAGTTACAATCAGCATATAATTTATGACAAAGTAATATTATGATAAGTTCAACACTTAAAAAGAATTAGTTGTTATCCATTAGTAATTTTTGATAAAACACTTAGTATTTCTGAACAGCTTTTGCTAAAAGCATCTGGAGATTTTATTTCATCGCCTAGATTATCACCTAATTTATCCATTACGGCAAAATACATATCACTTACTTCATCTGTAGAATATTCTTTATCAGCAATAGAAATACCCACAGAAGATAAAAAAGAAACCTGCTCTGCACTTAAAATACTTGATAACTTATGCATACTTCACCTCTTATATTATATCTACAAGTTTATTTTAATAAAAAATATTTATGATTACAAGAAAAAACTTGTCAAATGTATAAGTTATTATAAAATTTACACAATTTTTGTAGTATTTTCTAATTTACGATTGATTTTGTATGATTTTACTATATACTAATAATATAATATAAATGGAGTATATAATATGTTAAACATAGGTTGTCATCTTTCTTCATCTAAGGGTTTTAAACATATGGGGAAAGAAGCATTAAGTATAGAAGCAAATACATTTCAATTTTTTAGTCGCAACCCTAGGGGTTCTAAAGCAAAAGCTGTTGATAAAAAAGATGCTGATGGTCTTAATGAAATTACATCTAGTAATCATTTTGCACCGATTTTAGCTCATGCACCATACACATTAAATGCATGCTCTAGTGATGTAGGCTTACGTGAATTTGCCAAAAACACTATGGCTTCAGATTTAGAAATAATGGAATATATACCAAATAACCTTTATAATTTTCACCCAGGAAGCCATGTTGGTCAAGGGGTGGATATTGCTATTGAATATATATCTGGTATGTTAAATGAAATATTAAAAGAAGAATATAAAACTACTATACTGCTTGAAACTATGTCTGGCAAGGGAAGTGAGGTTGGAGCATCTTTTGAAGAAATCAGAAGAATAATCGACAGGGTTGAACTAAACCATAAACTTGGTGTTTGCCTTGATACCTGCCACATATATTCAGCAGGTTATAATATAGTTGAAGATTTAGACGGTGTCCTTGAACAGTTTGATAAGATAATTGGGCTTGATAGACTTAAAGCTGTGCATTTAAACGATTCTATGATGCCTTTTAACAGTAGAAAAGACAGGCATGAAAAAATAGGTAAAGGCACAATAGGGCTTGATGCCATTATTAAGTTTATTAATCACCCAAAACTTTCTCACCTGCCTTACTATCTGGAAACACCAAATGAAATAGATGGCTATGCTGCTGAAATTAAACTGCTAAGGGAGAATCACAGCCAATAATTTAAAATATGATTGGGAGGGAATATGAAAATTACTACAAAATCAATCTATGCAATTCGTGCACTTCATGCTTTAAATATCCTGTCAAAAGATAATAAACCTGTAGGCATCGCTGTTTTGTCTGATAAATTAGGACTTTCAAATAAATACCTTGAACAAATTTTCTCTGCATTGAAAAAAAATAAGCTTGTTATTGCAACCGCAGGTAAATTAGGGGGCTACCAGCTTGCAAGACCTGCAACTGAAATATCAATACTTGATATTATTACAGTTATGGACGGTGGGATTATACCTATACACTGTGTTAATAATAAAGAATGCACTGTATGTTCAGAATGCACCATTAATGGTCTTTGGACAGAAATGAAAGACCATATGGAAAACTACTTGCAAAACATAAGTATTGATTCATTAATCAATAAAAAATACCCTGTGCTTGGCTGCCCTGATTAAATAATAAATTATTTTAATTTTAAATTTTTATGAAATAAGCCTGTAATAATTATTAATGCAGAACATACTATCATAATTACATTGTTTATTTCAAAATAGCCTGAATCTATACTTATATATAATGGCATTACAAGAGATATTATGCCTCCAACTGCTGCTACCTGCTTTTGGTTAAGTACTGCCATTACAAGTGCTAAAATAAAACCAGCAAATGTTATGATATTTTCCAGTTCAAATATTAAATCCACCATATTCCTTAAAGTATATTCATTTAAGGATGCAAAAAATATTGAATCATACAAAAAATATAGCTGTGCTGCTAACCCTAAAACACTAAATAAAATTAATAATTGTTTTGCTTTCATACATTACTCTCCTTTTAATTTATTTAATTTTTCCATTCTTGCTTTTTTAAAAAAATATTTTCTACTTAATCGTTTCATTATAAATACATAAGCTATGACAAGTGGGATAAACGCCACAACCCATGCTATAGGACTTGCCCATGAAATACCTGCAAAACCAAAGTAAACAGAAAGTCCAACAGCAGCCACTACCCTCATAATAAGCTCCATAACTCCTGCAACCGTAGGTATTATACTGTTTCCAAGCCCTTGAAGCGTACTTCTAAAAACAAGCAGTAATGCTAAAAATGTATACATAGAACAGTTAATTATTAAATAGGTTTTTGCAAGTGAAATAATTTCTTCAACTTGTGCTGGGTTTTTTACGCTGTCACCTAAAAATAGTCTAACAGAAAAATCTGCAAGCAGCAAGATAATAACTGCACTAATTAATGCAAATGCAACAGATACTATACTTCCCTGCTGCACACCCTTTCTAATTCTTGGAATATCACCTGCCCCATAGTTTTGTGCAGTATATGTAGCCATGGTTATACCAAAAGATAATAAACATTGGACAGCAAGCACATCTATTCTTTGAGCTACAGTGAATGCACCAATAGCTAATGAACCTAAATCATTTAATGCCCATTGAAGCACAACTATACCTATTGCAATAATTGCAACTTGAATTGCCATAGGGATACCTACACGAATATGCTCCCATACATCTTTTTTTGTAATTTTCCAGTCACTGCTCCTTGCCTGTAACTCTGGTACAAAAACGCCTTATATATTCAAAACATAAAAGACTTGCTATAATTTGAGAAATAACAGTTGCAAGCCCTGCCCCTGCAACACCCATATGAAAATAAAGGATTAATATATAATCAAGAGCAATATTTACTATACATGCTACAATCAAGAAATAAAGCGGCCACTTACTGTTTCCTATAGCCCTTAACACATTTGAAAAAAGATTAAAAAAAATAGCAGCACCTGTGCCCCAAAAGATTACTATTATATAGTCATAAGCCATATCATAAAGCTCTAATGGTGTGCGTATTATATGTAAAAGATAGCCTGCTAATATAACACTTATTATCGTTAATATTACTGTAATTATAGCTGATAAGATTATAGAAGCAGCTACGCTTCTTCTTACGCCCTCCATATCCTTATTGCCAAACTTTTGTGCTGTAATAATGGAAAAACCACCTGTAAGACCTTGTGCAAACCCTATCACAAAAAATACCAGTGATCCAGTTACACCAACTGCTGCTAGTGCATCTAAACTAATAGTTCTTCCCACAATCATAGTATCTGCTGTATTATAAAGCTGCTGAAATATGTTGCCTATTAATAAAGGAACTGTAAATAAAATAATGAGCTTTAAAGGACTGCCTACTGTTAAATCTTTTTTCATATTATCACCTTCTAAAATAATATGATTTAATCAAATTCAACCTACACTACAAAAAAGAAAAAATAATGTAAAGAGTTATTTTAAGAAATATACACTTAGGTAAATTCTAAAAACGATTGCGAAAAAAGTAGTAAATAAAAAAGTGGTTGTTAACTCTCTTAAAATAAAATAATATTTTTTAGCTAAAAAAATAAATAAGGAGAGAACAACCACTAATGGATATTACACTAAAACC
>CASEIN010000015.1 GCA_949287985.1 Mucispirillum schaedleri | reverse complement strand
TTTCTGTTTCCATCATTTCTTTGATGGTACCACCTAACAGGTCTTTTAAGGCTTCTTGAATATCATTAGCTGATTTAATATCATATTCTGATAATAAATTCGCTATTATTTGACGCTTACCCTCCGTCATTACTACTTTGTATACTGGTTTCTTCCTTCGTGCCATACTTAAGCTCCTTTCATATTTTTTTAGTATATCATAGAAAACTTAAGTTTGCACTATTTACAGACTTTTTTTCACAGGCTCAAATGGGGTTCGCCTCAATAAAATCAGGAGTTTTTTTATTAATTTTCTTCGCTGTTAGAAGATTCTTCTTCATTATTTTCTTCATCATTAATTTCAACAAATTTTATTCTATTACGAACAATATCTGAAAGAGCTTTAGATGTTACTTTTTCTCCTTGTTTTAAATCAGCCAAAACAGTATCTCCATCTGGATTATTAAGTTCTCTAGCACGCATTGCTGCTAAATGCACTAACTTAAATCTACTGTCAACATCTGGTTGGTTGATAACTCGTTCAATGTCTAAAAATGCCATAATTATCTCCTTATATATTCATAAATTCTATAACATTATTATATTGATTTGTTCGCAATTTTTCTGCCAAATAAATATTCTCAAATTGATTAAAAGCAGCATCACTTGCATCATTTATTATTAAATAATCATAATTTTTAAAATATTCAACTTCTTTTTTTGCATTTTCTATTCTTAATGCAATATGTTCATCTTTTTCTGTGCCACGTTTAATAAGTCTTGATTTTAATTCTTCTATACTTGGTGCTGTAATAAAAATATAAGTAGCTAAATTTTTAGTTTTTTCTTTTAGCTGCATTGCACCCTGTGGGTCAATATCAAGTATAATGTCAGTGCCATCATTTAAAGCATTTTCTATTTGCTGTTTTGATGTGCCATAATAATTACCATGAACTTGTGCCCACTCAAGAAATACATCTTCTTGAATCATCTTTTTAAATTCATCTTCTTTTATAAAGAAATATTCTTTACCGTTTTGCTCATTACCCCTTGGTGCTCTTGTAGTGTATGAAATAGAATATTTAATAGCAGGATATTTTTTCATCAGCATATTACAAAGCGTTGTTTTTCCTGCTCCACTTGGTGCAGATATAATATATAGCCTGCCTTTACTATTTACTAACATAGTGCCTCCAAAAGTAGGCTTATTAAATTATAAATTTATATAATAGTCAATATAATTTTATATAAAAATAAATAATATTATAGATATATTATTATAATTTTAATATTACTTATTGCAAGAATAACAAATATATTCATTATTAATTACATGAACAGCATTTTCTGCAGTTTTTTCACCACAAATTTTACATATATATGAATTATAAATATTAGCTTTATTAGGGAAATCCATATTTGTATTTTTAATTGTAAAAATATTTAGTGGGTTTTGGGATAAAATATAATTCATATTTTCTTCTTTAGTAGGCTTTTTATCTAAATTATTAAGAACTATTCTACAACTTTTTCCATTTTTCCTATTAAAGAAGTTAAAGGCCTGTTTACCTTTATAGTCAATTCGTAATGAGCCTGTCCCTATAGTTGCTTTTAATATTACTTGAACAGCATCAACACCGCATGCATCAGTTTCTGCAATACATACTATATCTTCATCACCAATATTATTATTAATTTCCAATATTTCTTTTACTAATAAGCTGGCTTGAAAGCCAATAGCAAGTCCAGGACAAGCATGTCCATGAAATTCTACAACTTTATTCCATAATATATTATCCATAATACCCCTGTTGTTAGTAACACAAATATTGTTTTATGTGTTATATTTATTATAGTTTTATATTTTTGTCAATATAGAACTTAACAATATTACTTGCATTAATCAATATATTGGTATATATTTATGCAGTATAGGTGATGGAATTTATGAGTTCGTTTTTTAATAACCCTAAAGCTTCATTATTTGGTCTAGATGATATTATGATGTTAAAGCAAAGTAATAAGAAAGATAGTAGTAATATGGAAAATAGTAATATAAAAGATATAAATTCATCAAAAAAAGAACAGCTTGATATTCTTAGAAATAGTTTTAGTAATTGTAATAAATGCCAATTACATGAAACACGTAAGAATATTGTTTTTGGCAGTGGCAACCTGGAAACACGTTTAATGTTTATTGGAGAAGGGCCTGGGGCAGAAGAAGATAATCAAGGGTTACCATTTGTTGGTAGAAGTGGACAGCTTCTTACAAAGATGATTAATGCAATGGGTTTAAGTAGAGATGATGTTTATATTGCAAATATTGTTAAATGCAGGCCGCCAAGCAATAGAGACCCATTATTTGAAGAAGCACAAGCTTGTATAGGATATTTAAGAAGCCAGATACAAATTATTAACCCAGAGATTATTGTATGTCTTGGTTCTATCTCATTAAATTTTTTACTTCAGCCTGATGGTAAGACTAAACTCGGTATTAGTAAACTTAGAGGAACGTGGCAGGATTTTTATGGTTATAAAGTTTTACCAACATTTCACCCTGCATATCTTTTAAGAAATCCATCAAAAAAAGCAGATGCTTGGAAAGATTTGCAACTGGTAATGAAAGAACTTGGGCTTGAACAACCTAAATAATATATAATTAAATGGAATATTTATGAGAATTGTTATATTTATTTTATTTTTAATGTATAATGGTATTGTATTTGCTAGTTCAGTAACAGCAGAAGGTGAAGCATTAATTGAAAATAATGATAATGAATCAGCACGCTCTATTGCCTTACTTCGTGCAAAATGGTCCGCTGTTGAATCTGTAAGCCCTGCTAAAGTTAAGGTTGAAAGTATTATCAATAATTCAAAGATTATTGATGAAGCTATAAAAACAGAACTTACTGCAACTATTTCATCATATGATATAATTGAGGAAAAAATTGTAGATAATAAGTATATTGTTAAAATTAATGCTAATGTAATTGAAAATAATGCTGATAATAATGATAGTGGTTTACCTAATGATGATGCATTATGTGTCATTATTGGTGGGGTAATGCCCAATGGCAGTATAAACTATAATAATAATTTTACTTTGGAAGCAATAAATTTATTTAAAGAGCAGGGTATTAATGTTGCAGAAGTAAATTATAACGGCATTAGTAGAACAATTTTTTTAAATGCTGTAAAACATTCAAAATATGATGGCATAATAAATATTACAAATAAATATAAATGTGAGAACATATTGCTTGGTAGTTTGTCTATACTAGATAAGGGCAATAATACTGGTTATGGTTCTTTTAATATCAATATTGCAGGTGGTGATTTAAGCTGGAAGCTAATAGATAATAACAAGAAACTTCTAAAAACAGGTTTTTTTAATGGCAGAGGTCAAGGTGCAACATTAGAAGATGCTGCATTAAGTGTTTATAATACTATGGCAAAAAATACTGCTGTTAAGGTAGTATCTCAGGTTTTGGAAGTTTTATCTGGTATTGATAAGAAATCCATTAGAGTAGTTTTAACAGGTGCAAATACATCACTTGATGATTTTAATGAATTAAGAGATGATTTAAAAAATATTCCGTTTGTGTTAAATGTCAGAGAATTAAACCAAACATCTTTATCGGTTAATTATCCAGATAAAGCATTGTATTTAGGTATATTTTTAGAAAAAGACAGTAAATATAAAGTTACAAAATTAAGTGATAATGAGATTATCATTAGAAAATAAAGTTTGAATATAACATATATAGTAGTTATATTAATAATATGGAGGCATTATTATGAAAAAAAACTTTTTAATATTTATTGTAGTAGCAGCGTTTGCTATTGCTGGTTGTACGCCAAAGGGTAATGGTCTTACTGCATCAAAAGTGAACAAATGTTTTGATGGTGCACCTGCTTGGGTTCTTAATGGTGGTGCAGAAGGTGGTCTTTCTGCAGTAGGAAGTGCTCAAGTTGGAAATGCAGGTATTTCATTTGCTAAAACAGAAGCTTTAGCTAATGGTAGAGATGAAATTGCTCGTATTTTAGAATTAAAAGTATCTAATATGGTTAAAAATTTCACTCAGACAACTGGTGTAGGTAACTCTCAAACTGTTGATAAAGTTTCCTCTACTGTATCTCGTCAGCTTGCAAATCAAACCATTACTGGTTCTAAATTAAAATCACAATGGCTTTCTAGTGAGTGTAATGAATTATTTGTTCTTGTTGTAGCTGATGCTCCAGGTATTAAAAAAGATATTAAAGACCAAATCACATCAAGCTATCGTAATGAAGAAGCTATTTGGCAGCAAATCCAAGCTAAAGATGCTTTAAAAGAAATGGATAGAGAGATTGATAAGGTAATGAATACTCCAAATAATCAGTTAGATGGATATTAAGATATTAGGGGGAAAGTTAAAAACTTTCTCCCATTTATTTGTAATTTTTTGTTTTATTTTTTCTGGTTGTGCAGGGCATAATGTAGTTGTAAACCAATCTAGTAAAGATACTTTACCAGAATGGGTGTTAAATCCTTCAAAAAACGGTGTAATTGGTGGAGTAGGCTATTGTGCTGCACATGTTGATGGTATAAGTGGTCAACGTGAGCTTGCTTCTAAAAGAGCTTTAGAAGAAATAGCTCGTCAAAAAGGTGTTCAAGTTGATTCTATAATGGTGGTTTCATCTAAACATTCAAATCAAGTAGAAATGCCTGATACTACTATAGATACAGTATCTGGTTTCAAAACAAATACTAATGTAAGAGCATATATTAAAGAGGTATGGATACATCCTGTCACTAAAGTAATGTATGTATATATGATTGCCGAATAAAATCTTTATATTGGAGTATAAAATGAAAAATATTTATTTATTTTTTTTAATAAATATTATATTCTTATCATTAATTCAGATATCATATTGTGCAGATTTGCCCGATTGGGTGCTAAATCCAACAGCAGAAGGGTATGAGTTATGTGCAGCTGGTGCTTCTATTAGTAATGAAAATAAATCATTACAAAAGAAAATTGCAAGAATGAATGCAATGGCTGAATTATCAAAAATGCATGAAGTTAAAGTTAAAAATAAGTTAGAAATAGAGAAGTCTAATGAAAGTTATAATGGTAAAAGCTTGGATTCGTCTAAAAAGATAAATTCAACGTCTAAACAATCTTCAAGTATTGCACTAGGTAATACTGAAGAAGTGAACAGTTTTTTTGATAATGAAACAGGTATGTATTATATACTGCTTTGTTTGAAATAAATTAATTTAAGGTGCAAAGTTATGAGTAAAGAAGAATATCCATCATCAGTTATTATTATACAAAATATTACAGGCGCTAAAATAGTTAAAGAAACACATATTTCATATGCTATTATAGGTGATGAATTTGTATATAAAATAAAAAAACCTGTAGATTTTGGGTTTTTAGATTACAGGCTATCAAAAAGTAGAAAAATGTATACAATTTTAGAAAAGGATTTAAATGATAGATTTTCTAAAGGCATATATCTTGAAGTTTTAAAGTTAGTTAGGCAAAATGAAAAAGATTTTGCATTAGTTCCAGTTGAAAGTTCACTTACTGCATTAGAATATGTTTTAAAAATGAAAAGAATTGATGATGGTGATTTTCTTCAAAATCGTATAGAAAAGGGTTTAATAACTTGTGAAGATATGGAAAAAATTGGCAGCGAAACGGCTAATCTTTTAAAAAACCTAGAGCCTGTACCAAAAGATGATGAATTTGAAAGTAACTATCACGTTGTTCGATATAATGCTGAAGAAAATTTTACTCAGACAGAACCATATGTATCTAAGTTTATTGATAAAGAAAGTTTTGATTTTATAAAAAAACAAACTATCTCTTTTTTAGAAGCTAATAAAGATATATTTATAAAAAGGGCAGAAAATGGATATGTGAAAAATGGGCATGGTGATTTACGCCTTGAACATATTTATTTTAATAATGATAATACAGTGGGTTTAATTGACTGTATTGAATTTAATAGACGCTTTAGGTATAATGATGTAATATCTGAAGCATCATTTTTATCTATGGAACTTGACAGCATGGGGAAGATAGAATTTTCAGATTCATTTTTAAAAGGCTTCTTAACAGTATTTAATGATGAAGAAAGTTTGAAACTTATTAATTATTATAGATGTTATCTTGCATATGTTCGTGCAAAAGTAACATGTTTTCTTGTAGCATCAAAAGATGAAAGCTGGGATTTATATGCACAAAAAATAGATGAAATAAAAAGACTTATAGATATGTCTGCAATGTATGCAAAAGCTATGCATAGAGAAAATATTGTGTTTTATGGTTTAATGGGAACTGGTAAATCAAAAAATGCTCAAGCATTTTCAAAAAGATTTCCTGTTGCTTTATTTACATCTGATATTATACGTAAAGAGCTGGCAGGGCTTAATAAAGATGATAGACAATATATTGACTGGGGAACAGGCATATATACTGTTGAAAACTCACTTATGCTTTATAATAAGCTTGGGGAATATGTAGCAGAAAAACATAATGTTGGCAGATTATCACTTGTTGATGCATCATTTACTAAAAATGAATATTTAACAGAATACAAAAAAAATAATGTAGGCAATATAACTTTTATTAATTTTGATGCACCTATCGAGGAAATAAATGCTAGACTTTTAAAACGTGAAAGCAAAACTACTGTTACTGATGGTAGAAGAGAAATAGCAGAAAAACAGAGAAACTGTGCAAATATGCCAGAATATAATTTACAAATTATAACAACTGGCAGTGTATCAGATAATATAGAAAAAATTTATAAATTTTTAATAAAATGAAGTCAAATTATTATGTAAGAAGGGTAAATTCTCCCTTTGATGATAGTGGTATTTTTGTTCGCAATGTATATATGAAGAAGGCCATATTATTTGATTGTGGCAGACTTGGTAATATTGATAATTCTGAACTTAATGATATTTCATATATATTTATCAGCCATACTCATGTTGACCATTTCAGTGGGTTTGATAGATTTTTGAGAACTTCGCTATTATCTGGTAATACATTTACATTTTTTGGTCCAAGTGGGTTTATAAATAATGTTCATGGTAAACTTTCAAGCTATACATGGAACTTAATTTATGATTATGATATTGTTTTTAGAGCAATAGAGTTAAGAGCCGACAGCATTATTGGAGCAGAATTTTCTTCAAAAAATGGATTTGTAAAAGAAGAATATGATATAAATAATGCTGTATCTTTAGATGATGGTTTTACTATTGAATATGAATTTTTTGACCATGGTATACCATCAATAGGGTATAGATTAAAAGAGCCAAAACGTATATCTTTAAATAAAGAAAAGATGAGTAAATATGGTTTAAAGCAGGGTGTCTGGGTAAAAACATTAAAAGATATTATATTAAGTAATACTGGTAATGATTTATTAGAAGTGGATACTATAAATGGTAAAAAGAACTATTATACAGATGTATTAAAAAATATGGTGATAGAGTATCCTGTTCCACAAGATATTACTTATATTACAGATATTGCACCTACATTTAATAATTATAAAAAAGCAATATCTCTTGCTAAAAATAGTTTTTTGTTATTAATAGAATCAGTATTTATGAATAATGATATTTTGCATGCAATGGAAAAAAATCATTTATCTATTGGGCTTTCAAAACAAATATTTAAAGAATCTAATGCTGATTTTGTTTCATTTGGTCATTTTGCTCCAAAATATGATAAAATAAGGGATATATTTTTTAGTGAGCTTTATAAAGATATAGATATGAAAAAAATAGTGAAACATGAGCTAAACAGGTGATGTATGTTTAAACCGTTTTTGAAAATAGAAGAAAATGCAGATGAAATATACAATAAAGATGTAGAAATTTCCAAAAACAATGGTGCTGTATTAGACGGTTGTAAGCCCTATTTTAAAAAGCATTCTAAAAAAGGGGTATTATTAATACATGGCTTTGCTGCTGCCCCTAATGAGCTTCTGCCACTTGCTTATGAACTTGAAAAGTATGATTTTAGCGTATATGTGGTTCGTGTTGCAGGACATGTAACAAATCTTGATGATTTTATTAAATCTACATATATGCAGTGGTATGAAAGTATTGAGTTAGGTTATAACTGCCTTGCTTCATTTTGTGATAAAATATGTGTAGTAGGTCAGTCTAATGGTGGTCTTTTAGCTTCTACAGTAGCAAAATATAATAAAGTAGATTATTTAGCACTTTTAGCCCCTGCTTATAAAGTTAGAATTCCTGGTTTTTTTCTTATTCCATATTTAAGAAAAATTATTAAATATTTTCCTAGAAGGGTAAAGGATACTGCTTTTAATTATCCAGTTTTTCCTTCAGAACCTTTATATCAAATGAAACTTTTACAAGATGAGGTAGAAAAGTTTGTTTATGATATTAACATACCAGTTTTACTGGCTGTATCTAATAAAGATATACTAATATCTCCAGAAAAGGCAAAAGAAGTTGTTGCAAAAATGGCATCATCTGATAAAACAGTATTTACATATAATAATAAAGAATATAAAGTAAAACATATATTAACGGAAAATCATTCTGTAAAAATTATTAACGATATAGCAGTGTGGATAAAGGAGAAAATGGCATAATGGTATTAGGAGTTATTGGTGCAGGAAATATGGCACAGGCTTTAATAACTGGTATAATTAAATCACATGCACTTGAAAGCAGCAGTATTATTGTGTCTAATTATAACAGTAAAAAAGCAGACTGTTTAGTTGAAAAATATGGTGTTTTATCAGATGATAATATTAATGTTATTAAAAAAAGTGATGTTATATTACTAGCTGTAAAACCTTATGCAGTTATTGATACATTAAACCAATATATTAAAGATTTACAGGATAAAATAGTGATTTCAGTAGCTGCAGGCATAAGTATAAGTGAAATGGAAAAAGTTTCTTCCACACTAAAAATTATAAGAACTATGCCAAATACCCCTGTTGAAGTTTGTGAAGGTGTTATTGTTTATTCAAAAGGAAAAAATATTTCTAATGATGATATTCTAGTATTAGAAAAACTTTTTTCAAAACTTGGCTTATTATTTTATATTGATGAAAGTAAAATAGATGCAGTATCTGCTTTAACAGGCTGTTCACCTGCATATATATATCAGATAATTGAAGCAATGAGTGATGCTGGAGTTAGAATGGGACTTTCACGTGAGATTGCTTTGCAGCTTTCTTCTATGGCTGTAAAGGGTGCAGGCGGTATGGTTTATGATACAAAAGTCCATCCTGCTGTACTTAAAGATAAAGTTACATCACCAGCAGGTTCTACTATTGAAGGTATAGTAGAAATGGAATATAAAGGTGTAAGAGGGATAATTATATCTGCTTTATATAAAGCCTATGAAAAAACATTATCTTTTACAAAGAAATAATTAGGAGAAAAGTATGAAAAATATTCTATCAACAATCATAGTATTTGGTGTTATTTTTTTATTAATAATTATTGGTGCTTATGTTTTTGATAAGTTTAATGGATTTGGATTAATAGGTAAAGTTGATTCTTCTATTAATAATGGAATACAAAAATTAATAGGGGATAATAACAGTGATTTACAAGATAATTCCACAGATAACATCAGCACTGAAGATATCCAAGAGCAGATAACTTTAGATAATAATACAAATAATACAGATAATGCATCAAAAGATATGAATAATAAACTTGATACATTAGATAATACAAGTTATAATGTAAGTGCTGATAATATAAGCGTAATAAATGATGAAAATACTCAAGATAATATATCTAATAATAATATTTCAGTTCAAGAATAGAAACTTTATATGTAAATACTAAACTTTAATCAGTTTAGTATTTACTTTATAGTTATTTTAAAAATGTATTAACTATTATTTCCTATTGATTCTGGCAGGTCATCATTTGGGTATAAAAATTTATAAACAAGAGTAATAACAAGCCATGTAAAGAAAAATGCAAATACAATATCTGTAAAAAAGTGCCTGCCTTGATATATTCTTACAAAACCAACAAGTAAACCAAATAAAAATGTAATACTAAATACTGCTTTACGTTTTATTCCCCTAAAGAAAAAACCCAGCACCATGAAAGTAAATGCAAAGGAAGCATGGCCTGATACAAATGAGCAGTTACTTTTACACTGGTTAGAAACTACAAATGGTGCCTGAAACTGTAAATCCCCACCAAATTGTTCAATATGGGCAGGTCTTGGTCTGCCAACATGTTCTTTTAATATGCTGTTAACTACAATTCCCGGAGCTAAAGCAAAAACAGCAATTAAAAATATAATAGCTTTTTTATTCAGTCCAAATGGATTAATTTTTTTTACAATATTTATAAAAAGCATAATAAGTAAAATAACAATGACAAGAACTGTTATATAATATGCTCCTTCATATATAATTAACCCAAATGTATTTTCAGCAAGATAAAAACCTTCTTCATTATAAAATATACTAGTAATTTTTAAATCAATATCACTATATATATATGAAAGTATTCCCAGCACTATAAATAGTGCTAGAAATATTTTATGTTCAATAATATATTCTTTTAATATTTTTGTAATGTTTTTCATAATTATTTTATTCTACTAATTATTTCGTTGCCCATTTCAGATGTTGAAACAATTTTCACATCTTTTGATTCACCAGCAATATCTCTTGTGCGAATATTTGCAGCTAATGTTTCTGCCACTGCATTTTCTATTGCTTTTGCTTCTTTATCTAAATTAAAGCTGTATCTTAACATTAATGCAGATGATAAAATTTGAGCAATAGGATTTGCAATTCCTTGCCCTGCAATATCTGGAGCAGAACCACCTATTGGTTCATATAGTCCAAAGCCACTTTCATTAATTGATGCAGATGGAAGCATACCTAATGAGCCAGAAAGCATTGCTGCTTCATCACTTAAAATATCGCCAAACATATTCTCTGTTAATATAACATCAAATTGAGCAGGATACCTAACAAGCTGCATAGCTGCATTATCTACAAACATATGGCTAAGTTCTATATCAGAATATTCTTTTTGGTGAAGTTCTGTAACAACATTTCTCCATAAGATACTTGTCATTAATACGTTTGCTTTATCTACACTACATACTTTTTTATTGCGCATTCTAGCTGCTTCAAAAGCTTTTATAGCAATTCTTTTTATTTCATCTTCACTATAAGCCATTGTATCAACTGCAGATTTACCATCATCAGCTATTTTTTTAGGCTGGCCAAAATAAATCCCACCAGTTAATTCTCTAAAAAATATAATATCTATACCATCTTTAACAAACTCATGTTTTAATGAACTTGCATGAGCAAGAGAAGGGAAGATTTTAACTGGTCTAAGGTTAGCAAAAAGTTTAAAATGTTTTCTTAATGGTAAAAGAGCACCACGTTCAGGCTGTTTTTCTGGTGGAAGGTTTTCCCATTTAGGACCACCAACAGAACCAAAAAGAATTGCATTAGAATTTTCGCATAATTTTAATGTTTCTTCAGGTAATGGTGTTCCGGTTTTATCGTATGCTATTCCACCAATATATCCTTCATTAAATTCAAATGTGTGATTATATTTTTTACAAATAGTATCAAGTACTTTTCTAGCTTCTGCCATTACTTCTGGTCCTATACCATCACCAGATAGAACTGCAATCTTATTCATTATTGCCTCCATAATTAATAATAAAATAGACAAGTAAGTCTATAATATAAAAATATTTTTTTCAAGTAAAATTACTTCATAGAACATTTAAATGAGAATATTAGTAGTATAATAAATAGAAATAGTGGAATCCATGCTGAAAGAGCAGGGCTTATAATAATTTCTCCTGCACTGTTTTCAAAGTATAAAATCAATACATTATATAAAAAAGCAAGCCCAATAGATATTAATATACCAAAAGATTTACCACTTCTTGAAAGAAATATTCCTAATGAAAACCCAAAAAGTATCATAACAATAACAGAAAATGGTGTTGAAAGCCTTTTATGTAATTCAAATACTGCTTTTGGATTATCACTATTTTCTATTAACTGTGCAATACTCATTGTCATAGGAGTATTTACTGCTTTTGCAATATTTATATTTAATGGTAAATTTATAGTCATATTTTTAAATCCAACAGTAGTAATCTCATTTTTTTCATTTTCCATAGAATATGTTCCGTTATTAAAAATCATTTCTATACTTCTAGAGTCTGTTGGTGTAATAGTTGCTTTTTTAGAGTTAATAATTGATTTATTGTTTGTTTGTATTAATACCATATCTTCAAAATCTTTATCAGATATTTTTTTATCAACATATAAGATTATGCCCGGTATTTGCCTATACATTTCTTTAGCTTTTATATCTTTTATGGAAATATGTTCTATAATTTTATTTAAATTGTTATAAGCTAAAGTAGAGCCTTTTTCAACAAAATACAGTCCCATTGATAAATTAATTAATGCTGCAACAATCCCAATATAAATTAATGGTTTTATTAAAGCTTTATTACTTGCTCCAATCGCTTTCATGGAAATTAATTCTGAATCTGTTGATAATCTACTAAAAGCTATTAATGTGGCTAAAAGACCAGCTAATGGAATAGTCATAAAGAAAATAGAAGGAAGCATATATATAATTGTTTCAATAAGAACGATTGCAGGAACATTTTTGGAAAAGAATAGATCGGCTAAATTAATTATCTTTTCCATAAGCAATAAAAACATAAAAAATAAATTACCAATTATAAAGTAAGGCACTAATTCCTTAACTATATACTTCTGAACTAAATTCATATTAATTTTTTACCGGATTAAAAATATTAATAATTTGTGCTTTTTTATCTTCTTTTAATTCTTCAATTCTTATAATATAGTTTCCAGAAATAATAATACGCTTTGTATCTTTAAATAGTTTATGGGCTTTATCCTCACCCGGAGTTAGGATAATATCAGATTGGTTTGGAAACTCAATACCAGAAATTTCAATAAACCCTAGAAAATCAGCTTGAGAGATATTTGTGGCATAAATGGTTGTGTGTTCTTTATCTTCATCAATTATAGTTATTTTGTATAATTCTTTTGTCATGAAAACTATTAATATCTCCTGTTTATTCTATGGGCAAACTGGTGTTTTACTGCACCATAACCTACCATATTTTTATTTTTTTTAAGGCTGTTTATTTGTTCTGAAACACTTTCCTGCTTATCCTGTATACGTTTTATAACTTCCTGTATTAAGCATAAAAGTTTATCAATTTCTGCATTGCTGTGCAATTCCTCATTATTATCAAGAATTTGTTGCAGTTGGCTAAAATAATTATTAAACACATCTATTTCAGAAGCATATTCATCATTCATTTCAATTGAACATAACTTTCTAGCCTGAGTTTTACATTGGTGTAATATTACTTCAAAATCTTTCATAACTTTCCTTATCCATCAGTAGAATATATCTATTTTATCAATATGTCTATAAAAAATTATCCTGCAAAGTTAATTGATTTTATTTGTTCTTTATTAACAGGGGTTTTTACAACAGAAATATTTTCTTTTTCTACAATTTGTCTCCATGCATCGCATAATGGTAGTAAAAGTTCAATTACAGATTCAACTTTATTTTTATCTTTATCTCTATTTGCTTCAATTAACTGCCAAATCATAAAATCATATAGTCGCATTAAGTTATTAGCAATTTCACCAGCATCCATATTAAGTGTAGACATTAGTTCATAAAGAATATTTTCTGCTTTTACAATATTATTATGAGCTTCCTGTATATTATTATCATCAATTGCTTTAGATGCCTTACGTAGAAACTTAATTGTTCCTTCAAAAAGCAGCACAACGATTTTTCCTTTTGTAGCACCTTCAACTTCCTGTTTTTTATAATTCTGGTAAGCTGTTTGCATAATTTTCCCCCATATATTTATTTAGAAGTACTGCTACTTCCTAAATTAGTAAGATAACTTGCACTTTGCTGCAGTGCACCAACTTTTTCTTCCATTGCTGCAAACTGTGCATATAATCTTTCAAGATACATTTCAACGCGTCTTGTTTTTGTATCAATTTGTTCTTTTAAAGATGAAATTTCAGATTCAATAGTTCCATTAGTACTTGTTTTTTTATAAAGAGCAGAAGATGAGTTAACAGTAGTATCTAAATAATCACTATATACTTTACCCCAGCCAATATTTACTAATTTACTAGTTTCTTTACCTGTATCTGGATCTTTTTCATAAACTGTTTCACTTGCTGCAAAGAAATTATAAACTCCTTCTGGATCTTCAGATAAAATGCTTACAAAATCAGTACTTTCTTTAATGTAAGTTTCAAGCTCTGCAGGATCTGTAGATACATCAAATAATAAACCAAGTTTTGTAACTTCAGTATCTCTTGTATCACTTCCTGCAATAACAAATCCCACATCAAAAATTGTATGGAATTTACTGTTATCAGTATTTACAGTAGATGATAAGTTAGACCTAATACCTGTTTTTAAGGAACGTATTTCTGAGCTTTTGGAAATAATATCATAATAAGCAATCTTTTCATAGTTTTCCTGATATTTTTTAATTTCATCTTCACTCATCGTAGCTTTTTTATCATCAGTTAAAGGCTCGCTATAATTTGACCTTAAATCATCATTATATGCTATCTCTGTAGGGTTTAATGCATTTATTAATGTGTTATACTTAGATGCAAATTCTGCCACTGCTTTTACTGCTTTATCAGTATCAGTTTTTACATTAAATACAGTTGTACCTGTGCTGCTTATGTTAAATGTCATTCCCGGAACAACATCATTTACTTCATTGGTATCACGAGTATATTTTGTTCCATTTAATGTAAATACAGCATCTGTTCCTTCACTACCTATAGTTTGTTCTGTTGTCTGATGATAAACAAGACCGGTAGAAAGTAGAAAAGAAGAAGTATCATTAGGACCACCTACTGTAATTCTTTCATTAGATGTACTTGTTAACGAAAATTTATCTGTATTAGTGTCATATGCCATAGTAACACCAGCACCAGATTTATTTACTTTATCAATTACATCTTGTATAGTATCATTATCCACATCTACATATATGGATACCCCATTAATAGTAAATGTACCACTATTTTTCATTGGATATGTAAATCCAGGATCTAATTTAGAGATTACTGTAGAAGTATCTAAAGAACCCTTATTTTGACCACGAACATATGTTGCCCCACTATTTAAACCAACCTTAAATATATCAAAAAATTTAGAGGTATCCGTATCATTACCTAAAGTCAGTTCCGCAGGGCCACCAGCATTATTTCTTATTTGAAAAATATTTTTTTCATAGTCATATGTCATGGTAACACCAGCACCAGAGCTGTTTACTTTTGCCATAAGCTCATTTGGAGTAAGCTTGGTATAATCTTCTATTTCTATTTTTGTGCCATTAATATAAAATACACCATTAAGCCCTTCAAAAGCCGTGCCGTCATCAAAAAATGTATTACCAGCCGTAGTTTTAGAACCAATTTTAGTGTTCAACCATTCTTCTACTTCTGCTCTATCAATTGGTGGGTTTGCATTTTCAAGTTTATCAAAAGTATCACCATAGAAAGTAGTATATGTTTCTGGTCTGCATATTGCAGATGAGTCTTGATAAATTTGGAACTTACCAACCTGAACTCCTTTACCATCTTCAAATTCTAATTTACCTGGTGCAAAAAAACCACCCTGATCCTCTGAGTTTAATTTTGTTCCTAACTTTTCAGCTGAAGTTGAAATCATTACATTTGTAATCTCTTTTGTAGCCTGAGATTTATATGTTGCATTAAGACCTAAATTATCAATTAATTGAGAAGTAGGAGTAGGGGTATAGTTTGGGTCATTAGGATCTCCAGTATCAGCAGCATCGACAAACCCTAAAACTTCTATCTCGTTTTGAGAATCGACATCATAAAAGGAAAAGTTGAACCCATTGTCATCAACATTTAATGTTACTTTCATAGTTTGTTCTGAATTATTACCATGTAAAGCATCTATTTTAGCATTAATTTCTAAATCTAAATCAGATGCTATTTTATTTAAAGAAGTTCCTGATTTATAATCCATACTAACAGTAAAACTTTTTTGTTCACCATTATAGTTATATACAAAAGTAAAATCACCTTTAATATCTTGAGTCAGCTCACCATTACCATTAACTAAAGTCTTATCTGCCTTATCTGCATGGTTAACCATGAATGTTTCATTAAGATTGCCTGTAAAAGTATCTTTTGCAAACCATTTATCATTATGGCCATAGTTAGAGCCTTGGTATATTTCAACATTATGAGTACCTTCCAATTGGTCATAAGGCGAGAATGAAGGAGTAAATGATTTAATACCAGCACCAGCTTGTGCCAATATTTTATTTGTATAAATACTAGAAGCATATGCAGGCTCTGCAACTTGGTCAACATTAAGAGTATATGAACCTGTTGGTGTGTTAATACCAGCAACTGCTGTTGCAACATCTTCTTTGGTAGATGTAGTTACTTTACTTTTAAAAGTAGATTCCATTTTTAAATCTAACATAGAGTTTTTAACATCAGTTATCATAGAGATAATGTTGTTATAAGTTGTTTTTTCGTAATTTAACTCATCTATTTCTTGATTTAATTTGACAATAGGCGCTTTAGCTGATGTCATATATGCATCAACAATTGAGTTTGTATCAAGACCGCTCATTAAACCAGTTACTCTTAATGATTCCATATATATCCTCCATAAAAGGAATCCATATCTAACGTTTTATTCGTCTAAAATATGAATTTCTTTAGTTATTTTTAATGGGAAATTTTTTCATATTTATGTGTAAACATATATTTCCAACTAAATACAAGCAAAAAATATGCCGTTTTAATTATATATATTTATTGAAAAATTTAATATTTTATATATACTATGGGCAAATAATCTTTAAAGTCATTAGAGGTATTATAATGGGGCAAATAAAAGTAGTAATATATGATTGTGATGGTGTTATAGTAAATAGTGATAATGCCATATTAAAATATTATTCTTGGCTGGCAGAAGTAAGTGGTGTTTCTATGCCTGATTTTTCTGATGAAAAGTTTAAACGCATAGTTTTATCATATACAGAAGATGGTATTATAGATGTAATTTCAAATGGTAATGATAGTATTAAAAGTAAATTATACCATACAATAAAAACTGTTCCATATCAATCTGGTTTTGAAGATATTATTATAGAACCTACATTAAAAAATGGTCTTGAAATAGTAAAACAGCATGGTGTTGCTATGGCAGTAGATACTAACAGGGGGCGTTCTTTATCTGATTTATTAACTTATTTTAAAATACGGGAATATTTTTCCTATTTAGTAACATCAAGAGATGTGGAAAATCCAAAACCTAATCCTGAGGGAGTTTATAAAATTTGCAAGTTTTATAGTGTTGAACCAAGGGAGGTTTTATTTATTGGCGACTCTATGACAGATTATCAAGCAGCTAAATCAAGTGGTGCTAATTTTTTAGCTTATAAAAATACATTGCAAGATGCACCAGTAATACATAACCATAAAGATGTGGAAAAATATTTAATATAATGATTTATATAGATTCAAAAAGGTATCTGTCTGTTTTTTACATGTTACAGTTTTATTATTAATAGTATAACTAAAACAATGAAGACAAAGCCTTTCAAAATCATTTCCACCATAAAGTTTATCCCCAAGTATAGCATAACTTAGGTATGATAAAAACGCCCTTACTTGGTGTCTTGCAGCTTTTTCAAGTGTAACTTCTACTAAACTAAACTTACCATTATATGCAGCCTTTTTTATATTTGTTAAAAAACCACTTGTATCTTCTAACACTTTTACTTTTTTTCTATTATCTGCATCAATTTTATTTGACATTGTAATTTTTTTATTAAAATCACCACTTACAATTGCATAATAGGACTTTGAAATATTTTTTAAATTAATATGTTTATTAATTGCACCAACTACGCCATCAGCTTCATAATCAAGCCTTGAAAGAGGCTTATAATCTGGAAAATCACTATATATATCACTAATAGTAAGTTCATCTGTTATAGAATGCCTGTCAGAGTGCATAAAAGATGGTTTATAAAGAAACATATATTCCTTATCTTTATATAAAAGATAATCATTAATCTCATATGATATTGACTTATTACTTATATTATAAATAATATTTTCATTGCCATTTACATCAATATCTTTTGTGATAATACTTTTTTCAATAGTTACTAAACCATTTTTAACAGCATCTTTTGCCTGTCGTCTTGATATATTATATGTTTTTGCAATAAAAATAGATAATCTCATAATTATATATAATAATTTTTCATATATTTTTCAATATATTATATTGAAAGTTTTCAAGATATGCAATATAGTATCATTATGATAGAATATAGATTAAATACATTACCTAATGTTTTGCGTATGCTTTTAGAAGAAGCAGAGGCTTTTATAGGTGAAGAAGAATTTCAAGGTAAAACAACTTATTTAATTTATTCAGAAGATGATATGACTGATATTTTAAAAGAATTAGATATTACTTTTGAATCAAAAAATACTGAAGAAACAAACTGGCAGGAAAAATGGAAAGAATATATTCAGGAAGATTATTTAACTGATGATATATTCTTTGTTTTTGAAAAAAACAAGGCATTTGATGATAACAGGAGGACATTATATATTAACCCATCACTTGCTTTTGGAACAGGGGCACACCCAACAACAAAAATAGCTGCTCGGTTACTTTCTAAATGTGTAAAAGGTAAAACTATGCTTGATGTTGGAACAGGCAGTGGTATACTATCCATTGCAGCTTCTATGTATGGTGCAAAACATGTTGATGCTTTTGATATTGACCCATTATCCCATAATAACTGCATTGAAAACATAGAAAATAATAATTGTAAAAATATTAATGCATGGGTAGGGGATATTAAGGATATTAACAAAACATACCATGTTGTATGTGCAAATATTATATCAAGTGTGCTTTTATCTATTAAAGATAAAATAAATGAAATATCTTTAGAATATGTTATTTATTCAGGGATATTAGACAGTGAATATGACAATATAAAAGAACAGTTATGTAATGGTTATATTGAGGAAGAACGTATTACTATTAATGAATGGACTGGAGTGAGGCTTAAAAAATGCTAGCTGTTGTTGGTGATGTTCATGGTTGTATAACTACTTTAAAAAAACTCTATTATACATGTAAAGATAAATATTTAATCCACAGATTTATTTTTTTGGGTGATATTGTAGATAGAGGTTTTCATTCTAAGGAAGTAGTTGAATTTTTAATGGATAGGCAAGGCGATACATTAATGACCTTTTTAAAGGGCAATCATGAAGATTTGCTTATCAATGCAGTTGAAAATCAAGGCAGATATCCTGATTTTGTATGGCATGAAAGGGTAGGCTTAAATACGGTAGCATCATTTATGAATATATCTGTTGAAGAAGCAGCATCAAAAAGTCACTGGGAAATAGCACCTCATTTTTTACCATATATGGAATTTTTTAATAGTTTTCAAGAATATTATATCGAAGAAACTAAAAAACACAAATTTCTTTTTTCTCATGCAGGACCAGCATACCATAATAAGCCACCACATGAGCAGTATTTATTATGTAATGAAGAAGAAAAACGACGCCATTATCCTTTTTTATGGCATAAAAATACAAAAGATTTTAAAACTAAATATTATGATTATATTATAGTTAATGGTCATGATGCTGTTGTTAGTAAAAATAGTAGTAAAGAAGAGCTTCATCGTGCAGTTCCAAGTGTATATAAAGATGAAAAGGGTGAAGTAGTAAGTATAAATATAGATACTGGCTGCTGCTATGGTGGTAAATTAACAGCTATGATAATTGATGATGAAGGTAAATATAAATTTGAGATGTTTCCATGGGAAGAATAAGGCGTGTATACTATTCTGGAGAACTTGCTCCAATTATAGAAATAGATGAAAACCAGTCAAGAAAGTTAAAGACAGTTTTAAGAGCAGAGCAGGGCGATAAGATTGAAATATTAACACAGGAATATTTTGCTTTAGGAGAAATACATATTGCTGGTAAAAAGTCTATTCATGTTCGAATTATAGAAAAACGTCCTGTAAATCAGCTTGATTATACATTTAAAGTTTACCAGTGTATAACAAAACGAGAGTATATGGATTTTATGGTTGAAAAATATTCTGAATTAGGGGTTACTCATCTTATTCCTGTAGTTTCTGCAAGAAGTTTTGAAAGTATAAAATCATCAGCTATGGAACGTTATAATAATATAACTATGGAAGCAGCACTACAGTGTGAAAGAGAATGTTTATTAAATATATTGCCAAGTATTAAATTAGAAAAGATTAAAGCAGAAAGTGATGATAATATATTATTTCATGAACGACTTGGAGAAAAAACCATTCCTAAAATTACTTCAAAAAATATTTCAATTATTATAGGTCCTGAAGGTGGATTTACTGAAAAAGAGTATAACTATTTAGTTGAAGCAGGTTTTAAAGCATATACTCCACTTAATACTATATTAAAAGCAGAAACAGCAGCAGTTTTATTTGCAGGAATGGTAAGGTTAAATATATAATGGATAATCATATTTTCTTTATGCAGCAGGCCATCATAGAAGCAAAAAAAGCTTATGAAATTATGGAAGTCCCTGTGGGGGCTGTTATTGTAAAAGATGGACAAATAATAGGTAAAGGATATAATAAAAAGGAAACTAAAAAAAACCCTGTAAGCCATGCAGAAATAGAAGCAATACAGCAGGCATGTTTAAATAATCATGATTGGCGATTGAATGGTTCAATTTTATATGTAACAGCAGAGCCATGTATTATGTGTGCCGGGGCAATAATGCATGCTAGAATTGATAAAGTAATTTTTGGTGTAAAAGAACCAAAATTTGGTGGTATAATTTCAAAAGATAATATATTTGATAAATCTGACTTAAATCACAGTGTTACATATGAATATGGTATTTTAGAAGATGAAATATCAAATTTAATGAAATTATTTTTTCAAAAACTTAGACAAAAATAATTATTTAGTCTGTAAAACTTTAGTTATTGCATCTTTATTAGCTGCTTTAGCAATATCTATTGGAGTTTTATTTTCTTTATTTTTTATATTTGTTTTTGCACCATCTTTTACTAGTAATTTAATTAAATCAATATTATTAGTCTTTCTAACTAAAATATGTAAAGGTGTATCACCATTATTATTTTTTATATTTAAATCTGGTTGTAAATCTTTATAAAGTAAATATCGTTCTGGGTTTATGTGCATAACAGTATCACCATTGTAATCCTGATGATTAATATTAATAGTATCTTCTAAAGCATCAATCATTGCTCGCCAAATATTCCACTGTTCATTAAATGACTGCATGTAATATATACATGTTTTACCAAGTTTATTTTCTAAATTAGCATCTGCTCCCATATTGAGAAGTAAATGAAATGTTTGTAGGTCTGAATTTGAAACAGCAGTCATAAGTGGTGACTGGCTGTCTTTTGAGAAGAAATTTGCATCAGCTCCATTAGCCAGCAGCATTTTAACCATTGATATATTTTTATTACCAATAGCTATTGTTAATGGGGTAGAATTAGCATTATTAAAGTGGTTAGGGTTTACTCCCTTATTGATAAATTCAAATGCTGCAATTACATTATTTCTTATAATTGTTTGTATTAATGGAGTATTTCCTTGAAAAGAAACAGCATTAATATCTGCACCATATTTTTCTAGTAATTCTAAAGAAGCCTTTGTATTTACATAAAATACTGCTGTTTTACCACCAGCTATTTTTTTATGAATATCTGCACCATTATTTATAAGTTTTTCTGCCAACACATTATTTCCAATATATACAGCATATGCCAGTGGAGAAATATTTGTAGTAATGGCGTTACCTTCTTTATCATAAAGCATAATATTTGCAGTAATATTTTTATCTATACTGTCATTTGATATAACAGTATCAATGATTTCATTATTATTACTGCCTATTGCAAGAAATATGATTGGTAACTGAAATGTTCTATTATCATATGAGTAATTGTAAATAATAGAAGCATCATTATTATTAAATTCACTTTTCACATATTCTGCATCTTTAGTAATAATAGCAGCAACCAACTTATTGTCTTTTAATGATAATGAATTATCTTTATGGTATTTAAGGTTTGTAAGCATATGACTGCTTTCATAACGATTATCTGGTGTAATAAAAGCTGCTGTTGGTGTTATATCATCATAATTATGCTGAATATCATCTTGACTATAATCAAGGCGAATAATTACGGATAAAGTTAATAAAACTACAACAAAAGTAATAGCAATTTTATTCATGAATCCACCAATAAATATATAATAATTAATTTTACACTAAAATTCTATAAAAATAAATATAAATTTAATTAATATAATATATAAGTAAATTCTAAAAACGATTGCAACAAATTAAGCAGTCATTAAAGTTCTCATAAAAAATATCATTAGCCGATTTATAATTAAATAATTTTCTAGGATAATTATTTATCCAGTCTTGTATTTTTTTAA
>CASEIN010000014.1 GCA_949287985.1 Mucispirillum schaedleri | reverse complement strand
CTTGATTGTTTTTTGTTTTTTTTTTTTTGCATATAACATTATAACAATTTTTAGGAGCTTTTGCAATTTAAAAACACTCTTTTTATTATATATTACAATAACTTATAATAATTTTTTAAATAAAAATGGGGTACCACCAGACTAACTCATATATTGACATTAAAAACAGGCTCTGATATGTTTATATGCATACAGTTGTAGGAATTGGAGTAATTTATAATGTGGAATGTAATAAAGAATGTGTTTACTGTAATTTTCTCTGTGGTGCTTTTAATAGCTGTATTAGCAGTCAGAATAGTTCCACTGGCACTATTCATATTCTTAATAATACAGTCATATCTTCATAATATTGAATACCATAAAGCTATCCTTATTGCAATATTAGTATCATCTATTTTTCTTTTGTTTGGCAGCATTATTACAAGTAATAAACTATTAAAATTAAATTATAAAGAAAAATATTCAAATAAAATGATAGTAAGTGGTTCAATAATGGATATATTAAAGATTTTAGCAGTACTTGCATCTGCTGTATTGTTTTATCTTAATAATATCACATATGCTTATTACCTGGCACTATTACAGTTTGTAATATTGGATTTGTATTCATTATATACAATGCTGTATAAAGAATTCCGCACTGCTTCTATTATTTCTATTATTTTTAATACTTTATTTTTGATTTTAGGGCTTATATTTATAAAATACGCTGAAATAATTTTAATTGTTTATTATATCGTATATTATATTAGCTTCTTAAAAACATTCTACTTAAAACGTTAAAATATAAAAGTGGCAGTTTATGCCACTTTTAATTATTTTAACCCATATTTTTCTAAGATTTCATAAAATGATGCAATATTATTCTTATTATCATTTAATAATTTTATAATATTTTCATAATCTTCTATACTGCTTATATCAAAAGAAAAATTTAGTTTTGGTGATTCAAAGCTGTCTAAATTATTTATTTTTATATTTTTGAAATTACTAACTAATTTACTATATTTTTCATCTATTTCTTTATGGCTTGCACTTTTTACATCTGGGAATATAAAATCTTTATTATAATTTTTGGGTATTATCTCTTTAAAATCGCATACTTTTTCCACAAACTTTCTAAAACTCTGCACTGAAAATTCGTTATTAATAACTGCACCATTTATAAAATTGATTACATTTTCCTGCTGGCTTATGATTAATGATACTGTTTTTAGTGGAATATCTTTTTTATCAATAAAATCAAGTAATTCTACTGGTAGATAAAGTGATTTTTCTAAAGTTTCAAATGATTTTTTACCCTTTATATTATATTCTGCAAAAATATTTATGCTATTTACATCACAATTAAATTTTCTGCATATTTTATAAATTTTGACTAGCACTTTATAAGTTACATTACTAATTATTGTAGTAAAAAAATTAACGGCTTCAGTGGCTGTTTTTTCACCATAATAAATATATTTCCCACTATTTTCAAATGATGAAAGCTGATAATTTTCTCCATTAATACTTACAGCTGTTGGAAAAATATTTTTATCATCATAAATATTAAAAAGAGTTTTATTTATATTTTCAATCTGTTTTATTTCTATATTCATTTTCTGCCTTATTTATACTTTAAGTATTATTATTTTCATTAAACATGGCTTCCACAAAGTTTTCAGCATTAAATGGCCTTAAATCTTCCATAGATTCTCCAAAACCTATATAGCGAATTGGAAGATGTAGTTCATTTACTATCCTTAAAGCAATGCCGCCTTTTGCAGTGCCGTCAAGCTTAGTTAATATTACGCCGTTTACATTTATAGCATCTTTAAACATTTTTGCTTGAGTTAATGCATTTTGACCACTTGTAGCATCAAGAACTATTATACTTTCCTGCACAGGATATGTTAAAACTTTTTCAGCTACTTTATTGATTTTTACAAGTTCCTGCATTAAATTGTGCTTTGTATGGAGCCTGCCTGCAGTATCTGCAATAACAACATCAATATTTTTAGATTTTGCACTTGTAAGCCCATCATGAATAACTGCTGCTGGGTCGCTGCCATCTTCTTTACGGATAACTGGAATATCAAGACGTCTGCCCCATTCTGCAAGCTGATCAGCAGCTGCTGCACGGAATGTATCGCCTGCTATAAGCATAACAGATTTACCAGCATTTTTATACATATTAGCAAGCTTTGCAATAGAAGTAGTTTTTCCTGCCCCATTTACACCAGATACTAGTATAACATAAGGCTTATTTGTCATATCCTCATTAAATTCTTCCACATCTGAAAGTATTTCTGTTAAAGTCTGTTTTAAAGCATCTGTTATACGTTCTGCATCTTTTAATGTGCCACGAGTATACTCCGTGCGTATTTTTTCTATTATCATATCAGCAGCCTGTGGTCCAATATCTGCTGTAATTAAAAATTCTTCCAAATTTTCAAGCAGTTCATCATCAATTGTTTTTTTACCTAAAAATATAGTTGAAAGCCCCTCTTGAAATTTACCAGAAGTGCGTTTCATACCTTTTTTTAAGTTGTCCTTTGCTTGTTTATCTTTTTTAAAAAAATCAAATAATCCCATATTAGCCTCATAGTAATAAGTTGATGGTTATAATATTATATTTTGTATAAAATAACAAGTTTAATATTGTCTTTATCTGCATAGTAGTTTAATATATATGTATAATTTTTTTTGGAGTATTAAATGAAGAAATTTATATACCTGATAATAATGGTTTTATTTTTAAATATATTTGATATATCAATAACTTATGCTCAATCTTCCAACACAGCATTATTTATTAGAGCAAAGCAGTATTCTTTAAATGGAGAGTATGATAAAGCCATAAATACACTTAACCAAATACTGCAAAGTGAAAAATCTATGTATATTTATGATTTTCTTATAGAGAACCAAATCAATGCTAAAAAAATAGACGATGCACTTGCTACTTCTAAAAAAGCATATAAAGATTTTCCTAAAGAAGCCAAATATTTATATTTAGAAGCTACAATTTATAAAGAATATAAAATGGACTTTAAAAAAGCATATGAAGTAATGAAAAAATGCATAAATATAGATAAAAAAGATGAATACCTTATGCAGACAGCAATATTGGCAGGTATAGTAAAAGATTACAAGGAAGCTGAAAACATACTTGATGATTTAATAAAGAAAAACCCAGAAGATACTAAAATATATGTTATTAGGGCAGATACTTATATTCAGCAAAAGAAAACTGCAAAAGCTGTAAAAGATTTGGAAAAAGCTATTAGTATTGATGGCAGTAATACTGCAAAATTAATGCTTGCAGAAATTTATTTAGGGCAGAAAAAAGACGATAAAGCTATTGCTATTTTAGAAGAAGTAGCAAAAGATAACCAAAATATAAGCACATTAGTAGAGCAAAATATTGGTAAAATATATAGAGATAAAGGTGATTTTGAAAAGGCAATAGAAGTATATAAAAGGCTTGCTGGTAAGCTTTATGGTCAGTCAAAAGCTATAATTCTTATGCAGCTTGGAGATGTTTTAAATATGGCAGGCAAGTATGAAGAAGCTGGTAAAGTTTTTGAAGAAATCACCACTTTAATACCTGATGAAATTACATACTACTATATTGCAGGCAAGTTTTATGAATATACAAAAAAATATGAAAAGGCAGAAGAATTATACAAGGGTGCATTAAAAATCAACCCTACTTATGCTCAAGTGTTAAAGCGTATTACAGTTGTATATCTTTTACAGGATAAAACTCAAGATGCACTTAAATATATTAATATGGTAGATGCTCTTGAACAAGATGTGGACTATTTCTTATTAAAAGCAGAATGTTATGCTATTGATAAAAATTTTAAAGAAACTATAAATGTATTGGAAACAGGCTTAAAAGATAACCCTACTAATACTCAGATTTTAGGTATGCTTGCTTCTGCTTATGAAGAGATAGGGGATATTAATAATGCATTAAAATATATAAAAAAGGCCAATGAAATAGAGCCAAACAACCATATATACCAAAATTTTCTTGGGTTTTTATATGCAGAAATGAATATGAATTTAGATGAAGCACAAAAATTAATAGAAAAAGCTCTTTCACAAGAGCCTGATAATGCAGCTTATCTTGATAGTTTAGGCTGGGTATATTATAAAAAGAAAGATTATAAAAAAGCTTATAAATATATTACAAAAGCAGTAGAGATAATGCCTGAAGAAAAAGAGCTTCAGGAACATTTAGATGCTGTTAAAAAAGCAATGCAAAAATAGTATTGAGGTTTTATGAAAAAGTATATTATTACACTTATTATTATAATGTTTTCCACATATGGCTGTGTTTTTACAAAATATAATATTAACCACTCTCTCTCATTAGATAATATTACAACCCTTGTAAAAAAAGAAACACCTAAATTTTGTAATTACAGAGGCAAGGCTAACGTTACACTAAAAGGTGAGCAGAAAATATCTTTTACTATATTATTAAGTAAAAAATGTAATGATGAAGTGCTTATAAATGTGCTTGGTGCATTAAATAACCCTGTTGCTGCCATTAAATATGAAAATAATAAGGTTGATGTTAAAACTCAAAGCAAGGAAAATACTGAAGAAATTAAAAGAATTGCTGATAATTCTATTTTTCATATAATCAGCTTTTTTAAAATACCAAGGGCACTGCCTGATGAAAACAGTAAACTTTCCTTTTCAAACTCATCATATATATTTACAGATAAAAGCGGTGATAAGATATATGCTGATGATAAATTTCGTATATATAAATATGCTGCTGGGCAGGTTGAAACAGTATATGAATGGGATAGAGAAAAAAATATACTATACTCTATTCAAGTTGCTTCTCCAAGTGGCTATGTAAATATTAAGTTTTTAAATAAATCAGGCTGGAGTGATAAAGATGCAAAATGAGTTTACTATAAAGTGCCCTGCAAAAGTTAATTTATTTTTGCATATTACAGGCAGGCGAGATGACGGTTACCATAATATATATACCCTTTTCTATCCTGTTTCTATTTATGATACTCTTAATATAAAAAAATCCACCACCACCACTCTTACATGTTCTATTAAAGATATTCCAGTTGATAAAAGCAACACAATTTTAAAAACGTATAATATTTTAAAAGAGCAGTATAATGTAACAGATAATTATGAGATTTTTCTTAATAAAAAAATACCAAATGGTGCAGGTCTTGGTGGTGGCAGTTCAGATGCTGCCAAATTCCTTTTAGCTGTTAATAAGTTAAGTAATTTAAATTTAAGCATAAAGGAAATGGAAAACATAATGGCACAAGTTGGCAGCGATACTGTTTTTTTCCTTTATGATGTCCCTATGGTTGCTTTAGGCAGAGGTGAAATTTTAGAGCCTGCCCCTATTTTACCACCCTTACACTTACTTATTATTAACCCAAATATCTTTATATCTACCAAAGAGATATACAATCACCCTAATTTGTCATATAGTAATATAAATGCTCTTGACAAAATAAAAAAAATGTATACTTTTGAAGAACTGAAAGGTATAATGGTTAATGATATGCAAAGCGTAGTTTTCCAATTACATCATAAAGTTGCAGAAATGGTGGACTTTTTAAATAACCATACAAACGGTTATGCATTAATGAGTGGTTCTGGCTCTACTGTTTTTGCAGTTTATGAAGATGAACATCAGCTTGATAATGCTTATAAAAAAGCAAAAGAAAAATATAATTCATATTTTATCGAAAAGGCGTCTGTTGCAAAAAACGGCTTAATTTAAGGGGTTAAAATGGATTTTTTAATTTTTTCAGGTAATTCAAACAAAAGTTTGGCAGAAGGTATAGTTTCACGACTTGGTATGAGGCTTGGTGCTGCTACAGTTTCCAAGTTTTCAGATGGGGAAATAATGGTAAAAATAAATGAGAGTGTTAGGGGGCGAGATGTTTTTATTGTTCAGCCGACTAATGCACCATCTGATACAAACCTTATGGAGCTTATGGTAATGGCAGATGCTTTACGCAGAGCTTCTGCAAATACTATTACTGCAATTATGCCATATTTTGGATACAGCAGGCAGGATAGAGCCAGTGAACCACGTGTGCCTATTACTGCAAAGCTTATTTCAAACTTAATTACTGTTTCTGGTGTGGATAGAGTTGTTACAATGGATTTACACGCTGGCCAGATTCAAGGTTTTTTTGATATACCAGTTGATAACCTTTATGCATTACCTGTGTTTTATAAATATATGCAGGACAATAATTTATGTGATGATGAAACAGTTATTGTTTCCCCTGATGCAGGCGGTGTGGCTCGTGCTAGAACTTATGCAAAAAAATTTGGTATGCCCCTTGCCATTATTGATAAACGCCGCTCTGGTCCTAATGTTGCAAAAGTTATGCATGTTATTGGGGAAGTAGCAGGTAAAAAATGTATATTAATTGATGATATGATAGATACAGCAGGCACATTAACTGAAGCTGCAGCTGCATTAATTGATAATGGTGCAGTATCTGTTAAAGCTATGGCAACTCATGGCATATTATCAGGCCCTGCTATTGACAGGATTGGTGCAAGTGTTATAGAAAAAGTTATAATTACGGATACAATAGATAATACAAGGCTTAAAGATTTTGCAAAATTAGAAATATTATCTGTTTCAGGAATTTTGGCAACATCTATTGAAAGGATACACAATAAAGAAAGTATATCTTCTCTTTTTACAGGTGATTAGTAGTGGTAAAAATTATTGCAGGGCTTGGCAATCCGGGAGATAAATATACAGGGACACGCCATAATATTGGTTTTGAAGTGCTTGATGCTTTAGCAGATAAGTTAAATGTATCATTTATAGATAAGTTTGATGGGCTTTTAGCAGAAGTCAGGTATAATAATGAAAAACTATATCTTTTAAAGCCACAGACTTTTATGAATTTATCTGGCAGGTCGGTTGCTGCCCTTGCAAACTTTTATAAAATTGATGTTTGTGAAATATTTATAATACATGATGAAATGAATATACCATATGCCACATTAAAGCTGCGTCGTAATGGTTCAGCAGGTGGCCATAATGGTTTAAAATCTATTATAGAATGTTTAGGTTCACAGGATTTTCCCCGTTTAAAGATGGGTATAGGCAGGGACAGGTCTAAAGATACAGTATCTTATGTGCTTGGAAAATATAAACCTGAAGAAATAAAATTATATGATGAATTTATTGAAAAAGGTGTGAGTGCTTGTATAGAAGTGCTAGATAATGGCTTAAATAAAGCTATGAGTATATATAACCAGTAAGATATCAAAGAATTAGGTAATATTTTTTTAATTTATTACCTAGTAAATAACTATAATAATTATACAGGAGGAAAGTATGGATTTTACAAACTATACTCTTATAATGCCTATTATTGGTATAGTAGGTATCCTTGCTGCATTTATTATTTACCTTGCAGTAAAAAAACAGCCTGATGGCAATGACAAGATGAGGGAGATAGCAGCTTCTATTCATGAGGGTGCTATGGCATTTTTATTTAGAGAATATAAAGTTTTAGCAGTTTTCATAATAATTGTGGCTGCGTTAATGATATTTGCACCGGGGCTTGGGATAAAAACAGCCTTAGCCTTTGTTTTTGGTGCAGTTTCTTCTGTTTTAGCTGGCTTTTTTGGTATGAGTGCAGCTACTAAAGCAAATGTAAGAACATCAGAAGCAGCAAGAAGCTCAGGGATTGCAAAAGCCTTATCAGTATCATATAACGGTGGTGCTGTTATGGGCTTAGCTGTTGCTTCCCTTGGTCTTTTTGGGGTGGGTATTTTATATATACTTTTAGGAACACCTGAAAATGCTCAATATATAAATGGTTTTGCAATGGGTGCATCAAGTATTGCTCTTTTTTCTCGTGTTGGTGGTGGTATTTATACTAAAGCTGCCGATGTAGGTGCTGATTTAGTTGGTAAAGTTGAAGCTGGTATTCCAGAAGATGACCCAAGAAATCCGGGTGTTATTGCTGATAATGTTGGTGATAACGTTGGCGATATTGCAGGTATGGGGGCAGATATTTTTGAATCATATGTTGGTTCAATAATTGCAACAATTGCAATTGCAGCAACAGCAACAACTGCCACAGTTGCTACCCTTGCAACAGGTGTAAACCCATCACAAGCAGAAATTGATGCTACTCGTTCAGCATTAATGCTTACCCCTGTTATGTTTGCAGCATTGGGGTTAATTGCTTCTTTAGTTGGTGTTATATCCATGAAAATATTAAAAAATTCTGGCCCTGCAAAAGCTTTAAGATATTCAACATTTATTGGTGCAGGTTTATTTTTAATATTTGCATACTTTTGTGTTACAGGAATACTCTCATTATCTACTAATGTATTTTTTGCAGTGCTTTGTGGAACACTAGCAGGAACATTTATAGGGCTTGTTACTGAATTTTATACATCAGGTTCACCTATGATGAGAATTGCAAGAGCTTCAAAAACAGGCCCTGCTACAAATATTATACAAGGTTTTGCAGTTGGTTTAGAATCTACCATATGGCCTATATTAATTATATGCATTGCAATAATAGTAAGCTTTCAGTTGGCAGGACTTTACGGTATAGGTATTGCAGCAGTAGGTATGCTTGCTACAGTAGGTGTTACTATGACTGTTGATGCATACGGCCCTATTGCTGATAATGCTGGTGGTATATCTGAAATGAGTGGATTAGGAAGCGATGTTAGAAAAATTACAGATAATCTTGATTCTTTAGGTAATACAACAGCAGCTATGGGCAAAGGCTTTGCCATAGGCAGTGCAGCATTGACTGCCCTTGCATTATTTTCAGCTTATGCAGCAGCTGTAAAAATTGAAAGTATAAACCTTACTGACCCATTAGTTATAGTAGGCACATTTATTGGTGGTTTACTTCCATTTATAGTGGGTGCATTAACAATGACTTCTGTTGGTAAGGCAGCAGGTAAAATGGTGGAAGAAATTAGAAAGCAGTTTAGGGAAATTCCGGGCTTATTAGAAGGTAAGGAAGGTGCAAAGCCTGACCCTAAAAGATGTGTTGATATTTCTACAAGTGCAGCATTAAAAGAGATGATACTGCCTGGCGTTTTAGCAGCAGTTATGCCTGTATTAATAGGCTTTACATTAGGTAAAGAAGCACTTGGTGGTATGCTTGGTGGTGCAACTGTTACAGGTGTGCTTTTAGCTTTACTTATGGCAAACTCGGGTGGTGCTTGGGATAATGCTAAAAAAGCTATTGAAAAAGGTGATGTAGAGGGTGAATCAAAAGGTGGAGAAGCCCATAAAGCTGCAGTAGTTGGCGATACAGTGGGTGACCCATTTAAAGATACATCTGGTCCTGCTATGAACATATTAATAAAATTAATGAGTATTGTTGCATTAATTATTGCTCCGATACTTGCAAATTTATAAGTATATAATATTGAGCAGGTTTTATACCTGCTCTTGTATTCTACTATTATCCATTTTATGCCAATTCCATAAGTTTATTTTTAAATATATGATATATTTTTACTATATCATATAAACTGCTTATATATTCAATTTAATATTTATTAATTTATTCTTTATTTATAATGTATGTATTTTTATTAACTAATATATTTTCAAAACATTATTATATATAGTCATGCACAGGATAGATTTATACTTGAAATTTAAAGCTATTTAATGCATAATATATGATAATTAAATTATAAAAGAGGCTTTTTTATGTTTGGTCTTAGTATGTGGGAGTTATTAGTTATTGCCCTAGTTATATTATTTGTTGTTGGTCCTAAAAGACTGCCAGATGTGGCAAAGTCTATTGGTAAAGGCTATGGCGAATTTAAAAGAACTTTTAATGAAATGAAGCAATCTGTTAATATTGAAGATAATGTGCAATACACTAAAAAACCAGCAGAAAGAACTGATAAAATACAAACGTATGCAGAACAATATAAAAGCCAGTGGGAAGATAAATTTGATACCAACACAAGCGACAGTTCTAGTGAGGCAGGTGTTAGAAAATCTAAATTTGAAGATAATGAAAATAATCAAGGTTGATTTTAGTGGATAAAAATTTAAATATTAATAAAAACACAAAACAAGTTCAGGAAGAATATCCTTTAATAGAACATTTAGAAGAAATAAAAAAACGTCTGAAATATATATTAATAGTTTTAGTTGTTTTATTTATTGCAGGCTACTCTCAGGGTCAAACTTTAGTGCATTTTTTTCAGGCACCAATATTAGAAGCATTACCAGAAGGTTCTTCCCTTACTATGCTTAAAGTTCCTGAAATGTTTTTTGTAGAAGTAAAAGTATCATTTATTGCTGCTTTAATGGTATCTATGCCCTTTATATTATACCAGTTATGGTTATTTATTGCACCAGGTCTTTATATGCATGAACGAAGGTATATATACAGCTTTGTATTTTTTGCAAGCATACTTTTTATAATAGGTGCTGCTTTTGCATATTTTATAGTTTTTCCTTTTGGGTTTAAGTTTTTCTTAAGCTATGCCCAGAATGAAGCTTATAAGGTTACTGCAACACTTGCAATGAGTGACTATATAGATTTTGTTATGCAGCTTGTGCTTGCTTTTGGTATTGTTTTTGAACTGCCTGCCATTGTGTTTTTATTGGCTAAAATTGGTATTATTAATGAAGAAATGCTTATAAAATATAGAAGATATTCTATTGTTATAATTTTTATATTAGCTGCCATATTAACACCACCTGACCCTTTGTCGCAGCTTATTATGGCGTTTCCACTGCTTTTATTATACCAGTTAAGCATATATATAGCAAAAGTTTTTGGCAGAGAACCAGAAAATATAAAAGAAGTGGCAATTTATGAATAAAGTTAATGAAGCAATAGATTCTTTTGGCAGAAGGCTTAAGTATTTAAGAATATCTGTAACAGACAGATGTAATTTTAGATGTAAATACTGTATGCCAAACAATGATTTTCATATGCTGGAATGTGATGATATTTTAAGGTATGAAGATATTTTATTTGCTGCTGAAGTTTTTTCAAAACTTGGTGTTAATAGAATAAGGGTTACTGGTGGGGAGCCTTTAGTTAGAAAAGGTATAATTGAGTTTTTATCTAAGCTTACAAAAATAGCAAATATTAATGAAGTAATGGTTACTACAAATGGTTCTCTTTTATATAAATATGCTCAAGATTTATATAATGCTGGTGTAAAAAGGCTTAATATCAGCCTTGATTCTTTAAAACCTGAAAGAAATAAATATATTACAGGTTTTGATAAAACAAGTGATATTTTAAAGGGTATAGAACTTGCTTCTAGTATAGGCATTAGACCTGTTAAAGTAAACTCTGTTATTATTAGAGATTTTAATGATGATGAAATAGAAGATTTTGCAAACCTTGCAGCAAAATATAATGTAATATGCAGGTTTATAGAATTTATGCCAATAGGTAATGCAGATGACTGGGGAAAGGATAATATTATTTATGGTGATGAAATAATTAAACGTCTTGCAAAATATGAACCAGTAGAGCTGCCAAGGGATATTAATTCTGGCCCTGCTGTTAACTATAAACTTAATAATGGTGGTATAGTAGGTATTATTACACCTATTTCTAACCATTTTTGTTCAGATTGTGATAAATTAAGGCTTACATCTGATGGTAAAATTCGCCCTTGTTTACTTTCTGATAAAGAAATAGATATAAAAGATGTTTTAAAAAAACGTGATGAAGATATGCTTATTAATATGATAATGGAGTCTTTAGGCTCAAAGAAAGATAAGCATAGTGTTACCGATACGGAGCAAAAATATGATTTTAAACGGACAATGTCTAAGATTGGTGGATAATTCATTAAAATATATTAATGTAAATATTGATGATATTGAAAATTCAATTAATGAACCTTTTATGGCTGAACCATTAAAAAGTCAGATAAATGATGCTAATAATATACTTTTTATTACAAGCCCGGATATTTCTGAAAGTGTATATGAGTATTTTTTAAAATTATGCAGTGGTAAAAAAGTTCATATAGCAGGGTTTTATATACCTGAAAAATTTAAAGAATATGAAGTAGTATTTAATAAATCTAATACTGATGAGTATGATTTTTTTGGTGCAGCAGCAGGCAGAGCTGCTATGCTTGTCCATAAATCTGTTAAAGAATATGATTTAATTATTGTTATAAGTTCTGTTGTTTTAAATTCATTTGGTGGTTTTTTAGGCAGTGTATCCACCCTTTTTACTAATGTTACTGCAAATAAAACTATTATGCAGGTTATAAAGTATACTTTACAGGATATTATAAGCACAAGCAGTTATTCAAAACTTTTATCTGGTGTTACAATCCGTAACCCAATATATGAAAGTATGCGTGAAGGGCTTGTTACTGCAGGTAAAGCTATTCATGGTTTTGCTGTTAATATTGTTTCAGATTATAAACATGAAGATGAAATAAAACACCCTGTTTTTTCAGGCGATGTTTTTATTAGCCAAATAGAAGCACAAAATGTTATATCTGCCCATCATAAAAAGTTAGTTCCTGCTACTTTATATGATGGTATAAAACTAAATATTAAATGTTATAACAATGTAATCTATTTTGTTTCATTAATAGAGTTTGCTTGTAAAATGCTTCTAAAAGGTGGCAGGCTTTTAATTAGTATTGATGATATGCAGTCTTTTGGTAATAAGGCTTTTCAAGAATGTTTTTATAATAATACACTGGAAGAAATGGTTTCATCAATTAACGAAGATAACTATATGGAAGTTTTTTATAGTATTTTATTAAAATATTATACATTAAATTATCATATAGCGCTTCCTTTTAATGAAAAATTAAATGATAAATTAATACAGGCAGGCTTAAACCCATTAAAAGATGATGAATATAATAATTTTCTTTCTAACTGCCATAATATGGTAGAACTTTAAAAGGTGCATAAATATGGCTGAAATATGTAAAAAAATATTAATAGTAGATGATGATAAAGAAATATGCGAACTTCTTAATATGTTTTTAACTTTGGAAAAATATTGTGTTGTTTCTGCCAATACTGGTATGCAGGGTATTGAATTATTTAGAAAAGAAAAGTTTGATGTTATACTTTTAGATATTTCTTTACCAGATATTAACGGCCAGCAGCTGTGCAAATTAATCAGGCAGGAAAGCGATGTGCCTATTATAATGGTTTCAGCAAATGACAGTGTATCTGATAAAGTTATATGTTTAGAATATGGAGCAGATGACTATATTTCAAAACCATTTGAAAATATGGAACTTATTGCACGTATAAAAGCAGTGTTACGACGGGCTGAAAAACATATGGAAAATAATGGAACAGAAAGTGATGGCACTATTATATTTCATGGCTTAAAAATAGATTATAATAAACGCCATGTTGTTAAAAATGATAATGAACCTATTAATTTAACACCTAAGGAATTTGAGCTTTTAGTTTACTTTTCTAAACATATGGGTGAAACATTAAATAGAGATACTATTATTGAAGATTTATGGGGTAAGAATACACTTTATAGATGGAGTAGAAGTCTTGATGTGCATATTCAAAATTTAAGGCAGAAAATAGAACGCAACCCTAAAAACCCTTCAATTATCCAGACAGTTTCAGGTATAGGGTATAAAATAGCAAAATAGTAAGGTTAGATATAATAATGAAAAAGTTTATTCTTTTAATTTTTGTAATATATTTTCCATTAAATGCATTTGCAGTATCAAATACTGATATTTACACTCAGCAAAATATATCAGGAACATTTTTAGAAAGTGGATATGCTGATATAAAGCTGAAAAAAAATGCTAAAAATACAGTTATGGATATACTATACCACCAAATTATTGATTATATTTTTGATAATTTAGACCCAGAAACTGCTAAAACTATTAGTATATATATGCCTGCAAATATTCAAGAGTGTGATGATGAATATTTAAGTAATATAGAGCAGGAAATATCATTAAACTATTCAAGTGATGTGCTGTATATTTGCAGAGAAGATGTTTATACCAAAAACTTAGAATATATACTAAAAGAAACTGCCAATACAAGTAAAGGTTCATACTATATATTACTTGAAAATATGTTTCAAGACCATACAAAAGAAATATTAAATATGAAAGAATTTACTATGGATAATTTTATTAATATATTAGCAGTTAATAATTTATTATCCTTTAGCGGCAGGCTTTATTTTGATAGAACTAGTGCTGATACTGTTGATAATGTTAAATGTGAAAACAGCCATTTATATATTCCATTAATAAACCCTGCTGATAAAAGAGTTATGGATAATATAACAATTAATGGTAGAGATTTTTTTATTCACGGCTGTCTTGTTAAAAATAAACATAATTATTTTAAATATATAAAAATGTATGAAAAAAATAATGATGAATATACTCTTTATTCAAGACTTCCACTTTATAACCATACATATTCTAAAAATAATAGTAATGAATATAGCAATGCATTATATGCAGATATAAATAAACTTCATTTAAATATTTATGACCCAATGAATGATAACACATCATTAGTGTTTGATTATATGGTGTATAGAAAAGGAACATATCTGCAAAGTTTTTATATAAACCACAATAAGAATATAGAATATATTTATGTTGATACCAGCCCAGATAAATTTACATATACTGAGAAAACTCTTTCTATGATGCTTTTAAAAAAATTATTTGATAATTACTGCTCTAAGGGAAGTGAAGTTTGCAGAGCGCTGCAGTCAGAACAGCTTATTCCTTTTGCCCAGTAATAAATTTTTAATTATATTACATATATAAATTATCTTTTTTAATTATTAACCATACTATTTTATTAAACTGTATAAAATATAAATCTATAACTTTTATTTCTCTTATACAAGTTATATACATTTTCATATTTAGAATCTAACTTACATATTTGGTATTCATAGTCTATAAAAAGATATGTAATAATAGATATGATGACTATTTAATAATAAAAAAGTGGCGAAAAATAAATTTTCGCCACCATATAACTGCATTTAGCAGTATTCTTTATTTTATATTTCTATATTAGAAAGTAGCTTTAAATTGCACACCAACTAATAAACCACTTTGTGATGCTGATGTTTCAGCTTTTCCATTAACAGCTCCAGCCATACCGTTTACATTTGCAGAAGCTTTACCTGATGTGCTAAACCATGCAATTTCAGGAACAAGTGCAAAATTTTGGTTAAATTTATATGGAGTTTGCACAAATATTGCATAGCTGTGTATTAAACAAGATGCATCAGTTGCATCAAAAGAACCAACACCTGGAACATTAATTACACTGCCAATTTCCTGAATAGTAGCTTGGTAACCACCACCAATAACTGCTGCAAAGTTTTCTGTTACATTAATACCAAATTCTAATGCAGCTCCTGCGCGGTGAGTGTTATTAAATGAACCATCATTATTCATACTTCTACCTATTGCACCAATAACAGGAAAATTAAGGCTAAATGAATCATGAGAATATTTACCATTATTAGCTACAGTTTTACCTTCGCCATATAAGTCTTCGTTCATACCGTATCTTGCATGAATACCTAACCACATGTTACCGAAAGTTGGTCTAACACCTAAAACTACACCGAAAGCATGAAGATTAGTCCATTTTTTTGTATTAGCTGCATCCATATAATAACCATTTACAGCTGTATAAGTTGCTGCAATTTTAGCAAGTAAGGAATCATTTTTAAATTCATAAGCAATAGCAGCCCTTGGAGTATAAGGTGCATTATCTCTAAAGCCTGCTATTTTATCTGTATATATTACTCCATCAGCATTAAGAGTTGATAATGCTGATATATCATCTTCAATTAAAGCCAATGTTAAGCCTGCAATAGTATATGATACTTGGAAACGTCTGTTACTTCTTACCATACCACCATAACCGTTTAAGCCACCGTCTGTATCATAAAAAGATGATATAATACCACCCATAGAAGTTGGAGTAGCTGTTTTACCAAATAAAAGTTTAGAGCCGTTAGCAAAAGTATAAGCACCCCAAGCTTGACGGAAGCCAATAGTATTAGTTGCACTTGAACGTAAAGTTTGTTCATTTGCACCAAGCTCAAATTGTGCTGTAAAGTTACCAATTTTAATATTTGTACCAACTCTTGTGTTATTTTGCAAGCCATACATCATGTTATGATTTAAAGAGCTAGGCATATTAGAAGAACCTAATACAGGAACAGACCCATTAGTTTCACCTGTTGCACTTAAGCCATAACCCATATAGCCAAGAACTGCACCATAAATACCTACAGAATTTTCGCCATTGTTATAAACTTCAACAGCGAATGCAGGAACTGCAAAAAGCACTGCAAAAAGTGTTAAAAGGATTTTTCTCATAATTCCTTAAACCTCCTAAAATTATATCTTATGTAGTAAGACAAGTTTTATTATATTATTTTATTTTTATAAAAAATGCAATATAAATAAAATGTAAAAATTATTAAAATATCTTAACATATTACATATACTAATAAAAATTTTATAATTTATATAAAGAATAAGTTAATTTTTAATTATGGAGTATAATAGAAACAAAAAACCACCCTTATAAAAAGGGTGGTTTTATTTATGCTAAAGTGTTTACTTTAATAACTAGAAGCTGGCACGTAACTGCACACCAACTAATAAACCATTGTCATAATAAGAAGATTTTTCTGATTGACCGTTTCCAGTATATGAATTTGAGAAATTTGTACCAAACCATGCAACTTCAGGAACAAGTGCAAAGTTAGGGCTTAATCTGTATTGACCTTGTAAAAATACTGCATAGCTGTGAATTAAGAAAGATTGTTTAACACCTGCAACACTTTCTATTTCAGGAATAGTAGCTTGGTAACCACCACCAATAATAGCAGTAAAGTTTTCAGTAGCTTTAATACCAAATTCTAATGCAGCACCTGCACGGTGAACATTATTAAATGAGCCGTCATTTGCACTTGTTGTAGTAGCAGTATACCCAGTTCCATCCCATTTTGATATATTTGTGTGAGCATATAAACCTTGATTTATATATGTGCCACCTTCGCCATACACATCTTCGTTCATACCATATCTTGCATGAACAGATAAATACATGTTACCAAATGTTGGTTTAACACCTAATGTTACACCAAATGCATGAAGGTTAGTCCATTTTTTTGTACTATTTATATTAGTTGGATCTGATAATGCATAACCATTTACAGCAGTATATGTTGCTGCAATTTTTGCAAGTAAAGACTCACTTTGGTATACATAAGAAAGACCTGCCCTTGGAGTATATTGGGCATTATCTATGAAGTAATATCCATTTAAAAAGCCTGTTGGGTCATAACTTTCCATTGTTGTATCTGAAGCATCATCTTCGATTAAAGATAAAGTAAGACCAGCAATGCTGTATTGAACTTGAAATCTTCTAAAACCAGTTGGGCTGCCACCAAAACCGTTTAAACCGCCATCTGTATCATAGAATGAAGAAATAAAACCACCCATTGCTGTTGGAGTATCTGTTTTACCAACTAAAAGTCTTGAACCGTTACCAAAAGTATATGCACCCCAAGCTTGACGGAAGCCAATAGTATTAGTTGCACTTGAACGTAAAGTTTGTTCGTTTGCACCTAATTCAAATTGACCTGAGAAACTACCAAGTTTAACTCTTGTACCAACTCTTGAGTTGCCTTGAAGACCATACAGCATATTGTGAGAATACATTGGGTCATCAGTAGTTTTTACTCCATTGAGTTCAAAGCTGCCACCATCCATACCCATACCATAGCCCACATAACCATGAATATGGCCATAAATTTCAACAGCATTATCGCCATTATTATAAACTTCAACAGCGAATGCAGGAACTGCAATTAAAGCAGCAAAAAGTGTTAATAAAACTTTTTTCATAATTCCTTAATCCTCCTGAATTAATCTTTTCATAAAATACTATTATTTATTATATTTGTAAAGTATTTTTTATTGATTATTATAAAATAGTAAATTCTAAAAACGATTGCAACAAATTAAGCAGTCATTAAAGTTCTCATAAAAAATATCATTAGCCGATTTATAATTAAATAATTTTCTAGGATAATTATTTATCCAGTCTTGTATTTTTTTAATATAAGCAACTG
>CASEIN010000013.1 GCA_949287985.1 Mucispirillum schaedleri | reverse complement strand
TTATCTGGTATGCTTTTCCCAATAGACAGTATGCCAAAATTTTTACAGGTAATAGCAGATATTGTGCCTGCTTCATGGTATTTTACTGCTGTTAAAAAAATAATGCTGGAAGGTCAAGGGCTTATAAATGTAGGAAAAGAAATTATAGTGCTTACTTTTATGCTTTTTCTTTTAATCGCAGCAAGTGTGAAAAAATTTAAAGTTAGGTTAGGGTGATGATATGCTTAAATTTTTACTGGAAAAAGAATTTAAACAGTTTATGCGAAACCTTGTTATGCCTAGAATGGTGCTTATTATGCCACTTGTAATGATGACTATTTTTCCACTTGCTACAAACAGGGAAGTTCATGATATTACTATTGCCATAGTTGATAATGATAAAAGTATATACTCCCAAAATCTCGTTAATAAAATTGTATCATCTGGCTATTTTATACTTTCAGATTACAGTAATAATTATAATGATGCTTTAAAACAGGTGGAAAAAGGAAAAGCATATATAATACTTGAAATTGAAAAAGATTTTGAAAAAAATATAGTTAGAGAACAAACTGCAAATATTATAATTTCAGCTAATGCTGTTGATATTTTCAAAGGCAGTGTTGGTTCAAGCTATCTTTCAAATATTATATATGATTTTAGCATGGAATTAAATGAAAAGTTAAATTATACAGCAACCTCATCACTTATAAATATTATAGCACTAAATAAATTTAACCCAACATTAAATTATAAAAACTTTATGATCCCTGCAATTATGGTTATGCTTGTAACAATGATTACCTGCTTTTTGCCAACTTTAAATATTGTAAGTGAAAAAGAAAAAGGAACTATGGAACAGATTAATGTTACACCTGTAAATAAATTTATATTTATATTATCAAAGCTTATACCTTATCTTATAATGGGGATTATAGTATTTACAATATGTATTATTATTGCAAAATATATGTATCATCTGGAAGCTAAAAGTGGTATTTTAGCCCTTTATATTTTTACTTTAATCTATGTTTTTGTTTCTTCTGGGCTTGGGCTAATTATATCTAACTATTCCTATTCTATGCAGCAGGCAATGTTTGTAATGTATTTTTTTGTAATGCTCTTATTTTTTATGAGTAATCTTTTTTCGCCAGTTGCTTATATGCCAGAATGGGCACAAATTATTGCAGCTGTTAACCCATTAAAATATTACGGAGAAGCTGTTAGAAATATTTACCTTCAAGGTGCAAATATTAGCGAACTATACCCTCAACTAATTATTTTGATTATTTTTGCTGTTGGATTAAATATATTAGCAGTTTTAAGCTATAAAAAAAGTGATTAAAAAAAGGGCTTAAATTAATAAGCCCTTAGATTTTATTTCTTATCCTTTTTAATTTCTTTAATATCACGTGCTATTTTATTAACAGAATCTTCTGTTGTTTTTTCAACACTATCTACTATATTTTTAAAAAATTTATCTGTTGTTTCTTCTTTTTCTGATTTTTTGCCAGATTCATTTTTTTCACCTGCATATACATAGCTAAAAGAAAAAGCAATAAGAAAAACAGATAGTAAAAGTATAAGTTTTTTCATATTTTAACCTTATCTATTAAGGGTTTCATCTATTTTATCTTCTGCTTTATCAAGTGCATTTTCTACAGCTTCATCTGCTCTATCCACTGCACTTTCCACAGCATTATCTGCCTTATCAAGAGTATCTTCTACCACTTGGTCTGCCCTATCCATTGCACCTTCTACTATATTTTCTACATCAACATTTGCAAAAAATATACTGCGAACAATAAATGCAATAACTGCGATTACTATTAATGCAATAATGATTTTTAATAATTTACCCATGTTTTTTCTCCAATGATTTTAAATCATCTTTATAATTTATGTTAATAAATATATCTTTTTTAAAACCAGCCTTTATTATTTCATCTTCTTGAAGATATAAAATATTATGCTTTTCCAGTGATTTTATTAATTTATAGTTTTCTTTATTATAATCTTCTTCCATTGATAATAAAATACTTTTTTTATATACTGCTGTAAGTGGATACGATTTACTATTTATTACAGGCATTACTCCATCATAGCTTTTAATATTATTATATAAATATTTAAAAAAATTTCCAGTTATAAGTGGACTGTCAGCTGATAAAATAAATATATATTCGTATTTTGCATGCCTTGCTGCAGTAATTAACCCACTCATAGGGCATATTACATCTAATTCATCTTCTAAATATTTTACATTATTTATAAATGGCTTATATTTATCTTTATTTTTAGAAATGTGCAGCACATCATCAGATACTTCTAAGCCACATTCCAGCCCATATAAAAATAAAGGCTTGCCATATAATAATGCTTTTGTTTTATCACTTACAAAACGCCTGCTGCTGCCACCACTTAATAATGCAAAAGAACATTTCATTAACCAAAAACCTGCTCTGCATTGAAAATATATGCATCTAACTCTGTGCCTTGTGCTACTGTGCCTACCATTTCATTTGTAAATTTTGCATAAGCATTGGCAGATACTAGTGATTCTATAATGTGAGAATCCTGTGTAGTAAATGGGTATGCTTTTAACTTACCGTTTTCAATTACTACTTTCACCCTGTCAAACTGCACTCTGCCTTTTTTCTTAATAACATCTGCACCTAATATTACACTTACTGGTTTGTTTCTATACTCTTTTAAGCCCATCATTTTTTGCAGCGCTGGTTTTACATAGTAGAAATTGCAAAACATAGCACTAACTGGATTTCCAGGACATGCAAAAACTGGAGTTTCCCCCATAAAACCAAATGACATATGCTGCCCCGGTTTTTGATTTATTCTGCTAAAAAGCCACTTTATACCAAGCTCATCTGCTATTAAATTCATATAATCAAAATCACCTGCACTAATACCTGCTGATGTTACTATCATCTCATAATTTTTAAGGGTTTTAAATGTATTAAGTAATGCTTCTGCACTATCTTCTACCACACCAATATATGATACATCTGCACCAAGCTGAGTAAAAAACTGGGAAGCCATTTGGCTGTTGGAATCAAAAATCATATCTGGTTTATCCTGAATGGAAGGGTCTGCAATCTCATTACCTGTAGAAATTAGTGCAATACGTGGCTTTCTATAAACTGATGTATAAAAAATACCTGCTGAAATATACCTTCCTATATGGTATGGGCTAAAACGTTCCCCAATTCTATTTATAATATCACCTGTTTTTAAATCTTCCCCTTTATAACGGACACAAAAACCATGCTTTACTTCCTGCCCTATATTTACTGTTTCTTTTCCGTTATCTGTAAGCTCGTGCTGAATAACACTATCTGCCCCCATAGGCAAAAATGCACCTGTCATTATTCTGTAACATTCTCCATTATTTATGGAAAGCCCAGATACATTATCACCTGCTGCAATTACGCCTTTTACTTTTAATGTGCAGCCCTTATTTTTAGTATCTTCTGCTTTAATAGCATATCCGTCCATTGCTGATGTATCATATGGTGGAAGGTTTCTTCTTGATATTATTTCTTCCCCAATAACTCTATTTAAACTTTCAAAAATAGATATTCTTTCCATACCTAATGCCTTTATATTATCTAAAACAATATTAACTGCGTCATCTGCTTCTAAAATCATAAAAACTCCATTACTATCTTACTGGTGTATAATTAATTTCAGATTTTTCATCTGTTGATTCAATTTTAAATATAACTGGTCTTATACCATCATTACAGCTGCAAATTGCAACTCCCGGTTTTCTTATCCAATCGCCATAATAAAATACATTATCTCCAGCACCATGAGAAAGAGCAAAAACATATTGATATATCGCTTTCCATGCTTCATCACAAAATTTTTCTGGTTTTGCATAATCTGCCATATATACTTGACCTTCTGTATGCATTGGACATGCAGATAAACCCTCTGCTCCGTATTCTTTTGCAAGTTCTTTATCAAATGTTGTTTTTAATACAGTTATTTTTACTTTATTCATTTTTGACCTCTAGGTAATTATACCATTTTACTTACTAAAAGGCAATTATTTAAAATTATATTAATGATAACTCTGCTGCTTTTTCTGCATGAATTTTTGTAGTATCAAATACTGGTATATTAATATCATCTTGAGAAATAAGCATAATAATTTCTGTGCAGCCTAAAATAATACCTTCTGCACCCTTGTTTTTTAATTTATCTACTATTAATAAAAATTTTTCCTTTGATTTTTGGCTTATTATTCCACAGCATAATTCATTAAATATGGTGTTATTTATAAACTCTATATCTTCATCATCTGGAATTATAACATTAAGCCCTTTTTCTATTAATATTTTTTTATAAAAATCACCATTAATAGTATATTTTGTGCCTAATAAGCCAATATTTTTTATATTATGATGCTCAATTTTACTATATACTGCTTCAGCAATATGGATTACTGGAATAGAAATATATGTTTTTATAATATCTATTACTTTATGCATTGTATTTGTGCATATTATTATAAAATCTGCCCCTGCTGTTTCTAATTTTTTTGCTATATTTCCAAGTATTTTGCCACACTGCTCCCATTTATCTTCTTTTTGCAGCTTATTTATTTCATCAAAATCAACACTGTAAAGTATACATTTTCCAGAATGAAGCCCGCCTGCTTTTTCCTTTATATATTCATTAATTATTTTATAATATAAAGATGTGCTTTCCCAGCTCATTCCACCTATTAAACCTATTGTTTTCATTAATCCACCTAATTTTTATAAAAAATAAAGCCTGTAAAAACAGGCTTTATAATCATCTTTTACAATAATACAGTATTAATATTTTTGAACTTTAAATGTATCAAGCAAATTTAAATCTTCTAATAAACTATAGAGCCTGTCATCTTTTACATATACATGTATAGGCACTTTGTCTTGGAAAATAACTTTAATAAAAAAACCAATTACGGAAGATGTCATTGAAAAACTTTCAGGAGTTTTTACAATAATACTTTTACTGCCTGACTTAATGAGTTCATTCACATTATCTTTGATTTCCTGATAATCAGTTGTGTTCTTAATATTACCACTAATGATTATCTCTGAACCATTTCTCTTAATTTCCATATTCAACCTCTTTATTCGTAGTTTTATTGATTAACTTTTATACCAATAAATATTTCTCGTCTATCTTCTGAAAAGAAAAATATATCGGTATAATAATCAATTATTTTTATTCCTCTGCCATTAAATTTTGTGGTATCTCCAATAGCATTTTTAAATACACTTACAGGGTAACCAACTCCCTCATCTCTAAAACTTACAATAAGATACCTGCTGTTAATATCATTACACAAAACATACCTTATTGTTATAGTCTTATCACATATTTGTTCTTTTTTCAATAATTCTTCTTCATACGTTCCATTTTTGATTAACTCATGTTTTATATCAAAAGTAATAGCTAAATTACCATGTTCATATGCATTCATTAAACATTCAGAAATAGCTGTAAAAAATGAGTCGTATTCATCTACATTTATGTTACAAGAAATCATTTCATCTCTAATAAGTTCTGATGCCTCATCTATCTTATCATACCGTGTTGGTATATTAAATATTTTATCATAAATAATATTTACAAAAGGACGCCGCATAAAAAATACTGTTGAATCATCTCCATATTTTTCAACCCTTTCATTTACTTTATGAATAAAATTTTTCAATAATGGAGATGCTGCAAAATCATCATTTAAAAAACTTGAATAAAGGTTTTTATCTATGGTTTCTGATTCTACAATACCATCTGTAAAAAGTGATACTTTCACGATATCTGCAAGTTCTATACTATCAATTTTCACATCTACACTATATGGCATAATTGGAAGATTATTTGACGGAAGCTTATCCACCTTACCATCAAATGTTTGATATAAAATCCTAGGCATTGAAAAAGAAGCATACCTTAATTTATCTTCCTTAAAATCAAAATATGCAAAAATACCACAAAGAACTTCATCTTCTAATAAATTATCACGCATAAATGATACACAGCTTTCTACAATCCTGTGTATTTCTTCTTCGCCTGTTAAATTCTCATATTTATACTGCTCTTTTATAACAAAGTTAACAATAGAAACAGATACTAAAGATGTAATGGATGCCGATATTCCTTTCCCCATAGCATCTGCAATAAAAATTAATATATTACCGTTATTAAGTGTTCTACAAGTATATGTATCGCCACTTACAATGTCTAAACTTTTATAAAATACTTCTAACTGCCAGCCGTTTTGTGTAACAGGATTACTTTCTTTACAAAGATATTTTTTAAACATATCATTACGCATAATATGCAGTTCTTTTTTTAAAGTTGCATCATGCTGCATTGTATTATACATATCTTTATATTTTAAAAGTTCTAGCTCCTGCTCTCTGCTTTTATTAAGCAAATGTTCTAAAACAACTGATTCTACTGCATTATTTATAGCATTACGAAGTAATTTAAACTGTATTGGCTTTGCTACAAACTGAGTAATACCCATATTAATGGCTTCTACTAAAAACTGCATATCAACATAACCAGTTATTAATATAATAGGGACTTTACCTTTAATTTTAAGGACTTCTTTGGCAAACTCCATACCATTGATACCGGGCAGCAAATAATCTGTAAGGATAAGGTCAAAACTACCTTCTTTATATGTTTTAAGGGCTTCTTCTGCACTTGTTACTGAAACAAACTGATTGAATTTTGATGCAAAACGCTTTTCAACAAGCTCAATGATTTCTTCTTCATCTTCCACATACAATACATTCAGATTTTTTAAAAAACTCTCGTCCATAATAGCTTCTCTGTAGAATTTTTTAGTATTATAAAAAAATGAGCATAATGCCCTACTTTTTTGTTAAATCTTATATAAAAATATTTAGATAATATATTTATATAAAACTTAATAAATGGGGCAGGTAAATACCTGCCCTCATAATTTATATTTTACAGGTTTTATACTGTAAATCAAAACTTAAGTAAGTAACTATATTTGGAATTTTCCTAACACTTTATTTAATTCACCAGCTTTAAATGCTAAGTGTTCAGAAACTTTACTTACACTTTCACCTGCAGCCTGGTTGTTTGTAGATAAATCAACCAGTTTGTTAGCCCCTTGTATAAGGTCTTTAACTTTAACTGCAATGTATGACGTTTTCTTAACAACATCACTTGATACTTCTGTGGAATGAGTAAGACGTTCAACTGTTTCATTACCTTCTTGAATCAGTTTACCAGCACTATCTGCCACATCTTTAATACCCACAGATGATTTTTCCACAAGCTGATATGTTTCATCAACACTTTGCATAATCATTTTTGCCATTTTATTAATGTTATCAAGAGAATCTTGTGTTCTTTCTGCAAGTTTACGAACCTCATCAGCAACTACGGCAAAACCTTTACCATGCTCACCAGCACGAGCTGCCTCAATAGATGCATTAAGTGCTAAAAGGTTAGTTTGGTCTGCAATTTCAGAAATAATAGTTAAAACAGCTGTAATTTCTTTAACCCTGTCTGTAACTTCATTCATCTTATCAGATACTACCCTTTGCTGTTCGTTCTCATCATTTACGTTACTTACAAGCTCACTTAAACTTTCAACAAAGTGACCGAAGATTTGGCGTGTATTTTCCAAGTCTTCTGTGGTGCTTATTGCACTTTCTTCTGTAATATCAAGGTTTCTACCAATGTCTGCAATTAATTCTTCAGTTTCAGATACAAGCTTCATTTGTTCTGCAATTGTAGAAGAAAGCTCAAATGATGTAGAAGAAAGCTGTTCAGATGATGAAGATGTTTCTGTAGAAGCATCAACTGCAACAGTAATTGTTTTTTGAATTTTTTCAATAAACTTATCAACATAACCTGCTGCCCTGCCTATTTCATCTACACTTTTAAATGCAAGACGTGTTCTTAAATTACCTTCACCTTCAGATAAGTCTCTTAACTCAACTGCTAAGTGCTTAACTGGACGTAATACGCTAAATGTGAAAATTACCATAATTATAGCTGTTGATGCTACAAATGCTATTATAAATACTGTTAAAAGCTCAACAGCAACTTTGCTGGCACTATTTACCACTTCAAAAATGTTATCTTGATGTGTTGCAAGATATAACGTTCCTATGTATTCACCTTTAACAATCTCTTTATCAGCAGAAGTAGTTGGAGTTGAAGTTAAATTCATAGGCATAACGAAATGTTTTGATGCTGTTAAATATTCTATATCTTTATTTAAACCTGCTTTAGTAACAGCATCAAGTAAACCTTTATCTATTTGGTCATGGTTTACAACTAAACCGTCGTTAAATTTTAAACCACCTTTAACATTTGTAGCATAGCTGTTAAACTGTGGTGCTATATTTAACATATAGATATATTTGTTTACTGCAATATAGCCACCAATAGAATCTTCTATACTTTCAACTATTTGGGCAACACCTATCATTCTGCCATCTTTTACTATTGGCGCAAGTGCTCTTAATACAATACCCTGTCTGTCATAGTCTATGGAAGATAAGAAACCACTTTTTGCACTCATCTTTTTAAAAGCCCAAAAAGATGATACATCATCACCTACTACTTGGGATACATTGCCATATCTATCTTTAGTGGCTGTAGATGCTATTATTTTACCATTTAAATCTATAACTTGAGCAGAAACGGCACTTTTTGCATCTGCACTTTTGTTGGAAACCTTAATAATTTGGTCAAACACTTCACCTTTCATGCTGTTTAATATAGTTTGAACTTCATTATAATCCTCAGCTTCTAAAGCATCGGCAATTCTACTATCTTTTGATAAAATTGAGTTACCTACAAGTATTACGGTTTTACGCAAGTTTACAAATGTATCTAACCTTAATTTAATAAGATTAACCTGGTCTTTAATAGTTTGTTCTTTCAATCCTTCTATACCTGAAAAAGCAACTAGAAGAACTACAAGTAATGAAAGAACAACTATCGCAATCTGAGGAACGAAAATCTTAAGCCTGACACTACGTCGGTATTTTAACATTAAATCCATCATACCACCCTTTTATTTTTATTTGCTTCATCAGTTTTATATCATAAATACTCAATTTTTGCAATAATTTTTATTGCATAAAGTGTCTTAAATCAGCTAAAAAACATACACCAAAAATTATTCTCACAAAAAGATTTTTTACAAAAAACCAAAGTAGAAAGACAAAATCCCTGTAATTAAGTAGAAATTAGCAAAAAATATATCTATTTCTATGCCATTTCCATTGCTTAATAATTCAGAAATTAAAGTTCAAAAATGAAATGCAGCAGGGATATATTCTAACCACTCTACAATTGCATGTTCTAATCTTTTACCATTTGATACTATAAAAGGTAGCTATTTAGAAAAACAGGTTACAAAAGCCATACAAATTATTAAAAAATAAATGTAATTTATTGGATTATCTTCCATGACGGTATCGTTATGTTTAAAAATATCTTATAAATACATTAGCCAATGTTATGATAATTACTTACAAATATACTATATAAGCAATAATAAACATAATGCAGTAATACCACCTGTAAGAAAAATTCTGCCTAAAAAATATTAATAAGACTGGTAGTATTAACGCAATGAATAAACACTGTTAAAAGTATTACTGCCATTTGAATGGTTTTTTCTACTGCTGTAAAATATCCTGCTTATATACTGCAATATATATTGTAGCTATATACTCACCTTTAGATATTTCAGTATCTGATGAAGTTGCTGGTGTTGTAATCAAATTAAGTGGTATAAAAACGAGGTTTTCTATTACAAGATATTCACTATCTTTATTTAAACCTGCTTTGCTTAAAATATCTAACAATTCTTTTTCTACCTGGTCATAGTTAACAACTAAACCATCGTTAAATTTTAAATCACCTTTTATATTTTTAGTATAGCTGTTAAATTCTGGTGCCATATTTATCATATACATATACCTGTTTGCTTCCATGTATCCACCAATAGAGTCTTCAATATTTTCAACTATTTGAACTACACCTATCATTCTGCCATCTTTCACTATTGGTGCAAGTGCTCTTAATACAATACCCTGCCTGTCATAATCTATAGAAGATAAAAAACCACTTGTTGCTCTCATCTTTTTAAAAGCCCAAAAAGATGATACATTATCACCTACTGCTTGAGATACATTACCATGTCTATCTTTAGCAGCTGTAGATGCTACTATTTTACCATTTAAATCTATAACCTGAACAGAAACATAACTTCTTGCATCTAAACTTTTATCGGAAACTTTAATAATTTTGTTAAAAACTTCACTTTGCATACTGTCTAATATCGTTTGAAGTTCATTATAATTTTCAGTTTCTAAAGCATTAGCAATTCTAGTATCTTTTGATAAAACTGCTGTAATATCAAGTATTGACCTTTTACGTAACTCTATAAATGTAGCTAATCTTAATTTAATAATACCTGCCTGTTCTTTTATAACATTTTCTTTCGAACTCCCCATACCTTTAGATACAACTAAAAAAACTATAAGTAGTATAAGAATAACTAAAGCAACCCGAAGAACTAAAGTCTTACCACTAAAGTTTTCCTTAGATTTTGTCATTATTCCCATACATCACCTTTTCCACTATTTAATATTTTATATTTATTCATTAAAACTAATATCTTAAACAGCATATTTTAGCAATAATAAATTACATTATATACCTTAAAACAGCAAGTAAGCATATAGCAAAAATTATTGTGGAAAATAAGTTTTTTATAAAATAGCCAAAACAAAACGTTATAATACCTGTAATCAAAAAGAGATTATTAAAAGATATATCTATTTCTTTGCCATTTCCATTGGTTAATAATTCAGGAATTAAAAGTGCAGAAAGCACTGCAACAGGAATATATCCTAACCATTCTACAATTGCGGGTTTTAATTTTTTACCTTTTAATACTATAAAAGGCAGCTCTCTAGAAAAATAAGTTACAACAGCCATACCAATAATTATAAAATAAATGTAATTTATTGGATTATTTTCCATGATGCAGCCTCATATTCATAAAGTAACCTGCAAAAGCACCAATTAATGCTCCTATAATAATACCTTCATATTTCATATCTATTAATAAAAAACAAAGGGCAGTTACTCCACCTGTTATAAAAGCTAGAACCTGTGGTATATTTATTAACTTTGGTAAAATTAATGCAATAAATAATGCACACAGTGTAAAATCTAAACCAAACTTAGTAGCATCTGGTATTAATGAAGCAGAAATTCCACCCAGCACATTACTTGTTATCCATGAAAAATGAGAAAAAATATTTACTGAAAAGGATATAACAGTGTTTGACTGATTTTTAGACATTGATGTGGAATGAACTGCAAAAGCTTCATCTGTTATCTGAAATGCAAATAAAGACTGCTTTAAAAAACTCCACCCTGCAACATATGGATATAAAACTGATGTATATAATATATGCCTTGAATTAACAATTAAGGTGGTAATAATAATAGATAATGGTGTAGCACCTGCAGAAAGCATAGCACCTGCTATATACTGCCCAGCTCCAGCATATACTAATGCAGACATTAAAAATATTTGAAAAACATTCATACCAGCTTGAGCACAAACTATTCCACAAGCAAAACCTAACGGCACATAACCTGCCATTATAGGCAGTGCCATTTTCATACCTTCAAATATATCTTTAATATTTAAATGATTTATTTTCATAAATAATACCTTGTATTATTAATATAGTAAATGTAAAATAAGAGTTTAGTATATACATTACAAAAAATCAATATAATAACTGCTGAATAAATTGAAAAGTAAATTCTAAAAACGATTGCAACAAATTAAGCAGTCATTAAAGTTCTCATAAAAAATATCATTAGCCGATTTATAATTAAATAATTTTCTAGGATAATTATTTATCCAGTCTTGTATTTTTTTAATATAAGCAACTGA
>CASEIN010000012.1 GCA_949287985.1 Mucispirillum schaedleri | reverse complement strand
ATGTGTTAAGCACGCCGCCAGCGTTCGTTCTGAGCCAGGATCAAACTCTCCATACAAATATATTGTATTCCAAAAAATTCTTACCTAACTAATTACTAAGCTGTCTATCACTATTTAACCTATTCTTATGTCAATCTGCTTATTCAACCCTTTTGCAAGGGAAGATTACATTAATACTTTATATCTTGTTTGTCAAGAGATTTTTTCTTAATTATAAAATTTTTTTACTTCTATCCATTCTCTTAACTTACAACCCTTCAACCTGAAGGGAAGATATATCTATCAAACTAATTAAGCTTTGTCAACATATTTTTTTATCTTTTTTAAAAAAATTTTAATTATATAAAAAATACCCTTGATTATATTAATATATAATGGTAAAAGATTACTTCATATGAATATACTTCATTAAGGAGTTAATAATGACTGACTACAAAAATACATTAAATTTACCTAAAACAGACTTTCCTATGAAAGCAAATTTAGCCGAACAAGAACCAATCCGTTTAAAAAAATGGGAAGACAATAAAGTATATGATAAAATTCAAGAATCACGTAAGGGCTGCCCTAGTTATATTCTTCATGATGGTCCTCCTTATGCTAATGGTAATATTCATATAGGGACTGCCCTAAATAAAATATTAAAAGACTTTATTATAAAAATTAAAACTGGACAAGGGTTTGCTTCACCATATGTTCCAGGCTGGGACTGTCACGGTTTGCCTATAGAATTAAAAGTAGACCAGGAACTTGGTGAAAAGAAAAAAGATATGACAGTATCTCAAATACGTAAAGTATGTAGAAATTATGCTGGAAAATATATAGATATTCAACGTTCTGATTTTAAAAGACTTGGTGTTTTTGGTGTTTGGGATAAACCATATATTACTATGGATTTTGAATATGAAGCTACCACTTTAGCAGAACTATATAAATGTTATAAAAAAGGTGAAGTATATAAAGGTTCTAAACCTGTATACTGGTGCCACTCATGTGTAACGGCACTTGCTGAAGCAGAAGTTGAATATGCAGACCATACTTCTACATCAGTATTTGTTAAATTTCCACTTGATGATGAAGCAAAAAATAAAATTGCTGTAAATGGCAATGTTTCTGCTGTAATATGGACTACTACACCTTGGACATTACCTGCTAATGTGGCAATAGCTGTTAATGCAGAATATGAATATTCTGTTCTTAAAATAAACAATGCTGATAATAAAAATTTATCTGCTGGTGAATATATTATAATTGCAAAAGAAATGACTGAACAGCTTGTAAAAACTTTTAAAATTGAAAGCTATGATGAAGTAAAAGTTTTAAAAGGTGCTGATTTAGAATATCTTAATGCACGCCACCCATTTTATGAAAGAAATTCTATGATTGTTACAGCTGATTATGTTACTTTAGATGCTGGTACTGGTTTAGTGCACACTGCTCCAGGGCACGGTCAAGATGACTATGAAACTGGACTGCGTTACAAATTAGATATTCTTTCCCCAGTTGATGATAATGGTATACTTAGAAATGTAGGCATATTTGATGGTATGCATATAAATAAAGCAAATAAAGAAATAGTTGCTTATATGGCAGAACATGGTTCTTTACTTGCACAAAATGATATTTTTCACTCATACCCACACTGCTGGAGATGTAAAAGCCCTGTTATATTTAGAGCTACTCCACAATGGTTTATATCTATGAGTGAAAATGGATTAAGAGAAAGAACTCTTGATGCTATTAAAAATAAAGTTAAATGGATACCTTCATGGGGACAAAACAGAATTCAGTCCATGGTAGAAAATAGACCTGACTGGTGTATTTCCCGTCAAAGATTATGGGGTGTACCTATTGCTTTTATTACATGCCAAGATTGTGGTGAGATTATATTTAATGATGAAATAGAAGCAAAAACAATTGAAGCATTTAAAAAGGAAGGTGCTGATGCCTGGTTTGAACATGATGAAGCATTTTTCTTAAATGGTATTAATAAATGCCCAAAATGTGGTTCTACTCACCTAAAAAAAGAGAAAGATATATTAGATGTATGGTTTGATTCAGGAACCAGCCATGCTGCAGTTTGCGAAAAACGACCAGAACTTAATAATAGAGCAAATATGTATTTAGAAGGAAGCGACCAGCATAGAGGCTGGTTCCAAAGCTCAATATTAGAAAGTATGGCAACTCGTGGTGTTCCTCCATTTGATGAAGTTTTAACTCATGGTTTTGTTGTTGATGGTAACGGTAGGAAAATGTCTAAATCTTTAGGCAATACTATTGCACCTATGGATATTATAAATAAATATGGCACTGAGATACTTCGTCTTTGGGTTGCAGCAGAAGATTATACTGAAGATGTTAGGATTTCTGATGATATTATTAAAAGAATTACAGAAAGTTATAGAAAAATAAGAAATACTGCAAGATATATTCTTGGTAACTTAAATGATTTTGAACCAGATAAAGATACGCTTGAATACGATAAACTTATGGAGCTTGATAAAAATATACTTGCAAGATGGCAGCAGGTGAAAGCAAAAATTTATGATGCTTACAATACTTATCAATTCCATGGCTTTTATCATGGGTTTTTAAATTTCTGTATTAACGATTTATCATCTTTTTATCTTGATATTATTAAAGACAGAGCATACTCATCAAAAAGCCATTCATTCCAAAGGCGTTCAGCACAGACTACAATGTTTACTTTAATTAAAGAAATTGCAATTGTAATAAACCCTGTGCTTAGCTTTACAGCAGATGAGATTTGGGACTACTTACCAAAATGGAATAATAGAAGAGAATTTGTATTTGAAGAATTCTTTCCAAAAGTAGAAGATTATAAAATTGAAGATAAATGGAATACAATTGTTGCTGTTAGAAAAGAAGTTAATAAAGCATTAGAACTTGCAAGAGCAAATAAAGTTATTGGACACCCACTTGATGCTGAAGTGATTGTGTCTGTTAATGACAAACTTATTAATGATTTATCTGTTGATGAAGGTCTTGAAAAAATGTTTATTGTATCCAAAGCTACAGTTACAACAGATGACTTAAATGATGCTTATTCTTCTGAAGATGGCAGCATAAAAGTAAAAGTATCACCTTGTAACGAACCAAAATGTGCTAGATGTTGGACTCATTCTAATACAGTGGGTCAAAATACAGAGCATAGAGAAGTTTGTGCAAGATGTGCAGAGGCATTAAGTTAAATGAAAATAATAGAATTATTAAAAACAACAACTGGTGGCATTGTAAGAAATAAAAAATATCTTTTATTTCTTACGGTAATACCATTAATTATTGATATTATAACAAAAAATTTAATTAAAACAAATCTTGAATTATATGATGTAGTTCCTATAATTGATGGTTTTTTTAATATTGTATATGTATTAAACCCAGGAGCTGCCTTTAGCTTTTTGCATGATATGAATGAAAGTTATAGACAATTATTTTTTGTAAGTATTACTATTATTGCAATTATAGTTGTTCTGTATGTTTTTGCCCATGAAAAATCAAAAGTTAATGTGGCAGGATTTGCTTTAATATTAAGTGGTGCTGTTGGTAATTTATTAGATAGAATATTTATTGGGAAAGTGGTAGATTTTCTTGATTTTTACTATAAAACATACCATTTTCCTGCATTTAATGTGGCAGACAGCTGCATTACAATTGGTGTATCATTAATAATTATAGATTTACTTTTTTTTAGTAAAAAAAGAAATAATAGTAAAAATACTGAAGAAATTAGCTTTTAGTATAATGCAACAAAGAATATGAAAAAATACAAAAAAAGATTTCAATAATTATTGCATTTTATCTCATAATATTATATTGTGCTTCTAAATATAATATTATGAGGGTAAAAATGCGAAATCAACCAAACTATGCTTTATTAAGCGTATCAGACAAAACAGGGATTGTGGAATTTGCTCGTGGATTACATGAATTAGGTATTAAACTTCTTTCTACAGGTGGAACAGCAAAAGCTATTAAAGATGCAGGTATTCCTGTAATAGAAGTTTCTGAGTTTACTGGCTCTCCAGAAATATTTGATGGCAGAGTTAAAACTCTTCACCCAAAAGTTCACGGTGGTATTTTAAATATTAGAGATAATAATGCGCACCAAAAAACAGCAAAAGAAATGAATATAGAAAATATTGATATTGTTGCTGTAAACTTATACCCTTTTGAAAAAGTTGCTTCAAACCCTTCTTCAAGCTTAGAAGATATTATTGAAAATATTGATATTGGTGGACCTGCAATGGTTAGAAGTGCAGCTAAAAACCATGCTTATGTTACTATTGTTGTGCACCCACATGACTATAATAAAGTTCTACAGGAAATTAAAGAACAAGGCTCTACATGTATTGATACAAGACGAGTATTAGCTGCAAAAGCATACAGTCATACTGCTTTATACGATACTATTATATCAAACTATTTAGGAAGAAAATTTCAGCTTAGATTTAGAGAAGAATTTACTGTTGGTGGCAGACTTATTCAGTCTATGCGTTATGGTGAAAACCCTCATCAAGATTCTGCATTTTATAAAGAGCCGTTAATGCGTGAAACTGGCGTTTGTTATGCAGAACAAAAACATGGTAAAGAACTTTCTTATAATAATATTGTTGACTTAAACTCTGCTGAAGAATTATTAAAAGAATTTAAACGCCCTGCCTGTGTTATTATTAAACATAATAACCCATGTGGTGTTGCTGAAGGAGAAACCTTAATAGAAGCATATAACAATGCTTTTGCATGCGACCCAGTTAGTGCTTTTGGTGGCATTTTTGCATTAAATAGAGAAGTTGATGAAGATGTTGCATTAAAAATTTCTGAAATATTTGTAGAAGTTGTGGCAGCACCTGCATTTAGTGAAAAAGCTGTTGAGATACTTTCTAAAAAACCAAGTATTCGTATAATGGTTATGGAACAAATTGATGGCAGAAGCGTGGAATATGATGTTAAAAAAGTTACTGGTGGCTATCTGTTACAGGATAGAGATTTACACAGCTTTGATGATTTTGCTTCTTTACCATGCCCTACTAAACGTAAACCAACAGAAGAAGAAATTAAATCATTAGAATTTGCATGGAAAGTTGCAAAACATGTAAAATCAAATGCTATAGTATATGCTAAAGGCACTGCTGCAATTGGTGTTGGTGCTGGTCAAATGAGTAGAATTGACTCTACAAAAATTGCACATATGAAAGCAGAGCAGGCTTTTGGAAAAGATGCTGTTAAAGGTGCTGTAATGAGTAGTGATGCATTTTTCCCATTTAGAGATAATATAGATGCCGCTGCAGAATATGGTGTTACTGCAATTGTATCCCCTGGTGGTTCTGTAAGAGATGAAGAAGTTATTAAGGCTGCTGATGAACATAATATTGCTATGATATTTACAGGTATACGTCACTTTAAACATTAATAATATTATATAAGGATATATAAATGAAAATTTTAGTAATTGGTTCTGGTGGCAGAGAACATGCATTAGTTTGGAAAATAGCTCAAGATGAAAGAGTTAGTAAAATATATGCTGCACCGGGAAATGGTGGCACAGCCTGCGAAGAAAAATGTGAAAATATTAATATAAAAGCTTCTGATATTAAATCTTTAATTAATTTTGCTAAAGAAAATAATATTGATTTAACAGTTGTAGGACCGGAAGACCCTTTATCATTAGGTATTGTTAATGAATTTGAAAAAGAAGGATTATTAATATTTGGTCCTAATAAAGATGCAGCTCAAATGGAAGCATCTAAAGCTTTTGCAAAAGATGTTATGACAAAGGCAGGAATTGCTACAGCTGATTATGAAAAGTATAATAACTATGATGATGCTGTTGCTTATATTAGAAAAAAAGGTGCACCAATAGTTGTTAAGGCTGACGGGCTTGCTGCTGGTAAAGGTGTTACTATTGCATTATCACTTGAAGAAGCTGAAAATGCTGTAAAAGAAATATTCATCGATAAAATTTTTGGTGAAGCAAACTCTACTGTTGTTATAGAAGATTTTATGGAAGGCGAAGAAGCAACATACCTTGCTGTTACAGATGGGGAAAATGTTATTCCACTTTCAGTAAGCCAAGACCATAAACGAGTATATGATAATGATGAAGGTCCTAATACTGGTGGAATGGGAGCATATGCCCCTGCCCCAATTTGTAATGATGAAAAACTTAAAAGAGTTACAAACGAAATAGCAAAACCAATGATTGATGAATTAAAAAAACGTGGTATTATATATAAAGGCGTAATTTATGCAGGCCTTATGATTAATGGGGAAAGCATTAAAGTTGTAGAATTTAATGCCAGATTTGGAGACCCTGAATGTCAAGTAGTTCTATCACGTATTGAAAGTGGATTTTTAGATGCATTATTAGGTGCTGCTAAAGGTAACTTAAAAGGTATTAATATTGTAAATAAAAATATGACTGCAACATGTGTTATTATGATTTCTGGAGGATACCCTAAGGAATATAAAACAGGGTACGAAATAACAGGTATTAATGAAGCAGATGAAATTGAAAATATAAAAGTCTTTCATGCAGGCACAAAAACAGAAAATGGTAAGATATTAACAAGTGGTGGCAGAGTTTTATGTATTACTGCAGTAGGTAAAGATTTACCATCATCTATTCAAAAAGCTTATGAAGGTGTATCAAAAATTTCATTTAAAGATATGGCTTTTAGAAAAGATATTGGAAAAAAAGGTCTTAAAAATTTAGGAGAATAAAATGGCTAAAGTTGGAATAATTATGGGTAGTAAATCTGATTTTGATGTGGTAAAAGAATGTATATCCACTTTAAAATCTTTTGGTGTTGAATGTGATGTAATAGTATCTTCTGCTCATAGAACACCAGAACAAACTGTTGAATGGACAAAATCGGCTAAATCAAAAGGCATATCTGTAATTGTTGCATTTGCTGGTGCTGCTGCACATTTAGCTGGAGTGGTTGCTTCAAAAACAAACCTGCCAGTTATTGCTGTTCCTATTGCATCAACTACATTAGGTGGTCTTGACAGCCTTCTTTCATCTGTTCAGATGCCTGGTGGGATACCTGTTGCTACTATGGCTATAGGTAAAGCTGGTGCTAAAAATGCTGCTCTTTATGCATGCCAGATTATTGCACTTAAAGACGAAGTTTTATATGAAAAACTTGAACTTTATAGAAAAGAAATGGCTGAAAAAATAGAAAAAGATAATCTATCACTAAAAGAAATGCTTGATTAATGGTTATCTATAAAGAATCTTATAATAATTTAGTGGAAATATTTAGTATTTCCACTAAAGAAAACAAACCTGTTATTTTTCCAACTGATACTATTTATGGAATTGGTGCAAATATTTTATCTAAAAAAGCAAATCTAGAAATCTTTAAAATAAAAAACAGACCGGAGAATAAACCATTTCCAATACTAGCAGGAAGCATTGAACAATTAGAAGAAATAGCTGATATTTCATCATTAAGTTCAAGTAATTATAGCTTTTTTAAAGAAAACTATAATAAATGTAACACTTTCATATTAAAAGCAAAAGATAATTTAGATAAGTTATATAGACAAGATGGCAATGTAGCTGTTAGAATACCTAATAAGCAAGTCCTTTCTGATGTGCTTAAAAAAAATAATATATTTTTAACTGCTACAAGTGTAAATGAAAGTGGGCAGCCATTTATTAACAGTTTAGATATAATAGTGAAAGAATTTAAACATGTAGATTTATTTGTATTTGGAAAAATACGCAATCAAAGTTCTAATATATATGATATAACTAAAAATGAAGTAATAAAATTAAGATAAATATATAATAATTATAACAAATGATACTTAATTGTAATAATTTATTTTAAAAAAAATAAAATCTTTAGTTGACAGACGACATTGAAAGTAGTATACATTACTATAATGTGTAATAAAGGAGATTGATTATGAAAAAAGTTATCTTACTTGCTATGGCAGCACTTTTTGCGTTTGCTGCAACATCTTATGCTCAGCAAATACCTGCAGATAAGATGAAAATTAATTTAAAAGAAGCTTGGGGCGTTAAAGTTACTCAAAAAGGTGTTTTATTCAACCATGAAACTCACCTTGCTAAATTAAATAACAAATGTGATTCTTGCCACAGCTCACCACAAGGCGCTACTAAAATCACTTTACAAGGTGAAATCAAAGGTGCTAACAATAAAAATGCAGCACACAATTTCTGCTGGTCTTGCCATGATAAATTCCCTAAACCAAACAAAACTCCTGGCAAAACATGTACTAAATGTCACACTCTTCCTAAATAAGCAAGATTGTAATATTTTAAAATAATATAAATTAAAGCTCCTTTTTATGTGAGGCGAACCCAAATTTTTGGACAGATTTAAAATTATACGGTTTGAGTTCTGTATTTTACAGGACTCAAGCCATTTAATCTGTATTTAATTCTATCATTATTATAATAATTTATATATTTATCAAGTTCTATTTTAAATT
>CASEIN010000011.1 GCA_949287985.1 Mucispirillum schaedleri | reverse complement strand
CTGCAAGCATCTCTAATACAAACTTATACTTTGGACATGTTAAGTTAGATTTTAAATGGTCTGCAACTAGTCTAATTTTTTGTTTTACTTTTGTACCAATTTCTGTTACTTTCATATTAAGCCTCTATTAATTGTTTTTGAATACTTCAAATAATATTTATTATAACAATTTTTAGAGGCTTTTTCCATATAAAATCGCTTTTTTCTTAAATAATATTAATCACTTATAAGTTATTCAATAAAAAAATGGGGGTGAAGCAGGAATTATAGATATTGCTTTATATAAATTTTTACGATATCATTACTCTGATAATATCTTTTATAAGGCAATTTTCTTAATAAGATGAGCTAATATGGGGCAATAGTATATGATAGATAATTTTAATGCATTGAAAAACATATATAATCATAAACAATATAGACTGTCTAATATAGAAAGTTCTGAGTCATATTCATATACTTTTGAAATCTTGCACAATAATGTTTGTATTACGGATATTGTTCATCGCGAATACGATACAACAACAGCATACCATAAACAATTTTCAGTACTAAAACAATTTAGACATAACGGACACGCTAGAAAAATACATAAGTTAGAATGTGATGGTTATATAAATAATGGAATTAAGAAGATTTTATTAAATGCATCAAGAGATGGTATATGTGTTTGGGGTAAATTGGGCTTTAAAATAAAAGATAGCCAGTACAATAACATTTTATTGGATTTATTTAGAGATTATTTAATAGATGTTTTGTATCCAACTGATGAAAAGATGGTTGATAAGATTATGGAAAAATGTAATAGTATAAAGAAATTGTTTTCTAAAGAATTTACATATTATCTATTACCTAAAAATAAGCAGTGTTTTTCTGAATATTTATATAGTGAAGAGAGATTAATTGGAACAATAACAATGGAAAAGGAGCTTTAAAATGTTGAATTGGTATGAGTTTAAAAAGTTATATTCTACTGCTAATCCCAATCGTTGTGTTTTTAAGGCATATGTATTAGATAAAGATACTTATAGGATTATAATCGATGAGCATAATCTTTTTACAGAAATATTTTTATCAATAATTAATGGCACTTATGTTATAAGTCCACTTATATATGATGGTGAAAAAACTTGTTATGATTTTATAAATATAAATACAAATAATGCTATAAATAATTTACAACAATATATTGATTTCATATCAAATGATAATGTAAGAAAGCGTTTTATTTTAAAGAAGGCTAATATCCATTCTGTTTTAAGCATAAGATTTAAGGGGCCTGATTTTAATTTTGATCAAGGTATGAATCCTTATTCAGTTAATAAAGCAAATAAAATTGCTTATGGTATATCAAAGGTTCTTACTATTGAAGATAAGATGAAAGATCAATTTATTTTTAATAAAGCTGGAAGTCTAATTTATGATATCCATATGCCAGAATACGATAGTTTAAATAGTGTTAATTATATAAAAAATATACTATTTAAAATGAATGATGGAATTATTGCTAAATATGACGAATTTACATATTCTCTGGCTAAACAATTATATGAAGCTGTAAAAATTAAAAATTTAGATAGTATAACTGTTGAGTTAGGTGATAATTCAGCAATAGATATTGATATGGATAATATTAAGAAAATATATAATGAGATGAGAAGTGAGTATATAACAATATCAGGTATTCCAGATACATACTCTAATAAAAATAAGTCCTTTAAAATAAAAAAATATTCTTGTTATATTCATGATGATAACGATGAAATTATAAAAGTAATAAAAGAGTTAATAGAGAATAAGATTTATGTAGAAGTTAGTGGTAAACGAAAACCTAACCATGACAATACTATTTATATCACTAATATAACAAATGATGATATTAATTTAAGTTTCAGTATTTAGTTACTTTTTTATATGTATATTTTTTACTATTTTCTTATCTTGAAAAATATTATAAAAACTGCTACTATGCCTTGCTAGTAAAGACATAGACGACGGTAGATGTCGTTATACTTTAGTATTGGTGATAGATGAACATATTTGATAACAATGTAAATAGGTTATTTGATGATTTAGTTGCTGAAATAAAAAAGGGAAGTGTATTATCTATTGCCAGTGCAAGTTTTTCTATTTATTCATTTCATGAGCTTAAAAAGCAACTTGAAAGTATTGATGAGCTTCGGTTTATTTTTACATCTCCTGTTTTTGTGAAAGACAGCATACAAAAAGAAAAGCGGGAGTTTTATATACCAAAGTTGGAGCGAGAGCGTAATCTTTACGGCACACCTTTTGAACTTCGCCTTAGAAATGGTCTTACTCAAAAGGTTGTAGCTAAAGAATGTGCAGAGTGGGTTAAAAATAAGGTTAAGTTTAAGTCAAATATCTCTAATATGCAGATTCCAAATTTTATGGTTATAACAAGTGATGGCATCAATAAGGCTTATACACCTATTGATGAATTTTCCACTGTTTCCTTAGGACTTGAAAAGGGTAATAATTTACTTACTATGATAAATAAAATAGAGCATCCAAATGCTGATGTATATCTTTCCAAATTTCAACAAGTTTGGCAGGATAAGGAAATATTGCATGATGTTACAGAATCAGTTATTGATAGTATTGCCAATGTATATAAAGAAAACTCACCAGATTTTATATATTTTGTTATGCTCTATAATATATTTCATGAGTTTTTAGAGGACATATCAGAAGATAACCTGCCAAATGAAGCAACAGGCTTTAAAGAAAGTAAAATATGGAATAAGCTTTTTGATTTTCAAAAGGAAGCCTTTACAGAGATATACAACAAGCTTGAAAAATATAATGGCTGCATTTTGGCAGATAGTGTGGGGCTTGGTAAAACATTTACGGCTTTGGCGGTGATTAAATATTATGAAAACCGTGGTAAAAATGTATTAGTGTTATGTCCTAAAAAACTTTCAGAAAACTGGCTTACATACAGAGCAAACTATATAAATAACCCAGTGGCAGAAGACAGGCTTAGGTATGATGTATTATGTCATACAGATTTATCCCGCAATGGTGGTATGTCTAACGGGTTAGATTTAAGCCGTGTAAACTGGGGTAATTATGATTTAGT
>CASEIN010000010.1 GCA_949287985.1 Mucispirillum schaedleri | reverse complement strand
CAGAGCAAACTATATAAATAACCCAGTGGCAGAAGACAGGCTTAGGTATGATGTATTATGTCATACAGATTTATCCCGCAATGGTGGTATGTCTAACGGGTTAGATTTAAGCCGTGTAAACTGGGGTAATTATGATTTAGTAGTAATAGATGAGAGCCATAATTTTAGGAATGGCGGCAATCTGATAGATGATGATAAGCAGAATAGATATACTACTCTTATGAGAAAAATCATAAAAGCTGGTGTTAAAACAAAAGTATTGATGTTATCAGCAACGCCAGTAAACAACAGGTTTATAGATTTAAAGAACCAGCTTGCCTTAGCTTATGAGGGAGATACTGCCTTTATAAACAGCAGGTTAAAGACGGAAAGAAATATTGATGATATTTTCCGTTCAGCTCAGGCTGCATTTAATAAATGGAGCAAAAACCCGCCTGAGGAAAGGACTACTGCTAATTTATTAGATATGCTTGATAATGATTTTTTTGAGTTATTAGACAGTGTAACAATAGCCCGTTCAAGAAAGCATATAGCAAACAGATATAATATGGCAGATATTGGAAAGTTTCCAAAAAGGCTTAAACCTAAGGCTTTAATGCCTAAGCTGACTGATTTAAAGAATATTATAAATTACAGTGAAATATATGATACTTTAAGCAGGTTAAATTTAAGTATCTATACGCCGTCATTTTTTATACATCCATCTAAAATAGATTATTATGAGGAGCTTGCAAACACAAAGGGTGTAAACCTGACCATGCGGGGCAGAGAGAAGGGTGTCCAAAAGTTAATGGCGATAAACCTTTTAAAGCGTTTAGAAAGTTCAGTTTATTCTTTCAGGCTTACGTTAAAGCGGATAATGGATTTAATAGATGAGGCTGTTCGTCATATTAATAATTATGAAACTAATTCTGCCTTAGATAATATAGATGTGGTGGAAATAGTAAATAACGATTTAGATGAAGATGATAAAAATACTGATTTTTTAATATCTGAGAAATCATTTAATATTAAATTAAGTGATATGGATTATATTACATGGCGTCAGGATTTACTATCAGATAAAGTATTTTTAGAAAATCTATATAGTAAATTATCAAGCATTACCCCAGAGCATGACAGCAAGTTAAGTATGCTTAAAAGCATGATAGATGATAAAATAAATCACCCAATAAATGCAGGTAATAAGAAAATCTTAATATTTACAGCTTTTGCAGATACAGCGGAATATTTATATAATAATATCAGTAAAGAAGTGAAAGCAAAATACGGCTTAAATACAGGTATAGTTTCTGGCTCAAACCAGTGCACATCTACAGCTAAAAGTATCAAATCAGATTTCAGCAGTATATTAATGAATTTTTCTCCCCTTTCAAAAGAGCGTGATATTATCTCACCAAATTCAAAGGAAGATATAGATATTTTAATAGCAACAGACTGTATATCAGAAGGTCAGAACCTGCAAGACTGTGATTATTTAATAAATTATGATATCCACTGGAACCCTGTCCGCATTATCCAGCGTTTTGGCAGGATAGACAGGATAGGCTCAAAAAATGAGTGTATTCAGCTGGTTAATTTCTGGCCAGATATAAATTTAGATGAATACATTAATTTAAAAGCAACGGTAGAAACTCGTATGCGAATATCTGTTATGACTGCCACAGGTGATGATGATTTAATAAATGAAAATGAAAAAGGCGATTTAGAATACAGACGGTTACAGCTTGAAAGGCTTAAAAATGAGATAGTAGATATAGAAGATATGACAGGCGGTGTATCTATTATGGATTTAGGCTTAAATGAATTTCGTCTTGATTTATTAGATTACATGAAAACCCATAACGATATAGAGCATGCTCCTTATGGTATGCACGCAGTTGTGCAGGCAGGCGAAGAATTTAAAAGGGGAGCAATATATATATTAAAAAACAGGGTAAACGATATAAACATACAGGGCAGAAACAGGCTGCACCCATTTTATATGGTATATATATTAGAGGACGGTTCGCTTTTATATAACCATTTGCAGCCAAAAGAGCTTTTAGATGTGGTCCGTTATATGTGCAAAGGTAAAGATATAGACAGGCGGGCATGTCATATATTTAATACAGATACGCAAGACGGCAAAAATATGGCAAAATATTCATCTCTTTTAACAGGCAGTATAGAAAGCATGGTAAGTGTGCAGGAAGAAAGCAATGTGGAAAGTTTTTTAAAGGGCAAGCCAGTAAGCTTTATAAAAGATAATATTTCTGGTATAGATGATTTTGAATTAATCTGCTTTATAGCTGTGGTATAGGGTAATCTATTATGCTGATACTTCCCAAATCTACTGAAATAAAAGTAATGGTTGCAAAGCAGAAAATAAAAAAAATGCTCACCCAAAAGGACAGCTTTAGAAGTTTTGATAATGAAGTATCAAAATGCTATTTAATTAATGAAATATCAGAGAATACCACCCATATTTCAGCAGGCAAAGAAGTAAAAACCATATATGTAATGCAGTTTTTACTAAAAAGTGAAAGTTTTACAAATAAATTAATAGAATATTTTTCAAAAAATACAAATCAGAATATAATATTTCTATTAGATTATGGTGCATATTTTCAAGTATCAGTATATAAAGAAAAGGTTTTAACTACTGATAAATTAAGTAATGATATAATATTAGAATTAAAAGGGCTTGATTTATCAAAAGTATGGGATAACCTGATAATAGATATTTTTAATATCAGTGTGGAGCAGGGCAAAACATTAAAAGAGCAGGTGCAAAAAAACAGTGCTTATGAAGCCCTAGCTTTAAAGGTGGAAAGGCTTAATAATAAAATGCGTAAAGAAAAACAGCCTTTAAAAAAGCGGGAATTATTTGAAGAATATAATAGATTAAAAAAAGAACTGGAACAGTTAAAAAATATATAAAGTATATTTTATTGTTTTTTATTGATAATAATTTAAAATGATAATATAATATAATATAATATAATGTTGTATTAAGTGAGGCAGTGTATGATTAACATTAATATATCAGACTTTAAAAAAAACATAAATAGCTTTATTAATCAAACAGTTAAATATAACCAGCCTGTTAGTATTAATACAAAATTAGGTAATGTGGTATTATTAAGTGAAGAAGATTTCAATAACATTAATGCCACTATAGAATTAAGTAATAATACTGAAATGAAAAATAAAATAATTGAGGGTTTAAATACACCTGTTTCAGAATGTATACCTGAAAATAAGGTGGAGTGGTAATTACATAATGTATAATATTGTTTACACAAAAAAAGCAGTAAATGATATTTTATATTTAAAATCTGCCAAACTAGATAAAAAAGCGAAAACTCTTATTGATTTAATAAAAAATAACCCTTATACCAACCCACCACCCTATGAAAAACTGTTAGGGCAGTTGCATGGAGCCTATTCTCGCCGTATTAATTTTAAGCACCGTT
>CASEIN010000009.1 GCA_949287985.1 Mucispirillum schaedleri | reverse complement strand
TCGGTTTTAGTGTAATATCCATTAGTGGTTGTTCTCTCCTTATTTATTTTTTTAGCTAAAAAATATTATTTTATTTTAAGAGAGTTAACAACCACTTTTTTATTTACTACTTTTTTCGCAATCGTTTTTAGAATTTACCATCCTTAGCCATTTATATGCTGCACTATTCCATACATTTTCTGCCAGTATGACTATACATTGCAGAGTGGATATCTGCTTGTTTTCCATTTATCTTGTAAATTTTAGGACAATTAATATAAAAAGTGCAATAACACTAAATAACCCAGCATACATTATTAATTTTAATGCAATCTTTTCTGAAGAAAACATTAAATCTGACTTATAATTTGCTATCTGGTCATCTACACTGTCAAGCTTACTCATGATTTCTTCAATAACTTCTCTGTTTTTCTTTAAGTCATCTTCTGATTCATACTCAATTACATTACCAATGTATACTATTGTATATTCAATTAACGAAAATAATGCATTTCTTAAATATGCAAATTGATATGTAAAAGTATAGTATGGTGTCTTTAACAGCTCTGGCAGCAAATCATACTGTATTTTTTTAAGCCTTTCCCTAGACTGTGTTGGAATGTCATTTATATCAGGTATCTTATCAATTTCATTTAAAACACGCCTAATTAATTTATAATATTGACCAGCAAGCTCAGGCACTGCACTGGTTTTTAGTTTTATTTCCCTTCTTGTTACTCTATTTGCTTTTAAGAAATTTTTTATTAAAACCATAGCTGATGGAACTTGAACTTTTTTACGTTTACGAACTACTTTAATAGACCGTTTCATATCTATGGCTATTAAAGTTTCTACTATTTCATCTGTTCCAAAAACAAAGTGATTTGAACCTTCTAAAACCTCTTTTTCTTCAGGTCCCATTTGACCATTTGTAAAAAAGAAAAGACGTGTTACATTTTCATCATTCATTGTTCGTAATACGTCTGTTGTAATATACGGGTCTAAAACTTCCCCCGGTTTCACAACTTCTATCCAAACTACTGCTGACTGGTCTTCCCTGCTTTGATATGCCCAAATCTCAATACGTCTTTTATTTTCAATGTCTTTTACTGTTCTATGAATTGAATAATTAAAATCGCCCATAACTTCACTTACAAAATTATAAAATTCTGTAAGTTTAATATTATACAGCTGTTCGTATCTAGCTTTGCGTTCTGAATCCATATATCTCTACTCTTCTATTTTTGAAACTGCCTTTTTTACCGTTTTTTTCCAGTGGATAACGTGTCCCTAACCCCACTGTTCTTATTTTATCGGCATTATATCCTTTTTCAATTAGAAGTTTTTTAATATGCTCTGCTCGTAAGTAAGAAAGTTCGTAATTGCTGCCATATGTAGCATGCTTGCCCACACGAACTTCATCTGCATTACCAAACAAAACATAATCCCTGTCTTTTGGCAGTTTTTCAAAAATACGTGATACATTATCATTAAATACTGGAGATACATTTCCAAGATTAAAATGTATTGTTAATATTAACTCTAATTCATTTGAAGTTGGCAGTAGTTCCAAATTATCAGCCACATTTTTATTGCCACTTTCTTTTGATACTATATTTTCATTACTTTTAGGGGTTTCTTTTTTTTGTGCTTGTGCTTTATTTTCTGCTGCAGGTATATTAATTGCACCTTCTAAATCAATTTTATTTGGTATTGTAGTTGCCACAGAATCTGAAGAAAGATTATATGTTTCTTTTACACGTTCTTTTAAAAGCTTAACACCAATAACACTCCAGCCGTTTAATGATACATTCTCTCTTGCCTGCTGCTCATCTTGAGCCATTACTGTCATTGTAGTTATTACTTTTGATATGTTATTTTCAATGCGAACCTCATACATATTTAATTCTTCATATGTATTTGCAAAAAGACTATCTCCACCAATAATATGGTTTTTTGGGGATATTGCGAGGAACAGGGTTGTGAATAAGAGGGTTACTATTATTTTTCTCAAGGTTATAATCCTTTAAGGCCTGAGCCATTTTTTCATCAGGATACGTAGCTAATACTTTAAGGTCATATATAACATCATAACCACCATTATAATATAAAAACGCATCTGGTGGCAATTTAGATGCTGTTTGAAAACGCGTTGCTGCAGTGGTTACTTCATAAACATATACCCTTGCTGCAGCAACCTGAACTAATATTATCAAAAATATAAACGTTATCAAACTAACCGTTATTATTTTGTTGAGAGATAAGCTCATCAATCTTATCCAGTAACAGCTGCTGGTTAATTGGCTTTTGAACAAAAGCATTAATACCAGAAGCACTCATTTTTTTTCTATCAGATGGTTCCATTCTTGCTGATACTGCAATTATAGGAACTTCATAGCCTTTTTCTCTAATGCTTCTTGAAAGCCTAAAACCGTCCATATCTGGCATCATTATATCACTGATAATTAAATCTATACCCTTATCTCTATCAAGTAAATTTAATGCATCTTTTGCTGATGGTGCTTCAACAGTTTCTATCCAGTCTTGGGATTCTAATACTTTTTTACATATTTTTCTATCTGTTGAAGAATCATCACATATAAGAACTTTAATTGCATTAGTTTTTTTAGGCTGTGCTTGAACAGCTCTTTTATTATTACCAAGTTTTTTAACGTTTCTTATTCTTCTAGGCATATTTTGTGCTACTTCTATAACACCTGATACATCAAGAATAAGTCTTACACGTCCATCACCTGTAATTGTAGCACCTGCAATACCAGGGTTTCCACCAAGGTATTCACCAAGTGATTTAATAACTATCTCTTCCTGACCAATTAATTTATCAACTATAAAACCAAGTTGTTTTTCTGCTAATGCAACAACAACTACATATATTTCATCTTGTTCTAACTCATCTAAAGCAAATGCTTCATCAAGCCTTACAAGTGAAAGAACTCTATCTCTTAATTTTAATACTTCCCTTCCTTCAAAAGAGTGGATTTCTTCATTTGTAATACGAACTGTTTCCACAACAGAAGCAAGTGGTATCGCAAATGTTTCACCTGCAACTTCAACTAATAACGCTTGAATAATTGCAAGTGTTAATGGAAGTTTCAAATAGAATGTTGAGCCTTCATTTATTTTAGAATCAATGGTAATAATACCATTTAATTTTTCAATATTAGTGCGAACAACGTCCATACCAACGCCACGCCCTGAAATATTTGTAATTTTTTCAGCAGTAGAAAAACCAGCTTTAAATATTAATCCAAATGCCTGTTTATCGTCCATGTTGTTAGCTTCATCTAATGTAATAACACCTTTTTCCATAGCTTTACGTTTTAATTTGTCTGGGTCCATACCAGCACCATCGTCTTTTATCTCAATAACAACATGGTTACCTTCATGGTATGCTGATAATAGAACTGTTCCCATTCTAGGTTTACCTTTTGCAAGGCGAACTTCTGGTGTTTCAACACCATGGTCACATGAGTTTCTAATCATGTGTAAAAGTGGGTCGCCAATAGATTCAATAACTTGTTTATCAAGCTCTGTTTCTTCACCTTGAATAATCAAATCTATTTCTTTACCTGTATCTCTTGCAATATCACGAACAACCCTTGGAAATTTGTTAAATACTTTACCTATTGCAATCATTCTTGTTTTCATGATAGCAAGCTGTAATTCTGTAGTATTCATACCAATAGCACTTGTAACATCTAAAAGCTGTTCTACAAGATATTCATTTTCAAACTTGTTTTCTAATTCACCAGCAATCTGAGAAAGCCTGTTCCTGCTTAAAACAAGCTCACCAACTAAGTTAACAAGAGAGTCAAGCCTGCTAACATCAACACGAATAGTCTGCTCTACTTGTGTTACCTGATGAGTTACTTTATTATCTTGCTTAGGAGCAGCCTTTGGTGCAGCTGCTGCCTGCCCTTGTGCAGCTGCTGCCTGCCCTTGTGCAGCTGGTGCTGCCGCTGGTTTTTTACCAACAAGCTTACCTTCACTAGCTAATTTTAAATCATTAATAACTGATGCTACATCAGCTGTATCTGTTCCGTTCTCAATATCGCTGATTATTTGTTTTGTTTTATCAACAAACTCTAAAAGAGTATCCATAATTTCTCTTGTAACAACCATTTCACCTTTACGGAGTTTATTAAGGATATCTTCTGCATGGTGAGTAAGGTCAGCTAATTTATTAAAACCTAAAAATGAGGAGGAACCCTTCATTGTGTGAGCACCACGGAAAATCTTATTCAAAAGCTCTAAATCGTTTTGATTACTTTCAAGCTCCACAAGGTCATGGTCTAAGTTCTCAATTATTTCATTAGTCTCAACAAGAAAATCTTGAACTAATTCCTGCATATCATCATTATTCATATATCCACCTGCTTTCCTTATACACCAAATTCTTTAAGAAGTTTATCAACCAAATCTTGGTCTTGTAATATTTCTTTTGTATCTTTAAACTTATCTAACACATCAACATCAATAACATTCTGCTTAATACCAAGTTTTATTAAAACAGATGCAAGACGCTCTTCTAAAGAATTTACCACTTTTATACTTTCATTTATTTTTGATTTCGTAACTTCCTTAAACTCTAAAGAAGATACGATATCACAACAAATATCCTGACCTTGAACAGCACACTCAGACAGCCTGTCAAGCATACCACTAGCACGAGCGTAATCCCCTGATGTCATAAACTGCCTAACAAGCTCAAGATTTTCTTTAATATCATCAATATTAAAGTTTATCTTATCTACAAATGCCAAAACATCTTCTGAAGCACTTTTAGAATCATTAATAACGCCATTAAGCACTTTTTCAAAGGTTGGCAGGTCGCTGTATGCTCCCTCCATAGCTGATGATACAGTTTGTAATTTTTTTAAAGAATCATTAAAATACTGGGCTATTTCATACAGCTCGCTTTCAGGCTCAACAGTAACGTCCACAACATCATACTTGCCTTCATTAATGTTGCGTGCAATACTTAATAATTCATTCAGGTCTTTGAATTCGCTCATTTTATAAATCCAATAATTTAAATACCTTTTCTTGTAATGTTTCAGGGGTAAAAGGTTTTACAACATAGTTATTTACACCACTGCGAAGTGCTGTAAGAATATCTTCCTTTGCTGCCTCTGTTGTAATCATTAAAATAGGTAAATCTTTGTATTCATCTTTTGCACGAACTGCTTTTACAAAAGTAAGCCCGTCCATTTCAGGCATGTTCCAGTCCGTAACAATCATGTCTACCTTATTTTTTGACATTACTTCAAGAGCTTCTACACCATTACCTGCTTCCAATATTGTTTCAAAGCCAAGTTTTTGAAGTGTGTTTTTAATAATTCTTCTCATTGTAGAAGAATCATCAACTGTTATAATTGAGTGTTCGTAACCCATTTAATCCTCCATTATATAGGTTAGTTGTCCTTTATATTTTTATTCATAAAATTTAAATATGTCAATCTTTTAATTTTTTAATTCTTTCAGCCTTGCTTACAATCTCTTTAATTCTAAAGCCAAAATAACCATCAACAATGACTACTTCGCCCCTTGCAATTACTTTATCATTAATAGCAAGTTCAATTGGGTCATCAGCATTTTGTTCAAGTTCCACAATATTACCAGGCCCAAGCCCTAAAATATCTTTTAAAAATAATTTAGCACTTCCCATCCTTACACTTATAGGTATATCAATATCTAGCAATAAGTCAAGGTTTTTTGGTGCTGACCCATTGCTTTGTGCTGGTTCTGGGTCAAAAGAGATGCCTGCATTACCTAAAAGTGCCTCTATACCACCGTCTGTCAGCAGGTTATCATCTTCCTCTGCACCAAGCTTTGCTTCTAAATTACTGTCACAAAAAAATCTAAATTTAAGCTCTGCCCCATCAAGTGTGCCAACTAAATCTACAGAAAAATATTCTACACACTGAAAGGCATTTGAGGAAATGTTTTTTATAATATCATCACATTTAAACGAAAATTTCTTTTCAAAAGCTTCTTCAAAGGGAACATTTAATCCACTTAAAAGCTGTGAAGTCATTTCCTGCACTGCATCTTTTGTATCATCGTCTATTTCGTCCTTGCTTTCACCATCACCAGCAAGCATGAAATCAGCCAACTTTGTAATATCTCTAGTTCTGAAAAATAAACCTACATCATAATCGCCAATATCTTCTTTTGCAACTACATATGTTTCATTTTCGTAATCTGCAAAAAGTGTTTCACCATCACATTTATTTACTTCATCTATTGATAAATCTACTGACCTTGAGCTAATAGCAGAAAGAGATGAAGCAAAAGTAGAAGAAATAAGCGATGCAAACTTTTCTAAATGAGGGCTTGATACAAAATTAACTGCTTCTTTCATCATCCTGCTCCGTAGTTGCTCTTGTTATCTTGATAGCTTTTTTAATACCAAGAATACCTAAAGCTCCAAAAAATTTATGTTTGTTACTAATATATACATTAAGTGGGCGTTTTGCTTTTTTGCTTAATATAACAGTATCATTTTCTCTTAAATTTAATATCTCACCCACTTTTAATCTTGTTCTACCAAGCTCCACAATTAGTGGCACATTAATATTTTCTAATAGCTCTAATATACGAGATTCATACTCACCAGACCTGCCTTTTTTAGCACCTATTAACCAGTCTTGAGAACTGATTTTATTAAGAATAGGCTCTAATATCAATGCAGGAAGGCATATATTCATCATACCAGTAGCATCACCAAATTTAACTTCAAATACTACCAGAACAACAACCTCATTTTGAGCAACAATTTGTATAACGTGCGGGCTGTTTTCGCTTAATTCCTTTTTCAGCCTAACATTCGGTATAATCTGTTTCCAAACATCTTCTAAATCTTTTAGTATTAATGTGATAATACTGTCAATTATTGTCATTTCCAGTGGTGTAAGCTCCCTTACATGGAAAAGCGGCTGCCCCTGCCCACCCAAAAGTTTATCTACTATTGGGAAGATTAATGACGGATTAATTTCTAATACAGCATTACCCTGTAATGGTATCATTGATATAATATTAAAGCTTGTAGGGTCTGGCAGCGACATTAAAAACTCACCATAAGTCATCTGGTCAACACCAACAAGGGAAATATCTGTAATTGTCCTTAAAAAACTTGATAAGTTAGAACTAAAATTTCTAGCAAACTTATCATGCAGGTTTCTAATAGACCTTAACTGCTCCTTTGAAACCCTGTCTGGCCTTCTAAAATCATATACAGATATTTTTTTCGGGACAAAATCGGGGCCGAAATCATCAAAATCATCTCCACCACCGCCTATATCACCATCACCACCACCAGAATCATCTGATACGGTAGATAACAGTGCATCAATTTCGTCCTGACTTAATATATCAGCCATTACTCACCCTTAATACTTAGCACCATTTTCTTCAGCACCATTTTATAATACAATTATTTTTACTAATTAGTCAATTAATTTATTTTATTTAACATGATACGTAATTCTTGCTGCTATTTCATCAAGTGGAACTATTTCATCAGCAATACCTGCATCAACAACAGCACGCGGCATACCATATACAATACATGATGGCTCATTTTGTGCAATAATTGTGCCACCCATATTTTTTAAATTTTTAAGACCTTTACAGCCATCACTTCCCATACCTGTCATAATAACACCAAGACATTCTTTTCCATATATTTCTGCAATAGAATCAACCATTACATCAACACCCGGTATATTAAAAACATCACTTGGCTCTGTAGAAAGCTCTGTATATACTGATGCTCCAACTTTTTGGAATTTTAAGTGAAAACCTCCTTTTGCAATATATACAACATTTGGTTCAAGTTTTTCTTTTCCTTGAGCTTCTACAACTTCTACTTTTGAAAGTGTATTAAGCCTTGTAGCTAATGACTGCGTAAAATTAGGCGGCATATGTTGTGTAATTACAACAGGAACACCTAAATCAGCAGGTAATAATGGTATTACTTTTTGAAGTGACTGTGGTCCACCAGTTGATGTGCCTAATGCCACAACTTTTTTAATACCTGTTTTATTTACAACAACTCTTGTTGTGCCATCTGCATGTGTTGCATGAGCAAATGGAGTTGCTATATTTGTTGTATGAATATGAGGAGTAGCTGCTGGAATCTTAAAAGGCTGGCTTGAAGTTGCAGCACTTGGAGCAGCATGAGTCAAAAGCCTTACAAGACCTTTATTTTTAGCAAATTTTCTAATTTTATCTTTAAGCCCTTTTTCAATATCAGCACCACCAAAAGATTGAGAATCTTTTGTCATAAAATCTACAGCACCTAAATCTAACGCTTTTAAAGTAGCATCTGCACCTTCTTTAGTAAGTGAGCTTACCATAATAACTGGTGTTGGGTTTGACTTCATAATACGCTCAAGTGCAGTAATACCGTCCATAGTAGGCATTTCTATATCCATTGTAATAACATCTGGTTTAAACTGCTCTGCCATTTCAATAGCTTCTAAACCATTTTTTGCCATACCAACAATCTCCATATCAGGCTCGCCTGACAACAGAGTTTCTAGTGCTTTTCTCATAAATATAGAATCGTCTACAATTAAGATTTTAATTTTATTCATAGATATCTTTTAGCCTCCTCTTAAGCTTCTGCATAGCTGATGTGTGAATTTGTGATACCCTAGACTCAGTAATATCTAAAACTTCTGCAACCTCTTTCATAGTCAATTCTTCATAATAATAAAGAGTAACTACTTGACGCTCTTTATCAGATAGTTTATCTATTTCCTCTGCCATTTTTTCTGTTAAGTTGTTTTTCATAACCTCATCTTCTGGGGTTAATCCTGTGCTTTTAACAAAATCTACAAGACTTGCATCATCACTATCACCAACAGTTTCATCTAATGATAGCATTTTTTCATTTTCTTGTAAACCCATAAGACGATAAATATCTTCTTCATTATATTCAGTATTATCAATAATCTCTTGAATAGTTGGCTTTCTACCAAGTTTACCTGCTAATTCATTAACGGCAGCATCAAGCGCTTTTAATCTAGTTCTAACATTTCTTGGTAAGAAATCAAGATTACGCAGCGAATCAAGAATAGCACCTTTTATACGTCTTTCTGCATACGTACTAAAACTTACATTTCGGCTTTTATCAAACCTATCCATTGATTCTATAAGCCCAATAGATGCAGCAGAAAATAAGTCATCAACATCAACACTATCAGGCAGCGTGCCTTTTAGCCTAATGGTCCAAGACTTAATTTTAGGCAGAAATTCTGCCACAATATTCTGCTTTTCCTCCTCAGTGAACTTTTCCACCAAACTCTCCTAAGCCTAACTACAGTATTTTCCAGTAATTTTTTAATATTCTGGCAAGACTATTTGTTAAAACTTTTACAACATAATAAACTATAAAAAATAATATTATATCCCTTGCAAAATATGTTACCTTTAAATCAGGCACCAAAAGAACTTTAAATAAAAATGATGCCATCATAACAATTGATGCAACTAATATGGGATAATATTTAAGAGATGTAATCATTTAAACACCCCCTTAAATAGATTATAAACATTGGCACTTTTTTGTTTTTCTAAAGGTGCACCAATAAAACGCCTTGCACATTCTTGAATATCTTTTGAAAATGCAGTTTTCGGATCAATTATACTAACAGGTTTTTGTGCTCTTATTGCTTTACGAACATTTTTATCATCTCGTAAGTGTCCTAATAAACGTAAATCCATATTTAAAAATTTTGATGCTACATTTTTAAGACTTGCAAACACATTGTCTGAATTTTGTATATCATCTACCCTGTTAAATACAACATTAATTAGCTTAATGTCATATGCCTGCCTAACAACTTTCATAAATGCATAAGCATCTGTAATAGCAGTAGGCTCTGGCTGAGTTACTACAATAACAGTGTCTGATATTGAACTAAACCTAACTACAGCATCTGATATACCTGCTCCAGTATCAAAAATAATAAAATCATATCTGTCATCTAAAGTTATAAATATATTGAATATTTTATCAAAATCTTCATCAGATAAATGAGCAAGCTCCATAAAACCACTAGACGCTGGAAAAACATCAAACCCATATATATCTTTTTTCAATATATCATCAATACTTGCTCTGCCTTCAAGATATTTCTTAATAGTTGCAGTAACAGAAAGTGATAACATAATATCCACATTGGCAAGCCCTAAGTCTGCATCAAATACAAGAACTTTCTTGCCAAGATTTGCCAGCTGACATGCAAAGTTAACAGTAAAATTAGTCTTACCTACACCGCCTTTTCCACTGGAAACTGCAATATAATGGCTGTTCCTGTTAGCTTCCCACGCTCTTCTTCTTAATGTAAATGCCTGATCTGTCATTTGTCGCTCCATAATGTAGGTATTTCCTGTAACATTCTTCTAGCAATTTTCTTGCCATCTGGAACTTCCATATCATCTGGAACGTTTTGCCCTGTTGTAACAAGCAATAATGGAAGTTTCTTTTTAATAGGAATATTTATTAATGGACCAAAATATTTCGTTTCGTCCAGCTTTGTAAAAATCAAATAATCAGGTTTTAAGACTTCATACCTGTCAAATGTATCATAAAGCTCTATATGGTTTGATGCCATAGAAAGCACTAATGCCGTTGTAATCCTTGAATCCACTTGGAAAAATGACCTTATACCTGCTATCTGCTCCACATCAAACTGGCCTCTCCCCATAGAATCTATAAGAATACTGTCATACTTACCTTTTACTTTTGCAATAATTCTTGCAAGCTCTTCCGGGCTTGTTGCAACATATAGTGGAAGGTTAACTATTTCAGCATATGTTTTTAACTGCTCCACAGCACCTATTCTAAAATTATCAACAGTGATAAGGCAAACTTTTTTGCCGTATTTTAATGTAAGCGACGCTGCTATCTTTGCAATAGTAGTAGTTTTACCAACACCAGTTGGACCTGCCAAAGCAATTATTTTACTAGTCATCACTTCAGCATAATTTCTTTCAAGTGGTATAAGCTCTGCCAGTTTATCCACAGCTATACTTTTTATCTGCACTGGTGTGGCTTCCTTACCATCTATCTTCATCTCTATTTCTTTTAATAATCGGTAAGATATAATGTCATCTACACCATTTTTTATAAATAAAGCATGATAATCTTTTAATTTTGCAGGTAAATCAACAGCTATATTGTCATTTATATTATTCTGCATGGAAGTAAGCTGTTTTTTAATATCACCAATATCATCTAAAAGGCTTGTAAACTTATCAAGCCCAACAGCCTTTATAACAGCAGCCATTCGTTCTGCATTAATTTCTGCCTGCTTTCTTATTTCTTCCTCTCTTGAAATACTTTTTTCAACAACAGACTCCTCATACTTTTCTTTTTTCTGAGGTTTTCTAACAGGCTCATAATATTCTTCTTCTGCTTCAGGCATATATGCAGGCATTAAATCATCTTCCTGCACTTTTCTTTTTCTAGCAGGTGGAGCGTAAAATGGCTCATCATCAGTAATCCCTGCTTCAGCCATGGCTTCTGATAAATAATCATCTTGCATATTATAACTATTTTGATGAGCATAAGGACCATAACCAGTATGCTCAACCACCGTTTTAGGCTTACGAGCTACCTGTGGCATAGGCTTTTCTACAGGTGCAACAGGCTTTCTAGCAGCCTGTTTTTTAGTAACAGTTGCATAGGCAGAAGGATATGCATCATAACCAAAATCACTTTGAGTAGACTCCCTGCGTGCAGTTGGTTGAAATGATGTTTTCTTTCTGGCTGCTGGCATACCATCATATTCAACAGCGGCAGTAACTTCTAAAACAGGGCGAGCAAAAAGACCAAAGTTATTACTTTTCATAACCTTACGTGTAGATAAAATTACAGCATCAGGACCTAAATCCTCTTTTATCATACGCAGGGCTTCCTTCATGTCTGTTACTTCATATTTTTTTATCTTCATATAAAGATAAAACTCCTTGCCACTTCTTCATAATAGCATTTAAAACACTACTTCAGTATATAGTATAGATTAATAAATCAATAAATGCAACAATTAGAAATAAATTTTTAAAAATTTATTATTTTATTCCCTGTAAACCAATATATTTTTTCTTTATTTATGTTCTTTCATTGATTTTTTTAACTGATAAATTCCATCTACTGAATATATTACAAGCCCTGTCCATATTAATATAAATGTTATAAGCATATTTGTGCTAAAATATTCATGGTAGACAAATACACCCAGTAAAAATGCTATGGTTGGAGTAATATACTGCAATATACCAAGGGTGCTTAAATGTAAAATTTGGGCACTGTATGAAAAACCTAATAAAGGAAGTGTTGTAACTATACCACCACACACTAGTAATGCTGTAATAAAATTATCACCTCTTAATACTGCACTCTCCCCTGTATGTATTAGATAAAGCACATAAATTGCTGATGGTATCGATATTATTAATGTTTCAATAAATAAACCAGTAACGGCACTTGCTCTAACTAATTTTTTGATTATGCCATATGTGCAAAATGTAATGGCAAAAAATATGGCAATATATGGAACTTTACCATATATAATAATCATATATACAACACCACTTAAAGCAAGTAAAACTGATAATTTTTGGTATTTATTTAAAACCACCTTAAAGATAATAGCTGAAGCTGCCACATTTAAAAGTGGGGTAATATAGTTACCCATACTGCTTTCTATGATTTTATCATGAGCAACTGCCCATATAAAAAGCCCCCAGTTACTGGCAATAATAATACTTGATAATATTAAAGGGATAACATTTTTTGGATTTTTAAATACCCTTATTACTTCCCCTGCTTTTCTCATAAATATTATAATAAATGTAGTAAATATTAAACTCCATATTGCCCTGTGTGCCACAACTTCTAATGGATTTACACTTGAAAGCTGATGCCAGTATATAACTAAAGCACCCCAAATTAAAAATGAAAAAAACGCAATGATAAATGCAAAAGTTTTTTTATCCATTGTTACACCTTAATAATAATCACTTTGTTTCTTTAATAACTGCTTTAATATCTAGTGGTTTAGCATGAAAAAAACATGACGATACAATTACATCTACCATAGTAGCTGCATACTGTTCTACATTTGATAAATTTATTCCACCAGCAGCAATAATTATTAAATTTTTATTAACTTTATTTCTTTCTTCCACAATAGCTGATACTTCCTCAGGACTTAATTTATCAAGCTGCAAACCTGAAATAAAGTCATATTTTAAAGCCTTAATACTGTCATCATAATTTTCTGTTTCTAAAATTATCTTTTTTTCATATGCTTTATGGTTAGTATTTTTTATTACATTTTCAAGATTATCTAAACCACCAATAAATTCAAGGTGCTGCTTAAAGATTAAAATAGTTTCAGAAAGCCCAAGCCTGTGAGGAACTACACCACCTGCCTGAAAAGCCATTGTAACAAGCTGCCTTGATAAAGGCATGGATTTTCTTGTGGCAGCAAGCATAACATTATGATTTATTTTCCTGCTTTTTTCTACCATCTTGCTGCATAATGATGAGATACCAGAAAGATATTCCATTGAATTTAAGGCAGCTTTCCACCCAGCATGTAATATTTCTGCTGCTGCAAAAGCTTCTAATATTAAATCACCTTCCTTAATTTTTTCACCATCTTGCAGGTAAAAATTTACTTTCCCACCTAATTTTTCAAATATCTTTACTGCAATAAACACACCTGATACTACCCCTTCATTTCTTGCATAAAAGAAAATTTTTCCCTCTTTTTTACCTATTTCAAGAATTTCTGTTGTAATATCAGAATATGGCATATCTTCTTTAATAATTGCATCTATTATATTATCTGAAATATAAACCATAAATCACCTTTTCAATGTATATTATAATTTATTTTTAAATAATTCAATTAAGAAAAAAATATTTTTGCCGATAAGATTCATGGAGGAAAAAAATTATGAGTAATTTGGCACAACTTTTGCATACTAATATCCATAATGAAAATATTATGGAGCATATCATGAACGAGGTTATGAATAAAGAGTATAGCATAGCAAATGATATTAAAGTATCATACTCTTTAATAAATACTGCACAGCAAACATTATCAGATTTGGATAAATCAATTGATGAACTTTCATTATTAGTGGAGAATCTACGTGATAATGCCCGTAAATTAGAAATTAAATAATTATTATTTAATGTCCACTTGTTTTTCTGCATATATTATAAAGTTCTTTACATTTCCTATGCTCTCATATAGTATATGCAGTAACATATTAAATTTTCAGGTGTTTCATGGCTTCATCAAAGAAAAAAGTAATTATATTTATTCTCGTAATAGTCCTGTTGCTTTTGGTAATCTTACCTGTTGTTTTTTATTTTCTTGCAAATACTAATGCTAAATCAAAAGTAGCTGATTTTACAGAAAGTATTAAAGATATTTGTTTAATAGACTATGGCAGTGTTACTTATAATATCATAAACAGGCACTTAATAATTAATGATATTTCTGTAACGTGCAGCAATGAAAAAATAATGGATATAAAAAAGGCAGAATTTAACCATATAGTATCCAGCAGTCCTGTTCCTTCTAATGTGCAGGCTGATTTTACTGATGGAATTTTATATAATAAGTCAAATTTATTTAAAGATTATGGCAAAACTATTGCAGATTTAGGGTTTGATAAAATAGATTTTAAAGGCAGAATTAGTTATACATTAGGTAAAAAATCTAAAGAATTTAATTTTGTTACAATAGATATAACATCAAATAATATAGGGCATATTAAAGGCAGCCTAAAAGTATTAAATGCCTATGATGACTCTTTAAAAAATATTATAAATAATATTGTCCATAATCCTGCATCATTTTACATAACATTTACTGATAATGGGCTTAAAAATAAAGTATTTGAAAAATTTGCAGCCATTTCTGAACTAGAAGTAGATGCAGTAAAATCAAAAGTAAATAATGCAGTATATAAAAGAGCACTTAATACTGATAATTCTACTAAATCTAACTATACTCAGCTTGAAAAATTCCTATTAAACAGCAACAGCATATCAGTAAAATTAAATGAACAGGATAATATATCATTAAAGGATACACTTTATTCACTAGATATGTCAGGTTATAGAAAACTTTTAAATTCTATTAAAAATCTAAAAGTTGAAATGACGGCAAAATAAAACAATAATACTAATACATTATTTTCATATTACATAAGCGAAGGGGGTGGCAGTAACCCCCTTTATTTTATTTGTATATTTTTATGCTTTTACATCAAATCTTCTTTCAGCTTGAGCCATTGCAGAATATGCAGTTTGTATTTTCAATGACTTATGAAATGTAAGATTAGGGGAAGGCGACCAGTAACCATTTTTATTAAACCTATTAATATCAGCGATTTTTTCAGATTCAAGGGCAATTCTTTTATTAACTGCCATTTGAGAAAGTTTAACACTTTCTTGGAAATAATCACGCCTTGCCTGAGATATTTTAATATACTTATTAACATAATCTCTAGGACGAGTGTCTGTGGTAATGATTGCTCTAAGCCCGATTGTTTCGATACTCATATTTCGCTCCATATATATGAAAATGTAATTTCGCTATTGTTTAGCTGAAATTATAGCTGTATTTTACGCGCATTAATACAGTTATAATCTTAATGTAGAATATATTTATAATTAATTCAAGTTAAAAAATAAACGGACAATATTGAAAAACATATTATATTAATATTTAACAAACACTTGAAATTTTTTTCATATTTTACTAATATTATATAAAAGTATATATGGCATAATTTTTGCTTACATGGAGTTAAGGAAAAATATTTTAAGGAGCTTATACTCATGCGCAAGTTATTTCTTTTTATTTTAATTATTATATTTACTTTTGGCTGTGCCCAAAAAAATAATATTTTTAAAGACCCTTCTACTCAAGAGCAGGGTAAAAAACCTGTTATGCTTTATAAAGTTAATAAAAAAGAAACTAATATGCCTGTGCTTTTTAGAATGCCTAATGATAAAAAAAGTGTATCCTTAAAATTTGAAAAAATAGGTTCTGCTCCTGTTACTGCCATATTAAATAATGATATTAATGGGTGGAATGCTTTTAGTTCTAAACCACTTTCTTCTTCTGGAAGTGATTTTGGTATTATTGTAGACTTTTCAAACGGAGCAGTTTATGAAATGCCATCAGATGATGTTAAAACATACATTAATAAATTTAACCCTAATGAATATTTTAATTTAAAAGAATTACTTCCAGGCAAAAATAATACTGGCTTTACTAAAATGATAGCTGTTGACAGCACAGCTTTATACAATAAAGAAGAATTATCTCATTTAGTTCTTTTAAACAGTCTTGATTTAGCAAACCAGCTTCCTTATACGGCAGCTCCTGCAAATAATGCACCAACACCTGTTGTAAAAGGTGATAACACTTTTAATACAACAAATAAAAATGCTGTTGTAAAAGATAAACCAGTAATTACTGCTGCTACAAACGGACAGTATGACAGGCTTTTAAAAATGCTTAATAACAATGCTAACATAAATGAATTAAACCCAGAAACTGGTGATAATGCTTTAACGGCTGCTATTGTTAATGGTGATGAAAGCATTGCAAATCTGTTATTAGATAAAGGAATAAATGCAAAACACAAAAATAATATGGGGCAGTCTGCTCTTCATATTGCTTCAAATTTTGGGCTTTATGATATAGCATCAAAACTGTTAAAAGCAGGGCTTCCTGTTAATGATAAAGATAATGGTGGCAATACTCCATTAATGTATGCTGCAGCTTCACCTAATACTTATCTTACTGATATGTTAATAGATAATGGTGCAAGAATTGAAGACAGAAACAAAGATGGTGAAACTCCATTTTTAATAGCAGCAAGAACAGGTAACACTAAAACTGTTGACAGCCTGCTTAAAAAAGGTGCTAACCCTAATGTTGTAGATAATCAAGGAAACAGTGCTGTTATGAAAGCTGCTGTTGAAAACAACAAATACACTTTAGAAAATCTGCTTTCTAAAGGTTTAAACCCTGACATTAAAAATAAAAAAGGATATACTCCATTAATGGCAGTAGTTCAACAAGGCAATACTGATATTACAAATGACCTTTTAAAAGCAGGGGCTGATATTAATGCAAAAGACCCACTTGGCAATACTCCATTAATGACTGCTACATTAGCAGGTGATACACCAATGGTTAGAGAATTATTGAAAAATAAACCAGATATTCAAATAAAAAATAAAGAGGATAAAACTGCTTTTGATTTAGCTCAAGATAATGGATATGCACAGCTGCAAAGGATTTTAGGTCAAAATATGAAAACTTTTGATGAAGCCTCCATTGCATTATTTGCTCAAGTGGCAAGAAATGATACTGATGGTGCTATAAGCTCCATTAAAATGGGTGCAAATCCTAATGCAAGAGATAAAAATACTGGTAATACGCCAATATTTACAGCTGTTGCAAATAATTATTTATATATTACTCAAGCTTTAATAGCAAATGGGGCAGATGTAAATATTAAAAATAATCAAGGTAATATTCCATTAATTATTGCAGTTACATCAGCAGATAGTGCTATGGTAGATACTTTAATTAAGGCAAAATCTCAAGTAAATACAGCAAATAAAAATGGTGATACTGCTCTTATTTGGGCTACTAAACTTAAAAATGCAGATATGGTTCGTATGCTTTTAACTGCAGGTGCTGATCCAAATAAACGTAATAACGATGGTGTATCTCCATACTTAATTGCATATAATGAAGGCTCTCAAGAAATACTTGGACTTTTACAGGCAGCAGGTGGTTATAAATAATATTTCATCTATTATTTATAGCCATAAATGATATAATATTGCATATAATTTTGTATAATATAAATATTATCTCTTGATTTTTAAATTATACCACTTATATTAAAAAAATATCTTTTTAATATCTATTTATTTTCTATTGTTATAATTTTTTTGATTACAAATTTAAAAACATATGCTATAACCTTAAGTAGAGGATATTGGAGAACAGGATTAGTGTTAAGTAGATTATTTAATATAAAAAGAAAAAAATTTGGTCATATTTCATTAAAAACTAAAATGTGTGTTCTTCCGCTTATATCATATGATGATAAGACGGAAACATTAGATTATGGGCAGTGTTTTACAATTGATGTTGTTAGTATGTCATTATCATCTTTAACTATTCGTCACTATGATAATATAAAAAAAGGTGATATTTTAGAGTTTAGAACAAAACATGCCTTAGAAGACCACCAGTGCTTAAAATGTATGAACTTTAAAACTTTACCTGAAACACCATCATTAAACTCTTTTATTGGTAAAATTATATGGCGTAACAGCAGTGAAGCTGGTGTTAGTATTATAATGATGAAAGAACAGGATAGAGAAGCTGTAAAAAAACTAATTAATGAAAAAAATATCTAGTTAAGTATACACTTATCCCACTTACTTTATCTTTATTAGCATTTTTTCTTAATAGAGAAATATTATACTATGATATATTTTTCATAAAAAATGAAAGAATAAGAACCACTGCAAGCAGTATGCCAAGTAATGCAGCCTTAAAATTACTTTTCAAAAGATAGCCTGCAGTATACATAAAAACCCATATAAATGGAGATATGCATACAATAAGTGCTGAAATATAAAATAAATCCTCACTTTTTACGTATATAAACCTAATACCTGCATGTTCAAAAACTGAAATTCCAAACGAAAATACTATCATTGCAAGTATAAAATAAAACATATATTTCATAGATAATGCTATAATATTTCTAATTTCAGCCAATTTTTATACCCTCATATATCATTTGAAATGCTACAATTAACAGTAAAACTATAAGTAAGTATGATACTTTTTTATCTGTTATTTTTGAAAAATATCTCATGCTAATTAATGTGCCTGCAAAAATACCAAAAATAATACAGCATGCCACTTTTACATCAACAAAACCTGCCTGCATATAAACGATGCTGCCTGCTGCTGCTGTAAAGCCTATAATAAACGAACTTGTTGCTGTTGCTGCTTTTATAGGAATATTTGATATTAAATTCATACCGGGGATTATTAATGCACCACCACCTGCTCCACTTAAACCAGAAAAAACACCTGAAAATGCACTAAATAAAAAGTTGTAGCCAGTTTTAACTGGGTTATATTTTACAACCTTATTTGTTGCTTTATCTACAAATTCACCATAGAAAAAACTTTGTGTATTATCTTTTACTTCTTCATGCTCTTTTGAGCTCTGTTTCATTTTTAAGTATGTAAGGTATGCCATGATTAACTGTATAATGCCTAAAATAATCATAACTGTATCCTGTGGTAAATGAACTGCTGTTTTGCTGCCGATTAATGCACCAATAACTGATGCTGAAGATAAAGCAATACCTAAATTAAGGTTTGCTGCCCCAGTTTTTAAATACACAGCAGATGTGGACATACTGTTTGCCGTAATTACAACTAACGATACTGCAATAGCATTATGTATTGGCATATCAAATAAAAATGTTAAAACAGGAACCATTATAATGCCACCACCAATACCAAGTATTGCTCCAAGTATACCAACAATAATCCCAAGCAGTATTAGTAAAAGAATACTAACCATTACTATATACCAGACTGAAAAATAGTAACAAGCGATGCATTCACTATATCTTTATATGAACAGCCGCGAGATAAGTCATTCATTGGCTTTGCAAGCCCCTGTAAAATTGGTCCTGTTGCATAAGCACCTTTACACATTCTTTCTGTAATTTTATAGCCAATATTACCTGCATCTAAATTAGGGAAAATAAATACATTGGCATTACCTGCCACTTTACTTTCTGGAGCTTTTCTAGCACCAACCTCTTTTAAAAGGGCAGCATCAAACTGCAGTTCACCATCAATTAAGATATCTGCTCTTTTCGAATTAACTATTTTTAATGCTTCCCTGACTTTATCAATACTTTCATCTTCTGCACTGCCTTTTGTGGAAAATGATAATAATGCAACCTTTGCATCTTCCTCCATTAAAAGCTTATAGCTGTCTGCTGAAGATATGGCAATGTCTGCCAGTGTTTCTGCATCAGGGTTAGGGTTAATTGCAATATCTGCCATAAAAAAAGTGCCATTACTGCCATACTCTGTAAGTGGTGTTTCCATAATTATAAAAGAAGAAATTTTACTCATTCCCTTTTTCATACCAATACATTTTAATGCACCACGTAGAACTTCTGCACTTGATGATATAGAACCAGATACACAGCCATCATAAAGCCCTAATTCAACAGCCATTGCACCAAAATAGCAAGGGCGCTTCACTGCCATAAGAGAGCTTTCCTTTGTTTCACCCTTATTTTTACGCTTTTCATAATAGCTTTCTGTAAATCTTTCTGTATATTTGTTATTATTTATATCAATTATGTTTAAATCATGTTCAGGGTTTAATTTTTCATATATTGGTAAAATAAAGTCTTTATCTCCAACAATACCTACTTTACATAATTTATTTGATAAAAGCTCATGTGCTGCTTTAATAGTTCTTTCATCATTACCATCTGGTAAAATAATGGATTTTTCTAATTTTAATGCATTTTCTCTTAATTTTGCTAATATTCTCATAGGTTACCCTCACATTTTTTATAGTATAACTATTTATTAACTAAAATATCAAGCTATATTTCTTATAAAAAATAAATTTTACTTGATAATTTAAAAACTTAATATATAATAGTGCTATGAAAAAAATAGTATTTATGGGCACACCAGAAATTGCAGTGCCTTCATTAAAAGCATTAGTAGAAAACGGATTTAATATTCCACTTGTAATCACTCAGCCAGATAAACCTAAAGGCAGAGGGCAAAATATGGCATTTTCCCCTGTTAAAGAATGTGCCTTATCTTATGGTCTTAATGTTTATCAGCCTGAAAAAATACGTAATAATCAAGAAGCAATGGATATTATAAAAGCATGCAAACCTGATTTTTTTGCAGTTGTAGCTTACGGTAAAATTCTTCCACAGGAAATTTTAGATATTCCAAAAACTGCTCCTATTAATGTGCATTTTTCGCTGCTTCCAAAATACAGAGGTTCTGCTCCTGTTAACTGGGCTATCTTAAATGGAGAAAGTGAAACTGGTGTAAATACTATGTTTATGGACGCTGGTATGGATACTGGTGATATTTTACTTACTAAAAAAACACCTATACTTTATAAAAATGCAGGTGAATTAGCTGAAGAATTATCACACACTGGTGCTGAACTGCTTATTGAAACTATCAATAACTTTAGTAATATTACACCACAAAAACAAAACGATAATGATGCAACAAAAGCTCCTATGATGAATAAGGAAATGGGGCTTATTAACTGGGATAATGATGCAGCCTATATTGAAAGAATGATAAGAGCATTTACTCCATGGCCTGCAAGCTATACTAATATTGATAATAAAAAAGTAAAAATATTCAAAAGTAAAGTTTTTGAATGCAGTCATAATGAAAAAGCGGGAACTATTATAGATATTACAAAGGATAGTATTGTAGCAGCATGCAAAACAAATGCTCTTGAAATATTTGAACTGCAGCTTGAAGGCAAAAAGAAAATGGATACTAAAAGCTTTCTTGCTGGTTATAAACTTAGTAAAGGCTCATTATTTTACAGCGAATAAAGGTATTTTTTTATGAAAAAATTATTACTTTGCTTATTTTTACTTATTACTGCTTCATGCAATAATGTTTCAAATAACAACTCAAATCAAGATTTTACATTACAGCTACTTCATTTTAATGATATCCATACATCAGAAAATAATGATTATAATTTGTCTTTTAATAATCAAACTGTTGCTGCAAGTATAGGTGGCTATCCACGTATTATTCAAGCTATTAATAATACTTCTAAATTACCACAAAGCGAAATAATTTTTGCAGGTGATGCTCTTCAGCAGGGTTATCCTCTTTTTACATATACTAATGGCAAATATGATTATGATATGTTATGTCAAACTGCTGTAAGTTTTATGACACTTGGTAATCATGAATTATATGAAACAGATACAGGAACACTTGATAAATTTTTCTCATATATTGATAGTGGTATAAATACATGTAATTTTCAAATCGTTCTAGCAAATGTTACTTTTAAAAACCAAAATATTCAAAAATATATAAAACCATATATAATAAAAGAATATAATAATGGGCAAAAGGTTGCTTATTTTGGGGTTACAACCACTGAATCAGGAATGGCAGGAACAAAAGGTATGGTTATAACAGACCCATATACTGCTGCAAAAAATGTAGTAGATGAGCTAAAAAAACAAAATATCAATAAAATTATTGCAATAACTCATCTTGGTTTTGAGCAGGATAAACAATTAGCACAGCTTGTGTCTGATATAGATGTAATAATAGGCGGCCATACTCATACAATACAGGGGGATTTTTCTCCTTTAGGTATTGAAAGTTATGAAGAAAGTTATCCATTAAAAATAAATAATACTTATATTATTACAGCAGCATCAAAAGGTATGGTTTTAGGTAATGCTGTATTTACTTTTAATAATAATGGAATTATTAAAACATACACCGGCACACCAAGATTTTTAATTAATCCATTTACTGATAATGCTTACAATGATTATATAAAATCTCTTGATAATGCTTTATTAGTAAATGAAGACACATCTGCAGTTGCTGTTGCAAAAAAATATTATGAACAAATTTCAATGGATATGAATAAGATAATAGGCAGTTCATTAGATGATTTATGGACAGTTAAAGAAAATTATGCAAGTTTTGATGTTAATGATAAGTATTCATTATCTTTAGGAACTATATTTGCAAAATCACTTTATGATTATGCTGCTAGTAAAAATTATCAAGTTGATTTTTCATTAATTAATTCTGGTGCTATTAGAGCAAATATATATAAAGGTGATATTACATCAGGTGATATTAATAAAACTGCACCATTTGAAAACCAAATGTATATAGTAGAACTTAAAGGTGATGCTATTTTAGACTATATGCAAAAAGGTATTACAAATTTTTTCCTGCCAACATTAGATGTAAACTCCTTTCCATATATTTATAATGCTAGTATTACATTTGATAATAATACAAAAACTATTTCTACTGCTAAATATTTATCAAACGGGGAAGCTTTAAATATTGAAAGAGATAAAACATATAAAGTGCTGTTATCTTCATATATAGCTGATAATAAGGTAGAGATTAAAGATAATATAATTTCAAAAACAGATATCCATATGACAGATAAACGTATATATACAGAATTTGTTATAAATAACTCTCCACTTTCAAAAATGGAAAACCCAGTGACTATTACAGATTAATTTTTACCTTACGCAGTAGTAATATTTTGTAAAAATTATGTATTATAAAATTAATTTTTATTGTATATGAACTTTTTAATTATATATTTGTAACTATAATATAAGTATATTATACTTAAATAATAAAATTTATAAGGAAAGAAAATGACTACTACAAACACTATAAAAACTGTTTTTTTAATAGTTTTAATGACAGCATTACTAATAGTTATAGGCAGGGTTTTAGGTGGCTCGACAGGTATGTTTATAGCTTTTGTCTTTGCTATTGGTATGAACTTTTTTTCATACTGGTTTAGCGACAAAATTGTTTTAAAAATGTATAAAGCGCAGGAAGTTACAGCTGCAGAAAATCCAAGACTTTATAATATTGTATCACGACTTGCTCAGCGTGCAAATCTTCCTATGCCAAAAGTTTATATTATTCCAAGCGGCACACCTAATGCTTTTGCTACAGGAAGAAATAAAAACCATGCTGCAGTTGCTGTTACAAATTCTTTAATGGATATGCTTGATGATGAAGAACTTGCAGGTGTTATAGGCCATGAACTTGCCCATATTTATGGTAAAGATATTTTAATAGGCACTATTGTTGCTATGATGGCAGGTACTATTATGATGATAGTAGATATTTTCCAATGGTCTATGATTTTAGGTGGCAATAATGATGAAGAGAATTCAAGCCCATTAGGACTAGTTGGCTCTATTTTTATGATAATTTTAGCACCAATTGCTGCTACTCTCATACAAATGGCAGTTTCCAGGTCTAGAGAATATATTGCTGATGCAAGAGGGGCAGAATTTTGCGGTAATCCAAAGGCTTTAGCATCGGCTCTACATAAAATAGCATATGGAGTGCAGGCACACCCTATGAGTAATGCAAAACCAGCTACGGCTCATATGTTTATTGCAAGCCCTTTTGCTGGAAGTAAAGCATTAAGTCTTTTTTCTACACACCCACCAATAGATGAGAGAATTTCAAGGCTTAATTCTATGACTATAAATGCTGTAACAAAAAGTTTTACAAAATCAAACTCTATTATTAGATAATAAATAAGCCTTTTTTTAAGGGCTTGTTTTATTTACAATATATATACTGCATAAGAAATATCAACTAAAAATCATTAATCTATTCTATGGGTAAATTTTTTAAAATTTTACCCATAGGTTTATTATAGTGGGTAAAAAATTCATATTTTTACCCAATGGAAAATTATATATTTTTTAGATTTAGTACTTTTTCTTTTATTTCATTTATTACTTTTATAAATTCATCATCACTTTTACCTGTTGGATCTTTTATCTGCCAGTCAAAAGTAAATTCTTTATTAATATATGGGCAGCCATTGTAACAACCCATACTTATTATTATATCTGGCTCTGGTATATCATTAATTGTTTTAGGGTGCTGTGTTAAAGATATATCATCATTATATAATTTTTTTATTAACCTAACAGCATCATTATTTATTTCTGACTTTATTTCGCTTCCTGCTGAATAAATATCATATATTTCACTTAAATATTTTTTTCCAAAATATTCTGCTATTTGACTTCTACAGGAATTATGGTTGCATATAAATGCTATTTTCTTTTTCATTTTATTATTTCTTTTATTTCTTTAACAGAAAGAACACGCCCTGTTGATACTACCTTTTCATTTATAACTAATGCTGGAGTGCTTAATATGTTATATGACATGATTTTTTCCATATCTGTTACATATTCTGCACTAATATCCATACCTAATTCTTTTAATGCCTCATCAACATTTGCTTTTAATGTATGGCAGTTTTTACAGCCTGAACCCAGCACTTTAATTGATGAAATTTCTTCGCTTACTTTTTCACCTGCTTCCTTTTCACTACATGCCCCACCACATGCACAAGATGTTTGTTTTTTAAAAAACATATCTTTCTCCTTATTATATTATTTTATCTATATAATTAAATATATATCCACTTATGATTATTCCTGTTATTACAATAGTAATAAATGTAAATAAAAGCTTTCCTTTTACTACCTGTTTTAACATTATAATAGATGGCAGTGATAATGCAGTTACAGACATCATAAAAGCCATTACAGTTCCAAGCCCTGCCCCCTTTAAATATAAACTTTCTGCAATAGGTATTACGCCAAAAATATCTGCATACATTGGTGCCCCAAGCCCTACAGCAAGTATTACAGCAAATATTTTATCACTTCCTAAAACCATGCTTATATATTTTTCTGGAATATAATTATGAATTAAAGCACCTATTGCCACACCTATAAAAATATAAATATATACTTTTTTTATAATCTGTAATGTCTACTCTTTTGCAAAATTTATCCTTTCCTTTTTTGATAAATTTGCTATTTCATTATTTAAATATGGATTTTTAGTAATAAATGATGCTATATATTTTTCCATTTTTAATTTATCTATTAGTGCTCCACCAATTACTGCAAATATCAGCCCTAAAACCACATAGACAAATGTTATTTTAAACCCAAACATAGAGCTAAGCAGCACAATAGAGCCTAAATCCACCAGTGGCGATGATATTAAAAATGCAAATACAACTCCTAATGGTAAACCTGCACTTATAAACCCGATAAATAAAGGAATAGATGAACATGAACAAAAAGGTGTAACAGTTCCTAAAAGTGCTGCTATGGTATATGATAATATACCTTTATATTTTCCTAAAATCTGCCTGCTGCGTTCTGGTGGAAAATAACTTTGAATATATGATATTATAAATATCATACTTACTAATAGTATAAATATTTTAATTGTATCATATAAAAAAAATTGGACAGCATCACCTAATTTTGAGCTTGTATCAACCCCTGCCTTTAAAATCACTTGCCCTATTAACTCATTTAAAAACTTCATACTTAAAACTTGTTCTTGAAAAAATTTTAATAAATCACTCATTTTTTTACCATATCTATATATTTGCATATATCAATATATTATATTTAAAAAATGCTGATAAATTCAGCATTTTATTATTTTAACATTTATCACATTTAACATTAAGATTTGTATTTTTACTAAACACTTGGTCTATAAAATCTAATGCTTTACTATAATTTTCTTTATTAGTTTTATAGTATATCCACTTACCGTCTTTTGTTCCGTCTACTATACCACTATCACATAATATTTTCATATGATGAGATAATGTTGGCTGTCCTATATTTAAATGTTCTAGCAACTTACATGCACATATTTGGCTGCTGCCTATTATCTCTAATATTTGCAGCCTGTTTTCATCACCAAGCGCTTTAAAAATTTTCACTGCTTCCTTTCTATCCATGTTATAACCCACATATCGATAAATGTCAATATATATTTATTTTCCTTTATTTTTTACTCTTTCTATATGTGCCTTTATCATTTCGTCCATATTACTATCTTCAAAAGGAACAAGTTTCATACTTTTCTTTAATATTTTTTTACCACGCTTTATATCACATTCTATTACAGAATCAAAACCTTTTTCATAAAGAGCATATTTTAAATCACCTATCTTTGTAATATCATGATAGCCGCATTTTACAATTATATCCCCTTTTTTTATGTCTGCTTTTAAAGCAGGGGAATCTTTTGCAACAGATACTACTTTTACATTTCCATCTTCTACTTCAATACCTACACCAATTGTTGGTGTGCCATAGCTTTGTATATATTCTGGGGAAATAAAAGCATCTGCATTGCTAATATTTACATCTTCCCCCTGCATAATAACATAACTTTTTTCCCCTGAAATACGTTCATATCTATAAGGTATACCTGATGTTTTGCCTGCATGACCGTTACCACATATTACAACAATTGTAGTATCAGGATTTACCATTCTATAATTATAGATATTTTTAGCCATTACTTCGTCCCACACATTTTGAGATAAATAAAAATTATTAAAATCTTTACTGGAAGTAGCATGCATTTCAAATATTTCTCTGATTTTATTTTCATATTCATTATTAATAATATTCATTTTCTTAGGGAGAAATTCTTTTTCCTGCATTGTTAAGTTATCAATACTTCCATAAAATATTTTAGAAGTTACACTTCTTGGTATATTTAACGGTATAATATCTATATTATTTTCTTTTGCATATTTAAATATAGGTGCATAAAGGCTGTAATCAAAGCTCCAGTTATTAAAATAATCTATTCCGTCAAGCATTTCTTTTTCTGAAATACGCCCTTTTACATAATCATTTATAACATCTAAATATTCTACCTGAACCATTTCCATAGCTATTGCAACATTTTTTTTGTTTTTATATATATAATCTATTACTTCCAACTGATTTGCATGGTGGGAATATTCATCGTGTTTTTCACCTACAAAAATAGTTTTGTATAATGAAGCTTCATTTAAAATATTATCTAATGAATCTATATTTTTACTTCTAATTACAGCGTTAGATTTATGTTCTGCAATTTTTATACCCATATCTGTTTGTCCCTTATTTTCTTGGACAATAGAGCTGCCTTTAAATATTAATTCTTGATTAATGCCATATTTTTTTAATACTTTTAAATTATTATCTGTTGGATTATTAATAAATAAAATATACTTTTCTTTGTTTTGTGGGTTTTTAATAATAAAATATTCGCTGTATTCACTTCCCATTGGTGTTTTATCTACAAAAAATTCAGCTATTTTGTTATTATAACCATTAATAATTATATTTTCATTTTCAAGCTTACCAAAAGTTATATCTGATTTACCATTTATTACTTCTTTTATTTTAAAATAACTGCCTATATTATTGTTTTCATCATTAGTAATTAATAATATATCATCTTTTGCAAGCATATTATCAATTACAGGTGTTACCTCATTATTACCTAATTCTCTCATAAGGTGGTAATTTGGGTCTAAATATAATGATACTGCACCTAATTCAACAGGCACTTTAAATGTTTCTTCCCTGTTTATACTAGACTGCAGCCTGCCATATTCCTTTTTATTATTATATTCCAGTAAATACGGCACATTAACAACTTCATCACCTGTTGTTCGTAAAAGAGTAAATGATATATAGTATTTACCACGTTCTGAAATATATTCTGCATTACTAATATTAAACTTAATTAAAGGTGATTTTATAAAATAAGCTTCATAAAAACTTTCTGCATTAATACCACTAAAACATTTTAATACCTGCATATATGTTAAAGATGGTTCTTCCTTTAATGCTTTTACTTTTGTAAGTCCTTCTTGAAATTTTTGCTCCCCAATATTTGTTTTTATCATATGAAAAACAAAACCAAGTATATAATCATCAAAATCAGGGTTACTGTGTGCTCCATATATAGATATTTGTTGAAGCATATCTTTTCTTAATTTTATTTTTTCTGCACTATTTGCATTTTTTTCAAAGTCATTAACTATTTTTAATATTTTATTTACAGACACTCTGTTATCCTGATTATATATTGCACCATAGCTTATATTAAAAAATGATATTAAAAAAATTACAACAAATATCTTTTTCATAATTACCTCGTAACACCTTTACCATATATTCTAATTCCATATGATGTATCATCTTTTTCACTTTCAACTAATGAATTATCTTTAAATGCTAAATATGAATAAGAACCATAATGAATTAATTTATTCAATGTATTTTTATTAGCATTAATAGCAAACATTATAAATTTATTTCCTTTTGAATAAGGGTTTTTTACAACAACATATGTTGAATTACCCATATCAAATGTAAAATTCAACGCACCTTTTAAAAGTTCTGCCACATTTGCAGGCACTTGGTTTTCAAGCGATATTATAACATTTTTATCCTTTATATGATGCAGGCTTAACTTTCTAATATGAACTACTTCATTAATACTTTTAAAAACATCTTTAAATGATTTGTCAGTATTTCTAAGCCCTGCATATGTGATTTCTTCACTGCCAAATAAATAATAAAATGCAGAAGGAATTTCATTTGTATATAAATGCCTCATTAAATGATATCCACTGTCTATTATAAATGTGTCATTATCATCTAGCAGTGTATACTCTATATTATTACCACCAATTACAGTAGGCAGGTTTCCTTCCTTCATTTCACCATTGCTTATATGAATATATGGCACCTGCAAATGCTGCTGCCCACCCTTTCTAACTAAGTTAAAAGATAATTTTTTATTGTTATAGACAATATTATCTATAAAAAGTGCTATATTTTCATTTTTTTCTATCCATGTTTTATAAAAATCTTCATCTGTTCCAATATATGTAAGCAAATCATACCATGAAGCATATGAATACATTTTATCTTTTATGAATGCTCTTATTCCATTCATAAAAGCTTCTTCACCTACTATATTTTTTGCCATATGAAGAACCATTAGCCCTTTACCATAACCTACTGCCTGCTCCAGCTTACCTGCATTATATTCAAACTCTTTAAGTGGAAAACCTTTTTTACCTGCATATGCTTCATATTCTGATAAAATATCTTTCCTATATTTTATTCTGTCATCTTTTTCATAAAAATAATCAGAAAAATATGTGGTAATAGCTTCTAAAAAATTACCATCTGTCATACTGCATTCAATAGCTGAACCAAAATATTGATGAAGCACTTCATGCCCTAATGAACGGTCATATACAAATGGTTTATCTATAATAGACTTACCAAATACTGCCATAGCATTCATTGCATGACCATATGGCATATGGTCTTCTACTACCATAAAACTATCATATGGGAATGATGCACTAAAAAGCTTTTCATACATTTCTATATAATATGCTGATTTTTGGAGAAGTTTATAGCTTAAATCTTCATGCTCTTTAAAAAGTAAAGTATATATTTTTACATTATTTTGTGTAACATTTTTGATTATATAATCAGGCGAAGCAGCAAGATATATTGATTTTGGCATCTTATTATATATATATAAAAAAGTATTAGCTTTATCCTTCACAGGTGTTATTGAAAAAAATTCACTTAAAAGCCCCTGAAAACCATTAGGTAAAGTTAAATATAGCTCGGCTCTTTCTATATTGCTGATATTAGGGACAATACTTGAATAAATAGCAACATAATTACTAGTAATTCTATCTATATATTTTGAAGGGTGCTTAATATATGAAATTATAACAGGGGATAATTCATCTATTTCAACAATATATTTACCTGCCTTCTTATTATATGTAACCCTTCTGTCATCATAAAGTATCTGCATATCATCATAAGGAATAATTACAACCTGCTCTTTTTTTGTTGAAGCAATAGTTATAGTCCCTTTTATAATGCCATAATCTGCATCTACATATGATTTTATCATGGTAACAGCTGCATAGCTTTTACTTGTTAAAAATATAATAAATATTAAAAATAGTAGTATTTTTCTCATTTTTAGTCCATAGTATAAAAAAATGTATCATAATTTAAAATATTATAGTATATAAAATTAATTATTTTACACAAGTAAAAAATTGAAAAAACATATTTTTCTACTATATTTTTACGGGAGCTGCTATGTTAAACAAACTATTTAAACTAAGTTCATCAAAAACCACTGTCCAAAGGGAGATTTTAGCAGGGCTTACAACATTTATGACCATGAGTTACATTATTTTTGTAAACCCTGATATTTTATCCAATACTGGTATGCCTAAAGAAGCATTAATTACTGCCACATGCCTTGCTGCTGCATTTGCAAGTATTTTAATGGGCCTTTATGCAAATTATCCTATTGGGCTTGCGTCAAGTATGACTGCCAATTCATTTTTTGCTTTTGTAATTGTAAAAACTATGGGGCTTTCCTGGCAGGAAGGTTTAGCTGCTGTTTTTATAGTTGGTATTCTTTTTATTATTATAACTATTGGTAAAATTAGGGAATATATAATGGACGCCATACCAATGTCTTTAAAAATGGGAATACCTGCGGGTATTGGTATATTTTTAATGTTTATAGGGCTGCAAAGTGCAGGCATTGTTGTTTCAAGCCCTAATACTATTGTTACATACGGTAATTTAACAAGCACTACCACATTACTTTCTATTCTTGGCTTACTGCTTATGATTATTTTATATATAAATAAAGTTACAGGTGCAATTTTATTAAGTATTGCTGTAGTTACAATTATAGGTATTCCTTTAGGTGTTACAGAATTACCATCTGATATTGTATCTTTTCCACCATCTATTGCTCCAGTATTTTTTAAAATGGACTTTTCTAATATGTTTAATGCAGATTTTTTAATGGCTGTATTTACATTACTTTTTATGGCTGTATTTGATACCATAGGCACTTTAATGGGCGTTTCTCAACGTGCAGGGCTTGTGGATAAAGACGGCAATATGGTTCGTGCAAAAAAAGCCTTTATGGCTGATGCTGCAGGCTCAACAGCAGGCAGTATTTTTGGAGTTACAACTGTTGGTGCATATATTGAAAGTGTAACAGGTGTAGAATCAGGTGGTAGAACAGGTCTTACTGCTGTTACAATTGGTATATTATTTTTACTTGCTATGTTTTTTGCACCAATTATTTTAATAGTTCCATCAGCTGCTACTGCCCCTGCTTTAATATTTGTGGGTATTTTAATGTTTTCTGTTGTGGAAAAAATATCCTTTAAAGACTGGACAGAACTTACTCCTGCTGTAATAGCAATTGTTTTAACTCCACTTACTTATAATATTGCTATGGGTATTGAGCTTTCTATTTTAGCTTATGTAATTATTAAAATAGGTACAGGTAAATTTAAAGACGTTTCTATTACTATGCTTGTGCTTTCTGTTATTTTTATATTAAAAGAATTATTTACTAATTAATCAATTATATAAATTTTAAGGCTGTTAAAAAATACTATTGGCAGCCTTGTTTTATTTATGATTTTAATAGATAACTTTATCTTTTAAGCTAAATAAAACTAGTAGTAAATTTCAACCTGTAAAGTAATATTAAATATTTTTTGATTACAATAAAATATATTCAAATAATTAATATAAACCACACTTGTAATAGTTTGTAAGTGTGGTTTTTATATTAATATTTATCACCATAAAAATTAAAATCTATGTAACATCAATAAAAAAGGGAAAGTATCATATAATACTTTCCCTTTCTATATTTACAAAATACTTACTTAAACTATGCTTTAAACTGTTCTATTAAAAGTTTTAAACTTTCAGTTCTTTGTTGTAAGTGGCTTACAGTTTTATTTACTTCATTAACTGCTGCATTACTTTCTTCAATACCTGCAGCAATTACTTGGGCATTATCCACCACATTTTGCACTGTAGACTGCTGATTATCAACAGATGATACCACTGGTTTCATATATCTGTATAGGTTTGCAACTTCTCTTGTAACTTTTTGGATTTCAAGTGTAACATCACTAATGTTACCAGCACCAGTTTTAACACTTTCTGCAGAATGAGTCATAGCCTCGCTGGCTGAAACTGCTTCGTGCTGCAATGTGTTAATAATATCTGTAATTTCACCAGTTGCTTTTTGAGTTCTTTCTGCTAACTTCCTAACCTCATCTGCAACAACAGCAAAACCACGTCCTGCGTCCCCTGCACGTGCTGCCTCAATTGCTGCATTTAATGCAAGCAGGTTTGTTTGGTCTGCAATATCGTTAATAACGTTAATAATTTCACCAATCTGATTAGAACTTTCTGATAAATTATCAATATTTTTTGAAAGTATAACTGTATCTTTTTCTATTTCAGACATATCATTTGATACTACTTCAAGTTTTTTAGTTTCTTCTTTAGACATTTTTGCCGTATTTTCAAGTGCAACCATATTTTCTGCTAATGCTCTTGAAGTTGCCTGGAATACTGTTCCCACCTGTTCCATACTGTTTACCATATTATCAACCTGTTCTGCCTGAGAGTCAAATGTTGTAGATAATTCCTCCATTGTGGCAGCAAGCTGATTATTACTTGTTGCTACTTCAATTGTAGCACTTCTAACAGCTGCTACAATTTCTTGAACTTTACTAATAAACATATTCATACTGTCAGCAATTTTACCAAGCTCATCATTTGTTTCTGCAGGGATACGGATAGTTAAGTCATTACTAGAGCTTGCATCTATCATTATTTTTTGGAATTTACTAAGCTGTCTTAGGGACCTGCTTACAGCAAACATTGATAAAATTATTGCTATGAAAGTAAGAACTGCACCAATTATAAGTGATTCTATCATATTTGTAATCTGAGTAGCATAAAAAACATGTTTTGGTATTCTATAAAGCACATACCAGCCATAATCGTATGTTTTATTTAAAAAACATACCCAGTTTTTACCATCTTTATCTGTAATTTGTAATATTCTATCATCTTTTTTAGAGATAAGTGTTTCAACCCTTTTAAGAGCAGGGTCAATATCTTCTAGTTTATGTGTAGTAAACTCTGGCTTTGAACCAATAACCACATTTATATTTTCATCTAAAATTGTTACAAGACCACTTAATTCTTTATCTTTTGATTTATCAAGAAAATCTCTTAATGCTATTAAATTAAAATCTATACATATAACGCCTTTTGTGCCATCTCTTGCTTGTATTTTAAAAGATATTGTAATACATGGCTTTTGAGTAATACCATCAATATAAGCATTTGATACCACAGGTTTATCTGATGCCATTGCAGCCTTATACCAATGTTTTTCTGGTCCATAAAAACCACGTGGTAGTTCTTTTATACCTTTTGATAAAAAGTTTCTACCATTTTCAAAAGATACAAGCATTTGGATTACTTCATCTCTATCCTCAACAGCATCTAATATAGGCTGATATTTTGCAAAATCAGTTAAATTATCAAATATCATGGATTTACCAACATATTCTGCTAATAATTGGTTATACTTCATCCAGTCATTAGTTCTTGCAGAAATAGTTTCTGTAATTTTTTGAGCTTCCCTTGAAAGCAAATGCTCTGAATAACTGGAATTTTTAATATAATCAAAAATAATTACAGAAACCATTCCAATAGCAATCAAAAAAGACGATGTTATCATCATTTTTGCTTTTAATGATAGTGAGAATTTTTTTAATTGACCTTGATTCTTGCGCATACTTCAACCCCTTCTATCAATATTTGTTCAGTATAATATGCATTTTTATATTTTTCAATAAATAATTTGATAAAGTAAAGTTTTAATATAAATTTATGGTTTTATATAAAAAAATAATTGCTAAATTATATTTATAGTGATAATTTAATAAATTGTTTTAATTTATAACTATAAAAAAAGCAGGTATAGATTATGAGAAGTGATATTATTAAACAAGGCTGCCAAAGAGCACCTAATAGAGCATTAATATATGGGACAGGTGTTTCAAAAGAACAAATGAATGCACCCTTTATAGGTATATGCTCCAGTTTTACAGACCTAATTCCAGGGCACTCTGGTATGAGAATATTGGAAAGATTTGCTGAAAAAGGTATACACACTGGTGGTGGGCAGGCGTTTATTTTCAGTGTTCCTGGAGTTTGTGATGGTATATCTATGGGGCATTCTGGTATGCGTTACAGTCTGCCAAGTAGAGATGCTATTGCTGATATGATAGAATGTGTTGTTAATGCCCATTCTCTTGATGGTGTTTTATTTATTACAAATTGTGATAAAATCACACCGGGTATGCTTATGGCTGCTGCACGTATTAATGTCCCTTCCATATTTGTTACAGCTGGTCCTATGATGAGTGGTAACTACCGTATGAAAAGACGTGATTTTATTACTGATTCTTTTGAAGCAGCATCAAAAGCAGCAACAGGCGAAATAGATGATGAAGAAATGACAAATCTAGAGATGACAGCATGCCCTGGGGAAGGTTCATGTCAAGGGCTTTTCACTGCTAATACTATGGCATGCCTTACAGAAGTTATGGGTATGAGTATGCCAGGCTGTGCTACAGCTATGGCTGGTATGGCTAAAAAACGCCGTATTGCTTTTGATTCTGGTGTAAGGCTTGTATCTTTAGTAAAAGAAGATATTAAACCACTTGATATTATGAATGAAAAAGCATTTAAAAACGCTATTAGGGCAGATTTAGCTTTAGGTGGCTCAACAAACACAACTTTACACCTTCCAGCTATTGCTTATGAAGCAGGTGTGCCTTTAAATTTAGATTCTTTTGATGCTTTATCTAAAGAAACTCCGCACATTACAAGCCTTCTTCCAGGTGGGAAATATTTTATGGAAGATTTAGAGTTTGCAGGTGGCGTTCCTGCTGTTATGAAATCTTTGGAAAGTTTATTAGAAGATAATATTACTGTTAGTGGTATGACTGTTAAAGAAATATGTAAAGCAGCAGAAAATTATGACAGCGATATTATTAGAGGTATAGATAACCCATATCACAAGGAAGGTGGTATTGCAGTTTTACGTGGAAATATTGCTCCAGGTGGCTCTGTTATTAAACAAAGTGCAGTTAATCCTGATATGATGGTGTTTACTGGTTGTGCAAAAACTTTTAATTCTGAAGAAGATGCAATGGCTGCTATTATGGGTGGTAAAATTAAAAATGGTGATATAGTAGTTATAAGATACGAAGGTCCAAAAGGTGGCCCAGGTATGAGAGAAATGCTTGCCCCAACTGCTGCTATTGCTGGGCTTGGGCTTACTCAGGTAGCTTTAATTACTGACGGCAGATTTTCAGGTGGCACAAGAGGTCCATGTGTTGGTCATATTTCACCAGAAGCTGCTGAAGGTGGTATTATCGGCTTAGTAGAAGATGGTGATAAAATATCTATTAATATACCTGAAAGAAAAATAAATTTAGAAGTAAGTGATGCTGAACTTGAAAAAAGACGTGCTAATTTCAAAATGCCTGCTAAAAAAGTAGCAAGTGGATATTTGGCAAAATATGCAAAAGGCGTATCTAGTGCCAATGAAGGTGCAATTTTCAAGCGTGATATATAATTTAAGAAGTTATACTTCTTAAGCTTAATGATGGGAGAAACAAAATGATTTGTTCAGGTGGTGAAATAGTTATATACTGCTTAAAGCGAAACGGGGTAGAAGTAATATTTAGCTACCCAGGTGGTTCTTTAACTGGGTTTTACGATACATTATTTGATTCTGATTTAAAACATATTCTGCCACGTCATGAGCAGGGGGGAGCCCATGCTGCTGACGGCTATGCTAGAGCTACTGGCAAAATTGGTGTATGTATGGCAACTAGTGGGCCTGGTGCTACTAACTTAGTAACAGGTATTGGTACAGCTTATATGGATAGCGTGCCTATGCTTGTAATAACTGGGCAGGTTGTTACAAACTTAATAGGTGGCGATGCATTTCAGGAAGCTGATATTGTTGGTATTACACGTCCTATAGTAAAACACAGCTATCTTGTTACTGATGTTAAAGATTTGGCAAATACATTAAATGAAGCAATACACATTGCTACAACAGGAAGACCTGGGCCTGTTTTAGTAGATATTCCAAAAGATGTGTTTGCAGCTAAAACTAAATACGAACCTGATGCAAAAATATTTTTAGCAGGCTATCAGCCTAATGTGGAAGGCCACCCAATGCAGGTGAAAAAACTTTTAAAAGTATTAGAGACTGCTAAAAAACCAGTTATATATATTGGTGGTGGTGTAAAGGTTAGTAAAGGTGCAACAGAAGAACTTATTAAGTTTGCAAATGCATTAAACTTACCTGTAGTTTCATCATTTATGGGCTTAAGTGGTTACCCTGCTAACGATAAACAGTGGATAGGCTGGCTTGGTATGCATGGTAATTATGCATCTAATATGGCAGTTACAGAATCCGACTATATTATAGCCATAGGCACACGCTTTACAGACCGTTCTACTGGTAGGTTAGACAGGTTTGCAAAAAATGCACGTATTGCTCATATTGATATTGACCCATCATCTATTTCTAAAACTGTAGATATTGAAATACCAGTTGTAGGGGACAGCTACAATGTTTTATGTATGATTAATAAATATCTTGGTGATTTTAAATGGGATAAATCAAAAGATGATAGAGATAAATGGTTTGATACTGTTAAATCCTGGGATAATGAAAAACCATTTTCTTATAAATACAGCGATAATATTATAAAACCACAGTTTGTTATAGAATCACTTTATAAAGTTACAAATGGAGATGCTATTATTGCAACAGATGTAGGCCAGCATCAAATGTGGACAGGTCAATTTTATAAATATAAATTTCCACGCCAGTTTTTATCATCAGGTGGTATGGGGACTATGGGTTACGGTCTTCCTGCTGCTATGGGTGCAAAAGTTGGCAGACCAGATAAGGAAGTGTTTTGTGTATCTGGAGATGGTGGTATTTTAATGAATATACAAGAGCTTACTACATGTGTTCAATATAGAGTAGGCATAAAAACAGTTATTATTAATAACAAGTTTTTAGGTATGGTTAGGCAGTGGCAGCAGTTATTTTTTAATAAAAAATATTCAGATACATGCCTTGAGGTGCAGCCAGATTTTGTAAAACTTGCTGAAGCTTACGGCTGTATTGGTTTACGTGCTGAAAAACCATCAGATGTGGAGGCTGTTTTAAGAGAATCTCTTAAAATAAAAGATAGACCAGTGCTTATGGATTTTCTATGTGACAGAGAAGAAAACGTATACCCTATGGTGCCAGCTGGTGCTTCCATAGATGAAATGATAATCAGGTAGGCAGCTATGGAAAAAAGACATATTATATCAATACTTGTAGAAAATAAATTTGGTGTGCTTGCTCGTATTGCAGGTCTGTTTTCAGGCAGAGGCTATAACATTGAAAGCTTAACTGTTAACTCTACGGAAAAACATGATGTTTCTATGATGACTATTGTTACAGTTGGTGATGATAAGATTATAGAGCAAATTATAAAGCAGCTTCGTAAGCTTATAAATGTATTAAAAGTGAGAGATTTAACATCTTACAACCATATTGAAAGAGAGCTTATATTAATAAAAGTATATGTTACTCAAAAATATAGAAGTGATGTTTATAATATGGTAAATACATTTAGAGGAAATGTGGTTGATATTACCCCTGAAAGTATGGTAATAGAAATCACTGGTGATAATGATAAGCTGGAAGCATTTATTGAGCTTGTTCGCCCTTATGGTATTATTGAAATGGTGCGTTCAGGCTGCCTTGCAATTGGCAGAGGCTCAAAAGCTACAAGCGAAATGGAAAAAATAAAAAATAATAGTAAATAACAGTCTTAAAAACTGATAAAATATTATGAGGTATAACTAATGAAAGTTTATTACGAAAAAGATGCCAATTTAGGCATTATTAAAAGCAAAAAAATTGCAGTAGTAGGTTACGGCAGCCAAGGTTATGGCCATTCAAATAACTTAAAAGATTCTGGCTGTAATGTTGCAGTTGCATTAAGAAAGGACAGTAAATCATGGAAAAAAGCAGAAAATGCTGGTTTAAAAGTAATGACAGTAGCAGATGCTGCTGCATGGGCTGATGTATTAATGATACTCACTCCAGATGAACTTCAAGGTGATATTTATAGAAATGAAATAGCACCAAACTTAAAATCTGGTTCTTACCTTGCATTTGCTCATGGCTTTAATATTCATTTTGGTCAAATTGTAGCACCAAGCGATGTAAATGTTATTATGATTGCCCCAAAAGGTCCTGGTCATTTAGTTCGTCAGCAGTATGAAATAGGCAGTGGTGTTCCATGTTTAATTGCTATCCATCAAGATGCAACAGGTGACTCAAAAGAAGTAGCACTTGCTTATGCTGCAGCTATTGGTGGTGCTAGAGCTGGTGTTATTGAAACAACATTTAAAGAAGAAACAGAAACAGACCTTTTCGGTGAGCAGGCTGTTTTATGTGGTGGCTTAGCAAAACTTATTCAGTATGGTTATGAAACATTAACAGAAGCAGGTTATGCTCCAGAAATGGCATACTTTGAATGCTTACATGAAATGAAATTAATTGTAGATTTAATTTATGAAGGCGGCATTAAAAATATGCAGTATTCTATTTCTAACACAGCAGAATACGGCGGCTTAACAAGAGGTCCAAGAGTAGTTTCCCCTGCTGCTAAAGAAGAAATGAAAAAAGTATTAAGAGAAATTCAGGACGGCACTTTTGCTAAAGAATGGATGATGGAAAACAAAGTTAATGCTCCACATTTCCATGCATTATCAAACATTTCTAACAGCCACCCTATTGAAGAAGTAGGCGAAAAACTTCGCGGCATGATGAGCTGGCTTGGTAAAAGTAAAATTGTTGATAAATCTAAAAACTAGAAATTATATATAAAATAGATTTTAATACATTCATTAATATAGTTGGCAGTTTTAGCGACATGTGCGATAAAACTGCCACTTTGTTTTATAAATTTATCCATTATTTATATTAGTGCAATATATTTTAATTATTATATATACCTATTGTGTATAAAACGTCTCTTGAAATATTCGTTTTTTTGCTATATCAATATAATCCTGATTTATTTCATAGCCTAAAAAATATCTATTTAGATTTAGTGCTGCAACAGCAGTAGTTCCACTTCCCATAAATGGATCGAGTATAATATCATTTTGGAAACTATAAAATTCAATTAGCCTTGAAGGTAGTTCTACAGGAAAAGGAGCTGGATGTCCTATTTTTTTTGCACTTGCTGTAGGAAATCTCCATATAGATTTACTGTATTCCATAAACTTTTCTTTAGTAATAGTATCATTTTTTTCCATTTTTTCTCTTTTAAAAGATGTTTTTGAAAAAATTAAAATATATTCATGCGTATCTCGAAGTACAGGATTAGAAGCACTTTGAAAACTACCCCATGCTAAACTAACACCACTCGATGCACTTTTGTCCCATATTATTTCACCTCTCATTAAATAGCCTATATTAATCATTATACTATTTATATATGTTGTTAATGGTATATAAGGTTTTCTACCAATATTGGCTACATTAATACATACTCTTCCACCATCAACTAATACTCTATAAGTTTCTTTAAAAACATTTTCTAACAATTTTAAATATTCATCCAAAGATAAATTATTATCATACTCTTTATTAACATTGTATGGGGGAGATGTTACCACCAAATGAATACTATTGTTTGGAATCTCGCTCATAATTTCGCTACTTTTTTTGTATATATTATTTAGTTTGTGTTTACTAATAATATTTTCTGCCATTATTTCTTTTGTATCTTGAAAATTCTTATACATTTTCAAATTATAAAATGGACTAGAATCATGATTTTCTCTCTTACTTATTCCAAAAGATGAGCTTATAGATTTTTTCATTTTAAACTCCTTTTATAGCGTCTAAAAAATATTGAACTATTTTTTCATTATCATCATATAAAACTGAGTCTTTGATAATTTTAGCTAAGTTTTCCATGTCAATCATAGTTGAAAAGTAATGTAAATCCATTTTTAAAATATCATTTAATATGGAAGAAAGTTCAGTTTCATCATTTGGTGTTATGAAAAACTTATCTTTTGAACAATTATTTTCATTTATATTAGGATTTAAAGAAATAACTTTTTGTATTATACCATATTTACCAAGATGATCTATTTTATTCAAATAATTTTCACTAACATTTGTATTACCTAAAATAATAATTGGAATGCTGTTTGCTTTTTCTGAAGATACTCTAATATTTATTGCCTTTCCTATTGCTTTTAGAACACTATCACTTCTTCTTAATGAAGGCATACCTTTATGTGATTTGTAGTCACCATAATAGTGTATAATAGGTTCTTTATTATTTGTTTCATATTTATAATTATTTACAATACTCATTTTAATTTCAAAAATTACTTTAATATTATCAGGAATTTGGTATATATCATTTGTTGTACAAAAAGCTAAATCTGCACTAGATTGTTTACTTAAACCTAATTCTTCGCATATAACTCCATTTATAGCATATAGATTATTTTGCTTAGCAGTTTCTTCTAATAAATCTTTACACCATTTTTCTGTCCAACTTCCTATAATTGCATTTCTAGATTGTAATGTTGCTATATTATTTTCATTATTTTTAGGAATATATGCAAAGTAGCTATCTTTTATTTTATAAAAAAGATTTTGGATGTCTATATTATTTTTTATTGATGATAAAAAAAACTCAATTTCATCTTCTTTAGTCCACATAAACACTCCTTAAGTTATTTAAATAGTATTAAAAATATATAATAATATATAAATTTGTCAATTTTTTTATAAGTTATTTATTATATATTATGTTAGCAAAATATATATTAATTACCTATATTTCTTCATCTCTATTACAGTCTTTTGAATAAATATATATAAAATCATCTTTTCCTACACCATAACCACCTTGAATACAGTAGGAAGCCATAAAAATATAATCGTCTTTTTGTACCATATACCAGTTATTATCAAGATTATACATTCCTTTCCTGATAAAATATATGCTCCATGTTCTTGTATATGTGTCTCTAAATATCCATGACCTGCTCCACTTTTAAAGCATAGTATATGAAAATTAAAATCATATGCAAAATCTGATGGTAGTAAATCTTTCATAAACACATTATCCATCTCTTCAAATTTTTTATAAGATATATTTTCTATATTTCCATATATTGTTTTTGGTTCAAAATTTTCTAATCTTTTATATTTTCTTTTATATAAAAGTATTTTTGCATTACATTCACTTATATTTTCAAAATAGAGCTTTTGCCCTGCTCTGCTGTATAAAAATCCCCCAGTTTCAAGTATTGTTTCTTCATCATTATTATATACTTTTAATGAGCCACTTATTACAAATAAAAATACTTCATCAGTTTCATTTCCTATACCTTTAATATTTTTACCAGCTTTATGCACGGTTATAATATAATCTACAAAAGAAGCATCTAGTTTTGGTGATGAAAGTATACTTATATCACAATTTTCATAGCCGTATATATTATTTTTTACAAGCCCATCAGGTGTTATGATTGCATACATTCCTTTTTTATAACAGACCTGTTTTCAAGAAGTCCCTACCTGTATCCTGTTTGGTTATTAATATATCCCATATTTTACCCCTTTTTTACAAACTAACATATAGACTATACTATTTCAATGAATAATTATTTACATATTTATTACACATTAAATATATAATATTTATTGCTAGTCATATTATTTTATGATAGTATAAATGCAACTATATTTTTGTGAGGTTATTATGATAGCAAAGGAAGGATACCCGTTTATTATTAGTGCACTTGTTGCAACAATTTTATTTTACATTATCCCATACTTTATATGGGTTACTATATCATTACTATTACTTGCATTATTTATCTGGTTTTTTAGAGATCCAGAAAGAAATTCTCCAATTGAGCAGGATATTGCAGTTTCTGCTGCTGATGGTAAAGTGGTAGAAGTTCAAGAAGTTGAATTTAACGGTGAAAAATACAAAAAAGTTGGCGTTTTTATGAATGTGTTTTCTGTGCATGTAAATAGAACTCCAGTTACTGGAACTGTTACTTCTATTGAGCATATTCCAGGTAAATTTGTTAATGCAAGCCGTCCTGATGCTTCTATTATTAATGAAAGAAACATTATTACATTTGAAACAAAATACGGAAAAGTTATAGCTGTTCAAGTGGCAGGTTTAGTGGCTAGAAGAACAGTTAGCTATGTTAAAGAAGGCGATTTAATGGCAACTGGAGATAGGTTTGGTATGATTAAATTTTCTTCTCGTGTAGACCATTACTTCCCATTATCTGCTGAAATTACCGTTAAAGTAGATGATAATGTTAAAGCTGGTGAAAGTATTATTGCAAAATTTATAGCATAATAAAGGTATATTATGGGGATTTTATCTAATAAACAAAATAAATTAAATATGACACTTCGTCATAGAAATGTTATACTGCCTAATGTTATTACTATTCTTGGGCTTTTTTGTGGTGTATATTCCATTATGCTTTCTGTGGGAAGTATGAATGTAAAAGGTGATAATTTTGTGTTTGCAGCATACTTTCTAATATTGGCAGCTTTTTTTGATGGTATTGATGGAAAAGTTGCTAGAATTGTAAACGGCACAAGTGATTTCGGTGTTCAGCTGGATTCATTATGTGATATGGTTTCATTTGGTGTAGCACCTGCCATATTAGTTTATGAATGGCTTTTAAAAGGCTTTGGCAGGCTTGGTATTGTAGCAGCATTCTTTTTTATTGCAAGTGGTGCTTTAAGGCTTGCTCGTTTTAATGTGCAAAGCGGTAAAATCAGTAATGTTTATTTTGTAGGACTTCCTATTCCGGGAGCTGCTGCATTTATTGCTACAAGTGTGCTTTTTATTAACGAACTTAACCTTGATTTAACTAAAAATGCACTTTCAATATTTTTTCTTGTAAGCATATATGTTTTAGCATTTTTAATGGTTAGCACTGTGCCATTTTTTAGCTTTAAGAAAATAGGCTTTTTTAAATCTCACCCATTTCAAACACTTGTACTTTTACTTGTTTTAATATCTGTACTTGTGCTTTATTTTGAAATAGTTTCATTTGTTATGATTATTACATATATTGTAATAGGCATATTAATTGCCTTTTTTAAAATGCTTAGGGGTAAACCAAAGCAGCCTTCTGGTGAAGAAGCGTAAATGGAGTTATAAATGCGAAAATTAATATTTTTTGATACAACATTAAGAGATGGAGAGCAGTGCCCGGGTTTTAGTATGAAAACAGAAGAAAAAATCCGCCTTGCTCTGCAACTGGAAAGGCTTGGGGTTGATGTTATTGAGGCAGGCTTTCCTGCATCATCTCCCGGTGATTTTGATGCTGTTTCTCAAATTGCATCTTTAATTAAAAATTCTACTGTTTGTGGCCTTGCACGTGCTACAAAAAATGATATAGATGCAGTTTATGAAGCTACTAAAAATGCTGCACGCCCTAGAATTCATACTTTTATTGCTACTTCTGATATACACATGCAGCATAAACTAAAAAAATCACGTGAAGAAGTTATAGAGATAGCAAAAGAAGCAGTGCGTTATGCTAGAAATTTATGTGATGATGTGGAATTTAGTGCAGAAGATGCACTTAGGTCTGACCCTGAATTTTTATATAAAATAATTGATACTGTTATTAAAGAAGGTGCTACTACTATTAACCTTCCTGATACTGTTGGTTATATTATGCCTGATGAAATATATAATCTTTTTTCTGGTGTAAAAAACAATGTAGCAAATATTGATAAGGTAGTATTAAGCACTCATAACCATGATGATTTGGGTATGGGAGTTGCAAACTCTTTGGCTGCTATTAGAGCAGGTGCTGACCAGGTGGAATGCACTATTAACGGTATTGGTGAAAGAGCAGGTAACTCTGCTTTAGAAGAAATATGCATGGCTATTAATGTTAGGAAAGATTTTTATAAAGATATATACACTACTATTAATACTACAGAAATATATAAAACAAGTAGAATGATTACAAGCATTACAGGGGTTGAAGTGCAGCCTAATAAAGCTATTGTTGGTAAAAACGCTTTTGCTCATGAATCAGGCATACATCAAGATGGTGTATTAAAAGAGCGTTCCACATATGAGATTATGACTGCTGAAAGTGTAGGCGTTATTAAAAACTCACTTGTTTTAGGTAAACATTCTGGCAGAGCTGCTTTTAAAGCAAGGCTTTCAGAAATGGGCTACTCTTTAGATGATGAACATTTAGAAAGAGCATTTGCTGCTTTTAAAGATTTGGCAGATAAGAAGAAAGAAATATTTGATGAAGATTTAGAAGCTATTGTGCTTGGTAAATTAAGCGATGCTAAAAAATATTATGAGCTTGATTATGTTGGTTTTAACAGTGGTTCAAGTTTAATTGCAACAGCAACACTTAGGCTTAAAAAAGATACTGGCGATATGGTGACAGATTCTTCTACTGGGGAAGGTCCAATTGATGCAGCTTTTAAAGCAGTTGAAAGAATATCAGGTTATGAAGGCAGGCTTAAAAGCTATAAAATTAATGCAGTTACACAAGGAAAAGATGCTCAAGGGGAAGTTACTGTTATTGCAGAATTTGCTAAAAGTGGTATAGATGTGCTTGGCAAAGGCTACTCAACAGATGTTTTAATCGCATCAGTTGAAGCTTATATTAATGCATTAAATAACTTTATTAGCAGAAATGAAAAATAATTATTGAAGCGACATCTATTGTCGTTTATTATATTAAAGTAAGCTTACTAAATAAATTTGGAGGCTCAATGGACAGCGATAAAAAGAAAGCACTTGAACTTGCTTTAGGTAAGATAGAAAAAGATTTCGGCAAAGGCTCACTTATGAGGCTTGGTGACAAGCCAGATGAAAAAATTCCAGTTATTCCTACTGGTGCATTATCGTTAGATGTGGCTTTAGGTATAGGTGGTGTGCCACGTGGCAGAATAATTGAGATATACGGTGCAGAATCCAGTGGTAAAACAACAATTGCACTTCATATTATAGCAGAAGCACAAAAACAAGGCGGCGTTGCAGCATTTATTGACGCAGAACATGCTCTTGACCCAACTTACGCTGCTGCAATCGGTGTAAATACTGATGATTTACTTGTATCTCAACCTGATAATGGGGAGGCTGCTTTAGAAATCACTGAAACATTAGTTAGAAGTGGTGCTATTGATGTAATAGTGGTGGATTCTGTTGCAGCACTTACTCCAAAAGCAGAGATTGAAGGCGATATGGGGGATTCTCATATGGGCTTACAGGCAAGGCTTATGAGTCAGGCGTTACGTAAACTTACTGCTATTGTAAATAAATCAAAAACATGCCTTATATTCATTAACCAAACACGTATGAAGTTAGGTGTTATGTTTGGCAACCCTGAAACTACTACTGGTGGTAATGCATTAAAATTCTATGCATCAGTTAGAATGGAAGTTAAAAAAGGCAACCAAATAAAAGAAAAAGAAGAAGTTATTGCAAATAAAATATCTGTAAAAGTTGTGAAAAACAAAATGTCGCCTCCATTTAAAAAGGCAGAATTTGATGTGCTTTTTGGTAAAGGTATATCAAACGAAAGTATTATACTTGGTATGGGTGTAGAGGCTGGCATTATCCAAAAATCTGGTGCATGGTTTTCTATGGGAGATACTAAACTTGGTCAAGGTGAAGTTAATGCAAGGCTTTATTTTGAACAAAACCCAGAAGTTACTAAATCTGTAGAAAGGCAGCTTAGGAAAAAGTTTAATATTGAAGTAGAAGATGATACAGAACAAACTAAACCTGCTAAAAAAGCAGAAAAGGCAGAACCTGAAAAATAATGGCAGATAAATCCATTAGCTATGCTTATAAACTTCTTGGCATTAGGGATTATTTTAAAAACGAGCTTTATGAGAAAGTAAAAAGCAAGTTTGGTGAGTTAGAAGCAGAAAAAGTATTAGAATATATGGTAGCAAATGGCTATATAGATGATAAAAAAACTGCTTATAACTATGCAAGAAGTAAACTATCTGCAGGCTATGGACCATACTATATTTCAAGTAAACTTTATTTAAAAGGCGTTGATATAGATATATCTTTTATAGAAGAAATATGCATAAAAGAAAATATCTCTATGGAAGAACATATTCTAAAATACAGTAAACGCTATATTAAAAAGAATAGTGATGACCCTTATAAAGACTATATAAAGTGTATTAATTTTATAAAAAATAAGGGTTACTCCCCTGCTTTAGTTATGCAGATAATAAAAAAAGAGGATTTTATAATATGAAAGTGATATTTTTAAAAAATGTAAAAGGCGTTGCTAATGAAGGCGATGTAAAAGAAGTAAAAGAAGGTTACGCTAAAAACTTTCTTTTCAAACAAAAACTAGCGCTTGAAGCAACACCTGCTAATATGAAAGCTCATGAAGAAAAATTAGAATCTTTAAAAGAGCAGGAAAAATTAAAAATTGCAGAAGCAAAAGCACTGGCAGAGAAATTAAAAACTACTAAAGTAGAATTTTCTTTAAAGGCAGGGGATACTGGCAGGCTTTATGGTGCTGTTACAAGCCAGGAAATATCTGATGAGCTTGTAAAACAAGGTATCCATCTAGATAAAAAACTTTTAGATATGAAAGAACCTATTAAAGAAACAGGCAGCCATACTGTAAAAGTAAATATATATAAAGAAGTAAAAAGCCAGTTAACTGTTGTTGTTAATGCAGTAAGCTAGTTTTGGTGTAATAATGAGCAACAACTCTGCAAAAGTAATGCCTAACAGTTTAGAAGCAGAACAGGCTGTTATTGCCTGTATGCTTATTGATGATAATGTGGCAGAAGAACTTATTAACTCCATAAATTTAGATGACTTTTATCAACCGTCACATAAATTTATTATGACTGCATTATCATCACTTCATCAAAAAGGGCGTCCTTTAGATTTAGTTACATTACATACAGAGTTAGTAGATACTGATAAAATTGAAAAAGCAGGCGGCATAGAATATTTATCAGAACTTGTTAATATTGTGCCTAATGCTGCCAATGCAGAAAAATATCTTGATATATTAAAAGAAAAAGCAGCCTTAAGAAGCCTTATATCTGCAGGAAGTGAAATATCATCTTTAGGCTATGAGCTTTCTGATACTGTTGATAATTTAATAGATAAAGCCCAAAATATTACATCTAACCTTGGGGATAATAACAGTAAAAGACGTTATGTTGAACCTATTAGTAAAGTTATTATTCGCCATCAGGAAATGTTAAATAAAGTTCAGCTTGAAAACCAAAATACTGCAGATAAAGATGTAACAGGTGTTACTTCTGGGTTTGCTGCACTTGATAAGCTTACAAACGGTTTTCAAAAGTCCGATTTAATAGTAGTAGCAGGAAGACCGGGTATGGGAAAAACTGCCTTTGGGTTAAGTGTGCTTTTAAATGCTGCTAAAACTGGCAAATCATGTGCTTTTTTCTCCCTTGAGATGAGCTCTGAACAGCTTGTCAAAAGGCTTATTTCTATTGTAAGCCATATAGGGCAGAAAACTTTAAGAACAGGTAATTTTACAGCTGATGAAATCCAAAAATATATTGAAGCTAATAATGTTTTAGAACATTTACCAATATATCTTGATGATACACCATTTGTTACTGTAAACCAAATCAAATCTAAATGCAGGAAATTATATAATGCTGGGCAGCTTGATATTATATTTGTAGATTATTTGCAGATTATGGGTTACAGCAAACAGCTTCAAAACAGGGAGCAGCAAATATCAGAAATCTCACGTTCTTTAAAAGGCATGGCAAAGGAATTTAATGTTCCTGTTATTGCTTTAGCTCAGGTTAATAGAAATGTGGAAAAGTCAGATAATAAACGCCCAAGGCTTTCAGATTTAAGGGAATCTGGTGCTATTGAGCAGGATGCTGATATTATTATGTTTTTATATAGAGATAAAGTATATAACCCTGATACTGCATATAAAAATGTGGCAGAAATTATTATTGAAAAACATAGAAATGGTGAGCAGGGCACAGCCTATGTGGAATTTAATGCTGCCTATACTCATTTTGATAACTCTGTTACAGTAAACCAGGAAGAAATGACAGCTCTTGCCCGTGCAGCCGTTAAAAAGACTACTAAAAAAACAGCCACTAAAAAAGAAAAAGCGTTAGAGTATGGGGAAGTATTAGAATAATATAAACTTTAAAATTATTAAACTTTTCATTATCTTCTATAAGCCTGTAAATAATTACTCTCTTTAACTGCACAACACAATTTTCATGCATTTTCTATCCTTATTACTGCATTAGTATATACCTTATATATAGTATATATCATACATATTATATTTATGTAATCTAAAAATGCATACACTTGTTTATATATTTTATAATAATGTTATATAATTTAATATCTACTTTTTATATAGATTTTTATTTGATTTTATTAAAAGTAAATTTAATTTTCCATATCAAAATACATATTACTCTTATAACATATTGTTAGATTAAGATATTTTCTTATTTATTTCTTTTATACCTTTTTTTTATTTTCTCAAATAGAGATATAAAATTATTGACAAATATAAATTTATATACTTTAATATAGAAGTGCAATTCAAAAAAGTGTTCTTTTTAAAATTTAACATCTTATAATATAAGAGATGCAATAAATTTAATTCATTTTAAGGAGTGCGTTTATGCCTAGAAAAGATTTAGAAACTTCAGCATTAAGCTATCGTAAGCATCCTGGTATGATTGCATGGTTACTCCACAGGGTTACAGGTGTATTACTTGTTCTCTACTTTATTTTCCACATGTTAGGTTCATCTGGTGTGTGTTCTTTCACAAGCAGTATAGCTCAAAATATTTATGTGGAAGCAGTGGTTGTGGTTATGTTTGCATGGCATGCAATGAATGGCTTCAGAATTATTTTCATGGAATTTTTTAGAGCTGCAGAAAGAGGCTGCTTTAAAAAATGGCTTGCTATTTTTACAATATTAGCAGTATTACTTGCAGCAGTTGGTTTATATTATGTATCTACATACATTTCTAACCAAGCACCAACTACTGAAGCTGCGGCAGGAGAATAATTATGAAAAAAACATATAAATATACAGGCACAGGTAATAATGGCACAATAGCATGGGTTTTACAGCGTATATCAGCCATAGTTCTTTTCTTTGTATTAGGTTACCATTTATATGGTAAGCTTTCAAATAAAGCAGGGCTTGCTGAATCTGATGGTTCTAACAGCATATTAGTTGGCACATTATTAGTGTTCATACTTTTCCATGGCTTTAATGGCTTAAAAATGGTTACTGATGATTATGTTTCTAGAAAAGGAACTCGCTTTATTCTCTATTTCATATATTGGACACTTGCTTTTCTATTATTCTGGATGGGCAGAGGCTTATTCTAAAAACAGGCGATAATGAGGTTAAATTATGATAAACACTACAAAAATAGAATATCACGAATATGATGTACTTGTTGTAGGTGCAGGTGGTGCTGGTCTTAATGCTGCACAAGTTGCATCTCAATATGTAAAAACAGCAGTTATCTCTGAAGTATACCCTACTAGAAGCCATACTATTAGTGCTCAAGGTGGTATATCTGCATCTTTAGGTAACTTTGAAGAAGATAACTGGCACTGGCATATGTATGATACAGTAAAAGGTTCTGACTACCTTTGCGACCAAGATGCTGCTGAATACCTTTGCCGTAAAGCTCCAGAGATGATTATTGAGCTTGAACACATTGGTCTTCCATTTAACAGAACACCAGAAGGTAAAATTGCACAGCGTCCTTTTGGCGGCCACACTGCAGAATATGGCAAACGCCCTGTAAAAAGAGCATGTTATGTGGCAGATAGAACTGGGCACGCTATGCTTCAAACATTATTTGAAAAAGCAGTTGCTCAAGGCACTCAATTTTATAATGAATTTTTAGCTATAGAATTAATCAGAAATGAAGACAGAGTATGCGGCGTATTATGCCTTGACCTTCAAAACGGTGAAGTTCATATGTTCCATGCAAAAGCTGTTATTATGGCTACAGGTGGTAACTGCCGTATATATGCAACAACATCAAATGCACATATTAATACTGGTGACGGTTTAGCTTTAGCTTTAAGAGCTGGTTTTTCATGGTGCGACCCTGAATTTTTCCAATTCCACCCAACAGGTATCTATGGGCATGGTAACTTAATTACTGAAGGTGTTCGTGGTGAAGGTGGTATCTTATTAAATGGCGAAGGCGAACGTTTTATGGAAAGATATGCACCAACTATTAAAGACTTAGCACCGCGTGATATCATTTCACGTTCTATGGTAAAAGAAGTGCTTGCTGGTAAAGGTGTTGGTGATAAAAAAGACCACGTCCTCTTAAAAATTGACCATATTGGTAAAGAAGCTATTATGGAAAAACTTCCAGGTATCCATGAGCTTGCATTAGTATTTGCAGGGGTTGACTGCACAAAAGAACCTATCCCTGTTATGCCTACTGCTCACTACCAAATGGGTGGTATCCCAACTAACTATCTTGGTGAAGTTATTAAAGGCTATGGCTCAGATGCAGAAAGCGTATATCCTGGCTTTTATGCAGCTGGGGAATGTTCTGCAAACTCAGTGCATGGTGCTAACCGTTTAGGGACTAACTCACTTTTAGACTTAGTAGTTTATGGTAGAACAGTTGGTGAATTAGCTGTAAAATTTGCTAAAGAAAATAAAGCTGCAGATTTACCAGAAAATGCAGGTCAAGAAGGTCTTAAATTATTAGAAAAATTTGCAAACGCAAATGGTAAAAATACTTACGGTCCAGTTTACAGCCGCTTAACTACTTTAATGGAGCAAAAAGCAGGTGTGTATAGAACTGAAGAACTTATGACTGAAGCAGTTAAAGAATTAGACGAAATCGCAACAGCATTAGATGATTTCAAAGTTGTAGATAAATCCAGCGTTTATAACCTTGATTTAGTGGAAGCATTAGAACTTAACAATATGATTTTAATTGCAAGATGTGCAGCAAAATCTGCGTTAATGCGTAAAGAATCTCGCGGTGGTCACGCTAGGGAAGATTACCCAGAAAGAGATGATGTAAACTACATGAAACATACAAACGTTACTATCGCAGATGGTGGCAAAACTATCAATGTAGATTACAGGCCTGTAAGAACACAACCTCTTACTGTTGAACCATTCCCACCTAAACCACGTGTTTACTAAGAATAAGGAAGGACGTTATGAGCAAATTTGTAAATGTTAAAATATTAAGATATGACCCAGATAAAGATAAAGAACCACATTATCAATCATATAAAGTGGAACTTCGCAGGCCGGGTATGCTTTTACTTACCGTTTTAAACCAAATTAAATGGGAAATGGACCCTACTCTTTCTTTCCGTCGTTCCTGCCGTGAAGGTGTTTGTGGTTCGGACGGTATGAATGTAAACGGCGTAAACATGCTTGCATGTATGACAAAAGTGGAAGATTTAGGCTCAAATATTATTATTAGACCACTTCCAGGTATGCCTGTAATAAGAGATTTAGTTGTGGATATTTCCAGCTTTATCAATAAATTTATTACAGTAAAACCATACATTATACGCCATTCTCCAATGCCAGATAAAGAGCTTTACCAGTCTCCAGAAGACAGGAAAAAATTGGACGGATTATACGAATGTATCCTTTGTGGCTGCTGTTCTTCATCTTGCCCAAGCTTCTGGTCTGATAAAGATTATCTTGGACCAAACGCGTTTTTAAGAGCATGGAGATACTTAATTGATACACGCGATGAAGGTGCAGATGAACGCTTACCAATCTTAAATGATAAACACGGCGTATGGCGTTGCCACACAATCTATAACTGCGTGGAAGCTTGCCCTAAAGAACTTAACCCAACAAAAGCAATTGTTGGCATAAGAAAAATGCTTATGGATAAACAAATATAATTTAGTAAGCAAAATAAAAACCATAAGGGAAACTGGGAAACTGGTTTCCCTTTTTTGTGAGAAAAGGTATAAAACAACTATTTATATATTTACAATTATATTTTATTCCCTTGTATCTTTTTTATAAATTTTATATAATACTATATCTTTTAGGAGTTTATAAATGAGTGAAGAAAAAGGGATTATCTATATAATGTCTACTGCTGTTAATGGGCTTGTAAAAATAGGGCAGACAAAAACAGAGCAGTATAATGAAAGAATGCGTTTTTTAGAGTCCAACGGATATCGTAATGTAACTGGCTTAAAAAGAGAATATGCAATAGAAGTTAGTGAATATAAAAATAAAGAAAAAATGCTCCATGAGATTTTTAGTAAAAGTAGAATAAGCGATACTGAACTTTTTGCATTAGATAAAGATATTGTTCTCCAATTACTTTCATCTTTTGATGGTAAAGTAATATTTCCAGTAAATGAAAATAAAGAAGAAATTTTTGAAAATGCTACAGAAAATAGAGAAAGTAAATTAATACCTAATGATACATATTATTTTGAAAAACTAAAAAAATCTGATAATAGAACTGTTAAAGTAAGTGCTAAAGTTGAAAATGGTAAATGGACTATTTTAAAGGGGAGTATCATAGGTATTACTGAAGATAAAGGCGTATCTCAAAAAGCTAAACTTACTCGTGAAAGTATGAAATTTGATAAACAAGGTAAATTATTAGAAGATTTTGAATTAGGGCAATGCTCCCCAAGTTTTGCTGGTGCTGTTATTATGAACCAGTCTATTAATGCTGGACGAGCCTGTGAAAAAAAGTCTGTAAATTCAGTTTTCTATGATTATATTTTTACATATCCTGCTCTATGCATACCAGAATAAAGTTATTCAGTCAAGAGCAGGAATTTATTTTTCACATTTCTATATTCTATTCAGGCATC
>CASEIN010000008.1 GCA_949287985.1 Mucispirillum schaedleri | reverse complement strand
TATTATTATTATTATTATTTTTTATACCAGTTTATAGTTTTGCTGAAGGACTAGTTAATGAATGTTTTGCAACAGATGATGCTTATTATAGATTAATTTATGCTAAAAAGATTAAATATAAAAAAGCTATAAGTTACAAGCTGTTTGTAAGTTATAAAACTAATAATGATAAGTATAGAATATCTGGTGATAACTTAGAATTAAATGATGATAATTCGATAAAAGAACTTATATTCAAAAATTATGGCAGTATAAATGATATAATAGTCATGAAAAGCTTAAAACCTAAAACAATTACTGTTAATGGTGAAATAAAATCAGTTAAAAAAATGGACTGCTATGCATTTATATCCACCTTTGACAGATATATTGATGAAAATGGGAAGTCTGTTTCCATATATACAAAAGGCAAAAGTTTTATGGAAGAAAAATTTAAGTCTTCTTCATATAAGCCATCATTTAATTGTAAAAAAGCCACATCAAGTATAGAAAAAGCCATATGCAGTAATAGTGAAGTATCTTATTTAGATAACTTATTTCATTCATCTACTAAATGCTATAAAGAGATATTATTAAGCCATGTTAAAAATCAAGAATATTTTGAAAACCAAATGGATATTCTTATTAATGATTTTATGTCTTATAGAGATTTATCATATAAATCAGATAATGGAACTTTTACTAATAAAGAGTTAGAACAGGTGAAAAAATCATATATGCTTGGCTTAATGTTTATTCCTATGGTAGTTGGAGCAAACGATGGTGATTTATTTATTTTAGGTAAAAAACTTTTCATGTCTTATTATATGCTTTCAATGCAGGGTGTAAAATTTACAGAAAAACATGCACAAAAAGGATTTGGAATATCATCATATGGATTATATCCAAATGAGTATAATGATGAAATAATGTATTATTATGCAGGGGTATATGATAATTTTAACTCAAAACTGCCATATCTTTTTTACTATACAGTTTATTTACTGGAAAAATATGGTATAGTAGATAGTGAAGGAAATTATAAATGTAAACATTAGGTATGAAAAAAAATTGCCATAAACTATGGCAGCTAATACCATCAAAAAATTAGTTAATTAAATTTTAAATATAAATTATTAAATAAATCAAAAATTATTATGCCCTGAGTTAAACTAGGCGCATATATCCAAGTTTAGCTTACCTTAATGAGCCTAAAAAATGCTTTTTTAGATAATATGAGGCTGCCATAAACTATGGCAGCCTTGATTATTCATAGGAGGTTGTGTGTATGAAGCAAACATAAATATGTGAGGGTTATTTTATGTTAATCACTTTTTTAGGTTCTTCCTGTGGTTCTTTTTTAGGTATATGCACATTTAATATACCATTTTCAAAGGAAGCTTGAATATCTTCTTCAGAAATATTTTCTCCAACATAAAAACTTCTTGAACAGTTGCTGGAATATCTTTCTCTTAAGATATATTTAGTGCTAGCATCTCCTGATGTATTTTCAACATTTTTACTTGTACTTACATTTAAGTAGCCATCTTTTAATTCAGCATTGATTTCATCTTTTTTAAACCCTGGAAGGTCAATATGAATATCAAAGCCTTTTTCTGTTTCTTTAATATCTGTTCTCATTAAGTCGCATTCGCTTCTTCTAAAAACTTTCTCCATATCTTTTGTAAAGTCATTGTTTAATAAATCTCTGAAAAGCTGGTTGTTAAAAATTACTGGTAACATAATTATTTTCTCCTTTATATATGTATGTTTTCTTATTTGCTTTCGCCTTATGATTATAAATATATAAAAATTATTAGCACTGTCAAGTGGTGAGTGCTAAAATTATTAAAATTTTATAACATATTGATATATAAAAATATCTTCTGTATATACAACGTATTTATGAACAAAAATAGAAAGTATGTTTATTTTATATCAGAAAAATATATAAGTAGTTCTAAGTCAATGAGAAGTATATATAATAATTGAATCTTAAATTATTATATGAATATTTATGAATATTAGTTAATTATATGCTAGAGAGTAATTTAATATGAGAGTAATATTACTAAAATTATGGTATATTTATTAGATTTCAATATATTAAAACAAAATAATCATATCTAAAAAACAACAAATAAACATAATATGTTCAAAAAAATATTTTAATAATCATGAAAATATATGGAAAACAAATATAAATAAATTAAAACATTAGAAATCCTACCAAAAAAATATGAATTAAAAATAAAAATATAGTATATAATATAAAATTTTAATAATTTAAAAATTAATAAAATTAAACTAATATGTATTTAATTTATATTGAAATAATATAAATTATATAGTAATATTAAGAAAAATAATAAATATAAATATGTTATATTTTAAATAAAAACAGGGGGTGTAAAATGATAATAGTGATTTTACAAATCATAGTATTGTTTGGAGCAATCTATTTGGGTGTAAAGATTGGTGGTATAGCTATTGGCTATGCTGGTGGTTTAGGCGTAGTTGTTCTTTCACTTGCGTTAGGTATGACACCAGGTAAAATACCTTGGGACGTTATTTTAATTATTATGTCTGTTATAGCTGCAATTACAGCTATGCAGGTAGCAGGTGGGCTTGATTATTTAGTACAGCTTGCTGAACGTATACTTCGTAGAAATCCGAAGCAAATTAACTATCTTGCCCCTACTGTAACATATCTTTTAACACTTTTTGCAGGCACTGGGCATACTGCTTTTTCTATGATACCAGTTATAGTGGAAGTTGCAAAAGAGCAGAATATTAAACCATCTGCTCCGCTTGCATTAGCTGTAGTATCATCACAAATTGCAATAACTGCTTCCCCTGTTAGTGCTGCTGTGATTTTCTTAAGTGGTGTTATTGAGCCTTTTGGTGTAAGTTATCCATTATTACTTGGGATTTGTATCCCAACAACATACTTAGGTTGTATGATTGCAGCATTTTTAGTTAATAAATTTAGTAACTTAAAACTTTCTGATGACCCTATTTATCAAGAAAGGCTTAAAGCAGGGCTTGTTAAACAACCTATTACTTCTGCAGAGGAAAAAGAGCTTCCTAAAGGAGCTAAACTTTCAGTGCTGATATTTTTAATAGGTGTAATTGTTGTAGTTCTTTATGCAAGTGCAATAAGTGATAATTTAAAATGGATTGACCCAGTTATAATGAAAAGAGATGAAGCGATTATTAGTTTTATGCTTGCAATTGCAACAGCTATAACTATAATTTGTAAATTAGATGTATCAAAACTTGTAGAGACAAATACATTTCGTTCAGGCATGACTGCTGCTATATGTGTACTTGGTGTTGCATGGCTTGGTGATACATTTGTAAGAGGGTATGAATCAAATATTAAAAGTTTTGCAGAAGCAGTTGTTAAAGATTTTCCGTTTATATTAGCAATAGTTTTAGCTCTTGCAGCTATGCTTTTATATTCTCAGGCAGCAACAGCAAAAGCGATTATGCCAACTGTTATTGTAGCATTAGGGATAACTCAGGAAAATCCGGGAGATATATATATGATTGTAGCTTCTTTTGCAGCAGTTTCAGCATTATTTATTTTACCAACTTATCCTACACTTTTAGGTGCTGTGCAAATGGATGACACTGGAACAACAAGAATTGGTAAGTACATTTTTAACCATTCATTTTTTGTTATTGGGTTATTAATGATATTCTTCTCAGTTCTTTTAGGCTTTATTGTAGCACCAGTTGCCATTAATATTTTTGGCACAGTGTAATATGTTGCATCATAATATTTACAGGTACAAAAAACTCCTGCATTTTTTGCAGGAGTTTTTTTTATATTTCAACTATCTTATAGTTATTATTTCCCATTTTCATTTCTTTCATATAAGTTAGCTGACGAAGCCCACTACGGCTTTCAATTCGCTCTATTAAATCTTTTCCTTTATTATTTTTCATGTTGTATATTATATCAACACTTGCTTTATCTATGGCTAAAATATCGGTAGAAGCAAGGATACCATAATCTGGAACAGTAGGTTCTACTGCATTTATTCCCTCACAGTCACAGCTTACACTCATTCTTCTTAAAACATTAATATATACGATTTTTTTACCAAAGTGGTCTGTTAATGCTTTTCCACCTTCTACCATATTTTCCATAAATTTTTCGCCTGTTGCACCCCACATACCTTCATGAAGCTGGGATTTACCTGTTTTGCCAGAAGCACAGCCAATAGAAAGATTTTTTAATGAGCCACCAAAACCGCCCATAGTATGACCTTTAAAATGTGTTAAAACCACCATAGAATCATAGTTTAAAATATTTTTACCAAAAGCAATTTGTTTGAAATGCTTACCACCATTTACAGGCAGATTTATTTCTCCATCTTCGTCCATAATATCAACTGGGGCAAAGGTCCACCCATTTGTTTTAAGGGTTTCTCTATGTGTATCTGTATGCTGGCGAGGGCTTGGATATAACACATTACATTCTACAATAATAGGGTTACTAACAACAGTAAGAAATTCTTTTACCCAGGCAGGTGGAATAATATTCGGACCATGTGGCTCTCCTGTATGCAGCTTAATGGCTACTTTGCCTGTAATATTTTTATTAATGTATGAGTAAATCTTTTTAAGACCATTTGGGCTTAAATCTTTTGTCATATATACTGTTGAAGTATTTTCTTTTGCATATACATCTTCAATATTAGCACAAGCTGCCAAAGCTGGAGCCATAATAGAAGCTTTTAAAATATCTCTGCGTGTAATTTTTCCCATAAATCACCCTTAAAATATTATATTATTCATTGTATAATATAAATCTATTTGTTCCAATAAAAAAGGTATAATACTATCATTTTTTTGCATAAAACTATTGTGCAATTGATAATTTAGTTTTTTAGTATATAATTTAAAAGTGGTGAATATATGAATGAATATTTTAAAGAAAAACAGCAGGATTTATTAAACTCTCTTTTACCATTGCTTCCAGAACCAAATGCAAATAACACATTAATAGATGGTGTGCTTATTGTAAAAAGAGAAGCCACAATGCATTCAGAAGTATGTCTGCAGCAGCCTGTATTTATATTTTCTGTTCAGGGTGAAAAACGATATAATGCAGGAAGTGAAATTATTGATTACAAACAGGGGGAGATAGTTTTTCAAGGTGCACCAATGCCTTGCTCCAGTTATGTTTTAAAAGCATCAAAAGAATACCCTTATGTAGCAATAGTTTTGACAGTTAATATGTATATTATGTCAGAATTAATCTATACATTTGAAGATATTGATACTACAGCCATTTACCAGTCATTTTCAAGTTTAGGTAAAATTGATGCAACTAATGAATTAGTAGACAGTTTTATACGCCTTGCAAATCTGCTTAATAAAGATGAAAATGATATAAAGGTTATCTCACCATTAATAGTAAAAGAAATATACTATTACCTATTAAAATCACCATTAAAAGATAAATTAATGTCTTTTGCAATTGCTTCAAGCCAAAATAATAAAATAGTTAAAGTAATATCTTATTTAAAGGAAAATTATAACCAAAAAATAAGTATTAACCATTTGGCAGAAATGGTAAACATGTCCCCAGCTACATTTCACCGTCATTTTAAAATGGTAACAACTTTAAGCCCTATACAGTATCAAAAATCATTAAGATTACTTGAAGCTGCCAGGATTTTGCAGTATGAAAATATAAATGTATCTGAAACAGCTTTTAGGGTAGGGTATGAAAGTGTAAGCCAGTTTACAAGGGAATACAAAAGAATGTTTAATTCAACACCTAAAAATAAGTAATATATTATAATTTTATGAATATAAGTGATTTGATATGCTGCAGGACAGTATCTAATAATTTTATATATACTAAATATTATGTATAAATTCTAAACTATCCTAATATTTTAATAAAAAAAATTGGCGAAAATAAATATTTTCGCCAATGAGATAAGTGTTAAAATGCACGTTATTTGTTTTAATTAGATAGCTAATTCAGATTCCCATAAACCATGGATATTGCAGTAGCTAACAGCGTGTAAAACACCTGGTTTAGAGATTTTGCATCTGAAAACTGCAACAGGGTCAGTATGAACTGCACCTTGGTTAGCGCCTTGAGCAGATTCACCATGAGCAGCAAATTCTGCTTTACCAATAAGAGTAATAGCAGCATCGCCTTTGTAATATAAATCAATATAAGAGATAAAGTGTTCTGTTGTATTTGGGTGAGCAATTTCAGCACCAACTGAAACTTCAACTACTACATTTTCGCCTTCTTTTGATAATACTTTTATAACTGGCACGTGTTTTTCAGCTTTAAAATCAGCTGTTTTTATAGAATTAGATATAGACATATTAGTCCTCCCGTATATTTATATTTATATAAAGCATACCAAATTTGTCTTATTTAAGCAAGTATTTTATATTAAAAATATAGATTTTTTGTGTGGATTTATCTTATTTTCTCACATTTTTCCATATCTTTCATTAATAATTTACTGGCATTACTGCGAAGTTTATCCTTAAATTCATTTAAATCTTTTATAGTTTGTTTTTCCTGTTCCTTTTTTATAAATGATTCCATATAATCATAGGACGCAGCAATAGATACATATGTGCAGTTTACATAAGCTATATGTTTCTGGTATCCTTCATCATCACTTCTTTTTCTGTATCTTTCAATTACAGCAAAACATTTATCCAGTTTAGTTTTTATACTTGCAATATATTTAAGCATACGTTTATAGGATTTTGACTTTGTAATCTCTATTTCGTCATTCATTATTTCTAGGTTTATTAGATAAAGGTTATCTTCAAGATAATGTTTATATCTTTCCACTCTATTATCTACTTTTTTATTATTTACCTTTGCAGTCTTACTGCTGCTTTCATTTTTTATGGTAAAAGCACTGTTTTTTGCACAACCCACAGTCAAAAAAATAGTTAATATTATTGCAAAAGTTCTCATTGAGCAGTATCACCTTGGCTAACTCTGTTTTCAAATTCTTTTGATAAGCTATCCAGTTTATCAAAAAGTTTTTCTAATTCATCCCATGTTGGTGAATTTAGTGATGAGAGGAAATTATTAGGGTCATTATTGTCTATTACTCTTATTATTACATATTCTTTTTTTAATTCAAATTCTTTTATAGTAATTTCTTTTATTAAATTAACTAATTCTTTACCTATTTTAGATTCAATATCATCAAAGTCTTTATCTATTAATTTAATTTGCTCTTTTGTCATATTTTCTATTTCTTTATTAAGTTCTTTTACTGCTTCTTCTTTATCCATATTCTCATATTTTCCTATCATTTCAAATAGATTATCCAGCTTCGAATTTTCGTAATTTTCTAATTTACTTTCAAATATTTTTGCATCATTTTTTTCTTTTTCTGCTTCGCTTGCGCATCCTGCAAGCATTACTATAATGGTAAGTGGTAAAAGTAATTTTTTTACTAAATTCATTATTTCATCTCCTTTTAAAGTTTTACTGCTACTTTCATTTTTAATGAAAAAGTATTATTTTTATAAAACTTAATGTTAAACATTAGTTACCATTATTATGCAAGTTTTTTATTGTGTTATATCACTATAAATCACTTTTATACTAAGTTATTTAATTAATTGAGCTTCTTTATTATAAATTTCACTTAATGGTTTTCTATCTATCCAGAAATGCTCAAATTCATATTTTCACACATACTATCAAATAAGTCTTCTGTATTTTTGAACTTTATTTATATTATTATCATATTCTATCCATCTTTTAATTCTGCAATTAATTGTTTAATTTCAGCATCAAATTTCTCTATTTCTTCTACTTTACTGGCAAGCTTATTTTCAATTATTTCAGATGCTTTATCTTCTAATTCTTTACCAAATATGCCAGGATAATTTTTAAGGTCAGACAATATTTGTTCAGAAAGATTTCCTAATGATGTAAAGTATTCTATCTTTTTTTCTACAATTTCTTTACCAGCGCTTGATTTAAGGTTTTTAAGTTCGTTTTCCAATTGTTCATTACATGTATTAACATGTTTTTTTATATTATTAATTGCTTCATCAAGTTTTTCTACTGAAAGATTTTGTGTTTTATATATTACAGCATTTAAAATTGCATACATTTCATCTTTTGTATTGCTTTCAATCTTCTCTATTTCACTGTCAATAATTTCAAAGTCATTTTTTTCTTTTTCAGCAGTATTTACACATGCTGTAAGCATAAAAATAACTGTAAGACATAAAAATAGTTTTTTCATAATTTCACCTCGTTTTTGTTTCATTTAATATTTCTTTTAAAAGTTTATTTTGTTTATTTTGGACTTTTCTTATTTTTCTTCCATATTTAATTTGAGTGAGCGTTGCATCATTAGTTCTATCTAGTTCACCTAGATTTTTAAACTGTCTTATACTTTCCTGCACGTATTCGGCTTGTATTTCAATTAACTGAATAGTATATTCATGATATTTTTTCACTTCTTTTGTAGTAAGGTAAACCTGCGCTTCTTTAGCAAGTATAAGAAGTTTTTTCATTTCTTCTTCTATAGCTTTATTATCTTTATCAAACTCGGCAATATCATTACTATTTTTATATTTTGCAATAGAAGCAACCATTTCTTCATTAATAGATTTTATACGCACATTTAATTCTTTTTCCAAATCTGTATATCTATCAATATCTTTTTTGAGCATACCAATATCTGTTGCTGCACAGGCAGATATAAAAAAAACAGAAAGCAGGGTAGTAGTAAGTTTAATTATTTTCTTCAATTAAATTATCCACAGCTGAAAGGAAGTTTATGCCATTTGTATCTTCTTGTGATAAAGCACCATGGGTTTCATGCAGCATTTCATAATATTCATCATATGAAATACTACCTTCTTTTTTATACACTTCCACAAGCCTATATATTGTATCATTTTGTAACTGCATATATTTTTTTAAAGCATTATAAGCTGTTTTATATTGGTTACTTTTTGCATCATTATATGCTTTATCAATACTTACATGAAATAGTTGTGCATCATTTTGAATGTTTTTTAATAGTTCATCAACGTTTACAGTAGCATTATCAAGAATACCATTAAGCAGTGTATTTGTATTATTATCAAGTTTATTATAAATGCTGCGTAATTCTATTGATACTTTATCTTTATATGTTTTTGTATCAGCTTTTAAATTATCATCTGAATTTAAATAATCAGTAAATTCCTGCATAGCTGCAGTTAAGTTATCATTAACAATATCGTTATTACTATTTTCATTTTGCTCAACAGGTGATTTAGTAATAAATGCAACACTAATAGATAAAGCCATTAAAATAATAACAGCAATAACCACAATATATTTTTTATTCATGTTAGAGTATCACCATATCATTATACGATTTATTGTATTAATTTTTATTTTTAATATGTTATAATATCCATTATTAACTTATTATATTTATATTAAAATATTACCCTAACTAATAGTTTGTATTATTATCAGTTAGGGCATAGTTTTTTATTTTTTACAATATGTTATTGTTTTGTGCCATTTTGTTCTGGGTGAATAACTACTAGTAATTTTTGAAGTATTTCAGCATTTTTTTTGTCAAGTTCGGCAAATGTTTTTGCATATTTTTCTGTAATTCTATTTTTTTCTGCATCAGTTATTTTGCCATTTTTCAAGAAAGAATCTGTTGCATCTTTTAAAAATGCATGGCGAACTTTTATATATTCCATTGTAATAATGTGGTAGTCTTTAATTTCCTGAGTTCTAATAATTGCAGTATATTTTTGCATGTGGTCTAATAAAAATTTTACTTGGTTATCAATAACTTTCATACTTGTGCTAATATCATTTTTAGCACCTTTTTCAATAACATTATCAATAACTACAGTTTCATTTTCTATTTTTTGTAGTGCTTCAACAACTTTTGGGTTTACTTGAGCATTATACATTTCAAAATCTTTCATTATTTCTTCTTTTGAAGCGGCAGAAGCTATGCCTGCTGTAATAAATACTAACATTAATGCTGTTAAAAGTTTTTTCATTAAAATTCTCCTAAAATAAATTATATTTAATCAAAAACAGCAGATAAAAATTCACTACGAATATCTGATGCTTTCTTTTTAATAGCTTTTTCTTCTTCTTTAAATTTTTTTTCAATATTTTTTATTTCTTTTTTAGAAATAACGCCATTTTTTTCATAATATGCCATAATTTCCCCTATAACTTTTTCGTAAAAAGAAAGTTCTAAAACAGGGTAGGTTAGGGCATCTTTCATATTTTTTGTTTTTAATTTTTTATAGCTGTCTTTTATATAACTGTCAAGCTGTGATATATTATTATGTATTGCATTTATTTTATTTTTTGCACTGTTGTAATTATTTTTTAACAATTCATCTTTTATATCATCAATATCATTAAAGACTTCTTTTTTTGTTTTTTTAATTACTTTTTCTACATCATGGCTGTAAATGTCATAATCATCAAACAAATCATCTCTCAAAGATGCAAAAGCCATATTTGATAATATCAATATAAATACAGTTATAAAAAATATATGCTTCATAATTTTGCCCCATATAATTGTATTGTTATAACTTTTATACCTTCATCTCTCCAGCAAGAGCAATTACAAGCATAGTAGTTTTTATAAACTGTTTACCAATAGTTTTTTCTTTATCATCATATTTATTAAGCAGCATTCTATATTCTTCCTTACTAAGCTGATTATAAAGGCAGTCCATAATTTCTTCTCCAAGTTTTTCATCAATTTTTTCATATTTTGCGACTATGCCTTTATATTCATTAAAGGTGAGAGCTTCGTTTTCAGAAAATCTTTTAATAATTTCATAACCTTTTGCAATTTTAAAACGGCACTGTTTATCAAGCAGGTTTGTAAAAACTCGCATTTTATAAGTTTTAAACCCATGAAAGTTGGATTTTAAAATAGTTAAGTTATGTTCCAAGTTTTTTAAAGTATTTCTAATTCTAAAAACATCATTTCTAGTAAGCTGAAATTTTGTAACATCAAGCATATTTACAAGTTTATCAACCTGATTAACAATATCTTCAAAACGTGCCTCTAACCCATCACTTAATAAGTCAAGGTCATCAGCGAAATTTTTTATTTCACCTGTTGCATTTTTTGCACCAGTTTCAGCAATAAGTTTTGATAGATTAAATTCCTGCTCGTTCATACATATCACATATTTTTATAGCGTTCTAAAGATTTTTGTAATCTTTTTGCCTGTTTTTCATATTTAGATACTACATTTTTATAATCTTTTTGTGATATAGCACCATTTGTTTCATAAACTTCCAGTAAGTCTTTAGCTACATTAATAGTTAAAAGCTGGATAGAAGCCATATCCTGCACAATAGAGTGTAAATCTTTATTACTGATAACTTCATCAGCCTGTGCTTTAATATCATTTATAGTTTTTTCACTTTCTTCTATTTTTTTCTTCATAGAAGGAAGCTGCTTATAAATATAAAGCCTTGTGTTAGGACGTAAAGTATCAGTTATTTCTTTAATATCTCCACCAGTTTCTAGTATAGTTTTAATCATCTCCTGAAACTGTTCCTGTTCACCTGCTAATGCAATATTAGGCATAAGAATTGCAAAAATAATTGGTAATAAAATAAATTTTTTCATATTACATACTCTCTGTAAATAAATATAAAATCATGGTATCAGTTATACAGTTGTTTTACAAGAAAAATATTATAAAATTCACTGTTTTTTTATATTTTCTAAATATTCTGCCCACTCAATTGGCAGCTTATGTTTTTTTGCATTATTACATTCTTTACATGCTGGCACAATATTATTTTTTGTAGATGTGCCGCCACGTATTAAAGGGACAACATGGTCCATAGTAAGTTCTTTAGGTGGAAAAATCTTGCCGCAATAGTAACATTGCCCTTTAGAAATCTTTTCATTCCACCAGTTAGTTTTTCTAAGGCTGCGCGCTTTTTCTCTTTCTTTAGCAATAGCTTTGCTGTCTGCTTGTGGTATAAAAAAATCATTCATAAAATATCTCGTGTAAATTTATGTAAAAAAATTAAAGATTTTTTACTTAATATTATTGACCTTCTAAAAATATTGTATTATGCTACTATTTATAATTTAAATGAGTCTGTTTGTAAATAAAAAACAGTCTATATGGAGGAAGAAAATATGGGCACATACAATGCTTCTACAGATTACTTAAAATCCTATGGTATTAACAACCCTAAGGCAATTTATTTAAACATGCCAACAGAAGCTCTTTATGAAGAAGCTATTAAACGTGGTGAAGGTCATGTGGTAAAAGGTGGTGCAATGGTTTTTGAAACAGGCACACACACAGGCCGTTCTGCTCAAGATAAATATGTAGTTAGAGAATCATCTTCAGAAAAAGATGTTAACTGGGACTCATCAGCTGCTAAAGAAGCAAGCGAAGCTCAGTTTGATACACTTTACAAAGATATGATGGCACATTGCGATGGTAAAGAATTATTTGTTCAAGAATTATATGCAGGTGCTGATGAATCTTGCCGTTTAAAAGTTCGTGTTATTGGCGAATTTGCTTGGCACAACATGTTTGCTCGTAACATGTTTATTTGTGAAAACGATTTATCTAAATTAAAAGGTTTCCAAGCTGATTTTACAGTTATATATCTTCCAAATTTCCAAGCAGATACAGCAAAACACGGCACTCGTTCCAGCACAGTAATTATGCTTAACTTTGCTAAAAAAGTTGTATTAATTGGTGGAACACAATATGCTGGTGAGCTTAAAAAATCTGTATTTACAGTAATGAACTACTACTTACCAAAACAAGGTATTATGAGCATGCACTGCTCTGCAAATATAGGTGAAAAAGGCGATACTGCTATTTTCTTTGGTTTATCAGGTACTGGTAAAACTACACTTTCTTCTGATCCAAAAAGAGTGTTAATTGGTGATGACGAGCACGGTTGGAATGATAAAGGTGTATTTAACGTAGAAGGTGGCTGCTACGCTAAAGTTATCAAACTTTCTAAAGAAATGGAGCCAGATATTTACAGAACTACTCATTCTTATGGCACTATTTTAGAAAACGTTGTTTATGATCCTGTTACAAGAGAAATTGATTTAGACAGCGATAAATTAACTGAGAACACTCGTTCTTCTTATCCACTTACTCAAATGCCAAGAATTTCTCCAGATAACAAAGGTGGACATCCAAAAAATATTATTTTCTTAACATATGATGCATTTGGTGTATTACCACCAGTTGCAAAACTTGACTTAAACCAAGCAATGTATCACTTTGTATCTGGTTACACTGCTAAAGTTGCAGGAACAGAAAAAGGCGTTAAAGAGCCATCTGCAACATTCTCAACTTGTTTTGGTGAACCATTTATGGTATTCCACCCATTCTACTATGCTAAAATTTTAGCTGAAAAAATGAAAGCTCATGGCGTTAATGCTTACCTTGTTAACACTGGTCTTTTTGGTGGTAAATACGGTGTTGGTCAACGTTTCTCTATTAAAGATACAAGAGCAATTGTTAATGCTATTTTAGATGGTGAAGTGGATAAAGGTGGTTTCCATGAATGCCCAGTATTTGGTTTTGGTATACCTAACTCTATCCCTGGTGTTAACCCAGAAATATTAGACCCATCTAAAGGTTGGAAAGACCAAGCTGAATACAATGCAGCACTTAAAGATTTAGCTTCTAAATTTGTTGAAAACTTCAAAAAATATCCAGCAAATGATATGACAAGCGAAGTTTTAAAAGGTGCTCCAAAAGCATAAGCTTATAAAATTGTAAAATTTTATATAAATCATAAGGCGTGCAATTTGCACGCCTTCTATTTTGTTTACAAAATATATTTTTTGTAACTCTCATATTCTCTTAAATAAATTGTCCTGTATTTTAAGCTGTATAAGGAAACTAAATTTAGATACATGGATACATGTTTAAAGTTTAGTTTATTATATATATCTTTAGTATAAGTAATAATTACTGCTTCAAATTAATGACTTTTTTAATAGCAAAAAGGTGTGCAAATTGCACGCCTTTTTATGTATTTTTAAGTTAAAAGAATTAGTAATTAAATTATTTACATATGATTATAATATAAATTAAAAAGTAATATAATCATTTAAAAATATTTTTAATAAATTTATGGAATAAGGTATTCTTCCATCATTACATCTGTAATTCCATTTTTTTCTTTTAAAGTATATATAAATGAAGCACTTCCTGCCTCAGATTCAACACTAATAATAAACCGTAAGGCATTATTTTTCCATTTAAATTCTAAAGAAGTAGAATAACTACTGTCTCCAAAATCTAATTTCATATCTTTTTTTGTTTTAACATTTTCTATTCCAACAGAATATTCAAGATGTTTATAATCTACCAAAGCTTCATAAGTTTGGAAAATATCACCTTTATATTGGCATTTTCTAAATACAATAAAGTCCTCATCTTCAGTTCTGCCAAACCAAACAATTCCATGTACTGGTGTACAGTTAGTAAACCCTTGAATATCTTTTGCATATTGTTTATTCAGCAGGGCTGCCATTTCATTATAGCGAGTTTTATAGGATTGTTTTATACAATTAATATCGCCTTTGCACTGGTTACGTTTTTGTATCCATGAAATTTGTGAGTTTTGTACATCTTGAGTACTGATTTCACTGTTATAAGAATAAGATGCTTTAATTAAGGCTTTATACAAGTAATTGAGTTTTGTATCTTCATTAAAATTACCTTTTTCTGAAGATGCACATATTGCTTTTTCTGTGGCATTTCCTGCCTTTTTGCAGTCAAAACTTACAGGGAAAGCTTGAGATGATATTGTAAGATAAGTGCCTTTTGCTTCCTGCTTAAATTCTAGAATTAATTTATTATATGGCTGCAATCTGCCACTGCTTCCAAAATTATAATAAGTTACTGTAACTGTTTTTGGATTTACATAGTTATATTCTAATGTAATATTAAGGTTTTCCAAATTATTTTTCCAGTTTAATATTTTATTTTCTTTTGGAAGTTTTGCAAGCCATGTTGTTCCTTTGTATGTTCCTTCTACATTATTTTCAAAATAATAGCCTTTGGAATTTTTAATATATGTTTCATATGCTTTATTGATATCCATATTTTCATATAATGTTGTAATACGGTAACGTTTGACACCGTATTCATCAATAAATGTTTCTTGTTTTTGGTAAGAATTATATCCACCTTTATCATTAAATGCTCGCCTATCATATGTACTTGCAATATTGTCTGCAGATAATTCATCAAAATCTTGGGCTAATATTGTGCTTGGAAATAGTGCTAAAAGAATTATAAATAAAAATAAATATTTCATAAAACTTCCCTCAAATTAAATGTATTACCATTCGTTATATATATATGCATATGTATATGTCAAGTTTTTAATTTATTCAAATTTTTGTGAGTAAATTCTAAAAACGATTGCAACAAATTAAGCAGTCGTTCAAGTTCTCATAAAAAATATCATTAGCCGATTTATAATTAAATAATTTTCTAGGATAATTATTAATCCAGTCTTGTATTTTTTTAATATAAGCAACTGAAAAATGTTTAATATCAGTTTTCTTTTTAATAAACTTTCTAATA
>CASEIN010000007.1 GCA_949287985.1 Mucispirillum schaedleri | reverse complement strand
TTTGACGCTTACCCTCAGTCATTACTACTTTGTGTACTGGTTTCTTCATTCGTGCCATACTTAAGCTCCTTTCATATTTTTTTAGTATATCATAGAAAACTTAAGTTTGCACTATTTACAGACTTTTTTTCACAGGCTCAAACAGTTACTTTATACACTTCAATATTTAATATCAAAAAAGTTTAGAAATATAATTATAGATTTATTATAATAGAATTTTATAAGAAAAATATTGCAATAAATGATATAAGAGAAAATAAAATCTAGTAAAATTAATATTATAAAAAGGTAGTAGCAAATCTCTACTACCTTATATATTTATGTTTATGATTCTTTTGATGTAAAAGTTTTTTGAGGTTTATTTTCCAATTCAGTAGTGTTTGTATTTAATTTTTCAAGTATAATTGTATTTTTGGCATCAACTGTTGCAATACCAGTAACAACTTTACCTACTAATGTCATATCAATACGAACAGTGCCATCTTCATTAAGAGTTACAGTAAATGGGCTTTCTGAAAATTTTGTAGATGTAGTAGATGCACTGTTATTAGCTACATCATAATTCCAACCCTCTACACCTTTTCCAGCAGTTCTATTAGTTGGGTTATATTTTGTATATTGATATTTATCAGTTGGGGATAAATCAACAGAACCACCTTCCATTTGCATTCTTGAAGTAATATTCATATCAGTTGCAGAAACTGTAATAAGCACAGTACCTTCTAATAATGTAGACTGTCCCGATGGTGTACAGTTATTTTTACTATTTGCTCCAATTACTTCAGGATATAATTCTTTTGCTTTAGTACAATCATTAGAAATATAGAATGCATTCGCCATATTAGCCGTGAACTCGTTTTGTATATCCCTAACATTTGTTACTTGTGAACCAAAAAAAGTTACTTTATAAGTACCCTTTAATTGTTCCAACATTTCTGGAGTTAATGGAGTGCCACTTGGTGTTTCACCATTTCCCCCATCCCCTTTAGTAGTATCATCAGCACAGCCTGCAATTAAGAAAACAGTCATAATGCTAATAAGTAAAAGTAAAAAAGACTTTTTCATTTTCTTCTCCTTTTATAAATTTTGTTAATCTGTATTATACCCTAACGACATTATTTGTCAACAAATAAAAAGATAAAATAAGCCTTTTTATATGAAAGAATATATTACTTTTAAAAAAAGATTAAAATTAGAAATTACAATTTGAGCCAGTGCTGTCAAACTTTACTTTGCCAAATACTGCACCAAATGTTTCTTCTTGGCTTGTAGATACCCCATTACCGCTGTATTCTCTAGCTGTTATATAAAATTCTACTGTATGTTCCCCTTGGTTCATAAACTGCTCTATGCCACGCATATCCACAATACCTACCATATCATCTATTGTAGTATTATAAAGCAGTACCCTGTCATCCACCAAATTTACATTCATAGCCAAACCATCTACAAAAAACCTGCCATTTATTACTTTTAAATAACTGTTTTTTATAGCAGGTATAGGGTTATCTCCAAAAAGTCCCTTTGATTCCATTCTATATTTTAAATCAAGAACATGTTTGTTATTTACGTCTATACAAACAGCATTATTACCATCTGCAGAAATAGAATTAATACTATTTAAATAACCAGATGCCGTTGCAAAGTGATACGTATGTTTTGTAACATCATCAGCACAAGATGAAATAAAAACAATAAATAACACTGCTAGTATAACCCTAATATTCACATAAATACCCTATTATTTATCCTTATTCTTCAATATAAGCATAATTTATGCCATAAAACAATAAAATATAATGATAATAGTCAAATAATCAAAATCGTGGTATTTTAATATATATAATGAGTAATGTTTTCATTAAATGATATTTCATTTACAGTGTATACATCTTTATAAAGATAGTTTTTATACTGTTCTAAATTGAATAATATAGTGTGTTCTTGAAAAAAATTACCAACAGCATTTGTTATATCATAATATTCTGTTGGATTTTCTATATAATTTTTTGAAGTTATATCTTTATTCTTTTCACTTGAAAATACTACTATATATATACTATTTTTCACTATTTCATTTACTGAAATATTTAATTTACTTGAAAGTATTATTATACTATCATATATCTTTTTATGCAAAATATGTTCTTTACACTCTGCATCTTTAAACTCAATAAAATATAAAATACCATCATTATAATAGAGAGCATCTACAGATTTTGGATAATTTATTTTTTTATCACTTGCAAAATTATCTTTTACCTTATCAAAATTTATTACTTGTAAATCTGAATTTGTAAGGAATATATTTGCACTTTTATTATAAGAAGTATCTTTTATTGAAGAAAGATATTGTATAAAATATTCATCTTCTAATATATTATTCATTTTCTAAATCCTGAAATGGACGGTGTAAAAGTTTATATATTTCTTCTATACTACCTTTTACATCTCTAATGCTTGCTGTGCCATCTTCATTATTTTCTGCCAGGTAATAATTACACCTGTCAGCTATTTCATATTTAGAAGAATAAACTTGTATTGCTCTTAAAAAATACGGACTATGGGTATTTAGTAATATATGTAAATTAAAATTTTTTTGTAAAAGCACTATTAATCTTGCAAACACTAGCTGCCATTCTGGGTGCAGGTGTACTTCTGGCTCATCAAGTACAATACAACCTTTTTCTGCTATATGACCATTTAAAATTAAAGTTTTTAAAATTAAAAATGTTTTAATACCTGCTGAAATATTTGAAATTTCTATCTTATTATCACTATTTTCTTCTTTATATTTAAAATATTTCGTACCAAAATCAGTTGGCTCATCTGCTAAGTTACCTATACCAATATCTGATAATAATTTTAAAATATGCTCTAATTTATTTTGTGTAATGATTTCAGAAGTATAATTTTTGATATTCTTACTATAATTTAATTTGTATATAAGATTTTCTGTATAAGAACTCCAATCTGCCCTATATACATAGTTGAGTACAAAATAATTACTAATATTATTTATTACAAAAGGATTATCAATATATATGATATCTTTGTTTATTTTTATAAAAAAATTAGCATTAATATTTTTATTATCTAATTCTATACTAATATCTTTATCTTTTATCTTAAGAATAGCTTTACCAGTTTTTGCATTAAAATTTACTATCTGATTAGAAAATTCACCATTAAAAACTCTTATACAAATTTTATTATAAAAATCTTGGTCAGAAATTGTAATAGCTTCTTGAACTCTATTTATAATATTTTCAACTATTTCATTATCTATAACATCATCATAATCTGATAATACTTCAAAATTTTCTCTAAATAATGAGTTTATTTTTAAAAGTAACTGCCTTATAGTATCTAAATTATTACTTTTAATTTCATTTACAAGATTATCAAATATAGTAACATGTTGTTTGTAGTTATTTGCTAAAAATCCAAATGGTATATTAATACCTAATGAAGATAATACTGCATCAGCAATATATTCTTTTCTATCTAATTCTATTTTTTCATCAATATTATACAAACTATTAAAAATACAATATAATGTTTTACCTACTGTGCTTTTTCCTGTATTATTTTTACCTGCAATTACAGTAATACCATCAAGAATAACATCTGCATTTTTTAATTTACCAATATTTTCTATATGTAGTTTCATTACTACTCCACTTATTTTTACTATTACAATATCATAGTATATATTTTTTTGCAAATATTTTTACTTCCTATATTTGATACATAAAAAAGACGGTTTACTCATAATTAGTAAACCGTCTTTTAAATTTATTAGCTTATCATTTTTATATCTGCTTTCTCATTATAGCTAAATTTTTCTGTGCTACACTCATTAAAAGCTTAATACGGTTAAGCTGGTTAACTTCACTTGCACCTGGGTCATAATCCACTGCTGCTATATTTACATTATCATAAGCAACACGAAGTGCTTTCATTACACCCTTACCAGTTACGTGGTTTGGAAGACATGCAAATGGCTGCACACATAATATGTTACCAACGCCACCTTCAATTAACTCAACCATTTCAGCAGTTAAAAGCCAGCCTTCACCAGACTGGTTACCAAGAGATACTATTTTCTCTGCTAAATTTGCAAGCTCAAATATATTTGGCATAGCATCAAAATGTTTACTTTTTCTTAATGCTTTTCTCATTATGTTACGTTTATGTTCTATCATCCAAATAATATATCTTGCAACATAACGTCTGATTTTTGAACCTGCCATATATTTGCTTCTATAAATATCATCATATGCACTATATAATACAAAGTCCATAAAATCTGGCACTACTGCTTCCCCACCTTCACGCTCAATTACTTCTACAGCTTTATTGTTAGCATCTGGGTGGAATTTAATTAATATCTCACCTACAATACCAACACGCGGTTTACGGTTTTCATCCATCTCTATATTATCAAATTCTTCAACAATATCATTAACATCTCTTTTAAACTGACGCCAGTTGTAATTATATACATTTCTAGCACAAATATCAGCCCATTTATTATATAATGCCTCTGTCTCACCTTTTACCTTTTCATAAGGACGGCATCTATATAACATTCTCATTAATAAATCACCATATAATATACCCATAATCATTCTTCTAACCATAGGCATTGTAACTTTAAAGCCCTCATGAGCTTCTAAACCATGCAGGTTAAAAGAAAGAACTGGTATATGGCTAAGCCCTGCTCTGTTTAATGCATTTTTAAGCCAGCCTATATAGTTTGTAGCCCTACAGCCACCTGCTGTCTGCGATATTAATACTGCAACCCTTTCAGTATCACAGTTTGGACTCATTACATAGTTTAATAACTGACCAACTGCAACAATAGCAGGAAAACATGCATCATTATTAATATGTTTTAAGCCACATTCTATATCACTTCTATCTGTAGTTTCTAAAACTTTTACTTTATAACCCTCTGCTGTTAAAGCCTCTTTCATCATATGGATATGGATTGGTGAAAGCTGAGGTATAACAATTGTATGAGTTTCTTTCATTTCCTTAGTAAATTCTGCACCTTTAGTTGCAGGTGTAAAGTTTCTGTCAATACCACGTTTTTTCCTGTCCTGAATAGCTGCCATTAATGAACGTATACGTATACGAACAGCACCTAAGTTACTACCTTCATCTATTTTAATTACAGTATATAACTTTTCATGCCTGTTTAATATATCATATACCTGTTCAGTTGTTACAGCATCAAGACCACAGCCAAATGAGTTTAACTGAATAAGTTCTATATTATCTCTTTCTGCTACAAAGCTGGCAGCTTTATATAACCTTGAATGGTATGTCCATTGGTCAACAGCATTCATTGGTCGCTCAACTGTTGCAAGGTGAGCAATAGAATCTTCTGTTAATACTGCTAAACCATTTGATGTAATAAGCTCTGGTATACCATGGTTTATCTCATTATCAATATGGTATGGTCTGCCAGATAATACTATACCTTGAATATTGTGTTTTTCAATATATGCAAGAGTTTCTTCCCCTTTATCTCTAATATCCTGCCTAAAGTTTGCCATTTCTATTTCAGCTTTTCTAGCTGCAATTCTTACTTCCTGTTCAGGAATATCAAACTGTTTAAACATATTTACTAATGTATTTTCCAATACTTTAGAATCATTTAATGGTAAAAATGGCCCCATAAATTCTACTTTTTCATTGGCAAGAGCATCAACATTTAACCTAATAACTTCCGGATAGCTGCATACTACTGGACAGTTATAGTTATTATCTGCACCTTCTTCATGAACTTCTTTTTGAATACATGGGTAGAATATACGTTTAATACCTTTTGAAATTAAGTTCATTATATGACCATGCACAAGTTTTGCAGGGTAACATACCGTTTGTGATGGTATAGTTTCAAGACCAGTATTAAATAATTCTTTTGATGATTTATCAGATATTTCAACCCTAAAACCAAGTTCTGTAAATAATGTAAACCAAAATGGATAGTTTTCATATATATTTAATACTCGTGGTATACCAACAACACCTCTTGGTGCATTTTCAGCTTTTAATGGTAAATAGTATTCAAATAAACGCATATTTTTATATGCATAAAGGTTTGGAAGATTATTTGCTTCCTCCACTTCTTGAACACCTTTTTCACATCTATTACCAGTAATATAGCGTTTTTTATTACCACCAAATTTATTTACAGTTAATAAGCAGTGGTTAGAACATCTTTTACAACGAACATTTATAGATTCCATTTCAAATGAACTAATGGCTTCTTTTTCTATTAATGTAGATTTTTCGCCAGTATATCTATCTTTTGCAATTAAAGCAGAACCAAATGCACCCATATGACCAGATATAGCAAAACGAGTAACTTTTGCACCAACAGAAAGTTCAAAAGCCCTTAATACTGCATCGTTAAAAAATGCACCACCTTGAACTACAACATGTTCGCCTAAATCTTCCACACTACTCATTTTAATAACTTTATATAAAGCATTTCTTACAACAGAATAAGAAAGACCTGCTGATATATCACTTACCGATGCGCCCTCTTTTTGTGCCTGTTTTACTTTTGAGTTCATAAAAACTGTGCAGCGAGAACCTAAATCAACAGGGTGTTCTGCTTTTAAAGCAGCTGAAGCAAAATCCTGCACTGTAGATTGAACTGATTTTGCAAAGTTTTCTATAAATGAACCACAACCTGATGAACATGCTTCATTAAGAACAATTTTATCTATTGCACCTTTACGCACATACATACATTTCATATCCTGGCCACCAATATCTAATATAAAAGATACATTAGGCACAAAATATCTTGCTGCTGTAAAATGAGCAACTGTTTCTACTTCACCTTCATCAACACCTAAAGCAGCCTTAATAAGCCCTTCCCCATAACCTGTAATACAAGAATTTGCAATATAGGCTGATGATGGAAGCTCTGCATATATTTTTTCAAGAACTAATAATACAGACTTAACAGGGTTACCAAGGTTTGATGAATATGATTCAAAAAGTAAATTATCGTTTTCATCAATTAATATTGCTTTTGTTGTAGTAGAGCCCACATCAAGCCCTAAAAATAATTTACCTTCTGCCTGAGATAATTCTTTTTTATTTAATACGCCCTCTTTTGAGTGACGTTCTTTAAATTCTTTATATTCTTCCTCACTTTCAAAAAGACGTGGAAGCTGCTCTATTTCGCTTTCAACTTTAGTATTTTGAAGCTCTTCAACCTTTTCTATTAATGATTTAAAAGATACAGGTTCAGAATTTTTTGATACTAATGCAGCACCCATTGCCACAAAAAGCTGTGGGTGTTCTGGGAATATTATTTCATCTGGTTTTAATGAAAGTGTTTCTATAAATCTTTTACGAAGTTCTGATAAGAAAAATAAAGGACCACCTAAAAATGCAACATTACCAGAAATAGTTCTGCCGCATGCAAGCCCACCGATAGTCTGGTCAACAACTGCTTGGAAAATAGATACTGCAATATCCTCTTTTGCAGCCCCCTCATTTAATAATGGCAGCACATCTGTTTTTGCAAAAACACCACAACGAGCTGCAATTGGATATATAGTTTTATAATTTTTTGCCATCTCATTAAGGCCTGCTGCATCAGTTTGGAGAACAACTGCCATCTGGTCAATAAATGCACCAGTGCCACCAGCACAAGTTTCATTCATACGCTGGTCTATACCATTATCAAAAAATGTAAGCTTAGCATCTTCACCACCAAGCTCAATAGCAACATTTGTTTCAGGGATTTTTGTTTTAATACATTCTGTTGAAGCAATAACTTCTTGAATAAAGCCAACTCCAAGCCATTGAGATACCGAGATACCACCAGAACCTGTTACATTAATTGTAACAAAAGCATCTTTAAATTCTTCATATGCTTCCTTAATTAAGGTAGTAAGTGTATTACGCATATCAGATAAATGTCTTCTATACTGATGATAAAGCATGTTATTATGCTCATCAGTAATAACTATTTTAATTGTAGTAGAACCAATATCAAGGCCCATATGATAAATCTTTTTACTCATATTCCACCTCTTTTTTTAAAAAATTAAAAAAATAAAAATAAAAAAATACCAAAATAGTATTTTTATAAATATATGATTTTGGAGAAATTGTCAAATAAAAAAATCTTTTATAGACATACCAGTAATATTTGCCTATTCATTACGAAAAGCCTTTAAATCCAATATGTTAGCCTTATTCTCTTTTGATGACCATTCATAAATTTCTATATTTGCATTATACTTTTTCTCATGGATTGATTCATGCTTTTTTCCATCAATTATTAAAAGTGCCAGCCTGTTTCTTTTAGAATTAACTGAAAAACATTCATAAGGAACAAATTGTATTTCTTGTATGATACGGCATGATAAATCTGTAATATAAAATTTATTTTCCGTAGATATTAACCCTTTACCATCCCTAAGCTCTTCTATTGCTAATGCCTGGTAAAATAATGGTGATGGATTATATTGTCTTGGATTAGCTTCTTTTTCATCTTTAATGTGAGCATATTTTAAATTAGCTTTTTTATCAAAAATCATTATGCCACCAATATCAGTTTTAGAGCTGACTATTGATGTATATACTTTATTATTTATAATCCCTACACTAAAATAGCCATATCTTTGTGTATGAGTGCTAATCTCATCGTTTACAACATCATAAACACAAAGTAATCCTTTATCACTATCAGAACTATCACAAGCTATTGCTATAATAGAACCATCATTACTTAAAGAAATACCAAGCCAGTCTATTATACTGCTATCAAAATTAAATGATTTTATTAGCTTAAGGTTTGTATCGTAAAGTTCCCACACATCATCTTTTATATTTATTGCATAGCCATTGTTTATTATCCATCTATAACCTTCTAAATATGCCAGCTCTATAAACTGCTCATAACCATCAGTTAATCCCTGCTCTACAAAAGGGTTATTTTCATCTATTGTGTATAGATAAAGCCTTGTATGGCGAATAACAAGCATTCTAAGCTGATTATTTTTATTAAACATATAAAAATAATCCATATCATGTAAGTATGATGCACGAGGAAAAGATGCAATAAAGTCAAAAGAATTACCATATGATTTATATAAAACTACCTGCTCTTCATAAGATGAAAATTGAATATACATGGCAATATATAGTGTATCATTAAGATATATATAATCAAGTAATACATCTTCTTCTGAATTGTATTCCCATTTATATAATATATCACCATTGATAGATATTTTATAAAAATAATAACTATCACTAGTATTTTCTACTATAATAATTGTATTATCATCAAGAAATTTAACTAATTTTAATGAAGAAGAATAACCATCAGAAAAAGAAGAAATATTTCCAATATTAAAGGAACTTTTAAGTTCAAACATTACACCACTCTCATAATAACTTTTAGATGGTGATTTTTAACACTTTTTCATGGTTAAGTCAAGGGACAGTTATATATGATAAAAGGCAAAAAATAATTAACCCACAACGTCAATCATTCGTCCAACGCCTTTAGCAACTGCAACGTTAGCACCTGCTAAACTTGCCTGTTTAGAAGCAGCATCAGTATTTGTAAGCTCTGTAATACCATGCTGATGTGACAAACCCTTTGATTTGTTCGCTGTGGCAATAGAATATTCCATGCCTAACATTTGCGACTTCTCAAAAGATGGAAGACCTGAAACATATGCCATTTGTTCGCTCCTATTAAATTACTATACTACTAATTTATTTTATGAAACAAAATTTGTCAATAAAAATTATTTAGTTACATTATCTGTATTGTTAATAGAAACATTATCAAGTGTAATATTATCACTTGTTACATTATCATTTATACTTTCTAATACACCCCTGCCTAAAGAATCATTTATAGAATATATTACAATATCCTTTGGAGATATATAAGAAGCTGGTGGAGTTGCACCACAGTATGTAATATCTAAAAAGTCATAAAATTCTTTTTCTGAAATATTACCTGTTTCTATTAAGAATGATATTTGTGCAATATTTGTATATATATCCTGCGACATTTTTAATAATGTATTATTTGCAATGTCATAGCTGTCGTTGTATTTTTCCTTTATAACACTAACTAAATCATTACTAAACTTATCTACCATTTGCATTTCTGGAGTGGAAACTGCATACTGTTGAATATTTTCATTTGTAACATTATCTTCTGCTGATATACTTCTATTTATCTTGATAAATAATGCACCTAATTGTTTTGCATCGTTACATGATATAATATTTTTATTATTTTTTATATTTTCAAAAGTTTCATAGCCTAGTTTATCAGGCTCTATTTTTACCTGTGCTTTAAACTCATTATGTTTTTTATCAACCTTTAAATTGCCTGCAACAATTATAATTACTATAATAACAGCAATTAATACAATAAAGCCTACAGATTTATATAATATATGAGATTTTTTCTTCTTCTGCATACTATCCCCCGTTACGAATATATATGTATATATTTTTTTTACTATTATTGCAATAGACTTAATGACTTTCTTAACAATTTTTACTAAAAAAATTATTATTATAAAAAATTTTAGTTGAAACTAATTTTTTTTGAGTGTATAAATATTATATTAAAATTATTTAGGAGTGTTACTTATGGAAAATATTGGTGGAAACAAACTTTTATATTTTTTAGCAGGTGTTGCTGTTGGTGGAATTATTGTGTATTCTGCACGCTCACCGCAAATGAGAGGCTTACTTGCAAAAGCTGCTGGTAAAGGGCTTAAATTAAAAGAAGATGCAGCTGCATTAATAGAATCTATTAAAGAAGATGCAGAAGATTTTGCAGCAGAAGCTAAACATTACAGCAAAAAACATGGCAAATAATATTTTAGAGGCGTAGATGGAAGTTAAAATTATTCACAGACTGCCTGGCAGAATACGCCTTCAATACAGAAAAAATACTTTAACCAGTAAACAAATTGTGCTGGTTAAAGTGCTTTTATCTACTCAAGAAGGTATTTCTAGTATTTCCATAAATCCTGTAACATGCTCTATACTTGTTTATTATAAAAATATTACAGAAAAACATGTAATCGCACTTTTTCATTCTTTAAATGATAAATATTTAAATGATGAAGATATGCTTTCATCAATAAATGAACAAACAACAGAACATAGTATTTCTTCTACTATTTTCTTTATGATTGCAAAACATTTTGGTAAAATGATTTTACCTTTATATGTTAGGAAATTTATTACAGTAATAAATACCTTGCCACGTATAAGGCAGGGAATAAAAACATTACTTTTCCATAAAAAATTAATCTCTGAAACTTTAGATGCGGCAGCTATTAGCTTATCTATTGCTAATAATGATTATAAAACTGCTGGCTCAATTAATTTCTTATTAAATATGGGTGAAACTTTAGAAGATTATGCAAAGCGTAAATCATATGATAACCTTGCTGAATCACTACTTAATATGCAGGAACAAGTAAGAGTTATAAAAAATAATGAAGAATATTCTATTCCTGCAAAAGCACTTAAAAAAGATGATTTATTTATAGTTAGAAGTGGGCAGTCTATCCATGCTGATGGTATTATAGTAAATGGAGAAGCCATGATAAACCAGGCAAATATAACTGGTGAACCACTTCCTGTAAAAAAAGAGATTGATGATATTGTTTATGCTGGAACATATATTGAAGAAGGCGAAATTATTATTAAAGTAACAGCATCTGGAAGTGAAACAAAAGTAAGTAAAATCGTAAAATTAATTGATGAAGCTAATAACCAAAAATCAAAAGCTCAAGAAAAAGCAGAACAATTGGCTGATAAATTAGTCCCTTACAATTTTTTACTGGCAGGAACAACTTATTTAGTTACTAAAGATATTGCAAAAACTTCATCAACATTAATGGTAGATTATTCCTGTGCCATGAAACTTGCAGCACCTATTGCAAGCCTTTCTGCTATGAAAGAAGCTGCAAATAACGGCATAATTATAAAAGGAAGCAAATTTCTTGAAGAAACTGCCAATGCAGATACTATTATTTTCGATAAAACAGGAACTTTAACTTATGCTACTCCAAAAGTTATTGATGTTATTGGTTTTAATAATTACTCTAAAGATGAAGTGTTAAAAACTGCTGCATGTTTAGAAGAACATTTTCCTCACCCTCTCTCACGAGCTGTTGTGCAGGAAGCATTAGATAAAGGTATCGACCATAAAGAAGAACATGCCAAAGTAGAATATATTGTTGCACACGGCATAGCATCTACTCTACACAGCAAAAAAGTAGCTATTGGAAGTTATCACTTTATATTTGATGATGAAAAGACAAATATTACTAATGAAGAATTAAAAGAAATTGAAAAAGTTTCTCAAAACTGTAGTTCCATTTTATATCTTGCAATTGATAAAAAATTAATGGGTATTATTTTAATTGATGACCCTGTTATACCTAATGCTAAAAATATTGTGGATAATTTAAGAGATACTGGTATAAAAAACGTTGTGATGATTACAGGTGATGGAGAAAAGGCAGCTTCAAAAGCAGCTAAAATTATTAATGCTGATGAATATATTTCTCAAGCTTTACCAGAAGATAAAACATTATACGTTAAAAAAATGCGAAATAAAGGGCATACAGTAATAATGACAGGTGATGGTATAAATGATTCCCCTGCCCTTGCTGCTGCCAATGCTGGTATTGCAATGAAAGGAAGTTCTGATATAGCAGGAGAAACAGCCGATATTATTTTAAATGAACAAGGCATAGAAAGCCTGCTGGATACAAGAATATTAGGGCAGAATTTATTAGAAAGAATATCATTTAATAATAAAGTAATAATTGCAGGAAATTCATTATTAATACTGCTGGGGCTTTTAGGAAAAATAAAGCCTGCTACAGCTGCACTTATACACAACACATTAACTGTTGCTATTAGTGTAAATGCAATGCAGCCTATGATTAAGGATAAAAAATGATAATAACAAGCTTTTTTGAAGGCAGAGTTAGGCTAAAAGCTGAATTATTTAAAAATAGTGATATAAGTAACAAACTTACTGATATTTTACTTTCTAATAAAGCAGTGGAAAATGTTACAGTTAACCCCGTTACTGGAAGTGTGCTTATAGAATATAACCCTGTAAAAATACCTCTTATAAAAATAAAAAAATCTATGCCTTATTTTGAAAAAATAAAAGAGATGTATGAAATATACGGTGAAGATTCTGTTGAAGATATATTAAAAATTATTAAAGAAATGGAAAAGTTATTAAAATAATATGGCAGTTATTTTGCCATATTATTTTAAAACTGTATCTATTAATGAAGTTAATTCTTTAAATTTTTCTTCATCACCATTTGCAGAAGCATGCCTTACACATGATAAAATATGTGCTTTTAAAACAGCCTTATTAGTTTTACGAATAATTGCTTCCACAGCAAAAAGCTGGTTTGAAATATCAATACAATACCTGTTATCTTCCATCATACGAATAATACCTTCTATATGACCTTTAGCAGTCTTTAGCAACGGTATTACCGTATCTTTATCAGCCATCATTATGCTTTCTCCACAGATACTGCTTCAAAACCTGCTTCATTTACTACATTTAAAAGTGCATTATCATCAACTTCTTTAGATAATACAACTGTTGCATTTTTTGCATCTAAATTTACTTCTGCTGAAACAACTCCATCAACAGAGTTTAATGCTTTTTCAACTGCCATTTTACAATGGTTGCAGTTCATACCATTAACATTTACAATTACATTCATACTGTTTTCCCCTTGTGTATTATTTTTTTCTACTTTAAAGTTTTTTAACCTTAAAGCATTAGTTACTACAAAAATTGAGCTAAAACTCATAGCAGCTGCTGCTATCATTGGGCTTAGCGTTATCCCATAGGATAAATAAAAAAGACCTGCTGCAATAGGTATACCAATAATATTATAAATAAATGCCCAAAATAAATTCATCTTAATATTATTTAATGTTGCTCTGCTTAATTTAACAGCAGTTACAGCATCAAGAAGATTATTGTTTATTAAAACAATATCTGATGACTGAATGGCAATATCTGTCCCTGCTCCTATTGCTATACCTAAATCTGAACGCATTAAAGCAGGTGCATCATTTATTCCATCTCCCACCATAGCTACTTTTAAACCCTGTTGCTGCAGCTGTTTTATTACTTCTTCTTTATCCTGCGGCATAAGTTCTGCATATACATTATCTATTCCTGCCTGGTTTGCTATAAATTCAGCAGTGCTTTTATTATCACCTGTAAGCATATACACTTTTATATGTTCTTCTTTAAACCTTTTTACTGCTTCTATGCTTGATTCCTTTATGGTATCAGACACATATATTATCCCTATAAGCTTCTTATCTTCAGCAATATAAACAGGTGTTGATATTTTATTTCTGTGTTTATAATCATTATCTTCACTAATTAAAACACCTAATGTTTTCATAAAACTAATATTGCCACAGCCATATAATTTGCTATCTATAATACAGCTAACACCTTGACCAGTATGGGATTTAAAATCTTTAATATCAATTGTAGCCATATTAAGTTTATTAAATTTATCAACAACAGCTTTTGCAATTGGGTGCTCTGAATTTTTTTCCATAGCATATGCAATTTGAAGAATTTTATTTTCATCATACTTATATGCTTCAATTAAAGATACTGACATTTTTCCTTCTGTAATTGTGCCTGTTTTATCAATTGCTATGGCATTAATCAAATGTGCAGTTTCCAAACTTTCGGCTGATTTTATTAAAATACCATTTTCTGCACCCTTTCCTGTTCCAACCATAATAGCAACAGGGGTAGCAAGCCCTAAAGCACACGGGCAGGATATTACAAGCACAGATATGGCAATAGATAATGCAAATTCAAAGGACATACCCATATAAATCCAAAACAAAAATGATATTATTGATATTGCAATAACTATAGGAACAAATATACCACTTATTTTATCTGCCAGCTTTGAAATAGGTGCTTTTGAATTGGCAGCTTCTTCTACTAAAGAAATAATCTGTGAAATTGTAGTATCTTTACCTACTTTCAAGGCTTTAAATTTAATATAACCTGTCTTATTAACTGTGGCACTAATTACTTTATCACCAACAGTTTTTTCTACAGGAATACTTTCACCTGTAATAGCTGACTGGTCTACTGATGTGCTGCCTTCTATAATTGCACCATCAACTGCAATTAAACCACCAGGTTTTACAATTAAAATATCCCCTGCCTTAACTTCTTCAATTAATACACTTATCTCTTTTCCATCTCGTTCAATTATGGCAGTTTTTGGTGCTAAATCCATTAATTTTTCTAATGCTTTGCTTGTTTTTTTCTTTGATTTTGCTTCTAAATATTTACCTAATGTTATTAATGTTAAAATAGTAACAGCTGATTCAAAATATAAAGAATGTGCATATTTTAAAACCAAATCATTATTAGATACTGCAAGCCCATAACCTATTTTATAAATGGCAAAAATACTATATATTATAGCTGAAGATGAACCAAGTGCTACTAATGTATCCATATTAGGAGCACCACTTATTAAAGATTTAAAACCCCTTGTAAAAAATATTCTGTTTATAAAAATAACAGGTATGGAAAGCAAAAATATAGTAAATACTAAACTAAAGCTGTTTTCATATCCTTTAAAAAATGAAAATATTGGTAAACCAACCATAGACCCCATAGATAAATACAATACAGGAATAAAAAATATTAAAGAATATTTTAATCTGTTAAATATTTCATCAACTTCATCGACATGTTTAGTATTACTATTTATATTATCATGCTCACTAGAAGCAATTTGAGCACCATAGCCAGCATTTAAAACTGCACCTATAATATCTTCCTGACGAACATTATCATCATATTCTACAACCATATTATTAGACAGCAGGTTAACATTTACATCTTTAACACCATCAACTTTAGATACTGCCTTATATACATGAGCAGAACATGCAGAACATGTCATACCTGTAATATTAAAATTCTCTTTCATTAAACAACCTTTATACTTTACACACTTATTACCCTACCCCATAGGTATAGGGGTAATATATAATAATATTTAAAAAAAAATTATATGTCAAGGCAATTAATTTAATAAAAATATAAAAATTTATTTAAATTTTGAGATTTACAACCATAAATTTACTTAATTTTTTTAATTTTTAATTATTTTATAATAAATTTTAGTGTTTATTTTGTAAAAAAATAATATTTTTATATTTTATATTATTTTTAATATTAACAATAGGTTATGCTATATTTTAACATAACATTTATATAATTTTTGTTGTATTTATAAATAAATATATTATTTTATAAAAATTATCTTGACAATTTTTACAAGGAAGTATAATACATTCCTTACTATTTTTAAATAAGGTGATGAATGGAAAAACAAGAGGTTTTAGTTGAACTTAGACAGGTAAATAAAAGTTTTGATGGTAAATCTGTCCTTAATAATCTTGATTTAAAAATATATAATGGTGAATTTCTTACCATATTAGGTCCATCTGGTTGTGGAAAAACAACTACATTAAGGTTAATTGCAGGGTTTGAGCATGCTGATAGTGGTGATATTATTTTAAATGGCAAAAGAATAAATAATATTCCTGCAAATAATAGAGAAGTTCATACAGTTTTTCAAAATTATGCTCTTTTTCCACATATGACCGTGTTTGATAATATTGCTTTTGGACTTAAAATGCATAAAGTTCCAAAAACTGAAATAAAAGATAAAGTAATGGAAGTGCTGCGTATTGTTAAATTAGAAGAATTTATTGATAGAAAGCCACATCAGCTTTCAGGTGGTCAGCAGCAGCGTGTGGCTCTTGCTAGAGCTTTAGTTAATAAACCACTTGTACTGCTCCTTGATGAGCCACTTAGTGCATTAGATGCTTCTTTAAGGCTAAATATGCAAAAAGAGTTAAAACAGCTGCAAAGAAAACTTGGGATTACTTTTGTACTTGTTACTCATGACAGGGAAGAAGCTCTTTCCATGTCTGATAGAGTAATTGTTATGAACCAAGGTATTATAGAACAATGCGGTACACCTAAAAACTTATATGAAGAGCCAAACTCTATATTTGTAGCAAATTTTGTAGGCGATGTTAATATACTTAAAGGCGAAGTGTTAGGCTTTGAAGATAACTTAGTAAAAGCAAAAGTTGAAGGCAGAATATGCAGTATTAAAACAAAAAAACAACTTCAAATTGGCGAAAAATTTACCCTGCTGCTTCGCCCAGAAGATATGAGAATAGAAAAACTTAGTGAACACCCTGATACCGATGGGCTTATGGTTGGAAATATTGAAACAAAAATTTATAAAGGTGCTACACTTGATACTACAATCAAATTAAATAACGGCACTATTATTAAAGCCAGCGAATTTTTTGACGAAGAATATGAAGATTTTGACTATAATATGAATGAACAAGTATCTGTTGGCTGGGTTTCTGGCTGGGAGGTTATTTTACAAGATGAAAGAACAAAGCCTCTTCCATAAAGTAACTATTGCCATTATTGTACTATGGCTGTTGTTATTTGCTTTAATACCTAATATTATTATGTTTGTTGTTAGTTTTATGGAGTATGATAGCTCATCTTTTGTTAAAGCTGTATTTACTTTAGATAACTATAAACAATTTTTTTCAGATGACTATTTTAAAATATTTATTAATTCTTTTAAAATAGCAGCTATTGCTACCCTTTTATGCCTTATAATTGGATACCCTTTTGCATATATTTTAGCACGCTCAAAATCTAAATATAAAGGGCTTTTAGCTCTTTTAGTAGTTATACCATATTGGACAAGTGCCTTAATTAGAACATATGCAATATTTTACATGCTTTCTGCAAACGGGCTTATTAATACTATCCTTATAAAAATAGGTATTATTGATGCCCCTCTTAAATTATTATATACAGAAGGAGCTGTTATTTTTGGGTTTGTATATACCCTGCTGCCATTTATGATACTTCCATTATATGCTACTATTGAAAAATTTGATTTCAAATATGTTGAAGCTGCTCAAGATTTAGGTGCAAGTAAACTAAAAACCTTTTACCATATAATCCTGCCACTTACATCGCCGGGGATTATTGCAGGTGTAGTCCTTGTATTTTTACCTGCTTTAGGGCTTTTCTATATCCCTAACCTGCTTGGTGGAAAAACAATGATGGTCAGCAATATTATTCAAGAACAATTTATAACTTCCGTAATACAAAACTGGCCTCTTGGCTCTGCTGCAAGTGTGCTAATTACCGTTGTTATGGGTATAATGATATGGGCATATTACAAAAGCTCTAAATCATTTCAAACAAAGGTGCTGTAATGAAAACATCAAAATTACAATGGTCATACATTTTTTTAGTTTATGTATTTTTATACCTGCCATTAATAATTTTAATAATCTTTTCATTTAATGAAGCACCTACTGGGGCTGTATGGAAAGGTTTTTCTTTAAAATGGTATGATAAACTTTTTCACTCAAGCACACTTATTACTGGGCTTATAAACTCGCTTATTATTGGTGTATCTTCAGCTACTTTAGTTACTATTATTGGGACACTTTCTGCTGTTACTTTATTTAGATTTAAGTTTTTTGGTAAAAACTTTATTATATCCTTACTTTATATCTTAATAATGTCACCAGAAATCATTATGGGTATATCTCTACTTTTATTATTTAAGTTTTTAAGCCTTGATTTAGGGTTTCAGACTTTACTTATTACACATATTACCCTGTGCCTGCCTTTTGTAATGGCAGTGCTTTTTACAAGGCTTTCAAATTTTGATATACATATTATAGAAGCAGCAAAAGATTTAGGTGCAAATGAATTACAGACTTTCTTTCATATTATTCTACCATCTATTTTCCCTGCTGTTGTTGCTGCGTGGATATTAAGCTTTACTATTTCTATGGATGATAGTATATGTGCATTTTTCACATCTGGTCCAAGATTTGAAATATTGCCACAAAAAATATATGCAATGGTTAGAACTGGAGTAAAACCAGAAGTCAATGCGTTAAGTACTATTATATTTGGTGTATCAATGCTTATTGTTATTGTTACACAAATAATGTTAAAAGAGAGGAAAAGATGAAAAAAATTCTTGTTATGCTTATGGCAGCTTTTACACTTTTTGCCTGCACTAAAAAACACGAAAACGAATTATTTGTTTATAACTGGTCTGAATACATTCCTGATGAAGTTATTAAACAATTTGAAGCTGAAACTGGTATAAAAGTTCATTATACTACATATGACAGTAATGAAGCAATGTACTCAAAAATTAAACTTACAGGTGGAGCAGATTATGATGTAGCTGTACCATCAACTTACTATATTGAAAAAATGCAAAAAGAAGGCTTAATACAAGCTATTGATAAATCAAAATTAACTAATTTTAATAATCTTAATCCTAGGCTTTTAAACCAGCCATATGACCCTGAAAATAAATACAGCGTTCCTTTTATGTGGGGTACTACTGCCATTGGTGTTAATGCAAAATATATTGACCCCGCAACAATTACTTCATGGGATGATTTATGGAGAGAAGAATTTAAAGGCAAATTAATGCTGCAAAATGATGTTAGGGAAGTATTCCATACTGCATTACGCTCCCTTGGTTATTCTGGTAATAGTAAAAATAAAGCTGAAATAGAAGAAGCATATAATAAATTAGTTAAATTAATGCCTTCTGTTACTTTATTTAACTCTGATTCTCCAAGAACTCCATTTTTAAATGAAGAAGTATATATTGGTATTATGTGGAGTGGTGAAGCATATATGGCATCTTTAGAAAATAAAGATATTAAATATATATACCCAAAAGATGGTGCTGCTGTATGGGTGGACAGCCTAGTTATTCCTAGCAAAGCAAGAAATGTTGAAAATGCATATAAATTTATTGATTTTATAATTCGCCCAGAAATATCAGCAAAGATTTCTAACTATGTAGGATATGCAACTCCATTAAAACAAGAAATTGTTGGAAAGTATTTAGATGAAAATGCTAAAAATAGTAGAATAATATTCCCTACTGATGAAGATTTACAAAATTCCGAATTCCAGCTTAATATTGAAGATGCCCTACCAATATACAGTGAATACTGGAATAAATTAAAAGTTAATCAATAAGTTATAATAATTTAAGCCCATTTGGTTATGAGGCGAACCCAAATTTTTGGACAGATTTAAAATTATACGGTTTGAGTTCTGTATTTTACAGGGCTCAAGCCATTTAATCTGTATTTAATTCTATCATTATTATAATAATTTATATATTTATCAAGTTCTATTTTAAAT
>CASEIN010000006.1 GCA_949287985.1 Mucispirillum schaedleri | reverse complement strand
GGATTGTAGCCACGCCGCAGGCGTTCCGAAGGGAGGAATGATTTAAGCTCGTTTCTGGAAACCCAAGAAGTGATGGGAGCTGAAATTGATAAAAACTTAATAATGGAATATGTTTCATCTGTAAAAGAATCATATCCTGCCAAAAAAATGTTGTTATTAAATACAATATTGTTTAATGATTATATCAAAAAAAACACAATAAAAACTAAGGAAGATGTAAAAGAACTCTTTACTTGAAGCGGCTCGCGATAAAAAGCGGGTTAGTATTGCGATAAGCATGTTTTAAATTTTTTAAAATATTTTAGTTTTAAATTCAAGTTAAAAAATAAAAGCGGGTTTTTGAGGCGAACCCCATTTATTGGACAAATAAATGGGGTTCGCCTCAGATTCTTTCTTGTGCTATTTTAAAATAACCTGCATCTTTTTCAATACCGATAAAGTTTCTGCCAGTGTTGATAGCAGCTACACCTGTTGAGCCACTACCCATAGTTAAATCGCATACTGTATCGCCAACCTGAGAAAATGTATTAATTAAATCTTCAAGCAATTTTATAGGCTTTTGTGTTGGGTGGTATTTTTTACTATCTTTTGCATATTTTAATAAATTACTTTTATGCCCTTTACCTTCCCATAAATTAAATACACTTTTACTTTTTATATTTGCATTAGCCTGCATATCCAGCAGCTCTTGGTATGTTTTAAAACCTTGCATTTTATCAATATTAAATACATTTTAACCTGTAATAACTAATATCATATAGAATCTTCATAAAATTTTCTACAGAAATGCTTTGCAGTAGATTCTTATAAATAAGTTTGAAAGTTAATTACTATGGTGATTTAGGTGGTTTATTGTATTTCATATATTATCCAGAAAAAACATCTAGAAGAGCATATACATATATATAGAAGTATGCAGGGTCTAATTATGTATGTTACACATAAATATAATAATAAAAGCCAAGAATTTTATCTATTAATAAAATAAATCTCTGTGCCGTTTTCCTGCAGGATTAATTTATCAGACATATTTATTAATGAATAAGTTGAAGAATTATCAACCCAAATAGAATCATTATCACTTAATGTAAGCAGAGCATAGGTTCTATTTGGAAGAAAAATATCAGCAGTTTTATAATTTTTAGAGAATATAAGAAAAGCTTTTACATCATTAGGGTTATTAGAGTTAGATTTAAGCATGCCTACAGCTTCTTTATATATTAAAACGCACTGGCCCCTTGCAAAAGAATAAGCATAACCTGCACTATTATCACAGCCATATTTATCTTTTTTTGAGTAAAGAGATGACTTTGTCAAAAAAATAGAGACAGCAAGACCAAGCCCAACAAGAATCAAAATAGCAAGCATAACAACATTAAAAGCCTTGTATGCTTTCTTTTCATTCATTAATCAATATCCGTCATTAATTCGTTCATTGCAATTTGAATAGCAAAAGGCAACCTGCCAAGGGAAGAGTTAAAGGCTTCTAATTCTTTTTTCATATTTTTTTCAAGCAGATAGCCTGTAATATATGCAGGGGATAAGTCGCTTATGATTTTGAAAACAACGCCCATTGCTTTCCAGTAATGAACAGCATCAGGTGTAGGGTCTGCTTCTAATGTAGAAGGAGAAACAGTGATGGTTTTATCATTTTCAACACTGCCCACTAAATCATCAAAATCTATAACAATATCACTATATATATTTTTAGAACTTCCTTTTAATAAAATATGATTTTTTAAAGGGGAAGATGGGGTATTTTTTTCAAACCCTTCAATATCCACCACATAATCAGACTGGGAAGCACTGTATGTTAAAAGCTTAATACAGTCATGGTATGTTTGAAACCTATGTCCTGCTAAAAAAATACGGTAGTTCATGATATTGCTCCTTTACTGCATACTACTTTACATGCAAGGCAGCCATTACACATATCAGAGTCAAGTAGCATATTATTAGATGCTCTATATATTGCAGGGCATAATGTTTTATCTACCACTTCACAAGGTTTATTTTCTTTTATGCACTGGCATTTATTAAATTTAATTTTAACTTTTGAATACATTTTAATATTATTACAGCTGTATGGGTATATTGTATTTTTTGTATTACCAAGCTTTTTAGGGTGCTTAATAAAAGAAAAACCACTTAATTTATTAACACCAGTATCACTTAATAATATCATCCTACCTCGTTTAGATAAAAATTTGTAGTAATGAGGTTTATATGATGAAGCATAACCAATAAATAAAGTAGGCACTTTTATTTCACTGGAAATTATACCAATATAGCCATCAATAGAAACAAAGTTAAGCTGTTCACTGAAAGCTTTTTTTACGCCTTCACATCTAATGTTAGTATATAAAATAGTATCAGCAGACACACCCTTATTTAAAATATTTACAAAAGGGCAGCCTGGGCAGAGTAAATCTTTAACTTCAGGAAAAACTCTGTCTTTAACAGGGCTAAGCTCTAAAGATATATTAAAATTTTCGTAAAAAAAGTTAGAAAGAGATTCTTTTTCACTTTCATATACTTCTAATTTCTTATTTTTAATAGATAAAATACTTTCAGTAACAATGAACGGTATAAAATAATCAGGAAAATAGCCATGTTTATATTTTAATGAAAATATTTCATCATTATATTCTGTAGTAAAATTATTACTTAAAGCTTTATGGATATTTGCATATATTTCTTTAAGTTCATCTTGAGATATATGCTGTTTAAATGTTCCTTTACCAATATATGGTGAAATCCTACCCATATCACTATTAGTTTTGTCAAACTCTGCATAATTATTAATTGCATTGTCTGTAATAACAACAGTAACAGGAATTTTATATTCCAAAGTTAATTTTAAGCTTAATGTAAGTTTTGATGTAACTTCTTCTGCTTGTTTTATGACAACAACAGGTGTGCATATTTTTTTAGGCAGAGAAAAAGTAACAAGTAAACATTCTGCACGTAAAGGCGTATCAATGTGGAAAAATGGCACTTCATTAAAAATGCCCAAAGCTTTACTGCCAATCACTGCAGAAGAATACAGGAAGTCTAATGCATCATGCTCATCTACAAAGTTTTTAGATGATTCAATGCCTAAATGATTACTACAACCAGAATAAATACTGGCAAAATTGTAGCGTTCTAAAATGTCTTGAATTATTTCTTTACTATTTCTTATATCCATACAGATTTATTTATAATATGATTACAAATTATTTTCAATAGATTTTTTTAATTTTTAATGATTTTTTATTTTTATTATCAAAAATGTAATAAAAATAATGCTTATTTAGTCATGTTTATTTTAATTTTAATAAAGCACTTCGTATTAAATAATAAAATATATGTATTAATTATTATATTTCATTGATTTATTTTTAAATATGGTTTATAAAATATACCAAAAAATATACTGGTTTTATGGGGAAATATATATGTCATCATTGATGAGTAATTATGGACGTTTTAATGTAAGCTTTTCTCATGGTGAAAAAGCATATTTATATGATAGTAATGGTAATGAATATCTTGATTTTGCTTCAGGTATATCTGTTACTAATTTAGGGCATAATTTTGAGCCTGTTACAAAAGCAGTAAGCGAGCAGGCAAAAAAAGTTATACACACATCTAATCTTTATGAAATAGAGCTGCAAAGTAAACTGGCTGATAAAATATCAAAAGCATCATTTGGTGGTAAGCTGTTTTTTTGTAATTCTGGAGCAGAAGCTAATGAAGCAGCAATTAAACTTGCCCGTCTTTATGGTAATACTATCCACCATGGAAAGCGTTATAAAATTATATCAATGTATAATTCATTTCATGGAAGAACGTATGCTACAATGGGAGCAACAGCTCAAGAGAAAATCCAAAAAGGCTTTACGCCTATGCCTGCATATAATCAGTATATACCATTTAATGATATTAATGCGTTAAAACAGGCTGTTTCATTACATGATACTTGTGCAATTATGCTTGAACTTTTCCAAGGGGAAGGTGGAGTTATGCCTGTTGATATAGAATTTTTAAAAGAAATTCGCAAAATATGTGATGAACAGGATATTTTAATGATTTTAGATGAAGTGCAGACTGGTTATGGCAGAACTGGGCATTTATTTGCATATGAATTATTTGGTGTAGAGCCAGATATTATGACACTTTCTAAATCTATTGCCAATGGTGTGCCTATGGGTGCAGTTGTTGCTAAAGATAAAGCTGCATGCCTTTTTACTGCTGGCACACATGGTTCTACATTTGGAGGCAACCCACTTGCATGTGCTGCAGCTAATGCAGTAATTGATGAAATGATGAGTAATGGTTTTTTAGATAGTGTAAAAGAAAAAGGGAAAAAAATAAAAGAGTATTTAAATAATAATTTTCCTAAAGAATGCACTGTAAAAGGGGAAGGGCTTTTAATAGGGGTAAAAACACCTTATACTCCAAAAGATGTAACAGAGAACTGCCTTAAAAAAAATCTTTTAATAGTGCCTGCTGGTAATAATTCTGTAAGATTATATCCACCACTAAATATTTGTGATGATGATTTAATAAAAGGTGCTGAAATATTTGTTTCAGTTATTAAAGAAATGGGGGCATAAGTATGATAAAACCACGCCATTTTTTAACTTTATTAGATAGAACTCCAGCGGAGTTGCAAAATTTAATAAATACAGCTATTAGATTAAAAGATGAAAGAAATAATGGTATAAAGCATAGAGAGTTAGATGGTAAAACTCTTGCAATGATATTTGAAAAATCATCTACAAGAACACGTATTAGCTTTGAAACAGGAATGTATGAACTTGGGGGTCACCCTATGTTTTTAAGCAGCCGTGATATTCAGCTTGGCAGGGGAGAAACTATAAAAGATACAGCACGTGTTTTAAGCAGATACGTTCATGGCATTATGATACGCACTTTTGGTCATGAAAGAGTGGTAGAATTAGCAGAATATTCTACTGTTCCAGTAATAAATGCATTAACTGATAGTTTTCACCCATGTCAGATTATGGCAGATATGATGACTATGCAGGAAAAATTTGGTAAAATAAAAGGATTAAAAGTAGCCTATATTGGTGATGGTAATAATATGGCTCAGTCATGGATAAATGCAGCAGCACAAATGGGGTTTCATATTGCCATAGCTTCTCCAAAAGGTTACTGGGTTGATTATGATGTGGTAAGCAGGGCAGAAAAATATGCTGAAAAAAATGGTGGTAAAATTACACTTACTCATCATGTGGAAGAAGCAGCAGAAAATGCTCATGTAGTATATACTGATGTGTGGGCAAGTATGGGGCAAGAGGAAGAAAGCCAAAAACGTATAAAAGATTTTCAAGGCTATCAGGTAACACGTGAAGTTATGAATCTTGCATTAAAAGGTGCAGTATTTATGCACTGCCTGCCAGCTCACCGTGGAGAAGAAGTTAGCGAAGAAGTGTTAGAAAGTGAAAATTCAGTTATATTTGATGAGGCAGAAAATAGATTACATGTTCAAAAAGCTATATTGATAGATTGTATTGGAGGAATATAAAAATGGCAAAAGAAAAAGTATTACTTGCATATTCAGGTGGTTTAGATACATCTGTAATATTAAAATGGCTTACATTAAACGAGTATGAAGTTGTTGCATATGTGGCAAATGTAGGTCAAGAAGCAGACTGGGATAGTATTAAAGAGAAAGCTCATCAGTCTGGAGCAAGCGAAGTTATAGTTGATGATTTAAGAGAAGAATTTGTTAGGGATTTTGTTTTCCCAGCAGTTTCTTTTAATGCATTATATGAGGGAAGGTATTATTTGGGCACATCTTTAGCTCGTCCTGTTATAGCAAAAGGTATGGTTGAAGCAGCTAGAAAAACAGGCTGTTCATATTTTGCTCATGGTGCAACTGGAAAAGGCAACGACCAGGTTCGTTTTGAGTTAACAGCAGCAGCTCTTGCACCAGAATTAAAAGTTATAGCTCCATGGAGAGATGAAGAATTTTTCAGTGTTATTAAAGGTAGAAAAGAAGCTATGGAATTTGCAGCAAAATATAATATACCTGTAAAAGCAACAGCTTCTAAACCATGGTCCAGTGATGATAATGCATTACATATTTCATTTGAAGCAGGTATATTGGAAGACCCTGCAGTTTGCCCACCTGATGATATGTTTGAATACAGCAAAAGCCCAAAAGCAGCACCAGATAAAGCAACTGTTATAGAACTTGAGTTTGAAAAAGGTGTGGCTGTTAAATTAAATGGCGAAAAATTAACTCCATATAATATGCTTATGGTTTTAAATAAACTTGGTGGCGAAAACGGTATTGGTAGAGTAGATATGGTTGAAAGCAGATATGTTGGTATGAAATCAAGAGGTGTTTATGAAACTCCGGGTGCAGCTATTATTATGGCAGCTCATAGAGATTTAGAAGGGCTTACTCTTGATGGGGCAGTTTTAAACTTAAAAGAAACATTAATGCCAAGATTTGCAACACTTGTATATAACGGCTACTGGTTTTCTCACGAGATGGACTGTATGCGTGCATTACTTGATAAATCTCAAGAATACGTTACAGGTAAAGTAAAAGTAGAGCTTTATAAAGGTAATGTAACATGCATTGGTAGAACTTCAGATTATTCTTTATATAATATGGCAATAGCTTCTATGGAAGATGATGGTGGTGCTTATAACCAAAGTGATGCAACAGGGTTTATTAAGCTTCACTCATTACCATTAAAAATGCATGCAAGCCGTAAAAAATAAGGAGCAAATATGTATTTTCAAGATGTAATAATGAACCTGCAGCGTTACTGGGCAGAACAGGGCTGCATTGTTTACCAGCCATATGATAACGAGGTGGGTGCAGGAACATTTAACCCTGCAACATTTTTAATGTGTTTAGGACCTGAGCCTTGGAAAGCTGCTTATGTAGAACCAAGCAGACGCCCAACTGACGGCAGATATGGTGAAAACCCAAACAGGCTGCAGCATTATTATCAATTTCAGGTGCTTTTAAAACCGTCCCCTGATAATATTCAGGAGCTTTATTTAAAAAGTTTAGAAGCATTAGGTATAAATTTATTAGACCATGATATTCGTTTTGTGGAAGATGACTGGGAATCTCCAACACTTGGTGCGTGGGGTTTAGGCTGGGAAGTTTGGCTTGACGGCATGGAAATCACTCAGTTTACATATTTTCAGCAGGCAGGTGGTATTGATTTAAAACCAGTATCTGGCGAGATAACTTATGGTTTAGAGCGTATTACCATGTATCTTCAGCAGGTAGAATCTGTTTTTGATATAAAATGGAATGAGCATTTAACATATGGCGATGTTTACCACCAAAACGAAGTTCAGTTTTCAAAGTTTAATTTTGAAGTGGCTGATGTGCCAACACTTTTTAATCTTTTTGAAACATATGAAAAAGAGTGTATGCGTATTGCAGAGCTGGGTCTGCCACTTCCTGCTTATGATTACTGTTTAAAATGCAGCCATACATTTAATCTGCTTGATGCAAGAAGTGCTATATCTGTTACAGAACGCACAAGCTATATTGCTAGAGTTAGAGCGCTTGCAAAAATTTGTGCTGAAAAATTTGTGGAAACTAGAGAAAAAATGGGCTTTCCACTATTAAATAAGTAATATTATAAATTATTTCTGCCTTTTTTATTTTCAAAAAAAATTATGTAGTTTGTAGGTAAATTCTAAAAACGATTGCGAAAAAATAAATAAAAAAAGTGGTTGTTTGAGAGGCGAACCCCATTTATTTGTCCAATAAATGGGGTTTGGCTCATTTAAAGCTCTATTAATTTTAATTACTTTTTTCTCTTATTTCTACTCGTCTTATTTTACCGCTTATTGTTTTTGGCAGTTTATCCACAATCTCTACAATACGAGGATATTTATAAGGCGCTGTAGTTTTTTTAACATATTCTTGAATATCTTTAATAAGCTCATCTTTATCAGTATTTTTATATTCATCAGCCACTACAACGGTGGCTTTAATAACCTGTCCCCTTAATTCATCAGGAGCAGCAGTAACAGCACATTCTACAATAGCTTTGTGAGTCATAAGCACGCTTTCCACTTCAAATGGGCTTATTCTATAACCTGAGCTTTTAATAATATCATCAGCTCTGCCTACAAACCAAAAATAGCCATCTTTATCACGCCATGCAATATCACCAGTATAGTATATATCATCATGCCAAACAGATAAAGTTTTCTCTTTATCTTTATAGTATTCTTTAAATAAGCCTAATGGTTTTTTCTTATTAGTTCTAATAACAATTTGCCCATGTTCGCCAACTTCACAGCTTTTTCCTTCGCTGTTTATAATATCTACATCATACTGTGGGTTTGCAAGCCCCATAGAGCCGGGCTTTGGTTCTACCCATGGAAGAGTTACAACAGTTAATGTTGTTTCAGTTTGCCCAAAACCTTCCCTTAATTTAATGCCTGTCATCTCATAAAATGTATCATACACAGCAGGGTTTAATGCTTCCCCTGCAATAGTGCACCATTTTAAAGAGGAAAGGTCTGTATTTAAAATATCTTCTCTTATTAAAAACCTAAAAACAGTAGGTGGAGCACAAAAGGAAGTTATTCTATATTTTTCAATGGCTTTTAATATTTCTTTTGGTGTAAATTTTTCATGGTCATATACAAAAATATTTGCCCCTGCTATCCACTGCCCATAGAGTTTTCCCCATACGGCTTTTCCCCAGCCAGTATCAGAAATTGTTAAATGCAGGCTGTTTTCATCAAGGTTATGCCAGTATTTACCTGTGATAATGTGTCCTAATGGATATAAAAAGTCATGAGCTGCCATTTTAGGGTTTGCTGTTGTGCCTGAAGTAAAATATATAAGTGATATATCATCATTATTATTAACATGTTCAGGACGTTTAAATTCTGGAGCATCATTTATACCCTTATGAAAATCTTCCCAGCCTTCTGGGATAATAGGTCCAATAGATACAGTATGTTCTAATGTAGGGGAGTCTGGTTTTGCACGATTTACATGCTCTATAATATTTTTATCCCCACAGGCAACAATCATTTTAATATCTGCAGCATTGTTTCTATAAACAATATCTTTTTCAGTTAAAAGGTGAGTAGCAGGTATTGCAATAGCGCCAAGCTTATGCAGCCCAAGCATAGAAAACCAAAACTCAAAACGACGCTTTAATATAAGCATAACAGTATCGCCTTTTTTAATACCAAGGCGAGCAAAAAATGATGCTGTCATATCAGAAAACTTTTTAAAATCAGCAAATGTAAAATCGAAGCGTTTGCCTTCGTCATTTGTCCAAAGCATAGCTTTTTTCTTAGGTTCTTTTTCTGCCCATGCATCTACCACATCATAAGCAAAATTAAAATTGTTTGGAATTGCAACTTCATAGTTAAGTGCAAAATCTTCTTGTGATGAAAAGGTTAGTTGTTTTAAAAATTTTTTTAACATGTATACTTCTCTTTTTATTTTAATTTATCAAAAATATATAACTATTTTTTATATCTTTCAAGAACTAATTTTTCTATAACTTATTTTTTTAATAATAACAATGTTATTAAATAAAAAACATTGAATTTGTAGAAAGTATGTAAAAGAAAATTATATATATTGAAGAAGTTTATTATAAAGTATACTATTTTAGTATAGAATATAAACTACTAGATGAGGAGTGTTAGATGAGCACAGTTACATTTCAAGGTAATCCATTAACTTTAGAAGGGCAGTTTCCTGCTCTTAATTCTAAAATAAAAGATTTTAAATTATTAGCAAATGATTTATCACCAAGAACTGCTAAAGATTATGAAGGTAAAGTTTTAGTAATAGTTGCAGTTCCTTCACTGGATACTGGTGTATGTGATATGGAAGTTAGAAAGTTTAATGAAAAAGCTGCTTCCTTATCTGATGATGTTAAAATAGTAGCAGTTAGTTTAGATTTACCATTTGCACAAGGCAGGTGGTGTGGTGCTGCTGGTGTTAAAAATGTAGAAACATTATCAGACCATTACAGTGCAGAATTTGGTAAAAACTATGGTATTTTAATTAAAGAATTAAGATTACTTGCTAGAAGTATATTTGTTTATGATAAATCTGGAAGTTTAGTTTATTCTGAACTTGTTAGTGAAGTAACTCATGAACCAAACTATGATGCAGCATTAGACGCAGTAAAAAAAGCATTATAATAAATACATATCATTCCTTTATTACACATTCAAGGGCAGTTAACAGCTGCCCTTTTAAATTGGCGAAAAAATACATTTTTTCGCCAGTCTTTTGATGAGCCTAATAATGCTTAACGCATTTTATTAGGCTCTTAATGGTAACTAAACTTGGATACACGCTCCAAGTTTAGTTAAGCATATTGATTTTTTAATGTAGATAATATTTCTTATTATAAGTTTAAAATAATCAATAACTTTTTTTGACAGTCTTCAAAGGCAGTTCATAGCTGCCCTTTTTTATTATTTTCTTGTAATAATATAATTAATAATGTAATATTTTATAGTATTAATACATACGGGAAGAGGGTATTTTATGAAAAAAGTATTTTTAGCTTCATTATTTTTATTATCATTAACTATTAATTCTTATGCGAAAGAGAAAATTGAGCCATCTTTTGACTGTAAAAAAGCCAGCACAAAAGTAGAGAAAATGATATGTTCAAGTTCAGAGCTTGCAAAAGAAGATAAAGAGTTAAATGAACTTTATAATAAATATTTAAAGGAATTACAAACAAGTAAATATAGTAATATAAGAGATAGTATTATTAAGGGGCAAAGAAACTGGTTAAAAGGAAGAAATAAGTTTACAACAGAAGATAAGCTTTCAATCTATTATACAGCTTTGATTCATGCCTATAAGCAAGTTTTTGGAGACCCAGGTTATGTAAAAGCAGCAGCTGATACATCAGAAGAAGACCCAATGATAGTTCCATTTTCTTTTTATCTTACTAATAATTATATTATAGATACAAATAAAGAAAAATTTCATATATTTTTAAATCAAGATGAAATTTGCAGTAATCTTTCAAAACGCAAACCAATAACTTATGAATATTATTTAAAAAATGGCAAACCAAGTAAAGTAGGTTATGAATCTCGTAGTAGTATCGATACGATTAATCTACTATTTTATAAAAATGGAGCATATGCTTTAGATGAAGATTTATTTATATACTCATATCAGAAAAAAAATGATAATGGAATGTATATATATTCATCCCCTTATAAAGAGGTAGATAAAAAATATGAAATATGGCGAAGTGCTCATTACCAATTACCTAATACAGATGGTCATAGAACAGACCAAAGAGAGTATGAGCTACACATACCTACAGAATATAATGGCAATTTTTATACTCAAGTTATCGCAGCCACTACTTTTATAGAAAATGCAGTTGATGCAGAATCTGAACCAATAAAATTTCTATATCAAAAAGGTGCTTCATATGTAAGAATTGATTCTCCATATACTCTTATATATAAAGGAGATATAAATGAAGCTAATTTAGTATGTGCTTATGTTGAAAATATTAATGATATGGATAAGTTTTTAAATAATTATTTTGTAGATTACAGCAAATATAAAGCAGAAGAATTATATAAATTTTGGTCAACTAGATAGTGAGAAATATATCTATGAAACACATAGGTAATATTATGAGAAACTTATTTATATTTATTTTTATAATATTTTACTTTAATGCCTTTGCAGAAGAAAATTTATCTAAAAATAATATAACAGCCCACTTTAATTCTCTTGCAGTAAAGGGCAATTTTGGTAAAAACAGTGCTAATTTATATACTAATGAAATGTTTATATTTCCAAAAAATATAAAAGAAGATACTTATTTTGGTCCAAATAATAGTTTTTTAATACATAAAACTATAAACCAATTAGATGATAAAAGTATATTATATTCTCACAGTTTAGTAATGTTAGATGAATTAGGACGCAGGGGAGTTTCAAAATCATGCAGTGCAGTATATAAAAAACTAGATAATAATAACTATGAATATTCAGGTATTGTATTTTGTATTCCCAATGAAGTTAGCAGAGTTGTATATAAAAATAAATTTTTTACAATAGAAAGTGATAAAAATTTAAGTGCATCAGGCTATACAACAGAATATATAACATTTAAATATGAACCAGATTTATTATATTTATGGAAATATTCAGCAGTGGATTATATAGATGACGCACAAGGTGGAAGCATAAAGGCTGAAAAAGAATATTTGTATTATAAAAATAATGCAAATAATCCTGTAAAAATAATAAAAAATAATTCAGCTAATGAGCTGTATGATTTTTTAGAAAATATAAATAAATAATCAAAACAAGGTATCTTTAAAGAATTTGATAATTAGGAGAAATATTATTATGAAACACTTACTTTACTTAATTATATTTATTACATTTATCCCATATTTTGTTTTTGCATCTACATATGAAAAAGAAGAAGCAGAAATTAATAAACAGATAAAAGAAGATTACAAAGGAGTAATAGAAAAACTAAATAAATATAAAAGTAGTGATAAAAATGCTTTCACATGTGGTGATAGAGTTCCATTTTGGTATGAATTTTTTGGAAAAGATGATAAGTATATGATTATGCAATGTGCCTATGCAGTTTTACAATTTGATTCTGAAACAGGAGAACCAGCTAGATATAAAGGTAAACTTTCCTATTATACTTATGGGCTATTTGTTAATATTTGGAAAAAAAATAATGCAGGAATATTTGAACCATTAAAATTATATATTAATTTTCCATATGCTTATTCGTATTCTCCTTATGGTATATCAGGACATAGTTTAAATTTTGTAAAAAATAAAAACTATTTTACATTAGAGTCAGAAAGCCAACCATTAGATTATGAGTTATACTACACATTTGTAGAAATAGGTGATGATTTATATCTACATAAAATTTCTCAAGAGTATTATGGAGATGATGATTTGTCCAACCCTGAGGTTCAGGTATTTTATCAATATAAAAAAGGTGAAAACCGTATTAATGTTAAATCATTATCAGATGAATTAATTAAGGAATTAACTGAAGGTATTAATGGAGGACATAATACAGACACTATAGAAGAAATCACTATCCGTTAAGTAGATTGATTAGCATACTATACTTCTCACAAATTTTGTTATGATTTTGAACAAAATAAATTTTTTTGTTTTATTTTAAAACTTTTTTGTGATAAAAAAATCATTACTTAATAATACAATTATTTACAAAATTTGTGGGAAGTAAATGCGTTACATATTAAGTGCAATATTAGTAATTTTTTTAACAGGCTGCGTTCACACATACTCTGAAAAAGAAGTATCTGCTAAATATAATTTGCCACAAGCTTTTCGCAACCAGTCTTACATTAATGAACTTAATGATAATAAAACAGTATCAGAATATAAAGACCCATTTGCAGAAATAAAATCCATGCTGCCAGATGATGATTTTATTAATGTGCTGGATATTGCTTCAAAAGAAAACCCAGACTTATTAATATTAATATCAAAAGTAAAGCAGGCACGCTATCAAGTAAAATCAGCAACAGGTGCTATGATACCTTCTGTTAGTGGCTCTCTTGATTACAGCTACAGCGATAATAACGACGGTCTTAATGGTAATCTTAATCTTTCATGGGAAGTAGATATTTACGGCAAGCTTGATGCCTTAAGAAAATCTAAAAAAGAGCTTGTAAAATATGCTTCAGAAAACTATGTAAATGGACAGGTAACATTATCTGCTGATACTGCTACATATTATTTTTCCTTAAGGAAATCAGCCGCACAAGTGCAGTTTGCTACCCAAATGGTGCAAAACTATAAAGAAATACTAGATATTTATAAACAAATGCGAAGTATTGGGCTTGTGGATGAAACACAATATATTGAAACAACTATGGATTATCTAACAGCTCAAAATAACCTGCAAAAATACACTCAGGAAGCAGAGCAGAATAAAAATGCATTATATGCTTTAATCAATAATAAAGAAATAAATATAGCAACAGATTTAGTATATGATACATCATTTGCTCCCCATATTCCGCAGATTAATAATATTCCAGCACAAGTTATATTAAATAGACCAGATGTAAGGGGAGCAGTATATACTTTAAACAGCGAATTATATAACCATTACAATAAAAAAATGAGTTTACTTCCCAGCCTTTCTATTAGTGGAAATATTGGAAAACTGCTTGCATCAAGTAATGGTGTTACTGATTTAGTGTGGCAGATAGCTTCATCATTAACAGCTCCACTTTTAAACAGGCAGGAATTATATGCACAGCTTAAAATACAGGAAGAAACAGTTTACCAGGCAGAGCAGACTTTACAAAAATCTATAAATACTGCCATAAGTGATATTGAAAATGCTACATATATAATGACATCTTCCAATAAATCATATAACAACACAAAAGATATACTTGAAAATGCAAAATCATCTATGGATATTTTAAAAAGCAGGTGGGAAAGTGGTATAATTGATGATTTAGAATATTTAATGGCACAAAACGATTTTTTAAATACATATATTTCATTTTATAATGCATGGTATGAAAATATTTCATCATCTATAATGCTTTATAAATCATTTGGCGGCAGTTTTTCTGCAAATAATAACTTAAGGAGTGAGAATTTATGATAAGCACAAAAGATATGTATGCTTCACTTCGTCCTAAAAGAACTAAAAAAAATATTATTATTACAGCTTCTGTTATTGCTGTAATAGTGCTGATAATCTTATATAATATATTTAAAGATAGTGGCCCAGAATTTACATATACTACTGTAAAAACAGAAAATGGTAATGTGGCATCTTTGGTTAGTGCAACTGGTAAAATTTCTGCTACCAATGAAGTATTAATAGGCAGCCAGGTATCTGGGACAATTTCTGCTGTATTTGTAGAAGAAAATGATAATGTTAAAAAAGGTGATGTGCTTGCAATAATTAACCCTGATACCATAAACCAAACTATTGCTAGATATGAAGCTCAGCTTAATTCTGCTAAAGCAAGCCTTAATTCTTCAAAAGTGCAGTATAATAATAAGCTTATTAATTATAACAGGCTTTCAGAAGTATATAAAGTAACAGGTGGCAAATCACCATCTAAAACAGAGCTTGATAATGCAAAAATGGAGTTATCTACTGCTCAAGCTGATGTGCAGGTTAAAGAAGCAAGCATTAAAGAAGTGGAAACAAACTTAAACAGTGCAAAAATTGACTTAAAAAACTCTATTATTACAAGCCCAATAGATGGTGTTGTTTTAACAAGAAGTATAGATGCAGGTCAGACTGTTGCAGCATCATTTTCCACACCAGAACTTTTTGTAATAGCTGAAAATTTAGAGAAAATGAAGTTAGTTGTAAATGTATCTGAAGCAGATGTAGGTAAAGTGAAGGAAAACCAAAAGGTTAGATTTACTGTTGATACTTTTCCAGATAATACTTTTACATCAACCATATATAGAGTAAATAAGGGTGCTACAGAAAGTGATGATAGTATCGTAAGTTATGAAACTACAATTTATATAGATAATAAAGACTTAAAACTTCGCTCTGGTATGAGTGCCACAGCAGATATAGAAACAGATAGTGCCCAAAATGTGCCACTTATTCCAGTATCTGCATTATTTTTCAAGCCTTTATCCCTTAACATGTCAGATGTGGAAAAACGACCTGCTATGTTAAGAGGCCCACCAAGCCATAGAGCAAAAGCACCAAAAGAAGTGCAGACAGATATAACATCTAAAAATGCCGTTATTTATGTGCTTGTAAATGGACTTCCTGAAGAAAGGCATATTGTTACAGGTGTAAGTGATGGTAAAAATATACAGGTTGTTAGTGGTTTATCAGAAACTGATGAAATAATTACAAGTATGAAAAGAAGACAATGAGCGATTTTATAAAACTTAGAAACATAGTAAAAGTTTACGGTAGTGGTCAGAACTCTTTTTTAGCATTAAAGGGTATAGATTTAGATATTAATGCTGGAGAGTTTGTAGCATTAATGGGGCCTTCAGGCAGTGGCAAGTCTACTATGGCAAATATTTTAGGCTGCCTTGATAAGGCCACAAAAGGTTCATACTTATTTAACGGTGTTGATGTATTTTCACTAAATAGAAATGAAACTGCACTTTTACGAAGAAATTATATTGGTTTTATATTTCAAGGTTTTAATCTACTTGCAAGGACAACGGCTTTAGAAAATGTGGAACTGCCACTTTTATATAGAGGTATGCCCAAAAAAGAAAGGCGAAAAAAAGCCAGGGAAGCTTTAGATATGGTAGGGCTTTTAGAGTGGGAAAAGCATACTAGTGCACAGCTTTCAGGTGGTCAGCAGCAGCGTGTGGCAATTGCAAGAGCCATTGCTTCAAACCCACTTTTTTTACTGGCAGATGAACCTACTGGTAATTTAGATACTAAAAGAAGTGTTGAGATTATGGAAATATTATCAAACCTTAATAAAGATTTAGGAATAACCATATTAATGGTAACCCATGAACCAGATATGGCAAAGTATGCTACAAGAGAAGTCCATTTTAGAGACGGTGAAGTTAATAAGGTGGAGGCTGTTATTAAATGATTTTTAATGCAATCTTCCTGGCTTTAAGGCAAATAAGTAGAAATTATTTGAGAGCTTTTTTAACAATGCTTGGGGTTATTATAGGCGTTGGTGCTGTTATTATTATGATAAATCTTGGTAATGGCACTCAAGCTATGATTAAAGAAGCCATAGAAAGTTTGGGAAGTAACCTTTTAATGATACATGCTCCACCACATTTAAACCCAAGCGGCACAAGTAAAAGCCGTAATTTTACCATGAGAGAAGTAGAAACTATTACAGAAAGAACTGCTGGTATAAAAGCAGTAGCACCAGTATCTATGAGCACAGCTGTTGCAAAATATACAAATAAAAACGTGCAGACATCAGTAACTGGTGTAACTGGTGGATATTTTACTGCTGTTGACTGGCAGGTATCAATGGGTAGAACTTTTGAAAATAAAGAATATGTGGCAGGCACAAATACATGTGTAATAGGTGAAACTGTTAGGAAAAATTTAATAGGGGATAGTCCTGCACTTGGAGCAAGGCTAAAAGTTGGCTCTATAGTATGTGATGTTGTGGGCGTGCTTGAAAGTAAAGGCCAGGGTGGCAGAGGTAACGACCAAGATGATGTTATTTTAATGCCATTAAAAGCTTTTCAAAGAAGTATTAAGCCAAGCGATTCTATTTATAATATTCAAATGATTATGATATCGCTGGAAGAAGAAACTGATTATAAAGTGGCTTCAGAACAAATTGCTACAATTTTAAGGCACTTAAGAAATATACCTGAAAAAGCACCTAATACTTTTGAAATACAAAGCACAAAAGAAATACAGCAGACGGTGGAAAAATCTATTGGCAGTATGACTATTTTTATAGGCGCTGTAGCAGGGGTGAGCCTGCTTGTTGGTGGCATTGGTATTATGAATATTATGCTTGTATCAGTTACAGAAAGAACAAGGGAAATAGGAACACGCCTTGCAATTGGAGCATTAGAAAAAGAAGTGCTTTTACAGTTTTTAGTGGAAAGTGCTACTATTAGTGCAGTTGGTGGCTTTATTGGTATAATATTTGGTTTTTTAATGACTTTATTATTATCATCAAAACTAAATATTCCTTTTACTTTTGATATGCAGATAGCTATTACTTCATTTTTATTTTCTGGATTTATAGGCATTATATTTGGTTACCTGCCAGCAAGGAAAGCTTCCAGATTAAACCCAATAGATGCACTGCATCATGAATAAATATAATTTACTATTTTTTTCATTTACTTATTTTATAAAATAAAGTATTAACTATTCATAATAACTTTTATGAGGGATAAAATGAAAAGATTTTTATTATTACTTGCTATTGCAGCAGTATCAGTATTTATGGTTGCAGGCTGCAAAAAATCAGCTGAAGAATCTAATAAACTTGTTGTAGGTTTAAATGCTGAATTTCCACCATTTGAGTATAAAGAAGCAAATGGCAATATCACAGGTTTTGATGTTGACTTAATGAATGAAATAGGTAAACTTATTAATAAAGAAATAGAATACAAAAACATGAGCTTTGACAGTATTTTAATAGCTATCCAGTCAGGCAAAATTGATATTAGTATTTCAGGTATGACAGCAACAGATGAAAGAAGGCAGGTTGTAAATTTTTCTACTCCATACTTCGTATCTAAACAGGCTATTATAACTAACCAGGATACAGCTATTACTAATTTTGATGATTTAACAGGTAAAACAATAGGTGTTGTTCTTGGTTATACTGGTGATTTAGCAGTAACTGAAAAATATAAAGATACAGCAAAAATTATTAAGTTTGATTCTGGTGACCAGCTTATTTTAGCATTAAAATCAAGAAAAATGGATTTAGCAGTAATTGATATGGAGCCTGCTAAAAAGTATGTGGAAGTTAATACAGAGCTTAAATTAATAGAAACTCCACTGGCAGAAGAAGAATATTCTATAGCTATTCCAAAAGGTAAAGAACAGCTTGTAGAAGATATAAATAAAGCCCTTGAAACATTAAAATCAAACGGCACATACGATAAAATATATTCAAAATATTTTAAAGATTAGTCATAAAAAGAGCCTGTATATATTATACAGGCTCTTAAAATTACTTGTTAGGTACTAATTCGACTTTCAACTGCATATTCAAACCTTTTGCAAGCCTTTGAAGTGTTTTTATTGATGGATTTGCTCGTCCATTTTCAAGTTTACTAATATCTGCCTGATTTATACCTGTTAATGCTGCAAGCTGTTGTTGGGTATAATTATTTTTTTCTCTAGCATCTATTAAAGCATGAACTATTTGATATTCTATTTCACTTTTTTCCCATTCTTCTTTAAACTCTTTGTTTTTAAGTTGTTTTTTTATATATTTATTTAGGTCGTTCATTTTCTATGCTCCTGTAATATTTATTTTTACATTCTTTTGCAATATTAATTTCATTTTTAGGTGTTTTATTTGTTTTTTTTATGAAACCATTTGTTAAAATAATATTTTTATCTTTATAAAAAAAATATAACACTCTATATATGTTACTTGACTGCTTTATTCGCAGTTCAAAAATACCATCATCTATATTTTTTGAATATGGCTCACGCAGTGAATAACCAAAATCTGATAAAAGTTGTATATTTCTTAATGTATGTACTCTTGATTTTGTATCTAAGCTATCTAAAAACTCTTCAATATAACATCTTTTACTTTCTTTATCTTTGTAGAATTCAATATTGAAATTCATTAATTTTATAACCTCATTTATATTTAATTTATGGGATATATCATATATTGTCAATACCAATTCATATACTTCTTAGATAGAACATATTTAATATTTCATTTATTGATATTATATTATACAGGCTTTCCTTTTAGTATACTTTTAATATTTCTTGCAGGGGATATATTAAATACTTTTTTATATTCCCTTGTAAATTGAGTAATGCTTTCATAGCCCACATTATAGGCTGCTTCTGTTACTGTAAAACTTTCTGCAAGCATAAGCCGTTGAGCTTCATAAAGCCTTAAGCGTTTTTGATACTGTAGTGGCGAAACTAGTGTTATCTGCTTAAATATTCTAAAAAATGTTGATGGAGCCATGTTCACTTTTGAAGCAATATTGTTTATTGTTAAATGTTTATTATAATTTTCTGTAATATATTCTACTGCCTTGTATATTTTATTACTTTGCGAACCTGTTGCAAATAATGATTTTAAATCAGCACCAGCAGGACCTGTTAATATTCTATAATATATTTCCTTTAATGTAAGCTCTGCTAAAAATGTGTTATTATCATGAGATTTATATAAATCCACAAGTCTTTCATAGGCTTCAAGCAGGCTTTCATCTGCTTTATGGCTGGAAATTCCTTTAAATGAATTGTTTGGTATATCTTCAATATCTTTTATTATCTCACTTATTATTTTATTATCAACTGGTAAATATATGGAAAGGTACGGATTATCTTCTGAAATATTACTAAAATAGGAAGATATTGGATAATCAATATATGTAATATTATAATATCCCTTTTCTATAAAAAAATCTTTACTGCCTATATTAATATGTTTTTCACCATTAACCACAAAGAAAATACATGGCTTTTGCACACATATATGGGTTAAATCCACATTATTTCTTCTATAAAACTTAATACCAAAAAAGCCAGTATCAAGTTCATTTTCATAAGGCATAATATTAATAAGTTTTTCTTTTATATTAGTAAGCAGTTTATTATCCATATGCATAGTATAATACATTTGGGAGTTTTAGGCAAGAATTAAATAGTATGTAGTATTGTAAAATCAAGCTGTATCAGTAAAATTTTATATTATATTATTGGAGGAAAACATGCAGCGTAGAGAGTTTTTGAAAACATTATCACTACTTAGTGCAGGTGCAGTACTTGGTTTAAATGGAGTAAAAGTTATGGCAAAAGAAAATAATGCAGGCATACCAATGCGTATATTAGGTAAAGATTTTAAAGTATCAGCATTGGGGCTTGGGTGTATGGGAATGAGTGCAAACCATGGGAAACCGCGAGATAAAAAAGAGATGATAAATTTAATTGCAAAAGCATATGATGCAGGCATCACTTTTTATGATACAGCAGAAATATATGGACCACATACCAATGAAGAATTACTAGGTGTAGCATTAAAACCATTTAGAAAAAAAGTAGCCATAGGCACAAAATTTGGGCTTTATTATCCAAATGGTAAACAGGTGGAAGATGCAAGACCAGAAACTATTAGAAAAGCTATTGAAGGCTCATTAAAACGGCTTCAGACTGATTATATAGATATATATTATCAGCACAGAGTGGATAATAAAATACCTATAGAAGAAGTAGCAGGCACAATGAAAGATTTAGTAAAAGAAGGAAAACTTTTGCACTGGGGTATAAGTGAGCCTAATATAGAAACAATAAAAAGAGCCCACAAGGATGAGGCGAACCCAAATTTTTGGACAGATTTAAAATTATACGGTTTGAGTTCTGTATTTTACAGGGCTCAAGCCATTTAATCTGTATTTAATTCTATCATTATTATAATAATTTATATATTTATCAAGTTCTATTTTAAAT
>CASEIN010000005.1 GCA_949287985.1 Mucispirillum schaedleri | reverse complement strand
ATTCTTTTGATAATGATGTAATACTTCTTTGTTCTTCTAAATATTGATGCAATATCTCTTTGCGTAATTCATAAGAATACTTTGTTCTACGTGACATAAAAACACCCCATTTATTTGTCCAATAAATGGGGTTCGCCTCAATATTACAGAGCTCTTATTACATCATTTTATTATCACTTAAAATTAGCAGCTTTAAGCTTATGAGTTACTCTACAGACGGTTTATACCCAGCATTTGCAGCATCTGTTGTGCAAAGATATGGCAATGTTTTTTCCTCATAAAATCGCAGAGGGTCTATGATTATAGCTCCACTACATTCTGGTGCAATATTATCATTTCTAACTCTTACCCATGCATGGTCAAATTCCTGACCGCCATGATTACCAAAGCCATCTGAATAATTTGCTTTTCCTTCCACATAAGTGCATTGATAGTCTGTTCCAATCTGGCAGGCAAAAGCAAATAACCGTGATAAACCATAAACATCAAAATAGGCTTTCTTTCCATCTCTAATATCTAACACTGCAGAAATATCTTGTGCACCATCTTCAGCATACTGATAACTTTTTCCTTTACCAACTGCCTGTTTAAATTGTTCAAGAAAATTACCAAAATCTTGATAGGCTATGTTTTTTCTTGATTTAGTATAGTTTATAATACTGTAATATATCCTTTCCTGAATATAGTTCATATCTTCTATCCATTTTTCTTTCAGCTGAGAATCGCTTACGCATGAAGAAGAAGTAATCACTTTATAATAAATGGAATCAGGACTATATACCCCTGTCTCTCTAAAGAGATATAAATTATGCAAATCTAACATTAATTTTTTTTCTATTGATGTTGTCACTGCAATTGTGCTTTTAGTTTTATCAAAAGAATACATTATTTTTGGCATATCAAGAAAACCGACAGAAACACCAACTTTATCACGGTCAAACCATTGAGATTCTTTATAATGATATTTATCCCAACCGCATACAGGCTCATCAGTGCCGGGAACTTTAAATTCAGAACCATCTATTCCCCAATGACAGTGTGTATCAGCCCATGCATCATATTGTTTTTTAACTTCTTCAGGAGTGCAAAATTCTTTATCTTCTTTGCTTAAATTAGCAAGCTCAAACCCTGTTGTATCATCTATGCACTTTGCAGTTACAAATGCATCTGTAGCATGGCATAAAACACCTGCTGTACATTCTTTCTCTTCTTCATCCGTTCTACCATAAAATGATACAAATGAATCATATAATCTGTCATAATATTTTTTCTCATTTTCAGATAAAGTAGATCTGTAATAAAGATTATCCCTATTAATATAATCAAAAATTGTATTATGAATTAATTTCAATTCTTCTTCATCAGGATGCACTATAACGACTTGACCAGTATCACCACCTGGGTCTATATCAACAATTACACCGCTGCCAGTATCACCACCCGGGTCAACTACTACTGTGGTATCACCACCAGTACCACCTTCTGGGTCTTTTACATCAACAGATGTGCCACCACTGCCAGATGTGCCACTCTCACCAGATGTGCCACCACTACCGTCAGGATTAGTTACATCTCCACCAGATACAGAAGCCTGACTGCCGTCCCCACCAGTACCATTTCCGCCATTTAATGAAGCAGAATTATTTTCACCGCAGGAAAATAATATAAAAATGAAAGGAATTAAAAAGATAAGCTTTTTCATAGACTACTTCCCCTACTAAAAATATACTACAACATACTACATATATAGATTAATCTATAATGGTTTTTTATGAAAGTCAAGCATTATTTCATAAAAATATTTATATTTGTATAAATTATAACTAATAAATAAAATTATAAAACTAATACATTAATTTTTAATGTAAAAAGAAAAAATTTGGGGTTAAACATTAAATTTAATAATGAAATAAAAATAAAGACTAATACTAAATTTTTCCCATAGAAAAATCATCTACAAGGTTATCAACAAGTTCTTGAACGTTATCAATAGTTTCATATATGATAAAATTATCTTCCAAAGATAATTCATCTTGAGAAAACTCACTTTCTTCCATCATTACTTTTAATTCTTCTACAGAACGCTGTAAAGATAATAAATTACCTTGAGCTTTTGCCATTAATTCAACAGCATCAAGAAGAGTATCAAACTCATCTGATTCTAATATTGTATAAGCATCCATATTGTTTTCTTGTGTTTTCATTACTACTGCCCCTTAAAAAACGTTTATGCAAACTTTCAAGCAAATAAAATGCCAAAACTACTGTTTATTAAAAATATTTTCTTCTATAATATCAATAGCATCAAAAATACAGCCATTACAGCTTTTTAAAATATTACCTGTTTCAATACCTTTAATATCTTTACAATATATTGAGCCAACTCGCTCTGTAAACTCATTATTTAATTTGGCAGCTAATTTATATGTAGAACCTTTAGTAAGTTTTTCACTGTCTTTTCCACCACTATTATAAAGCCCTGCTATAATTATTGCAGCAGATAAAGCACCGCAGCTGCCCTGCAAATTACCAGTGCCTGCACCAAATCCTTCACTTAATCTAAAAAGCATATCTTCATCAAGCCCTGTTCTATCTGCAAAAACAGCACATACTGCCTGAGCACAGTTATAACCTTGGCTGTGTAATATTAAGGCTTTTTCCTTTAAATTATCCATTTTGCACCAAAAAAATGGGGCAGATATTTCCACCCCAGTATTATAATTATTTTTAATTAAAATTATTTATTTAGTTCTGGGTTATCTTCCCTATTCCACTGGCTAACAGCGTCTGTTTCTATTTCAGGTAAATCACCTTTTACATATACAGGTATTTTTTCCTGATTCCACTGATTTAAATAGTGGTTTAATAATGCAACTACTGGTTTATATAATGCAACAAGCACTATAATATTTATTATAGCCATAAAGCCCATTAAAAAGTCACCTAAGTTCCATATTGTTTGCAAGTTTGCAATAGAGCCGCCTAATACAAGCATTAGTGTTAAAAATACAACCATGTAATAGGCAAGTTTAGTATCTTTTATAGATGCCATACCTGTTTGTATATAGAAAAAGTTTCCTAATATAGAGCTGAATGAGAAAAGTATAACACATAATGTAATAAAGAGCGAACCAAATGCACCAAAATGCTCTGTCATTGCATACTGCATAAGGTTAATACCATGAATCTCGCCTATTTTATCCATAGCAGTAGGTGAAAGTAAAAGTATAAAGCCAGATACTGAGCATATGATTAATGTATCAGTAAATACTGAAAACATTTGAATAAACCCTTGACGTGCTGGGTGAGATGTAGTAGCAGCTGCTGCTGCGTGAGGAGCACCACCCATACCAGCTTCGTTTGAGAAAAGACCTCTTCTTAAACCTGTAACAATAGTATGACCTATTGCACCACCAAAAGCAGCTGATGGAGTAAACGCTTCAGAAAATATTAAACCAAACATAGCAGGAACCTGCGTAATATTCATAATAACAACAACTAAACCAAAAAGTATGTATGGAATAGCCATTACTGGTACAATATATATACATGCTTTAATAATAGCTGTTCTGCCCGGGCTTAATAATATTACTGCTGTAATAATTGCTAAAACTATACCTGTAACATTAACATTAAGATTATATGCTTGAAGTGAGCTTGCAATTGTATTTGCCTGCACACCGTTAAATGCAGTATATGTGGTTATCATAATAGCAGCAAAAATAATTGAGAGTATAGGCATTTTTAATCTGCTACGAATATAAAAAGACGCTCCACCTACATATTGCCCTAAAGAGTTTTTCTCTTTATAAAACTGAGCAAGAGTAGCTTCAGCAAAAGCTAAAGCAGAGCCAAAAAGTGCCATTACCCACATCCAAAATAATGCACCAGGACCACCTGCTGATATGGCAACCATAATACCTGCCATATTACCTGTTCCAACACGGCTTGCTGTACTTATTGCATAACTTGCAAAACCAGATGTACCACCACCTTGGTGTTTTTTAAATAAAAGGCTTCCTGCATGAAACATATGTTTAAACTGTGCACCTTTTATTAAAATAGTAAAAAGTACTGCAATTACTACAAATACATATAACACTATATTATTATAAAGTATGTCCGTCCCTTTTGTAAGAAATGCATCAATAGCTGATTGTTCTGCTGCCATTTCTACCTCCACATAAAATTATTACATTTCTAGGATACATAATTTTTTATGTCTTTGTCAAATAAAATCAGAAAAAAATAAAAAAATAACATAAAAATTAAAAATATACGACTATTTTTTTAATAATTTAATGATATATGTAAATGGAAAAAATATACTTTTTGTTTTTATTAGAAATAATCTTCTGCTTTCCTTAAAAAATATATCTACTAAGTAAAATGATATAAAGGCAGATAAGCTAAAAGCAAGCCCTGCACCAAATATACCATATAAATTTGTAAATACTTTATTAAATAATATTAATAATATAAATGATAAAAAGCTTCTATAAAATATCTGGCTTACTTTGTTTTCTATAATAAAATATTTACTTGTGACAGTTGAGAAAAATATTAAAGGTACTGACCAAATTGTAACAGCAAGCACAATATATGAAAGCTCATATTTTTCACCATATAAAAGATGTATAATAAACGGTGAAAAAAGTGTAACAAATAAAGATATAAGTATAAAAGGCATAGTAAAAGCAGATAAAAATATACTTATACGCCTAATATATTCTTCTTCCCCTAAAGATTTTGCCTTTATAACAGCAGGAAAAAAGGCAGTTAATATAACAGCAGGGATTAAATAAAATGCTTCTGTAAGCCTTAATGCTGCATTATAAATTCCAGCATGAAAATCACCGTATATATATGATATATATATGGTATTAAATTTTAAAAATAATGTAAAAAAAAGCACATTTAAAAATAAAACAGGTGCTTTTTTTATTAAACTTTTTAAGTAGTCATAATCAATTTGTAATTTAATTTTACTATAGCCTTTATATTTATATATAAATGCAACTACAAAAAATAAAAGAAAGTAATCTAAGAAAACTGCAAATGCAAAATATTTTATATCTGCACCAATAATTATTAATATTATTTTAAAAATAGATGATGCACTGTAACTTATTATTCTTGATATGGAAGTGTATTTGCCTTCTGCTAAAGATAAAAATACAAAACTAAATACAGAAAATGGCTGAAATAATACTGCAAAATTAATTATAAGTAAAACTTGTAATTTTTCACCAGTAAAAGAAAAATAACCATAAATACATACAATCACATAAACAATTAATGATACAATAATTTTTAAAAATAAAGCAGTGCCTTCAATAAAGCCCCTGTTAGTAGAATTTTCTACCATATCTTTATATATTATATCATCAATTCCTAAAGTGGTAATCACAATACATATTGCATAAACTGATATTGCAAAATTAATAATACCATAGCTTTCAGGACCTAAATATCTGGCAATAGCAATTCCCACTATTAATGATGAAATTAGTGAAAATATATACTCACCTATAAGATATGAAAAATTAGCTGAGTATTTTTTTACACCTATTATATCAAAACCAGTTTTTTTTGAGATTATATGAAATAACTTATTTATGATATTACCCACATTTATGATTTATTTTAGAGATTAAAACATATATATAATTTTGTAAAGAGTATATTATATCATTACTTGAAAAGACATAAAATATATGGTAGATTAATACGATAATTAATTTTTGAGGAGCATAGATATGGCAAGACAAATCCCTTTTGCTGATTTAAAATCTCAATATGAATCATATAAAGCTGAAATTGATAAAGCAGTGCTTGATGTTATGGCATCATCAATGTATATTATGGGGCCAGAAGTTGAAAAATTAGAAAAAAATTTAGCATCATATGTTGGTGCTCGTCATGCATTAAGCGTATCTTCTGGAACAGATGCTCTGCTTCTTGCATTAATGGCTTATGGTATTAAAGAAGGTGATGAAGTTATTACTACACCATTTACTTTTATTGCAACAGCTGAAGTTATAGCCCTTGTAGGTGCAAAACCTGTTTTTGCTGATATTGATGAAAAAACTTATAACTTAGATATTGAAAAAGTAAAACCTTTAATTAATGATAAAACAAAAGCTATTATTCCAGTATCATTATACGGCCTTCCTGCTGATATGGATAAATTTTATGAGCTTACTAAAAATACTAACATAAAATTAATTGAAGATGCCTGCCAAAGTTTTGGAGCAACAGATAATGGCAAATACAGCTGTAATTATAACAGCCTTGGCTGCACAAGTTTCTTCCCTTCTAAGCCTTTAGGCTGCTATGGTGATGGCGGTGCAGTTTTCACAAATGATGATACAGAAGCAGAAATATTATCAAACCTTAGAAACCATGGTCAAGTTGCAAGATATAAACATAAATATATAGGTATTAACGGCAGGCTTGATGCTATGCAGGCTGCTATATTAAATGTAAAACTTGCTCATTTTAAAGAAGAAATTGCAAGACGTATTGAAATAGGTAATAACTATACTAAAAAAATAAAAGAAGCTTATAAAGGTGATGCAGCAGATATTATCACTCCTTTTATACCTGATGGTAAAGTAAGCGTTTATGCTCAATATTCTGTAAGAGTTAAAAACAGAGAAGAAGTTACTAAAAAATTAAATGAAGCAGGTATCCCAACAGCTATCCACTACCCTATTCCTTTACATATGCAGGAATGTTATGCAGGCTGTGGATTTAAAGATGGCGATTTACCAATTAGTGAAAAAGTATCTAAAGAAATTATGAGCCTTCCGATGAGTGCTTTCTTAAAAGATGATGACCAAGACTTTATTGTGGAAACATTATGTAAAACTGTTTTAGAAACAAAATAACATTATTCATTATTTTGTCTATATTATCAAATATATATGCCACCTGTATGGTGGCTTTTTTTTATTCACACAAATAATATATAATTTTAGTATTTTTTTATTGCATTGATATATGTAAATATATATATTATAGAAAATTTATAGGAGATTCTATGCAATATGATGTAATTATTATCGGCGGCGGTATTGGGGGTTTAACTGCTGGTGCAGTTTTAGCAAAAAAAGGTAAAAAAGTTTTACTTTTAGAACAACACTTTATAGTAGGTGGTGCTGCTACCATATTTAAAAGAAAAGATATTAACCTTGAAGTTGGACTTCATGAAATGGATTTTGGGGAGTTTGGATACGATATCAAACGTAATTTATTTAAATTCTTAGAACTTGATAAGCGTGTGGAACTTGTAAGCCTTCCTGAAACATGGCAGGTGGTTGATGAAAATATTAGCTATAAAGTGCCTGAAGGTATTAAAGAAGCAGAAGAATATTTAATTTCACAATTTCCTCATGAAACAAAAGGGATAAAAAAATACTTTAAAAAAATGAAACGTGCAGCATTTGCTTTTGGAAGGCTGCCTTATGATATGAACTTTTTTGAATTTTTAATATATCCACTTGTAAAATTCCCATTTGTTGCAAAGTATTTTTTTGACCAAAGGTCTACAGGAGAAGTGCTGGACTCAATTTTTAAAGATGATAAATTAAAAAGACTACTTAATGCCAATTTAGTATATTTTCATGATAATCCATATGAATTTTCATGGTACTACCATGCCCTTGCCCAATATAACTATTATAATGGTGCAAAATTTATAAAAGGTGGCAGCTATTCATTAAGTAAAGCATTAGCTGATATTATTACTGAAAATGGTGGCACAGTTGAAACTATGTGTAATGTGGATAAAGTTTTGGTGGAAAATGGCAAAGCTTATGGTGTATCTTACACAAATAAACGTACAAAAGAAGTGGTGGAAGTAACTTCTGATTATGTAATAGCAAACTGTGCACCTGAAAACTTATATACTTCTATGGTGGATGAAAAATATAATGATACTTCACTGGAAAAATTTGAAGAATCAGTTTCTTTATACACCGTTTACCTTGTATTTAAAGAAAACTTAGAAAATATATATAAAGATCACGCATATTCTACTTTTATATGCCAAAATGATTATGATAAACCGTTTTCACAAATGAATGGCAGTATGAAAAATACACCTATTGAAGATAGAGGATTTGTATTTGTTGATTACGGTAGAATAGATTCAGGGCTTGCTATAAAAGAAAATGAAAAACGTGCAGTTGGTGTATTCTGTAGTGCATCATATCTTAGTGAATGGGAAAACTTATCTAAAGAAGAATATATGGCTAAGAAAAATAAATTAGTTGAAGATTTATTTATAAGAGCTGAAAAATATTTCCCAAATCTAAAAGACCATGTGGAATATTTTGAAGTATCAACACCAAAAACCATTAAAAGATATATGAAAACTCCTAGTGGAACAGCTTACGGCTATAAAAATAATAATTATTTAAGAAAAGGAAGAGTTCCAAGATTTTCTAAAACTATAAAAAACCTGCTTTTTACAGGTGCTTATGCTTTCCCTGGTGGTGGTTTTACAGGTGTTTTAATTAGTGGTTATATGGCAGCAATGAACGTAATAGAACCACTGAGAATACATATCATTAGACGTCTTATCATAACTACAATTATATGTACAGGTATTTCTACAGCTTATAAATGGATACCTGCATTACTTAATATTTTTAAATAAGGAGCATTTTATGAAAAAATTTTTATTACCTGTTTTTTATTAATTTTCACAGGAAATGCTTTTGCTGAAGAAGAAAAAAAGAAAGATGTTTATGACCAGGTTTGGTTTTTTTTAGGATATAACTATTTTATAACAGAAGATGCAAAAGGAACACCTTTAGGACCTGCTAATGCAACAGTTGGTGTAAAACTATGGCGCTGGCTTGCTCTTGATATGTCACTTGGTTATGTTTGGAAACTTGATTAAATGATACAAAAGACCACAAAGCTACCGATTTAGATTATTTTCCTGTGCGTGCTGTTTTAATGTATCAACCAAATATTGATTTAGACAAGGTAGACCTTCGTCCTTATGCTGGTATTGGACCAATGTTTGCAATTAACGGCACAAACTTTTCAAACTCAAACTTTTCTGGTGGTTTTGCTGCAAAAGCAGGGCTTCGTATTGTCCACAAGCACCACTTATATGGTATAGGGCTTGAATATCTTTTTAACCATGCCCATATTGAACATAACGGAATAAAAAACAACTACAATGCTTCAGGACTTGCAATAGGTGCTGAAATAGGGTTTACATTTTAAATTTATTCAATTAATAAAGCAGGCTTTATGCCTGCTTTAAATTTTCAAAAAATATTTTCATTACTTTCTTGATAAGTTAATAATACTTACATCATCTTATTTAACTATTAAAAATAATCTAAATTTAAATACATATTCCAAGTTTAGTTTAGAAGATTAATTTATTTAAATAATATTTGTTATTTTGCCTGTAAGGAACATTGTTAACTTTTTTGATACTCTAAAAGAAAGCTTTATGACTGCTTAAAAAATAATCTTACAAAATAGTATATAATATTAAAAGACTATGAAACAAAAACATATGTCAATTATTAATATAATATAACTAAATATATGTATTAATAATAAATAATATTATAGAATTATTATAAAACCGAAATTTTCTTTAATGCTTGATTTTTAAGCTGTTTACTAGCTTTATCACTTACAGAAACTTTTTCATACATTTTTTTTGCTTCTATATTTTTTCCCAAAAGTTCATAACACATTCCTGCATAATATGCAGCATTTACATTTGTGCCATCCATTGCTAAAGCTTCTTCATAATAGCTAATGGCATCATTTAATTTATTTTGTGACTGGTTTAAATACCCTGTTGCAATTATTACATCACTGGAACGCTGGAATGTATTTGCATACTGTAATATTTTATTAGCTTCTAAATAATATTTCTGCTGAACCATTACTATAGCAAGCTGGCTTAAAAGTTTTGTATCCTTTATACCGTTTGTAACTGATACTTGAAAAGCCATGTTAGGATTTTTAAGTTTTATATACATTAATGCAATATTAGCACTTAATTCATCTGTTTTCTTTAGTGCAAGTGCATTTACATAATATTCTATTGCCCTGTCGTATGAGCCTTCATTTTTAGCTTTATTACCTGTTGAAATATACTGGTTATATAATGAAATTGTGCTTGCAGATACACTGCCTACATCTCCATTATTTTTAATAGTTTTAACTTCTTTTATTTCAGATGATGTAACTAAATCATCTTTCCTGCTTATGGTGTTTTTATTATTTACAGTAGCATTATTACTGTTATTTTGCAAACTTACTGGCTGTGCTGTAGTCTGTTGTTCTGTAGTTTGTGGTGCCATAACCTGTTGTGCGGCAGTAGCAGAAGTTTCAGGACTATTATCCTGCACTTTAGCAGGTATAGCTTTATTAACTGCTTCTTTTGTGCTGTTAATACTAGCTGCTTGATTTACTGGTGTATTATTTACTGGTTTAGCAGTAATACTGTTATTAACTGGTTTTTGGATTTCATTTACTGCTGCTGCAGACATTTGCAATTGACTGCCCTGCTGATTTATACTAACAGGGACACTTTTATTATCACTATTTACAGCATTATTTTCTTGAGTATTTGTATTTACTTGGACATTTTCTTCATCAGCCTTTGTTTCCTGAGTTACTACTGGAATAGCAAAAAGCTGGTTAGGTAAAATAATATTGGAAGGTGTTTTTCCTGCTGCTTTTTCTTCCTTTTTATTATCAACTTTAACAGGTGCAGGTGTTGGTGCTGGTATTGGTGCTGCTTTTGCAACAGGCTCTTGAGGAATCTGTTGTGTCTGATTATTTATATTTGGAGATAAAGATACTGTGCTGCTCTTTTCTTCAGAAGAAACTTGTGGCATAGGCTGTGCCTGAACAACAGAATCTACTCTAGAATTATTTTGATTAGCAGTATTAATAGAAGCAGCTGCATTATTTTGATTTTGCATATTTGCTTGGTTTATATTATTATTTGCTTCCTGAGATGAGCCAACAGGTCTGCCATGAGATGGAATTGGAACAGCAGCAGCCTTATTGTTATTAGCTTGTGCAGCGCTGTTTCCTTCTTGGGATACTATACCTGCCTGCTTAATCATAGAATTATCTTCTTTATTTAAAAATACAATTGCTGATACAACAATAATAGCAACTAAAAGTATACTAAAAAGCACAAACCCTTTTAGTGGAGCTTTATTGCCATTTATATCTCTTAATTCTGCACTTTTAACAAATTCTTTATATTTTTTTGTATTAACAATAGCATTACGCAGTGCTGGTGGAGCAAGCACTTCATCATCACGGTTATTTTCTGGACTATTTTCTTTTTTCATTTTTTTAAGAGTTTCTGTAATAAGACTCATTAATTTCTCCAAAATAAATATAATCTTACATTAATATATGTAATAAGCATAAATATCAAGTATTTTATTATAAAATACGATAATTTCTTTGAACTTGACTATTTTTTTATATATTATCACATATACTGTATAAAAAGATAAATTATATATCATAAATTTACTTACATTATACTTATTTTACTATAATTTTATTTTACAAATGTAATAAAAAAGTATTATTACAAGTAATATTAATTAATGATTTATAAATTTTGCCAATATTAAATGCAGCTTTATTTTATAATTATAAACTTTTACTATCTTTATCGTGTAAAATATAATCATATCTTTAATGATGCTTATAATAAATACTTTTATAAATAATTTACAAATGAGAAAATAAAAGATGATAATATATTGCATTTTCTATTTACCTAAAGCAGATAAAGAATATATAAAAAATATTTACATTTATACCAATAAAACAAAATTATTATAATGAAATAATACGATGAATAAATTTATATAGTGGATATATTTTTTTATATAAAAAATATCATGTTTTATAATTATTTTAGTAAAAAGGATAATAAATTTTAACTAAAAAAATGCTGCATAAAAAATACGCAGCATTTAATATGTAATAAACATTAATATTTTTACTTTTTGCCCATGCCCCATTGTATAATTTACAAGAGGAATAATAATACATAAAGGGCAAGGAAAAACAATGTAAGGACAAATACCTGTAACGATTAACGTTTTGAGTATTGGTCGCTTTTTCTTGCTTTTGGTTTCCCGTATTTTTTTCTTTCAACCATACGAGAATCCCTTGTCATAAAGCCAGCTTTTTTCATTTCAGGACGAAATTCTGGGTTAAATTGTTCTAATGCTCTTGCAAGACCATGACGAACAGCACCAGCCTGGCCAGATTTACCACCACCTGCTACTGTAATGTATAAATCAAATTTACCTTCCTGATTTAATAATGTAAGTGGCTGAAGAACAATCTGACGAAGTGTCATACGTTCAAAATATTCTTCTAAACTTTTATTATTAATTTTAATATCGCCTTTACCCGGTTTAATGAAAACACGGGAAACTGATGTTTTTCTTCTACCTGTTCCATAATGATAGTTAGCCATGTTTCATCTCCCTATAATTCAACTTTTTCAGGTTTTTGAGCTGCATGTGGGTGCTCACTGCCTGCATAAATTTTTAATTTTTTAATCATCTGACGGCCAAGACGAGTTTTTGGAAGCATTCTTTCAACAGCAAGACGTAAAACTTCTTCTGGTTTTCTGTCCATCATCTCAGCATAACTTCTTTCTTTAATACCACCAAGGTAGCCTGTGTGCCAGTAGTATTTTTTGTCTCTTGATTTAAATTTACCTGTTGTAGCAATTTTTTCTGCATTAACAACAACAACAAAATCACCCGTATCTATAGATGGTGTATAGATAGGTTTGTTTTTACCCATAAGAGTCATAGCTATTTTAGATGCCAGCCTTCCTAAGATAACATTCTCAGCATCGTAAAGATACCATTTTTGTTCAAAAGAGCCTGGCTTTGCCCAAGTTGATTTCATAGTTTATAAATCCTCATTTTTCTTTCAAATTTTTTCTAAATTATATATTTAATATTGTCAAGAGAAAACATAAAATCTTCCCTTATTTTTTATAACAATATTAGAAACCTTTTTTTCTTTCTCTAATACGAGTAGCTTTACCACGTAATGCACGGAGATAGAAAAGTTTAGCCCTGCGAACACGACCAGTTCTTTTAAGCTCAATACTGTCTATTCTTGGTGAATATAAAGGGAAAGTTCTTTCTACACCAATATCACCAACAACTTTACGAACAGTAAAAGTAGTGCCTACACCACCTCTGTGCATTCTGATAACAACGCCTTCATATGGCTGAACACGCTCTTTGTTACCTTCTACGATGCGGAAATTTACGCGAACAGTATCGCCTGAGCGAAATGTTGGCACTTCTTTTGCCATATATTCTGACTCAACCGCCTCGATAATTTTGTTTTTCATTTTATTCCTCCTGAAATATATTATATTTCTGTTATTCTATCAAGTAGTATTGCAACAGCACTGCGAACTGATAAGTGGTTAAATTCACCAACACCTTCTATGGGTTCTACAATATAATCTGCTGTTTCAAGTACTTCATCAGCAAAACCCCAGCCTGTTCCAAATATTAAAAGCACTGGCTGTTCTTCACTGATTACCCCCAAATGTTTTGCTGTAATTGTAGCCCTGTCAGGTCTTGCTGTTGTTGCTACAATTAATGGACGTTTCTTATGGCGTTTTTCAATATCTAATATCGCCTCACTTAAACTATCCATAAGCATTGTGTGAGAAAAAGCTTCCATTCTGTTTGGGTTGTATGTTGAACCAAACCCATCTATCCAGTGGTTTATAACCCTTGAAGCTATCTCCCTTTGTGCTATTATTGGGGTTACAACATAATAATTTTCTACACTGTATGTTCTACAGCTGCGGGATATGTCATGCAAATCTAAATTTGTTATGGCAGTTGCTACTGTATCACCCTGCTTATCTTTCATTGGGTAATGCATTAATGCTACATTTAACTTTAGCTTTTTACTTAAGCCGCGTTTTTGTTCTGCACATATTTTTTTTCTGCTTTCTATATCCAGCTGGCTTATTTTTAGTAAATCTGGTCTATTTTTACGAGTTATCTCTAAAGCTTTTTCCATACGCCATTTTTCTATTTGGCTGTGGTTTCCCTGCATTAAAACTTCAGGCACTCGTAAACCTTTATATTCAACTGGGCGTGTATAGTGAGGATACTCAAGCATCCCAGTAGTAAATGACTCCTCATCTGCACTTGCTTCATCTCCCAATACCCCCGGGACTAAACGGGCAATGGAATCTATTACAGTAATCGCAGCAAATTCACCACCAGTAAGTATAAAATCACCAAGAGAGAGCTCCATATCAACAACAAGCTCTCTTACACGCTCATCAACACCTTCATATCTGCCGCAGAGAAATGTTATGTTATCATAATCACAAGCCATTTGCTCTGCAATCTTTTGGTCAAACTTTTTACCTCGCGGGTCTAAAAGCACCACAAAAGTATTGGCTTTTTCTTTTAGTGCTGATACAGCTTCATATATAGGCTCAACCTTCATTACAAGCCCTGCACCACCCCCATACTGATAATCATCTGTAATAAGGTGGCGACCTTCTGCATAATCCCTAATATTTACTGGGTTTATGCTAACAATGCCCTTTTCAACGGCCTTGCTTACTACACCCTGCTTAAAAACTGATTCTATCATCTCAGGGAAAATTGTTAATACATTATAAGTCTTCATATACAAGCCCCTGTTCTGATATCAATACATACTTTTCATTTGTATTTATTTCAAGCACATGGTTTTTATTGTTAGATATTAATGCGTATCTACCATCGTTTAATGCAATACGAAAAATATCTGACGAGCCAGCTTCCATCACATCAATTAATTTGCCAAGCTCTTTTTTTTCTTCATTTAATACTGGATAATTTTCAATTTCAAACCAGTATACTTCATCATCTTCTGCTTTAGGAAGCATATCTTCTGTAATAGATACACTCATACCCTTTAGCTTTGCTGCCTCATCTGCATTATTAATACCTGCAAGACATGCAACAAATAGACCGTTGTGGTCTTTTATACTATTAATTTTTAATGAACGCTTAACTTCATTATCTTTTGTAAGCAGTAAATATTCCATATGATAAAAAAGCTCTGGGTGGCTTGTATTAGGCTTTATTTTTACCTGCCCATCTAAAGTATATGCACCTAGCACTTTTCCTATGGAAATAAATTTCATAAATTACCTTGCAAAACTATTCTACAATTTCTAAACCGTAGCGTTCGCCTTTTCTAGCAGAAGCTGCAGCTAAAATAGAACGTATAGATTTTGCTGTTCTTCCCTGTTTGCCGATTACTTTACCTAAATCACTTTCAGCAACAGTAAGTTTTAATACTTTACCTTTTTCATTTTCCCCTTCTTCTATTGTTACTTTATCAGGGAATTCTACTATTGATTTAACAATAAAACTAACTAATTCTTTCATACTTATTTACCAGCAACCTTATTTTCTGTAAATTTTTTGATGATACCAAGTTTAGTCATTAAACTTTTAGCTGTATCTGTAGGGATTGCACCTACTGAAAGCCATTTTAATGCTTTTTCTTCATCAATTTTTAATTCTGCCTCAGCAGGAAGTGGGTTATATGTGCCTATAATTTCTATAAAAGCACCATCTCTCCTAGTTCTTGAATCTGCAACTACTATACGGTAGAAAGGACGTTTTTTTCTACCCATACGCATTAGTCTAATTTTTGTTGCCACTTATGCCTCCTAATAATTTTAGACTTTTTTTAGTCTATATATTTTTATTTTATTTTATTTAAAATTCATTCCTTTCATCATTTTAGCAAAATCTCTCATATTAACTTCAGGTTTTTTACCACCCATATTTTTGCCAAATTTCTTCATCATTTTATTCATATTTGTAAGCTGGTCTATTAACTTATTAACTTCATTAACAGAAACACCAGCACCTTTAGCTATTCTTTTTTTTCTGCTGCTGTTTAATGGGTCTATTTTTGCACGTTCTTTTTTAGTCATGCTGTATATTATAGCTTTCGTTCTTTCCAATTTTTTCTCATCAATATCAGAGCTGTTTATTTTTGGCAAGCCCGGTATTAATTTTAATATACTTTCTAGTGAGCCCATTTTATTCATCATAGAAAACTGCTTTAAAATATCATTATAATCAAGCCCAGTTTTGATTTTAGAAGCCATACCTTCAGCTTCTTCAATATCAATAACTTCTTGAGCTTTTTCCACAAGGGATACAATATCACCCATACCAAGTATACGGGAAGCCATTCTATCTGGGTGGAAAAGTTCAAACTCTTCTGTTTTTTCACCAGTCCCAATAAACATTAACGGCTTGCCTGTTGCATAACGAATAGAAAGAGCAGCACCACCTCTTGCATCACCATCTGTTTTAGTTAATATAACACCAGTGATTTCAAGACGGTTATTAAATTCTGTAGCAGCATTAACAGCATCTTGACCTGTCATAGCATCTGCCACAAAAAATGTATAATCTGGAGAAATTGTTTTTTTCACATTCTCCACTTCTTTCATAAGTTCTTCATCAATATGGAGCCTGCCTGCAGTATCCACAATTACAATATCTTTTGCTGCTTTTTTTGCATACTCTAGACCATCACGGGCAATTTTAACAGCATCTTTACACTTTTTATCAGAATATACATCTATATTTAAGTTTTTACCTAATACTTCCAGCTGGTCAATAGCTGCAGGTCTATAAATATCTGCTGCAATTAATAAAACATTTTTACCATCTTTTGAAAAATACCTGCCAAGTTTACCTGCACTTGTAGTTTTACCAGAACCCTGTAAACCTGAAAGCATTATAATGGTAGGTGGAATAGGTTTTAAAGGAAGTGATGGTGTATAATCTTTACCACCAAGAATATCCACAAGATTATCATGGACAATTTTAATGAACTGCTGAGCAGGTGATACACTTTTAATAACGGATTCACCAAGAGCTGCTTCCTGCACTCCTGCAATAAAAGATTTCACAACTTTATAGTTAACATCAGCTTCCAGTAAGGCCATACGCACCTGCTTAACTGCATCTGCAATATTAGCTTCGCTAATACGAGTTTCACCTTTTAATCGTTTGAAAACCCCTGAAAGCTTTTCATTTAAATCCGCAAACAAGTATCTATCTCCTGCGTCCTATTCTTTTGTATAAAATACCCCTAAATAATATAGGGATATTTCTTATATATTATATATTTTTATTTGTCAATAAAAAAGTTAAATAAAAAAATATATACATTATAATTAATAAATGATATAATCTGTGAAATATATATGGAGAAAGTTATGGAATATATTACAAAAGATGGTTTAGTAAAAGCATTTAGAGAAGCTGGGCTTGAAAAAGGCGATACAATATTGGTTCACAGCAATATTTCTTCCTTTGGTGTGGTTGAAAATTTTACGAAAAAGAAACAGCTTGAAACATTTTATGATGCATTTATGGAAGTTTTAGGGGAAGAAGGAACTCTTTGTGTTCCTGCTTTTTTCTATGAATATGCAAGATATGGAACATCTTTTGATATTAAATTATCTCCTGTTTCAATGGAACTTGGTGTATTTTCTAAATATATTGTATCACTACCTAACAGTAAAAGAAGTCCTATGCCTACTACATCTATTGCTGCTGTTGGAAAAAAAGCACCATTTACCTTTTCTAAATCATCATCACTTAATCTTTCTAAAAATACAGCTGCAGCATAATATTCAGGACCAAAAACAAACTTATATGTATTTTTTAATTCCATTGATTGTAATTTTTTAAATATTTGCGTTAATAAAGCCACATTACTAAGCCCATCTATCCCTTGAGCTGGGTGGCAGGTATGGGCTGCAAAAATATATGTCTTACCACCATTTCCAACAGTAGAAACACCTGTCAGCATATTTTCATTATTATGAATATCCACTTGAATATCTACTTCATATTCACTATCATTCATATTGGACCATACATTATACGGAAGGCTAAACCCCCAGTTATCAGCTTTTATGCTAAAACCCTGTTTATAGTGGTATGGAATTAAATTTGGTCTTTTTTTATCAGTAAAAATATGTTTAGATAATTCTTCTTTTGAAATTATACCTTGAAAATTAATGGAATTTGTCCAAAGATATAAAGGGTTTTCACTAAAATCTGCTATTACTTTTCCCCCCCCCATTTAATCTTTTAAGTAAACCTTTTTTTACATGCCAGTATTCTGGAATAACCCAAGTTAAAACTTCGCTGCCAGACTTAACACTTAAAATTTCAGCATTAAGTATACCTGCTACATCTCTAACTAAATCATTACTTTCCTGTGATACTGGAGTCCTGGAAGTTTCTATATGTTTTTTTATTATATCCTTAATCATACTGGTTTTTATTTATTCTTTAGCCGTAGCTTGATCTGAACTTGTTGAAACACTTTCTTCTTTAGCTTCTATATCACTTGTTACTTCTTCTTCAACCATATCTTTATTTTCTGCTAAAAACGCTTCTAAATCTTTATTTGTAACACGAACTGCAAGCCCAACAATTTCGTCCATCTTCTCACCTTTTTCCTGAGAGTTCTCAATAGCTTTTGTCATTATTTTCCAAAAAAAAGTATCAAGGTTTCTAACACCGATAATAAAGGTATCATTTACTTCACCTTTTGTTTGGTTCATATATGGAATAAGCACAGCTTGAACAGTGTGAGTAAAAAACTTAAAATCTTCATCTGAAGGACTTATACCTTTAGAAAATTCATCAATAACAGAATGCATACCATCTCTAAAAGATGTAATTTGTGAAGCTATATCCCAAAAGGCTTTTGATGGGTCTTTTTGCCTGCTGCCACCAAGTTTAGTATCTAATTCTGCTACCGTCTGCCTAATAGGAAACATAAAGTTATCATATTTATCTACAATTTTTTGAACAGGTATCACGCTTCCTTTCCTAACATTGCCATGAACAATTGTAAGAACAGAATTATATTTTACATAAACACGTGTGCCGTTTTCCATAGCAACATCTGTTAACGCTTTTACCATTTTACCAAAGGCTGAAGCATCAATTGCTTCAAAAAACTTACGCATTCTTAAAAGCGCAAGTTTAGTATCTTTCATAAAAGGCACAATCTCTTTAATATAATCTTTTTGCAGCTTATTAACAGATTTACCCATTATATATTCAAAATTATGCAGCTTATCTCTAAAATCACTTAATTTCATGTAAATAATTTTAGCTTTAGCATTTACAGAATACTGCTGCATAAGGAAAAACCATTTATCAAGATAGTTTTTAATTGTTTTCAATGTAGTTCGTGGAACAATCGCTTTAACTTCCTGTTCTTCTGAAACATGCATAGCAAATTTTTCTTTATGAAATGGAAAATAATTTAACTTTGCTTCCATACAAGTCTGACCGATACGCTCCATATAAATTGCTGAAACAGTAGTAAGTTTATGGGCTAAGGCCCCCTCTTCTGCATCACCTAATTTATTAAAAGTATCGTCCATAAGTTTGGATATTTCACTTAATTCATCAAGGAAGTTACGTTTTGATTCTGATTTTTTATCGGCAGGGTCAAGACCAACGAAACCCTCAATTAGTTTTTCATAACTAGGGTTATCTTTTAAAAATGTAACAAGAGACATTCTTAAACCTTTTCTAACATTACCATATTTAGTTTCAAGCTCTTTACATTTTTGTGCCTTTAGCACTTCATCTGCTATCATTGCCATTGCTAAATCCTCAAACCAAAACTATTTCCTTCAAAATAATAAAACTACTTCAAAATAGATTATCAATTTTTTTATTTCTATGCAATAAAAATATGAAAAATTTATTATAAAGTTGAATAAAGACCTTATTTATCTAATAATACCAAATATTTATAATACTACATACTCCCTATGCTTTCATAAAACACAGGGAGTATATTTATATAATTAGTTTAAGCTTTTTGTGCCAAATGTGCCGTCTTCTTTTTTAACTACTTCTAAAAGAAATGGTTCTTTTATTGCACTACCTGTGCCATCAATACTCATTACACCTGTAACGCCTTCAAAATTTTTGATTTCCATAAGTTTTGCACGTATTGCATCTCTTTGGGAAGCATCAGAACAGTCTGTTACATTTGCCTGTTTCATAGCTTCAAATAATAAGTATGCTGCATCATATCCTTGAGCTGAAAAAGTATCTGCTTCTTTTCCTCTTTCAAGCATTTTTGCTTTAAATGATTTAATATTTTCTCTTTCAGATTCTGGAGCAAAACCAGAGTAAAACATTGCACCAACTGCAGCTTCTCCTGCTAAATTCCAAAGGTCAGGTGACTGAAAACCATCTCCACCAACAAGTGGTATAGTTAATCCTCTGCTTCTCATAGTAGTTAAAAGTTTAGCAGCTTCCTGATAGTAGCCTGTAAAAATTATTACATCTACACCACTATTTTTTATTGATGTTATTTGAGCAGATACATCTGCATCACCATCATTTATTGTCTGCTCTGTAACTATTACACCACCAGCATTTTTTACAGCTTGTCTAAAAAATTCTGATAAACCAATAGAGTAGTCATTATTTATAGATGTAATTAATGCAAACTTTTTATAGCCTTTTGTATGAACTAAATAATTTGTTAAGCTAGGTGCTCCATCATTATCCTGTAAAGTATTTCTAAAAGCAAATGGAATATGTTCGTATTTATCCCCTACTTTTTTTTCTGTAACATTTTGTGCTGTTGCACCTGTGGAGATAGCTACAGTTCCTGCTTCATTAGCTAATTCTCTCATAGCTAAAAAACCACCTGATGTAATTTCACCAATAATAGCACAAGAACCTTCTCTTGTAAGGCGGCGAGTTAAGTTTATAGCCTCTGTTTTATCACCACGGCTGTCATAATGTCTAAATTCTATTTTTTTACCGTTAAGTCCACCTGCTGCATTTATTTCATCAAATGCAATTTGTGCACCTAAAACTGTTTTAGAACCATAGTCTGCCATAGGACCAGTTTCTGGGTTTTGACCACCAATAATTAAAACTTCCCCAGCAGCAGCCTCACCTTTATCTTTTGCTTTTTTACAGCCAGTAAAAGCAACAATAGTAAGTGATGCTATAAGTAATAAAAATAATGCTTTTTTTAAAGACATTTTTTCCTCCATTTTTTTATTAACGTTGTATAATAAATTGCTTATAAAAGAAATACAAGCAAAAAATTAAAATTTATAATATTTATGTTGATATCCTTAAAAATTTATTGTAAATACAGTTATGAATATTTTATTACATCAATGTTGTGGCCCATGTTCTATTTATCCCATTGAGGTTATGCAGGCAGAAGGTCATAATTTAACAACTTATTTTTTTAATCATAATATACACCCAGTTCAAGAATTTTATAGAAGGCTTGAAGGGGCTGTGCTTGTTTCTCGTCATTACGGTGTGGAGTGCATTGTTGATGAATACTATGGCTTAATAGAATTTACAAGAGAACATGCATACCATGAAAAAGAACGCTGTAAATCCTGCTATAAAAGACGCCTATTTAAAACTGCTGAAAAAGCAAAAGAACTTTCCTTTGATGCTTTTACTTCAAGCCTTTTATACAGCAAAATGCAGAAACATGAAGATATTATTGAAATGGCCGAAGCTGCCTCAAAAGAATATAATGTCCCTTTTTATTATTATGATTTTAGAGAAGGCTGGCAGCAAGGCATTGATATATCAAAAGAACTTGAAATATACAGGCAAAATTACTGTGGCTGCATATACAGTGAGGAAGACAGATTTTTAAACCAGTTATCAAAAAAATATGGAAAAAAATACCAAGAATTACAAAGCAGTTATGCATCTGTTAAATAATAGTGTAGAAAAAGTTAATAATTATTACTATTTTACTTGAAATTTTTATTTAATTTATGTAATAATTATGAAATCTTATGCAAAATATTATGGAGAAATAGTATGACAAAAGAACAATTAAAAGAATTTAATGGTCAAGATGGTAAACCTGCCTATATTGGTTACAAAGGTAAGGTGTATGATGTTACTAAAAGTGATTTTTGGACAGGTGGCACTCATATGGGCAGGTTTAAAGCTGGTGAAGATTTAACTGATAGTATAGGCATGAGCCCACATGGTGAAAAAAATATATTTAGATTTGCAGAGGTTGATACACTAGAAGATGGCGTTCAAGAAAGTGTTACTTCAAGTGATACTGTTGTTCCAAATTCTGAGAATATGATGAGCGATGTGGATAGAAAAATGGTAGAAAAAAGAAAATGGTATAGAAAAAACCACCCACACCCAAAAATGATACATTTTCCTATTGGTATGATTGGTTATGCATTTTTTGCACAAGCGCTTGCTATGATTCTTCATTTTGCTAATATGAAAATAGCAGCTAATTTTATTACTGCTACAGGGATAGTTGTTACTGTTTTTGCTGTTTTATTCATAATACCTGCAGTGGCTTCTGGTGCATTAAGTTTTTACATTAACTATAATGGTTTTGCAAACTCAATATTAAAAAAGAAAATTGCAGGTTCTGTCGTTCTTTTTATAACTTGTGTTGCAGCTGTAATTATAGGTAAAGGTGAGATTGCTTCAGAAGGTTTTTGGGGTGGCTTATCTCAATTACACAGCTTTAGAACATATAGTCCTTTCACTTCCATTTACTCATTATTAACACTTATTAATATGGCTATTGTTACTTTTATTGCAACTCAAGGTGGTAAAATTACTTGGCCGGAAGATAAAAATTAAGATATAAGGATTTTTGATGCAGACACTACATATCTCTCATAATGATTTAGATGGGCTTGGCTGCGGTGTTTTAATAAAAAAATTTATGGCGGGAAACATTAAGACTGCTTATTTAGGCTATGATGATATTGATACATTTATAGAAGAAAATTATCATTATTATGATAGGATTATAATAACAGATGTTTCCCCTGATTATGGTATTGTGGAAATGCTTGCAGGTGAAAAAGATGTTATTATAATAGACCACCATGCAAGCAGTTCTGCTTTAAAGGATTTTCATTTTACATACCATGATATTACAAAGTGCGCCACCATGCTTACTTATGAATACCTTTTAAAAGAAGGGTATAAAGTAGAAGAATATTATGAGTTTGCTTCATGTATAAATGATGTAGATATGTGGTTTTTAAAACGTGATGATAGTCTTAAAATGAGCGTTCTTTTTAATTTAATGGGCATATCCCGTATGGAAGAACGCTTTTTAAATTCAGCTTATAATGGTTTTACTGATACAGAAAAATTACTTATTACACTAGAAGAAGAAAGACGCGATGCATATATTAAAAAAGCAATGCGCAATATATGCACCATGAAAGATAAAAATGGGCTTACTTTCACTGCTGTATTTGCAGAAGGTTATGCTTCTGAGCTTGGTAATTATATTATTAGTGAAGATATTTCTGATTATGTAATACTTATTAATGCTCAAGGCAAAAAAGTATCACTTCGTTCTAGAAAAGATGTAGATATTCGCCAAATAGCTGAAAATAATGGTGGTGGTGGTCATAAAAATGCTGCCGGCTGCCCTATAAAAAATGAAGATTTTGATTTAAATAATATATTAACAAATATGGGTATTATCTAAATGAATGCAGAATTTATCCTTTCTGCTGCAAAACCAGAACAATTTATAAAAACAGATTTACCAGAAATATGTTTTGCTGGTAGAAGTAATGTTGGTAAATCTTCCATGATAAATAAAATACTAGGTAGGAAAAATCTTGTTAAAGTTGGTAATACTCCCGGAAAAACAAGACTTATTAATTTTTTTAATATAGATTCTAAATATATATTTACAGATTTACCGGGATATGGATATGCTGCTGTTTCAAAAGCTGAAAGAGCTGCATGGGGCAAACTTATTGAATATTATTTTGCCCACCGTCAAAACCTTGCTTTATGCGTTCTACTGCTTGACATTAGGCGCGTTCCTAATAGTGACGATATGAAAATGATTTCTGCTATGAAATCACGAAATGTTCCTTTAATATCTGTGCTAACTAAGGCAGATAAATTATCTAATAATGAAAAAGTTAAACAAATAAAAATAATTTCTGAATCATCAGGTATAAATAAAGAGAATTTAATTGTTTTCTCATCGGTTACAGGTCAGGGAAAAGAGCAAGTATGGCAAGAGATATCAAAAACAAGTATATCTTTATAAATATCTTAAAAATATTATCACCTGTTCTTTTTGCATTATTTATTTTACTTGCAAATATTATATCTTCTGATAAAAATCTTGAAGGCACATATACTATACTAAATAATGAAGATTATATTTCTTCCTTTGTCCGTGATACTGCTTTAGCTCGTGATAATATTACATGTGCATTATTTATGTATAAAATAGATGATTATAATATGAATAACCTTCAAGAGCCAATGCCTTTAATTACTGCTTCTTTGATTAATGCTGCAAAACGTGGAGTAAATGTTACTATAATTTTTGAAAAATCTGATGATGAAGATGATTTATCAAATAAATATAATAAAAAGACTGCCAAATATTTACAAAAGCATAATATTAATGTATTATTTGATAATGAAAGCAGAAAGCTTCATGCAAAAATATGCTTAATAGATGATAAAATAATATATACTGGCAGCCACAATTTTACATATTCTGCAATGGCTAGAAACAGTGAAAGCTCTGTTAAAATCATATCTATACAAGAAGCTGAAAAAGTTAAAAATTATTTTAAAAAAATACAATAAATATGTAACTATTTTTATTTATAACCGACTTTACTAAAAATGAGGTGTTTCATGAAAAAAGTTTTTTTATTCTCTACTGCATTTTTATTTGTTTTAATTGCCCCACTTTATGCTCAAACATATAAATTTACTGGTAAGCCTACACCAATTAATTTAACAAATCCCCTTAGCTTTAATGGAACATACGAAATAGAAAGATTAATTATTCGTAATGGAGATACTCTGTTGCTGGATTCTGATAATAGTTATGATGTTTATGACAATAAAGGCATTGCTACAATTAATATGAAGATTAGTAATAATAATATAGCTGTTGACCTTATATATAAAATACAAATGGTTGGGCCTGCCTTTAAAAGAGCAGAAATATCAAACTATACATTTCTCTATGACAGTATAACTGTTCCAGCAGAAAGACCTAATAACATGCCTATATCTAAAGCTCTTTCATCAATTGGTATGACGATTTATGATTATGAGGATTTAATATGGGAAATGCCTTTTGAAAAAGGTTATACAATTATACTAAAACTTGAAAAGAAAAGCGATATTACTACAATTATAGATAAAAAACCTTTTATAATAATTGAGGAATAATATGAAAAAACTTACTTTTTTTATATTTGTATTCTTTATAACATTTAATTCATATGCAGTAGAAGAAAGCCCTATGGCTATAAATATTGTAGATAACCCTGTTAGTCTAAATGGAACATATGAAATAGAACGGTTTGTAATATTAAAAAATAAAAGGATTTTTATTGATTCTGCAGACCATAACTCAGTTTCTGGCAGTAAAGGACAAGTTACCATTGATTTAAATATTACTGGTAATGTAGTTAACTCCACTTTAAAAATGCAAATGAAAGGTAATATATTTTCAGAAGGCTCTGCCTTTGCAGGCTATGATTTTATATTTTCTTCACGTGTAATACCTATGCCTGTTGATACTAAAGAAAAAAAATTAACATTGGAAGAAAAAACTGCAGCAATTGGGCTTCATTACTATAAAAATGAAAACAGGATTATATGGGAAATACCTTTTGAGCAGGATAAAATAATTATTATGATACTTGATAAAGAAAGTAATACTATTAAAAACTTATCACGCTCTAAATATATGTTTTTATAGGTTATATTGTTTTATAAGCTTGTAATAAACTGCTCTATAATCATATTTACTTCCATATAATTATCAGCATTAGAAAAATGTGCTGCATTGGGAATAATATATAGTTTACCTTTTGTATCTACTGCCCATTGTTTGCTGTATGAGGCTACTTTACCAGTTTTATCATTCTCACCTAACAGTATTATAAATGGACAGCTTATTGATATATCTATATTTTCTTCAATAAACTGCTTATAACATTTATCAATTTGCAGTATCATTTCTGATTTCGTATAATTTTTATATATATTAACCATTACATTATATGCATACTCTGTTTTAGATATAGATTTTGCCATAGAGTATTTTAAAAACTTTTCTGGAAATAAGTTTGCAAAAAAGGCAGCATTTTTTAAAAACCATAAATCTAATTTAGAATAATATTTAAAACCTAATGGGGTAGTATCTATTGCTATAAATCCTTCTGCCATATTTGGATACTTATAAATAAAATACTGGCATGGATACCCACCCATACTCATTCCAGATAATATTATCTTATCAATACCTTCATGTGTTAAGATTTTATATATTATATCTGCTAAACTATTATATGAAAAAAGTTTATAATTTTTCGACATACCATGCAGTGGCATATCCCATAAAATAATATTATATTTATTTTGGAAATATTCTACCTGTTTTGCAAACATAGAATAATCAGCAGTTAAACCATGAGTAAAAAGAATTGTCTTATTTAAATTATCCTTTTTACTAATGTAGTAATGTATATCACCTGTTTCAAATGATAGTTTTTTATGTTCCATTATAATACCAAAATCTTATAGTATGCTAATTAATAACATTTACAATATAATATTATAAAAAACCAAACTTAGAGATTTTTCTAAGTTTGGTTAAAAATTAATATTTATTTATTTTAAATTTTAAAAAAAGCATTACATATATTATATATAAAGTAATTTTGCTGCATCTTTTGCAAAGTATGTAATGATTAAATCACTGCCTGCTCTTTTCATGGAAAGCAGAGTTTCCATCATTACTTTTTCTTCATCTATCCAGCCATTTTTTGCTGCTGCTTTTATCATAGCATATTCACCAGATACATTATACGATGCAACAGGAATATTACAGCTGTCTTTTACTTCTCTTATTATATCAAGATATGCAAGAGCAGGTTTTACCATAATAATATCTGCACCCTCTTCAATATCAGAATATGCTTCTTTTAATGCTTCCCTTCTATTTGCTGGGTCCATTTGGTATGTTTTTCTGCTGCCAAAAGAAGGTGTTGAATCTGCTGCATCTCTAAATGGGCCATAATATCCTGAAGCATATTTAACAGCATAGCTCATTATAGGAATATTAGAATATCCGTTATCATCAAGCATACCTCTAATAGCTTTAACTCTACCGTCCATCATATCACTAGGTGCTACCATATCAGCCCCTGCCTCAGCATGAGATAAAGCTTCCCTTGCAAGCATATCTAAAGTAGAATCATTATCCACATCACTATTAATTATTCTACCACAATGACCATGGCTTGTATATTCGCACATACATACATCTGTTATAACATAAAGTTCTGTAAAATCTTTTATTGCTTTTATTGCTTTTTGAACAATACCATCACTACCATATGCACCACTGCCTTCCTCATCTTTATGGTCAGGTATACCAAAAAGAATAACAGATTTTATACCTAAATTTTCAACTTCCCTAGCCTCTTTAACAATTTCATCTACACTTAAATTATATATTCCAGGCATGGAAGCAACCTCTTTACGAACACCTTTGCCTTCACATACAAAAAGTGGATAAATTAAATCATTTACCGAAAGAGACGTTTCTCTAACCATACTTCTAATGTTTTTATTAGCTCTTAGCCTTCTTGCACGAGTGATTGGAAACATGAGCATACTCCTTTATTTTTTATATTATTTCTACCATAGCATCTACTGTAAACTTTTCTGGATAACGTGATTTTATACCCACTTCATCAAGATAAAGTGATGTTGTAGTGCCTATACTTACTATATCTAATAGAGATTTATCTCCATTAAACTGCTTTAAAAATGATTTTGCTGCACTTGGTGAGCAAAATGTAACAGTATCTATTTTATTATCATTTATAAACTTATCCACATATCCTTCAGGATACATGGCAAAAGTTGTTTCATAAACTGCAGGTGTATATAACTCTGCACCCATATTTTCTAATATTTCTACAGGTATTTCAAGCCTTTTTTCAGCACCGGGAGATAGTATTTTTGCTCCCTGTAAATTAATAGACTTCATCATGTTTATTGCACTTTCTAAATTATATACAGTAGGTGTTATATGGCTTGATACACCTAAAAATACTTCCATAGCTTGAGCAGTTTTTTCACCTAGTGCAATATATGCTCTACCATGCACCATATGGTGATAAGGTGCAAAATATTTCACTGCATTTGCACTTGTAAAAAATATAACTTCGTAATCCCCTTCATCTATTTTGGGGCATAACTGCACAGTTTCTATCATAGGCAGTATAAACGGGTAATGACCTTTATTAGAAAGACCATTAATAAATGAACCTGACTGCTCAAACTGCCTTGTTACAAGTACACGTTTTGGATTATCAAATATTTTCATAATTTATGAATATATTTCCTTTAATATTATATCCCCACCATCAGCTAATATCATATCAGCTAACTTTTCCCCTGCTAAAACTGGCTCATTAATATTATGCACTACTTCTTTTTCTATTTTTTTGCTGCCATCAAGGTTATATATTAAACCTTTAACGTGTATTTCATTATCTTTTAAAACAGAATGGCAGCCAATAGGTACTTGACAGCCACCTTGTAATTTTCTTAAGAAAGCCCTTTCACATTCTGCCCTAATAGTGCTTTCCTTATTGCCTATAAATGATAAGATTTCTTTCATTTCTTCATCATCACTTCTAATCTCTATTCCAAGTATACCTTGACATGAGGCAGGAAGCATTTTATCAATATCTATAATTTCTTTAATATTTTCAGTAACTTCAAGCCTTAAAAGCCCAGCATAAGCAAGTATAATCCCATCATATACACCATCTACAAGTTTTTGCATACGTGTCTGCACATTGCCTCTTAAATCTGCCACTTCTAAATCAGGGCGAAGTTCTAAAAGCTGTAGTTTCCTGCGTAGTGATGATGTGCCTACTTTAGCACCAACAGGAAGTTCTGCAATAGAATTATACCTAATAGATAAAAATGCATCATTAGGTTTTTCTGCAACAGGGCATGGAGTAAGCTCTAAACCAGAAGGCAGCTCCATTGGAACATCTTTCATACTATGGACTGCTAAATCTGCCCTCTTTTCTAAAAGTGCAGTTTCAATCTCTTTTACAAAAAGACCTTTGCCACCAATTTTAGCCAGTGGCACATCTAGTATTTTATCCCCCATAGTTTTAATTATTTCAAGACGACATTTTATATTCTTATGGTGGTTTTCTATTTCACTTTTAATATATTCTGCCTGCCATAATGCAAGTTTAGAACCTCTTGTGGCAATTACAATTTCATCTTTCATTTATTTCACCATCTTACTTATTATTAAATATTATTTCTACAGCTTCTGCAATAGAATATTTTTCACCATCTGTTGCATGTTCTTTTAAGTTCATAAAAGGCTTATGAAGTATCTTATTAAGTGTTGCTGTTAAAAGATAATTTAAATGTTCTATTTCTTTCTCATCAGTTATTTTAAATTTTTCACAGTATTTTTGTAACTCTTCATTTCTTTTTTCTTCAAAGTAATTACGCATACTTTTAATAACTGGTGTTATTTTTAAAGATTCCATTTGGTCATCAAAAGCATGAGCTGCATTATTAACAATATCCCATGCTTTTTTTGCCTCTTTTTCTCTTTCCTTTTTATTGGCTTCCACCACACTTTTTAAATCATCAATATCATAAATATAAGTATTATCAACTTCAGTTCCTTTTGGGTCAATATCCCTTGGCACTGCAATATCAATAAAAAACATAGGGCGTGATGGTCGTTTTTTCATAGCTTCTAATATCATATCATATGTAACAACAAAGTTTTCAGAACCTGTTGATGATATAATAATATCCACTTCTGAAAGTTTTGATGCAAACCTGTCAAAAGCAACAGCGTCTCCTGAAAATTCTTCTGCTAATTTAACTGCCTTTTCAAAGGTTCTATTTGTTACAATAATTGAGCCAATATTAGAGCCTACTAAATGGCGTGCAGCAAGCTCACACATTTCACCTGCTCCAATAATCATTGCCTTTGCTTCACTAAGGTTTGAAAAGATTTTTTTAGCAAGCTCCACAGCAGCATAACTTACAGATACTGGATTTTCTGATATTCCTGTAACTGTTCGCACTTTCTTTGCTGTTTTTAAAGTAAATTCAAAAAGCCTGTTTAAAAATATACCCATACCATTGCATTCTTTTGAAATATCAAAAGAATCTTTTATCTGCCCAAATATTTGTGGTTCACCTAATACGAGGCTGTCAAGCCCAGAAGCAACAGCAAAAAGATGGGTTACTGCCTGACTGCCTGAAGCAAAATACGTGTAATTCATTAAATCTTCAACAGATAAATTACAATTTGCAGCAACCATAGAATAAATTTCGCACTTATCACATATTGGTGAATGAAGGTCGCATTTATCACATAAATAATCTTTTATTACAAAATAATATTCCACCCTGTTACATGTTGAAACTAAAAACATTTCCTGCACATTATTTTCACTGAGGAATTTTTTATATATTGGCTCCATTTCTTCTTTTTTAATAGCCATTTTTTCCCTAACAGTAACTGGGGCAGAATTATGGTTTAGACCTAAAACTACTAACATCTATATTACCTCAGCATAAAACTGGCAACGCCAATGTATGTTATTATTATTAAAACAAACCCAATAATAGTCCACTGGGCAGTCTGTCTTTGAGTTAACGGTTTAATTCGCCTAAATATTATTAATGCAGCATATAAAAACCAAGTTAATACTGAAAAAACTACTTTTGCAGATGATAAAAGTTGTTCCAGATTATTTTGCAGCATCCAAATAAACCCTAAAACTGCCCCTATTGTAAAAAAATAAAAACCAATTGTTAAAGATGTATTATTTATTTTACCTATTGTATCAAGAGCAGGAAACCTTTGGAAAATAAAACCAAACTTTTTCTTTTTAAGCTGTGCTTCCTGTAAAATATACATAACTGATGCCACAAAAGCTGCAACCAAAAATGTTGTGCCAAGCACAATAAATGGAAGATGCACTACTTTCCAAATACTATCCACCACAGGATAAGACGGTGTAATAGTAGGCGGATAAAATATAGCAATAACTAATGCCGCTGCCATAAATGGTGATATAAATAAACCAATTAATGGACGCCTGTATTTTGCATATAATATAAAATATGTTATACCAAATGATAATGATAAACTAAGCATTAAATCATAAAGTGTAGAAGTAGGAGCAAGCCCTGTTTCCATAAACCTAATGATTAATTCATATAGATTTGATAAAAGCCCTAACATCATAAATATATTAAAAAGATTTCTAACATTACGGCTTCCTGAATATAAAAACAATGCAATATGCACAAATGCTAAAATATAAAAGATAAGTGAAATGTAGGATATCATTTTGTACCTCTTTAATTTTAACCTTATACTAATTGTATATATAAAAAAGTATATTTTATCAAATACTCAAATTTTCTACATATTAAATAGAAAATAAGTCTTTAAAATATTTTAAGAATATGCTATTGTAGAATATGATGTTACAAGAAAATACTTCATTTGTTAAGCAAAAATTTATAAAACCTGTAAAAAATATGATACCGCTTATGAAATCAAGCTGGCATGCAAGCTGGCCAATAATAGTAATGATGATATTTGAATTTATCATGAGCATGACTGATATTTATATTGCAGGTCTATACAGCACAGAAGTAAAAGCTGCCACAGGGATTGCCACGCAAGTATACGCTCTTTTTATTATGACAGGTCATATTTTAACTAGTGGTGCTGTATCAATTCTTTCAAGGCTCTATACTGGTGAAGATAAAAATCTTTTTAAATCAGCTGTTTTTACATCGATTGTTTCTGCATTTTTCTTTGGAATTGCAGCATGTATCATTGGTATTGTATTTTCAGAACATATAGTTGCTTTATTAAATATTGAAGATATAGAAAAAGATTATGCTATCGTATTAATAGAAATATATTTTATTGGTATCATATTTCATATAATATTAACAAATACAAATGGTGTTCTCCGTTCCTGCAAACGTGTTATGGTGATAATGGGTGTTATGGCTTTTGCTACTGTATTAAATTTAGTTCTGCTTTTATATTTTTATAATTTTACTGATATTGGCTATCGTGCAATTGCCATATCAACAGCAATAAGTATAACATTAGCATCTCTTATTACTTTAGTAATAATGTATAGAATTATTGATAAAGTATATGTTTTTTCAGGTAAAATTTTTAAACAAATAATATCAATTGGCTGGCCTGGTGGTGTTATATCATTATCATGGCAGCTTAGTGGCACTGCTATTTACTCAATCCTTGGTTTGTTAACTGTTAATTCTACAGAAATAATTGCAGCTTACGCCACAGGGCTTCGAATAGAAAGTGCTATTTTTATGCCTGCCTTTGCTTTTTATAAATCCAATAGTGTTATAGTTGGTAACTTAATAGGTGAGAAAAAATTAGATGACGCTTATAAACATGGTTTTGCAACAGCCTTTATTTCCATGACAATTGTTACTATTATGATGGCAGTAATTATGATATTTGCACACCCTATTGCTGATATACTTGAACCAAATTCAATTGTTGAGCCTGAAATTATAAAATATATATATGTATGCATGATAGCAGAACCTTTTATTGCATTAAATCTAGCTATGTGTGGAGCATTAAACGGTGCAGGTGATACAAAATCTTCAATGTTTTATGCTCTGCTTAATTTATGGATTTTAAGGCTGCCACTTGCTTATATTTTAGGTATACATTTAGACTTTGGACCAGCAGGTATATGGTGGGCTTTAAACATAGGTTTATTTATACAAACAATACTTTCTACTAGAAGGTTTATAAGCAAAAAATGGCAAAGTATTGAATTTGCTTAAAAGCAATTAAAAAATATATATTACAATAGTATAATGTTAATGAATTTTTATATTTACCTGCTATATCTTACATAATATTATATACTTATATCGTTTATAATATAGCCGTGAAATTATTATCTTGTAAATACCATAAAATAATTTGTAATATATAACTATTTTATTTATCTTTGATTTTAAACTTATGCTTGTTGTATATTAAATAAAAATAAGTCTTTAAAATAATTAAATAATATGTTATTGCAGTATATGATGTTACAAGAAAATACTTCATTTGTTAAGCAAAAAATTATAAAACCTGTAAAAAATGTCATGCCGCTTATAAAATCAAGCTGGAAAATGAGCTGGCCAATGATGGTAATGATGGTCTTTGAATTTTTAATAAGCATGACAGATATATATATTGCTGGTCTTTACGGCAAAGAAGTAAAAGCTGCCACAGGGCTTGCAAGTCAGGTATATGCTTTATTTATTATGACAGGTCATGCCCTAACCATAGGGGCTGTCTCTATTCTTTCAAGGCTATATACTTCTGAAGATAAAAAACTTTTTAAATCAGCCGTTTTTACATCTGTTACTTCTGCATTTTCTTTTGGTGTAATAATATGTATTATTGGTATTTTATTTTCAAAGCAGATAGTTACTTTATTAAATGCTGAAAATCAGGTAAAAGATTATGCTTCCACATTAATAAAAATATATTTCTTAGGTATTATATTTCATATGACATTAATAAATATGAATGGTGTTCTTCGTTCATGTAAAAGGGTTATTATAACAATGGGCGTGATGATATTTGCTGCCATTTTAAATATAATCCTTTTATTATATTTTTATAATTTTACGGATATTGGTTATAGTGCAATTGCCATATCTACTGCAGTAAGTATAACATCAGCTTCTCTTATAAATATTACTATCATGTATAAAATTATTGATAAAGTTTATATATTTTCAAGCAGTATATTAAAGCAGATATTATCTATTGGCTGGCCTGGTGGTATTGTATCATTATCATGGCAGTTTGGTGGCACTGCCCTATACTCTATTCTTGGTATGCTTACTCTTAATTCTACAGAAATAATGGCAGCTTATGCCACAGGGCTTCGTATTGAAAGTGCCATATTTATGCCTGCTTTTGCTTTTAATATGGCAAATGCTGTAATTGTTGGTAACTTAATGGGTGAGAAAAAGTTTGATGAAGCATATAAAAACGGCTTTGTAACAGCTTTCATATCAATGGCTATAGTTACTGTTATGATGGCGGTTATTATTATATTTGCTCGCCCTATTGCTGAAATTTTAGAGCCTAATGAAGCAGTTGTGCCTGAAATTATAAAATATTTATATATATGTATGATAGCAGAGCCTTTTATAGCATTAAACTTGGCTATGGGTGGAGCATTAAATGGTGCAGGGGATACGAAAGCTACTATGACTTATGCTATTCTTAATGTGTGGGTTTTAAGGCTGCCACTTGCTTATATTTTAGGTATATTTTTAGGGTTTGGAGCAACTGGTATATGGTGGGCATTAAACATGGGTTTTTTCATGCAGGTAATACTTTCTACTAGAAGGTTTATGAGTAAAAAATGGCAAAAAATTGAAATTATTTAAAAACAAGTAGACAAATAAAAAAAATATGATATAGTCATGAATTTATAAATTATAAGAATTATAAAAGGTATAAAATAAATGGAATTTGAAACACTAGAATATGCTCACAGAGCACGCCTTGCTCCAATATTACGAGCAAAAAACTCATATCTTTCAGAATACAGCTTTACAAACGCTTATCTTTTTAGAAACCCTCATAAATACCAAGTAACAGTTAGTGATGGCTGCACTTTTTTACACGGCGAGACATATGATAATAAAACTTATATGATGCCAGTATGCCCACTGGAAATTATACCACTTGCAAAATTGATAGAAATGGGTGCTTATGTAGATTTTTTCTTTCCTATTCAAGAAGAATGGCTTTCTTTTTTCCCAGAAGATAAATTTAGCTATACTTTTTTAGAAGGTGATTCTGATTATATATATTTAACAGAAAGGCTTGCAACTATGGCAGGTAGAAAACTTGCAAAAAAAAGAAACCTTTTAAAACAGTATAATGAAGGCTATAAAATAGAAGATTATGAACTCACTCTTGATAGATTTGAAGATGCAAAATATATACTAGATACTTGGGAAAAAGATATACAAAGTATGGATAACCACGGCACAGATTATGCTGAAACTTTAGAAGCATTAGAGAAAATGAACGAATTTAACCTGCGTGGTATGATTTCTTATGCTGATAATAAACCAAGTGGTTTTGTGCTTGGGGAAGAATTAAATGACGAAAGTTTTGCACTGCATTTTGCAAAAGGTATAAGAGAATATAAAGGTATATATCAGCACTTATATAATGCTTTTGCTCAAAAACTCATAAGTGATTATAAATATCTAAATTTTGAGCAGGATTTAGGAAAAGATACACTCCGTCAGGCAAAATCTACATATTATCCAGATGAAATGCGTAAAAAATATAGAGTTGCATTAAAAGAATAATATATGATTATTTTAATAACAGGCACTTCCTGCACTGGAAAAACATTTATTTCTCAAAAACTAATGGAAAAGTATAATATACCATATATTTCCATTGACCATATTAAAATGGGGCTTATTAGAAGCGGCAATACTAATATATCTGTTTATGATGATGAAAGCCTTATGCCATACTTATGGAATATTGTAAAAGAAATAGTAAAAACTGCCATAGAAAATAACCAAAATTTAATTATTGAAGGGGTTTATATCCCCTTTGATTATAAAGAATATTTTACTGATATTTATTTAAAGCATATAAAATATTATAATATTATTTTTAGTAAAGAATATATTAATAATAACTTTGAAACAATTATAAAATATGCAAACGAAATAGAAAAACGCCAAAATGATTTTTATATAGATAAAGATATATTCATAAAAGAAAATGAAGAAAATTTACTACAATGCAAAAAATATAATAATACATATATTTTAATTAATAATAACTATCTTGAAGAAATAAAAAACTGCTGCCAAATATAAAAGCAGCAGTTTATAAATATTAAAGTAAACTATATATACAAATAAAACCATGCATAAAAAATTATACATGGTTTCATATAAATTATAAATGTTTTTTATAACCTAAAACTTTAATGTAGCAAATAAATCATTTAAAGTTTCTGCCCTTCTTATCATCTCCACAGAGCCATCTTTTTTAAGTAACAGTTCAGCAGAACGAAGTTTACCGTTATAGTTAAAACCCATAGCATGACCGTGAGCTCCAGTATCATGGATAACTACAATATCGCCAATATCTATTTTTGGCAGTTTTCTATCTACTGCAAATTTATCATTATTTTCGCAAAGTGAGCCTGAAACATCATATGTATGGTCGCATTTTGCATTTTCTTTACCCATTACTGTAATATGGTGATATGCTCCATATAAAGCAGGACGCATTAAGTTTGCCATACAGGCATCAAGCCCTATATATTCTTTATATATATGTTTTTCATGTATTGCTCTTGTTACAAGGTAGCCATAAGGTCCAGTAATCGCCCTGCCAAGCTCAAAATAAACTTTAGGATTTAAGCCATTTGCTTTAATTATTTCATCATATGCTTTTTTAATCCTTGCTGATAAGTCTTTCCACTCTATTCTATCCTGCTCTGGTCTATATGGTATACCTACACCACCACCAAGGTTAATAAACTCCATTTCAATGCCAGTTTCTTTATATATATCTGCTGCAAGCTGAAATAATATAACGGCAGTTTCAGCAAAATATTCTGGGTTTAATTCGTTTGAAGCAACCATTGTATGCATTGCAAAACGTTTTACACCTTTTTCTTTTGATATTTTATAAGCATCTATCATCTGCTGCCTTGTAAGACCATATTTTGCTTCTTCTGGCTTTCCTATAATATCATTACCACCCTTTAATGGACCTGGGTTATACCTAAAACATAAAAGCTCTGGCAGTTTGCCTAAAGTTTTCTCTAAAAATTCTATATGAGTAATATCATCAAGGTTAATAACAGCACCCATTTCATATGCTTTTCTATATTCATGGGCTGGGGTATCATTAGATGTAAACATAATATCTTCACCTTTAATACCAGCCATTTCCGAAAGATAAAGCTCTGCAATAGAAGAACAGTCTGCCCCAATACCAAGTGATGCTAAAAGCCTTAATATATGTGGGTTTGGCAGAGCTTTCACAGCAAAATATTCTTTAAAACCTGCTGCCCAGCTAAAAGCATCTATAAATTCTTTTGCATTATCAAGTATTGCTTTTTCATCATAAATATGAAAAGGCGTTGGATATTCTTTAATAATTTTTTCAATTTCTTCTTTTGTAAAAGGAACTTTCTTTTCTGTCATAAATTATCACCTTAATAATTCAAAATTATATTATATCAAATATATTTATTATATAATTACATTTTTACTGTCAAGAAAAATATTTTTTTAAAAATTATATGATACTTTCATAATTAATTTATGAAAAAATTGTTTTCTTTTAAGATGAATTAAAAAGGGTAAATTAAAAAGAATATTTGACATTCAACTTAATTCATAATATTTATATAATATGTTATTGTGTGTATAAGGAGATTTGCCTGTGAATGAAATTAATGTAGTATCTGTAATTTTTCAACTATTTGGTGGACTTGGACTTTTTCTCTTAGGTATGCAGTTTATGTCTGAAGGTTTACAAAAATCATCAGGAGACAGTCTAAAAAAAATATTAGAAAAACTTACAACTAACAGGTTAATTGGCACAGGTGTTGGTGCTATTGTTACTGCTATTATACAAAGTTCATCTGCCACTACGGTTATGGTAGTTGGATTTGTAAATGCTGGGCTTATGAACCTAACTCAAGCATTATCTGTTATACTTGGAGCAAACATTGGTACAACTATCACAGGGCAAATTATTTCCTTTAAAATCTCAGGAGTTGCACTGCCTTGTATTGGGCTTGGTGCTATTCTTTATATATTCTTTAGAAAACCTGCTTTACAGTATATTGGGCAGATTATAATGGGGTTTGGGCTTTTATTTCTTGGTATGGATACTATGACTGATGCATTTAAACCTCTTGCTAAATCTGAAGAATTTAAATCTATATTTGTTTATTTTTCACATAACCCTATTGCTGCTGTTATTGCAGGTGCTCTTACTACACTTGTGGTGCAAAGTTCTTCTGCCACTATTGGTATAACAATTGCACTAGCTACAGCAGGAATTATTGATTTTCCAGCGGCTGCTGCCTTAGTATTAGGTGAAAATATAGGTACTACAATTACAGCAAACTTAGCAGCATTAAATGCAAGCCGTCCTGCAAAGCAGGCAGCTTTTGGCCACTTTCTCTTTAACTTAATAGGCGTATCTTATATGCTTGTATTTTTTGTTCCTTTTATGAATTTAGTAAACTTTATTACTGATAGTGATGTGGCTTATGCCGTTAAACAAGGGGCAGAAACAATATATCCAAATATCGGCAGGCATATTGCAAACCTGCATACTATGTTTAATATTATAAACACTCTTGTTTTCCTGCCGTTTTTACCTTTACTTGCAAAACTATGCGAAAAAATAATAAAAGAGAAAAAAGAGGATGCTGTAGAAGCAAAAGTTGTGCATTTATCTGATGAAATGCTTTCCACTCCAGAAATTGCTGTTGGTCTTACTCAAAAAGAAGCAGGAAGAATGTTTTTAACTTCTATTAGCCTGTTTGAATATGCTAAAAAAGCAGTGCTAGAAAATGATAAACAATCTTGCAGTGAAGGAAAATCATTATCTAATACTATTGATATATTTAATGATGAAATACACTTATTTTTAACAAAACTTTCATCTAAATCTCTTTCTGCAAAATCACTGCATACTATACATAACATTAGTACAGCAGTGGAAGAAATTAGCCAAATAGGTGATAGAAGTTTAAAACTTATTAAAACTAAAAATAAAATGAATGATAAAAATATTGTTTTTTCTAGTGATGCAACTACTGAACTAAATGATATTATAAATCTTGTAGATGAATTTATTACAAATGTGAAAAACCTTTATTTTTCTAATGATAAAGAAAATGCAATGGAAGATTTTGCTGAAAATGAAGATAAAATAGATAAACTTAGAAAACAGTATAAGAAAAATCACTTAAAAAGGCTTGATGAAGGTAACTGCAGCCTTCCTGCTGGGCTTGCTTTTGTAGATTTATTAAATACATTAGAAAAAATAGCCGATAATATCTATGCAATAGCACAGATTATAACAGATGAAAATTTTTAATACATGGTAAATTAAATGGCTTCACTTAAACGAATAGGTGTGTGGGATATACAGCTTGGAATGGTTATAGTTAAGTGCGATAAAGCCGGCGTTCCTTTTAATGAATACGGCCGTCCACTTACTAACCTTGGATTTATTCATAGTCTGCATGATTATGGAGTGGAATATGTTTATATCTGGAGTGAGCAGGACAGCACTCAAGAGCAAAAAGTAGAAGAGAAAACAATTCCAAAAGGTACTGAATTTAAAGTCAATAAAGATGATGATGTTAATGCTATACTGCTTTCTGCTGCCACAGAGCTTGTATCAATGCTTAAGGAAAACTTTACAGAATCTATGGCTGGGCTTAAAATGGGAAAAGCTATTGATGCACCTGCTGTTATTAATGTAGTATCTGATATTATCTTTATGTCTAACGATAATCCTGAAGTTTTTACTAAAATTGCCTTAAACGAGGGGATGAGTAAAGATGAATATACCCATGGTTTAAATGTGTGCATAAATGCTGTTTCTTTAGGGCAGGCTGTTGGTATAAAAGGAAAAGAACTTCACGATTTAGGGCTTGCAGGCTTGCTTCATGATATAGGGAAAGTACGTGTACCAGAACAAATATTAAATAAAAAAGCTAACCTTTCAGATTATGAAATGGCAGCACTAAAACGACATCCAGAATATGCTGGGCAGGTATTACAAAGATATAATGACATTAGTGAAGATGTGTTAAATATAATATACCAGCATCATGAATGCTGCGACGGTACAGGTTATCCTTCAGGAATTAATGCCCAGTATATTCTAAAACCTTCTAAAGTATTAGCTATTGCTGAAGCATATAACACAATGCTAATGTACAGCCCAGAATACCCTCGTGCATTTAATAATACTGATGCTATTAAAAAAATATATGCTGAAGCTGGTAAAAAATATCAGGCAGATATTGTTAAAACTTTTGTATCTATTATGGGTGTTTACCCTGTTGGTACAGCTGTAAGTTTAAGTAATGGCTCAATAGGTATAGTATGCGAAACAAATAAAATGGATCAGGCTCACCCAAAAATATTGATGATGCATAAGGATAACCCGGCAAATATTGAACTTGTAAATTTAAAAACTCACCCAAATATTAAAATAGTAAAAGAATTAAATAATGCTGAATTAAATATTAACCCATTTGAAATATTTAACAGCTTCTTAAAAAATAGAATATCTCAACAAATAGAAAAATAAAGTACATATCATTATACTCTTATATATGTAGTTAATCATTAAAATTTTGCTATTTAAGTAAAAAAACTTTTATATTATTTTGCATTTTTATATATTTTATTTAGTTAAATACTTTATATAAATATTATGATTTTTACTATAATTTTCAAAAGGATTTCCATATAAATATATAAATAAAAAAACCTGCTTATAAAAATAAGCAGGTTATTATCTTATCAGGTAATATAATAATTAAAATCTAAAACCAAATTCGCCAAATACATTAAACCCTGACGGATTCATTGTAACACTAGTTCGTCTTTGTGTATAATAGTAGCCATTATAGTAATAATCACTAATATAATTACCATATAATCTAGATACAGAATACTCTGCCCCAATACCTAAATAAGCACTACTAAAATTATAACGAAGCCCTAAAGAAGCTATAAAATTAAAACCTATAGCATCTTCTAATTTCTGATAACTTCCATAATCACCAGAAGCAGCCAGTATACCAAAACCTATACTACCCCATGGCACTAAACCAGATTCTCCTCGTTCTGTTTCTCTCTGAACAATTAAAGAAAATCGTGTATCACTAAGTAATGTAAGGTTACGGTTGTTGTTGTAATTAGAAGTAGCAACTGTTAAACCAGTAGATAAACCTACACCTACATATTTATTAATATTATATGTAGCTTTAAAACCACCACCACCGCCATAGCCTAGTAATTTTTTATCTGTCTCCATAGGAATATAGCCCTGACCATATACACCAAATGTCATAGGTGATGGTCTGCCTGAACTTCTTCTAACTTCAACATCACTTTTATTTTGAGCAAAAGCAAGAGAAAAACTAAAAAATAAAATTAATGAAGTCAAAAAAATACGCACAATATTCCTCCTTTCTTTTTATAAGAATATATACATTATAATTTTCACTGTCAAGAAAAAACCTGCTTTAAAAAATAAGCAGGTATGTAAATTAAAGCAGGTTATACTTTTTGGTTTGTTATTTAAAACAGCCACATAAAAGTAAATATTTCATACCATTATGGAAATAACCTATATATTACAAAAAAATGCGCTGTTAAGTTATGATAAATATTTTTTATAATTTTAATAAAACATCTGCATAATTATCAAAATGAATATCGTGGGTGGCAATTATAAATGGTGCTGTTTTTGAATACTCCATAATAGTTTTTGATAAACTATCTGCTTCTATATCATCAAGCATATCAAGTGGTTCATCGGCTAAAATTATTCTGCCCTTACTAATATGAAGCGCCATTAAAAGTGATATTTTTTTTAATGCACCACCTGAAAGCTCATAAACTGATTTATTTATATATTTTTCAAAAGGGCTATAATCTTTTATACCTAAAATCTGCAGTTCATCTTTAATATATCCTGTTATAAAATTTAGCTCAGGTTGGGAATGTATATATATTGCTTCTACTTTATCATCATTACAGGTAGATAAAATCTCACCGTTTTCAATACGATATATTCCTGCTACTGCTTTTAATATAGAGCTTTTACCACTGCCTATTGGCCCTTTTAATATTACCATATTATTATATGTTATATTAAAGCTTTCATTTTCTAATATAGTTTTACTTCCTGCATTAAGTGTTACATTAGAAAAAATTAACTTATATTGCTCTGTATCTTTATTTATATATTTTATTTCCATTTATTTTGTTATACCCTTAAATTTAACCAAATCTACTGGCCTGCCATTATTCAGCTTTCCTTTCCAAACCATAGTTATTGATGATTCATATTTATATATACTATCTGCTGTAATGTTTAACTTATTTTTTTCATATAATATATCAATATAAATCCCTGTTACAAATGGTTCGTATAATAATATCTTATTTTTTCCATTATGAGTATATAATATTTGGCTAAAATGTTTTTTAGTTCCTGTGCCTATATTATTTTTGTTTACTTTGTTATTAATATTTTCATTTTTAAATAAATCTACATACCCACTGTCTGCCATATTATCTTCATTACCAGTAAAAGTTTTTAAAAATTTATTTAAAACGTTATCTTCTATTTTTAAAGTCTTATTATTTAATATGTAAGTAAAAGTTCCTTCATACTCATAAGAACTTGAAGATACAGCAATAACACCTAAAAGTTCATCTTTTCCATCATTATTTATATCAAATAAATAGTAATTTCTTGGTACATATATCCACTGACCTGGAACTGATGAAGCATAATCAAGATAATATTTAGATGCTAATTCCAGCATATATTTACCATTTTTTATAAAAGATGAACTATCTGCCTGTTTCATAACATCTCTTTCAAACAGCTTTGTTACTTTTTCTGTATCTAAATACCTTATATCGCCAAGTGGAAAATTATTTGTTTTATTACCACCACTTACTAAAAATAAATTTGGATCATTAAGATTATCTGGCAGTAATGGTCTATCATTATTTACATAAAAAGTATTAAAAGTATATAAATACATATTATACATTTTTTTATTTAAAGGGTTTTTATCCATTACATAAATATTTCCATTATATGCAAATACAGATAAATTATAATCAAAACCTGATGAAATATACTCAACATATTCATTAATATCTTTTGGGTTATTTTGAAATGTATTAAAATTATTTAATAAATATTTGTTTAGTTTTTTTGTATCTAGTTCACTAAAATCTACAGCTATTGCCTTATACAACCCACTTCCTTGAGTTTCTGATTTATAAAATAAATCTATTCCACTATTAAAAATATCTGCCCTGCCCGTTTCTAAAAGTGCAAAATCATCTAAAGATGCATCTACTAATTTATTATAAAATACACCAGCATTAGAGTTATTTGTTATGTTTTTACTATCATTTAAAAATTTTATAACTTTATAAAGGTTATTGATATATTCAAGTATATATTTCTTACTGTCATCATCTTTTACTGGAAAAATATTAATAAATTCATTATTACTAATATTTGATAATTTTTTTGCGTAAAAGGTCAGTTTTTCAAGTTCATAAAATTTATTTTTTTCATTAAAATAATAATAAAATAATGCTGCATTATATTTACTGCTGTTTTTTATACTATTATCTTTAATGCTCATTACACTTTCAAATAAATAATCATAAAATTCATAGTAAAATCTGCTGCATTTTGGAGTATTGCTAGCATTACCATAATCAATATAAATATTAAAATTATTTACATGATTTATTAAATAATTTAATGCATCATCTAACCTTTGCTTTTCACTTAATTTTGTATAGTCATAGCTTGTTATTTCATTAGAAATATTACACTCTTTCATTGTTAAGCCTATACTTTTTTCTATATCATAAGCATTATATGGCTTTGCATAGGAAGTTATAATTATTGAAAAATTAAAAGCAATTAAATATATTATTATTTTTTTCATAATATCCCCTATTTGTTAACAAATACATCAATATATAAAATATCCCTAATACATTTGTAATCGCCTTTACAGTTTTTAATATCTTTATTCATTTGACGCCTTTTGTTTAATAAGTTTTTCTTTGTATTTTCATCAACATTTTCTACTGATTTAAAATATTTATCACTTGATAACCTATCAAGCATTCTTAAATTTACATCGCTTACTATTGCAAGTTCTGATGGTGTGGAAGCTTTACTCATATCAAATGATGCATCAGTATTTAATAAACCTACTGGTTTTCCATTTTCCAATTCACCATTCCATACAAATTTTGGCTGAATATTATATGTTTTACTTTTATATATTTCTATATCCACATTATCTTTTTCAAACAATATGTCTACATATATATCATTTCCTAATAATATCCTGTTTTTACCTTCATATGTATATAAATATGGTTCAAAATTATTATAAATAGAATTCTTTATTGTTTCATCATCTACATCACTTTTAATATTATATTTTTTAAAGGCTTTATTTAATGGCTTTTTCTCTGATAAATTTATATCTGAAGAAAAATACATTAAAAGTTTACCAAGTTCACTTTTATCATCTATCTCTAATGTTTTTTCATCTACTAAAAAAAGAAAGTAAGTATTTATATATGTCCCACCTGATTCTACCGCTAAAATAAGCAGCAATTCATCTTTACCATAATTATTAGCATCAAATTTATAGTAGTTAGCATATCTAGATTGAGTATAGCCTTTATATTCTATAAACTTATCAACATAGTCGCGAAATTTATCATAGTCAAATTTACCATCTTTATTGAATATAGCTTTTGGAGTTTCTTTAAGAAGTTCATCTGATTCTATTTCATTATATACTTCTAATTTAGATAAATCACCTTTTTTGGCTTCAAAATTATCTGATGCATTACTACTACTATTATTTTTTATAAACATAGTCCTATCTAACCCATCAACTTTACCCCCTATGTCTATATTTTCAAGTGTAAATAAAAATAAGTCATATGTAGCAAGTTCATAATCGTCTGGACGCATAATATAAACATTTTTATTATATGGAAACAATTTATAAATAACCCTAGAGCTTGCTGTATTTTCTGTAACATAACTTGCAAATTCTTCTGAATAAATTCTTTTTACTTCCTCATCTAATGACTGGTAATTCTTTGAAAATACAGATAAATACTCATTAAATATTTTGCTGTCAAATTCTTTTGCTAAAACACTAACACTTCCATAGCGACCAGAACCTGCAACACTTGTAGAAGTAAAAACTTCTGTATTACTATTAAAAATATCTAAATAACCCACTGCAAATAATATGCTGTCAGTAATATCATTTTCAACTGCCTTTTTATATATGGCATCTATTCCAAGCTTATCTGCTGAATAATCCTGCTCATTTAAAATACCTATTAACTTATGTATATTTGATGCTAATTCTTCATATGCTTCCTGTGTATTTGTATCTGTTTTTAGCTGTGAAAGCGGATAATCTTTTAAATATGCAACATGTTCTTTAATTTTTTCATATTCATAAAGCCCGTTTCTTGCCAAATGTCCTAATACATAAGCTAAATGATACATTTTACTATTTTTTACATCTGCATCTTTAACACTGTCTAAACTTTCCATTAAGTAATTATGAAATGCAATAAAATAAAAATATTTAGGAAATTCTTCATAATTAAACTCCATAGAGAACATATCAATTTTACGATTTAATTTTAATAAATATTCGCAGGCATTTTTTACCTTTTGCTCATCACTAATAATATTATAATTATAATCAGTAATCACATCATTATAATATGGTTCAGATAATGGAATACCTGCTGTTTTTTCTATATCACTTACTTTAAATTCTTTTAAGCCCTTTAAATTAACAATTCTTGGGTTATATTCACTGTTTTTTATTTCATCTATTAATTTTTGCTGTTCTTCTGAATAAATTTCTACTACTTTATTTTTATCATCTATTTCTATGTCTACCTCTACTGTAGTAGTATTTGTAGAATCTTCTACTACTTCTTTTTCTTCTATTACAGCTGTTTCTGTGCTATTATTTTCAACTATATTTTCTTCCTGTTTTTTGCAAGCTGATATTACTATTAATAAAATAATGCTGATTAATAATATTAATTTTCTTTTCATACTCCCATCCCAACCTTTTAATATATTATTTTAATTCTTTATATTTTTTTGCATTATGTGATTTTAAATACTCTGCAATATCTGTATATCCTTTATTAATTGCAAAATCAAGTGGCAGCTCTCCAGTTGTATCATAAGATCCATCTTGGACAATTATAGGGACATTGATATTAGCACCATGTTCCACTAAAATTTTTACAATATCAAGCCTGTTTACTGCTATTGCTGCTTGTAAAGGTGATGCTCCAATAGAAGTTAATCCAAAATCATTATTACATATTGAAATATTTACATCTGCATTATGCTCTAATAATAAATTTACCAACTCAATATTTTCCTGCTCTATAGCCATTGTTAATATATGCTTGCTAAAAACATGGTCTTCATATCTATGATTAAAATCAAGCCCATTATCTAATATTATTTTATTTATTTTATTATTATTGGCTCCAATCACACTTTCAAAAAGCACATCAGTTTCTATATATTCTAACCCGCAAACATCTTCTGGCTCTACAAAATCACCATTATTCTCCGCAACTTTAACATTTGAAATTATTTCTGCCCCATTATTTAATAGATATACAAATGTATCAGGCATACCCAAAAATGCTGCATATTCTAAAGCTTGAGAATATTCTTTATGAATTATGTTATTAATTAACTTTAACCTTCTACGCAGCACCCCTGTTGCATAATCATCTTTAACACCCAGCTTATATTCATCAATCCATTTTTTATCACCAAGTATTTCTTTTTTACAGTTTCATTATCTATTTTATTTAGTTCATCTAATATGGTCTGTTTAATATAAAAATTAAATTCATTAGCTGATATATCTTTAACTTGTGACTGGTGAATATAGCCATAATCTGTTGATATCCACTTATCTTTTACATTATCTTGTGAGAACTTATAAAATATAATAATAAAGTCCATTCTATATAATTTATTTAATACTTTACCATTAGGTGAAGAACGAATATTTATATAATCATCTGTAGAATTAAAAACTAAGTATCTTTCATCTGCCATACTTTTAAATGGTAAAATTGTGATAAATAATATAAATAACAACAATATTTTCTTAATCATAAACCCTCCAAATTATAGTCAATTTTAACATATATATTCCTTTTTATCAATATATTCTTGACATCATATACTACATATGTATAATAATACTCTACTACAAATTTGGGAGATTAAATATGCCTTTAATAATTTTATTATTTCTATTAATTTTTTCATTTAATTCATATGCAGAAGAAAGTATGGTTTATAAAAGTATAAAAAAAGGTGATATAGAAGTATTAACTGTAAATAATCCTAACACTGATAATCAACTTACTAAAAAAGAAGTAGAAGAATTTTTCATTAACTCCCAAAATGAGCCGATGATTATTTCAATATATGATACTTATGGTGCTGTTGCTGAAGGTGAGCTTTTATATAAAGGTGAAAAAGTAAAATATAAAATTGATGGTGGCGGCTGGGGAACAGTATTTGCCCCTATTAAAAATGTTGATGATAATGAAGTATATACCGTTGTATGCCATGGTATAAAATGTAAACCATGTGCTGATATTTCTTCTTTTAATATTTATGAAAATTTATCAAATGGTTCATTTAACCAAATAGATGTTGAAACCATTAAACGCTATGGAAGAACTCAGTGTATAGGTAATAAAGATAATATAGAAATTAATATTTTAAAAGTTTTTGAAGCAGGTTATTTACTGCCAGATTATAACAAAAAAAATAAAGATGAAAAAACTCAAATTAAAGATTTATTTTTTAATAGTTTTTTGTATTCTAATACCAATGATAAAATTGATGGAGAAAAAAGTAAATTAAAAGAGCAAATTGATTATTTTAATAAAAATTTATCATCTCTTTCACTAAATAATACTGAAAAAATAATGTATAAAAATTTACTGGAATTATCATATAATTTTATTGGAATAGATACTGCCCTTACTAATATTGATAAATACAGCCATAGCGATTTTTATGTAAAATATAGAATACTGCTTTTTGATTATTATATAAAAAAGAACAATAAAAAAAATAATACAGATAATTTATATAATAATATAAAAGATATGATTGAAAGCAAAAAAAATATAATGATAAATGATTATAAAAATAAAAAAACATCTTATAATTATTACTATCTATATACAAATTTATTAGACAGCATAAAAAAATATAATTTTAATTTTTAAATTATTTTATGAATATAGATGTATATTTTATTTAATTAATTTTAATAAGTAATTATATAAAATATTTCATTTTATAAATACTAATTATAAATGTAAATTTATCTGTAAAATAAATAACTTAATACTCTAATAAAATATATTTTATATATTATTAACTATGATTAAGATAAAATTTACTATTTATATTGTATAGATTATATAAATATATAGGCTATATTTATAAAATAGGTTGTAAAGTGATAGAGTTAATAATATATAAACAAGGGGCTTTTAAAAGCCCCTTAAATTATTTTTTAATTTCTTCAACAAATTCAATTATTGCCATTTCAGCATTGTCCCCTTGACGACGGCCAGTTTTTAATACTCTTGTATAACCACCGTTTCTGTCTTTAAAAACAGGGGCAATTTCATGGAAAAGTTTTCTAACACTTTCAGCATTAGGAAGTTTTTTTAAAGCAAGTCTTCTTGCTGCCACATCGCCTCTTTTTGCAAGAGTGATTAATGGCTCAATAACACCTCTTAAAACTTTTGCTTTATCAAGTGTAGTTTCAATTTTACCATTTTCAATTAAAGACACTGTCATATTGCGAAAAGTAGCAATACGGTGTGATGTCTTCATTCTAAACTTGTTATTAACCACATTGTGTCTCATTATTCAACCTCAGAATCCTTTTTCTTATAGCCTAGACTCTCCAAATCCATACCAAGGCTTAAGCCAAGGTCAGATAATACTTTTTTGATTTCTTCAAGAGATTTTCTACCAAAGTTTTTAGTTTTCAGCATTTCTCCATCAGTTTTGCTGCATAATTCATAGAGAGTTTTAATATTAGCATTTTTAAGACAGTTATAAGCTCTAACAGAAAGCTCAAGCTCTTCAATACTGTTATCAAGCATTTCAAGAACTTGGCTGTTGCCTCTGTTCTCTTCAACATCTGCCTCTTCTTCATCTTTTTCTTCAAAGTTTATAAACTGAGTCATGTAGTCTTTAACTATTTTTGCTGCAAAAGCCATTGCTTCTTCAGGTCTAACAGAGCCATCAGTTTCAATTTCTAATATCAGCTTATCATAATCAGTACTTTGCCCAACACGAGCATTTTCTACATGATAATTTACCCTTTTAATAGGAGTAAATATAGCGTCAACAGGCATAATATCAATTTCGTTATTGAATTTATCCTCAAATTCACCACTTGGGACATAGCCAATACCACGTTCTACTATCAGCTCAATGTATAATTCTAAATTATCATCACTAATTGTAAGAATATGTTGTTCTGGGTCAAGCACTTCTACTGTGCCATCACCTTGTATATCACCAGCAGTAACTGGACCTTTGCCTTTTTTCTTAATAAATACCTTAGTTTGCTCAGGAACGCTTGAGCATAATGTAAGGTCTTTAACGTTTAAGAGAATCTCTACTACATCCTCAATGACGCCTGGTACAGTTGAAAACTCATTTGTAACTCCGGAAATACGCACACCAACAACGGCTGTGCCTTCAATAGATGAAAGCATAACTCGTCTTAAAGCGTTACCAATAGTAGTACCAAAGCCTTTTTCATATGGCTCAATTATAAATTTACCATAAGTGCTTGATACCTGCCCAACCGGTTCAATACTTTTAGGCTTTATTAAATTCCTAAAATTCATCATTATCATAGGTAATGCATCCTCCGCTTTAAAAGCGTTATTTAGAGTAGAGCTCTACGATGAGCGATTCTTGAATGTCATAAGCTATATCTGTTCTTTCTGGAAGCCTAGATACATTCGCTTTAAAATTTTGCTTATCAAGAGATATCCATTCTGGAATTCCTCTACCAGCAGCAGTTTCAAGAGATTCTACTATTCTTGCATGATTTCTGCTTTTTTCTTTCACTTCCACAACCATTCCAGGTTTAACTAAGAATGATGGGATACTTACTTTTCTGCCGTTTACAGTAAAATGTTCATGTTTTACCATTTGGCGTGCTTCTTTACGACTTGAAGCAAAACCTGCTCTGTAAACAACATTATCAAGACGGCGTTCTAAAAACTGGAGTAATATTTCACCAGTAATCCCTTCCATAGAAGATGCTTTTTCAAAATATCTACGGAATTGAGATTCTAATACGCCATAAATTCTTTTAGCTTTTTGTTTTTCACGAAGCTGAACACCATAGTCGCTAAGTTTTTTATGTAACTTACCATGTTGACCTGGTGCGTATTCTTTTCTTTCAAAAGCACATTTATCTTTGTAACAACGTTCGCCTTTAAGAAAAAGCTTCATATTTTCACGTCTGCAAAGTTTGCAGTTTGCACCTGTATATCTAGCCAAGGTATCCTCTCCTAAACTCTTCTTTTCTTAATAGGACGACATCCGTTATGTGGAACGGGTGTAATGTCTCTAATAACTGTAATCTTGATTCCAGCAGCTTGAATTGCTCTAATAGCACTTTCTCTGCCAGAACCCGGTCCTTTAACACTAACTTCAACTTCTCTCATACCGAAATCAACAGCTTTTTTTGCTGCATTTTCAGCTGCAAGTTGAGCAGCGAAAGGAGTGGATTTCCTTGAGTTTTTAAAATTTTCTGTTCCGCCAGTTGCCCAGCATACTACATTACCTTTCACATCTGTAAAAGCGATGTGAGTGTTATTAAATGTAGAATTAATGTGAGCTATACCCCTTGGTACGCTCTTTTTTTCTCTTTTACCTGATTTTCTAGGACCTGCCATGGTTCCTCCAAAGTAGCATTATGATAGAATATTAACCTACTGAATACCCTTTAACAGATAGTCCAGTTAATACCTACGCAGTGTCTTAATTAAAGACAACTATCAAGTTTTACTTCCTTTTTATACCGCGTTTACCAGCAAGCCCACGACGCGTTCTTGCATTAGAACGAGTTTTTTGCCCTCTAACAGGCAACCCCATTTTATGTCTCCAACCGCGGTAGCAGTTTATCTCCATAAGGCGCTTGATAGCAAGGCCGATTTCTTTACGTAAATCACCTTCCACCTTATAGTTTTCCTCTAATAATTTTCTGATTGAGGAAATTTCCTGCTCTGTTAATTCAGCCACTCTTTTGTTGCTATCGATACCTGTTTCTGCGATAACTTTACGGGCTGTGCTTCTACCTACTCCATAAATGTAGGTAAGACCGATTTCTACTTTCTTGTTGTTTGGAATGTCAACTCCGGCTACTCGCGCCACTATTCGCCTCCTTAGCCTTGCCTTTGTTTGTGGCGGGGATTTTCACAGATTATTCTGATTACCCCTTTCCTCTTCACAATCTTGCATTTGCTGCAAATCGGTTTAACGCTAGCTCTTACTTTCATTTGTCTGCTCCGTTTATTTTTGCCGATATGTAATTCTGCCCTTCGTCAAATCATAGGGGGAAAGTTCAATTGTAACTTTATCACCCGGTAGGATTCTAATGAAGTTCATTCTCATCTTGCCCGATAAATGAGCAAGGATAGTATGTTGATTTTCAAGAGTTACTTTAAACTGAGCATTTGGCAGTGCTTCTACTACTACGCCTGATGCTTCAATTACATCATCTTTTTTACTCATAATGTTCTCTTCCCCTCAACATTAATTAATGAAGATTATTCTTCATCTTCTAAAGTAAGAATAAGTGGTGCATCATTTGTAACTACCACCGTATTCTCATAATGAGCTGCAATGGAACCATCCACTGTAACGGCTGTCCATCTATCTTCTAAAATTTTGATAGCGTAATCACCGTATGTAACCATTGGTTCAATTGCTAATACCGCACCGGGCTTTAACCTAAAGCCACGATTTGGCCTGCCATAGTTTGGAATAGAAGGTTCTTCATGCATATTTCTGCCTACCCCATGCCCTTGGTATTCTCTAATAACACCAAAGCCAGCCGCTTCCACATGGGTTTGGACTGCATGAGAAATGTCTGATACCCTAAAGCCTGCCTTAGCGTATTCAACACCTTTAAAAAAAGACTCTTTAGTCACTTCTATAAGCCTTTCTGCTTCCTCACTAATATTTCCAACAGGGAACGTTCTACAAGCATCACTATGGAAGCCATCTTTATTGGCAACCACATCAACACTTATAATATCGCCCTCTTTAAGAACGTAATCATTAGGGATTCCATGCACCACCACATTATTAACTGATGTGCAGCATGCACCCGGAAAACCATGATACCCCTTAGATGATGGAATGGCGGACATTGAGTATACAATACTTTCTACCCGCTTGTCAACATCTTTTGTTGTAATTCCCGGTTTTATATAATTTTTTAAGTCTTTAAATACTGCTTTTACTACTTCTGATGCAGTTTTTATTTTTTCTATTTCACTTTTAGAGTATAAAACAACCATTATTTAAGTATTTCCTCAATTTCTGCAAATACTGTTTCCGGTGTTTTTGTGCCATCAACAATAAAAAGTTTACCAGTATTTTTATAGTATGATTTTAAAGCATCTGCCTGTTCATGGAAAACTTCTAAACGTTTTTTAACAGTTTCTTCTTTATCGTCATCTCTTTGAACAAGTGGAGTTTTGCCATCTTCTGCCATACCTTCAACTGCAGGTGGGTTATATTTAACATGGTAGATTTTACCAGTAATCGGGCTTGTTCTTCTACCAGTAATACGTTCAACAATATATTCATCTGGCACTTCAAGGCTTATTATATGAGTTATTTCTGTTTTCATATCTTCTTGAAGCATAACATCTAAACTTTTTGCTTGTGCCAAAGTTCTTGGAAAACCATCTAATATAAAGCCATTTTTACAGTCTGATTGAGCAAGCCTTTCTCTCATTAACCCAATAATAATTTCATCTGTAACAAGTTTACCATTATCCATAAACTCTTTTGCTACTTGACCAAGTGGTGAACCAGCTTTAACAGCTGTTCTTAACATATCACCAGTAGAAATTTGAACTATACCATATTTTTTTATGATAAATTCAGACTGTGTTCCTTTACCTGCACCAGGTGCACCTAAAAATACAATGTTTTTCATGACCAATTTCTCCCTCTAATACGGCCTTTAGCTAAAAAGCCGTCATAGTTGTGAGTAAGTAAGTGAGATTCTATTTTTTGTATAACATCAAGACCAACACCTACAACAATCAACAGGCTTGTTCCACCAAAGTAAAACTGTAAGCCGAATGCCCTAATAAATAACTGTGGCATAACTGATACTATTGCTAAATATACAGCACCTACAAATGTTAAACGAGTAAGTACATAATCTATATAATTAGCAGTTTCAATACCTGGACGTTTTCCAGGCATTACACCACCAGATTTATTTATATTATCTGCAATATCTGTTGGGTTAAATATAATAGATGTATAAAAATATGTAAAAAAGATTATTAATGTAAGCTCTAATACATAATATACAGGATATTCAGGCGAAAAGAAAAAGTTAATTTTTTGCACTGTAGGGTCCTGTGGTAAAAATGTAGCAAGAGTAGCAGGTAAAGTAATCAATGTAGAAGCAAAGATTATAGGTATAACACCTGCTGGGTTAAGCCTTAATGGAAGGTATGAATTACCAGAATTTACTTTTCCACCTGCATTACCTTTTCTTACATATTGAATTGGAAGTCTGCGTTGAGATGTTTCCATAAATACAATTGCAACATATGCTAAAGCCATAATAGCAACAGCTATAATTAATGGAATAATCTGAATAGTTCCTGTCTGCATTAAATTATATGTATTAGATACTGCACTTGGGAAAGCAGAAATAATACCTGCCATGATGATTAATGACATACCATTACCTACACCAAATGATGTGATTTTTTCACCAAGCCATACTAAAAACATTGTACCAGTTGTAAGTGTAAGAGTAGCAATAAATCTAAACTGCCAGCCATCAATAAATACTATTCTTGCACCATTGATTTCCATATTTTCTATACCAATGGAAATTGCAAGGCCTTGAATAGCAGCAACTACAACTGTCAAATACCTTGTATATTTTGTAATAGTTGCCCTTCCTTCGCTGCCTCTTTTTTTAAGCTCTGCAAGGGTTGGAATAACTACTGCTAAAAGCTCCATAATAATAGATGCAGAGATGTAAGGCATAACACCCATAGCAAAAACAGTTAATTTTGCTAAAGCACCACCTGTAAACATATCAAGAAAACCAAGTATGTTGTTTTCTGCACTTTGAAAAAATTGAGATAACGCCTGCCCGTCAACCCCCGGAGTAGGTATGTGAGCACCTATGCGAAATATAGCAAGTAAAAGAAGCGTCATAAATATACGCTTACGTAATTCTGGAATAGAAAAAATTTCTTCAATTTTCTTAAACATTCTTTCCGCCTTTATTTATTAAAATACACTATAAAGAAAATTGATACCATATATAAAAAAATTTTGCAAACGAAATTATTAGTTTTTACAAAAAAAATTGGCTCATATACTAAATTTTATATTATATTTAATATATGAGCTTATTAATATTATAATACGATATTGGTTTATGTTTGCTACTTACTCTATTAGGGTAATTACAACAACTTTCATTTAGCAAATATATTAAATATTATATTAACTACATAATTTTAAGTTAATAACTTTATTTCTTTTACTAATTAATAAAATATCTATTCTTCTACCGTTATCTATGGTATATTCTCTATAAACTTCTAAATCAGAATAATCTAGTAATAGCAGATTAATATAATTTGCATCCTTTTTTGAAAGGTGCTTAAATAATTCATTTATCATACTTTCTTTAAGATAATATTTTCATATGGATTAAAAAGATATGCTAACATATCAGAATGGACTGTTTCCTTATCTGCCATATTAACTATCTTAAAATATTAACTTCATCTTTTATTTCTGATAATTTTTTAAAATCATTAGATAAAAGAAAATCTCTTATTTTAAGTTATCTTCACTCATATCTATTCCTACATATTACTTCTATTCCCCGTAAACTACGGGGAATAGATTATTATTTTTAATTTTGTTTTTCTATCTGAACTTTATAAGGGGTTAAAACATCTTCAGTAGTTCCATTGCCTACTTGACCAAATTTATTATAACCCCAGGCGTATAAGCCCGTATCTGTTAATACATAATATGTGTCTTTACTATTAATAGTATATATTTTAAGCTCTTTTATATTACCATCTACTGCTTTATGTGGAGTTAGAACATAATTAGTTTTTCCATTGCCTACTTGACCACTATCATTTCTACCCCAGGCATATAAGCCAGTATCTGTTAAAACATATACTGTAGAGCCATTTATAACCTCTTTTATATTACCGTCTATTCCCTCTACTTTATGTGGGGTTAGAACATTAGCACCACTAGTTCCATTGCCTACTTGACCACTATCATTTCTACTCCAGGCGTATAAACCATCTTCCGTTATAGCATAGTAGGTAGCATTTGAACCAGAACCTGAAATTTTAAATTCTTTTATATCACCATTTACTGCTTTATATGGAGTTAACACATTCTCAGTTTCTCCATTACCTACTTGACCACTACCATTTCTACCCCAGGCATATAAACCATTATCTGTTAAAACATATACAGTATTGTTGTTTGCAATAACCTCTTTTATATTACCTTCTACTGCTTTATGTGGGGTGAAAACATTATCAGTTTTTCCATTGCCTACTTGACCATTATCATTTTTACCCCAGGCATATAAACCCGTATCTGTTAAAACATAGACAATAGCCTTGTTGTTAAGATCATTGTTTACAATAACCTCTTTTATATTACCGTTTATTCCCTCTACTTTATGTGGGATTAAATCATCAGGGGAATACCCTGAATTTCCATTGCCTAATTGACCACTTTCATTATTACCCCAGGCATATAAACCCGTATCTGTTAATACATATACATTACTGCTTTTTACAATAACCTCTTTTATATTACCTTCTACTGCTTTATGTGGGGTTGTAACAGTATTACCAATAGTCCCATTACCTACTCTACCATAAGTGTTATAACCCCAGATATATAAGCCATCTTCCGTTATAGCATAATAGATAGAACTTATAATTTTAAATTCTTTTATATTACCATTTACTACTTTATGTGGGGTTAGAACTTTATTACCACTAGTCCCGTTGCCTACTTGACCATATGAGTTATTACCCCAGATATATAAGCCATCTTCCGTTATAGCATAATAGGTAGAACTTATAATTTTAAATTCTTTTATATTACCATCTACTGCTTTATGTGGGGTTAAAACATCTTCAGTAGTTCCATTGCCTACTTGACCATTCCAGTTATCACCCCATGCATATAAGCCTTTATCTGTTAAAACATAGACAGCACTATTATATGTAATAACCTCTTTTATATTACCATTTACTACTTTATGTGGGGTTAGAACATTATTTCCACTAGTCCCGTTGCCTACTCCACCATAATAGTTATAACCCCAGGCGTATAAGCCATCATCTGTTAGAATATATACTGTAGAGCCATTTATAACCTCTTTTATATTACCGTCTATTCCCGCTACTTTATGTGGGGTTAAAACATCTTCAGTAGTCCCGTTGCCTACTTGACCAAATCTATTATAACCCCAGGCATATAAGCCAGTATCTGTTAGAATATATACTGTAGAGCCATTTATAACCTCTTTTATATTACCGTCTATTCCCGCTACTTTATGTGGGGTACGAACACTCTCAGTTTTTCCATTGCCTACTTGACCTCCATAATTATCACCCCAGGCATATAAGCCCGTATCTGTTAGAATATAATAAGTACTACCATAACTACTATCATTTGTAATATTATTAATTATAGTAAAATCAACTTCTTTTGGTGTACTTATATTATCTGTATTACCTGCACCTGCTAATTCACCAACTGTACCCCAAACATATCTTTTACCATCCGCAGTTTCTCCATATGATAATCCTCCAATACTGATTAATCTAGTAAATTCCTGACTATAAACTTCGCCCGTGTTACCACCATCACCAGTATTACCGCCACCGTTATTTTCTATATTTCCACCGCCATTACCGCCACTGTTATCTGCACAGCCTGTTACTGCAAAAATAGTTAAACTTAATATGAATATTATTTTAAAAATATTTTTCATTTAATTCTCCATCAAATAATTATTTAAATAAACATAAGCTTTTAAAAAGTATCTGCCATTCTTATAAAAAAGCAGCATAAAAACCATTAAATAAGAAGAGAGTTAGAAAATCAAAACTGCGTCTATCCCCCCCCCCGAATAAAACTAGATTTATTTAAAGTTATTAACATATTATATCCCCCTTCGCCAATAAATATTAAATACAAAACAATATACAATATTTACCTTTTTATATAATAAATCCATTATTTTGTAAAGGAATAAAATTATTCCACTTATAACAGGGCTTTCTAACAATATCCAAATTAAGAATACATTTAAAAATATCTATTTTTGCCAGATACCTGTTAAATATGCATAACTGTTTTTCGTCTCTGCTGATATTTTCATATTTTAACATATTATTGATACCAAAATATACCCCGTTATCAAAAAAATTTGACAAGTAGCCATATTCATTTCCATAATACATATAATGAATGCACATATCATCACCTCAAATGTATTTTATAAGAATTTACATGTTTCTATGTCTTATACCTTTTGAGTATGTCATTTAATGGTAAAGATAAAAATATCTACACAATTTCTACATATTTGTAATTAATATTTAAATAAAAGATAATAGATAAGAAAAAGCCACCTTATAAAAGGTGGCAATACATAAAAGATATATTTAATATACCTTATTTAGCTTTGTTTTCTTTTTTAGCAACATATTTAACTTTTTCAATTAATTTAATATCGCCGCCAGCTTTTTTTATTTTTTCTTCAGCTGATTTTGAAACTTTATCAACTTCAAAAGTTAATTTTTTAGTTAATTCGCCATCACCTAAAACTTTAACGCCGTCTTTATTGCAGTGGATTAAGCCTCTAAATTTTAAGCTTTCAGCGTTAACTGTTTCCCCTGCTTCAAAACGTTCTTCAATATCTACTAAGTTTACAATTTCATAAACTGTAGCAAATCTAGCGTTATTAAAGCCTCTTTTAGGGATACGACGGATTAAAGGCATTTGACCGCCTTCAAAACCTTGTCTTACCTGGCCGCTTTTTCTAGCGTTTTGACCTTTATTACCACGGCCACCAGTAGTACCTTGACCACTACCAGTACCTCTACCTCTTCTTTTACGGTCTTTATTAGCACCGCGACCCGGTCTTAATTGATTAAGTTGCATTATTTTCTCCTAAATTGGTGATTTACTCGCTTTTCTCTATACGCAAAACACCATTAATAAATTAACTATTAAAAGTTAATGTAAAAAGGGGCATAAAGCCCCTGTAATTATTTTTTGTTTCTAACAAGGTCTGAGATTTCTATACCACGAGCTGCAGCTACTTGGTCTATAGTTCTCATATTTTTAAACCCGTTCATAGCAGCATATAAAGAGTTATATGGGTTTCTGCTTCTAACAGATTTACAAAGTATATTGTGAATACCTGCAAGTTCAAATAATGAACGAACAGCACCACCAGCAATAATACCAGTACCAGGTGCAGCTGGTTTCATAACTATTTCACTTGCACCAAATTTACCTATCATAGCATGTGGAATTGTGCCTTTAGCAACAGGTATTGATACCATGTTTTTCTTAGCATTTTCCATAGCTTTACGTATTGCATCAGGTACTTCTCTAGCTTTACCATGACCAATACCAACGTTACCGTTGTGGTCCCCAACTACTACAAGGGCTGTGAATTTGAATATACGTCCACCTTTAACAACTTTTGTAACCCTGCCAATGTGAACGACTTTATCAGATAATTGTTTTTCTTCTGTACTCAAATCAGACCCCCTTACTAGAACTCAAGACCGGCTTCACGAGCACCGTCTGCTAATGCTTTTATTCTACCGTGATAGATATAGCCGCCTCTATCAAATACAACAGCATTAATGCCTTTATCTTTAGCACGTTTACCTACTGTTGAACCTATAAATTTAGCAACTTCTAAATTTAATTTACCACCGAATTTTGCACGGAACTCTTTTTCAAGAGAGCTTGCTGAAACTATTGTTTCCCCAGTTTTATCATTGATAACCTGAGCATATATATTAGTGTTGCTTTTAAACACAGCAAGACGTGGGCGAGCCTCACTTCCGCGGATTTTTTTTCTTAATCTGATATGACGTCTAACACGTCCTTCAGCTTTATTAAACCTGCTCACTATCTGCTCTCCTTATTTTTTACCAGATTTGCCGGCTTTCATTGCTACATATTCACCAGCATAACGTATACCTTTACCTTTATAAGGTTCTGGTTTTCTGATTTTGCGGATATTAGCTGCAACTTGACCAACAAGCTGTTTGTCTATACCTTTAACTGATATTTTAGTATTGCCATCAACTGCAAATTCAATACCAGCTGGTGCTTTAAAAATAACTGGGTGAGAAAAGCCCATAGATAAATCTAAGTCTTTACCTTTCATAGCTACTTTATAACCAACACCAATAATTTCAAGGTTTTTAACAAATCCGTTAGTAACACCTTCAATCATATTAGCAATAAGTGTTCTGTATAGCCCGTGTTTTTGTCTTAAAGAAATAGAACCATCAGCACACTCTAATACTAATTGTGAGCCATCAACTTTCACAATTATACCTTCTGCGATATCCTGAGAAAGTTTACCTTTTGGGCCTTCAACTGCTACAGTAAGCCCTGAAACATTTACTTTTACCCCTGCCGGAATAGTAATTGGTGCTTTACCAATACGTGATACTTTTACTTTCGGCTCTTGGGTTTTTTGACTTTCTTTTGCCATTCTACACTCCAATTACCAAATTTGACAGAGATATTCGCCGCCTACTTTTTCATTAAGGCATTGTTTCACTGTTTTTATACCAGAAGAAGTAGAGATAATACCATTACCTAAACCACCTAAAACAAATGTTAAGTTTTTAGTATTTACATAAACCCTTCTACCCGGTTTAGAGATACGTTTTAAACCACGGATAACTGATTCATTCATATCGTTATATTTTAAGTAAACGATAATATCTTTTTTGTTGCCGTTAGTAACTACTCTATAATTTTTTATATAACCTTCATCTTTAAAGATAGTTGCAATACTTTCTTTTATTTTAGAATAAGGTATTGTAACTTCTGAATGCTTAACCATTAATGCATTACGCATACGAGCAAGCATATCAGCAATAGGGTCAGTCAATCTCATTTTGCTGCTCCTCCATCTTACCAGCTTGACTTGCGAACGCCTGGTATATCACCATTTAACGCAAGTTTACGGAAACACATACGGCACATATTAAACCGTCTCATAAAAGCACGTGGACGACCACAAAGTGGGCATCTATTATTTTTACGCACTTGAAATTTTTTCTTTTCAAAAGCACTGTTATACTTCGCAGTAGTAGCCATCTATACCTCCTGCTTAAGCAAACGGCATACCGAGAGCTTTCAGCAGTTCCCTGCCTTCCTCATCAGTTTTAGCCGTTGTAGTAATAATAACATCTAATCCACGTACTTTATCTATTTTATCGTAATCAATTTCCGGGAAGATAATTTGTTCTTTAACACCCATAGCATAGTTGCCTCTGCCGTCGAATGATTTAGGGTTTACACCTTTAAAGTCACGTACGCGAGCAAGAGCAATATTGAAAAAGCGTTGTAAAAATTCATACATAGTGTCATGGCGTAAAGTAACTTTACAACCAATTGCTTGACCTTCACGAATTTTAAAACCAGCTATTGATTTTTTTGCTCTTGTTACAATTGGTTTTTGACCTGCAATTTTAGTCATGTCGCTAATAGCATGTTCAAGAACTTTTGCATTTGCAGCTGCTTCGCCAACACCCATGTTTAAAACTACTTTTTCAACTACTGGCACTTGGTTAATGTTTTTGTATGAAAAAGTTTTCATCATGTGTGGCACAACTTCTTTGAGATATTTCTCTTTTAATTCAGTCATATCTTTCCACCTATGCCTTATCAATAACTTCATTGCATTTTTTGCAATAGCGAACTTTTTTGCCATTATCTAAAACTTTAATGCCAAGACGAACGCCAGTATTGCATTTTGGGCAATGATACATAACATTAGAGATGGAAAACGGCATATTTTTTTCAATAATACCGCCGTCCGGGTTAGTTTGGTTTGGACGAGTGTGACGTTTTACAACATTAACATTCTCCACAACCACTTGACCTTTCTCTTTATCTAATTCAAGTATTTTAGATACAGTTTTTTTGTTTTTACCAGAGATAACTACCACTGGGTCATTTTTTCTTAATTTATATTTTATAGGCATTTTTATCTCCTATAACACTTCAGGTGCCATAGATACGATTTTAAGGAAGCCTTTACCCCTTAATTCTCTGGCAACTGGTCCGAAAACGCGTGTACCTATTGGTTCGTTTTGTTTATTTAATAAAACTGCTGCGTTATCGTCAAATTTAATATAAGTTCCATCAGCACGGCGTTTTTCTTTTGCAGTGCGAACTACAACTGCACGAACAACCGCACCTTTTTTAATGTTACTATCTGGGCTTGCAACTTTTACGCTAGCCACTATTATATCGCCTACTTTACCGTAGCGTTTACGTGAGCCACCAATAACTTTAATAGCCATGATTTCTCTAGCACCAGAGTTATCAGCAACTGTTAAGCGTGATTGAACCTGAATCATTAAACAGTCTCCTCCCCTGTAGATTCAACAGAGCGAGTAATGATACTGTCGAGTCTCCAGCACTTATTTTTGCTAAGTGGTCTTGTTTCAACGATTTGAACAAAATCACCAATTCTTGCTGTATTTTCTTCATCATGAGCAAAAAATGTTTTACTGCGTTTGATGAATTTTTTATACATTGGATGCAGGATTTGACGCTCTACTTTAACAGTGATAGTCTTCTGCATTTTATCGCTAACCACGATGCCGCGGCGAACTTTCCTACGTCCTCTACTTTCCATTTGCAACCTCTTGCTTACGACGCTCAGCTAGTATTGTTTTAATACGAGCAATATCTTTGCGAGTTTGTTTGATTTTAGATGTATCTTCAAGCTCGCCAGTAGAAAGTTTGAAACGGAGACGGAAAGAATCTTCTCTAAGTTCCGCTTCTTTCTTCACTAATTCTTCTGTGCTTAATTCACGAATTTCTGCTGCTTTCACTATTTCACCTCTTCAGCTGCTGCTTTTGTAATAACTTTACATTTAACAGGCAGTTTGTGAGCTGCACGGCGGAATGCTTCTCTTGCTAATGCTTCATCAACACCACCGATTTCATACAGCACTGTACCTTCTTTAATAGGTGCTACATAACCCTCTAATGGACCTTTACCTTTACCCATACGAACTTCAGCAGGGCGTTTAGTAATTGGTTTGTGAGGGAATATTCTAATTACAACATCACCACCACGTTTTAAATAACGGTTGATGGCAATACGTGCCGCTTCTATTTGACGGCTTGTAATTTTTGCTTTACCAACGCTTACTAAACCGAAATCACCATATACTACAGTATTACCTTTATGAGCTTTACCTTTAATACGGCCTTTAAACATTTTGCGGTATTTGGTTTTCTTTGGCATTAACATGATTATTCTGCCCCCTTGCCGCTTCTATCTTCAAGGATTTCACCAGTGAATATCCATACTTTTACGCCTATGATACCATAAGCTGTAAGTGCTTCTGCTGTGCCATAATCAATAGCAGCACGAAGTGTTTGAAGAGGAACGCGTCCTTTAATATACCATTCGCTGCGTGCAATATCTGCACCTGCAAGCCTGCCACCACACATTACTTTAATGCCTAATGCACCAGATTTTAATGTTTGTAACACAGCTTTTTTCATAGCTCTTCTGAAAGCTACACGGCGAATAAGCTGCTGAGCAATAGAATCAGCCACAAGTGCTGCATCAAGCTCAGGTTTTTTCACTTCACGGATAACAAGTAATACTTCTGCTGAAGTGAATTTTTTAAGCTCACTTTTGAGCTTTTCAATTTCCGCACCTTTTTTACCGATAACGATACCCGGACGGCTAGTATTAAGTGTTACTCTGATTTTAGAGCTCATACGCTCAATACCAATTTGTGCAATACCTGCTTGGTTTAAGCGTTTTCTTAAAAACTGGCGAATTCTGATATCTTCAATTAAATTTTGGCTGTATTCTTTTTTATTAGAATACCATACAGAGTTCCAGTTTTTGTTAATACCAAGTCTAAAACCATTAGGATTAACCTTCTGTCCCACTATTTCACCTCCGTTTCATCTTGTAAAACTACTTTAATGTGAGTAGTCGGTTTACGGATAAGAGATGCTCTACCGTATGCACGAGGAGTATACCTCTTCATAGGAGGGCCCATTTCAATTCTAAGTACGCCTACTTTTAAGCGGGTCACATCACGAATCCCTTTGTTTTCCTCAGCATTTGCCATAGCTGATTTAATAACTTTAGCTATGATAGCTGCTGCTTTTCTAGGGGTAAATTTAAGGATAGCCATTGCTTCCTCTACTGGTTTACCTCTAACTAATTCTGCTACTTCGCGGGCTCTTCGTGTGGATACCCGAGCGAACTTTGCTACTGCCCAAACACCTTGTTCTAATTGTCTTTGAGTTTTTCTTCTAACTCTTTCTTTAGGTGTTTTAGATGGTTCTGTTGCTTTAACATCCATACGTCTTACCTTTTGACCTTTTTATCATCTTTCTTATGACCACGAAAAGTTCTAGTCAAAGAAAATTCACCTAACTTATGTCCTACCATGTTTTCTGTAACATAGACAGGGATAAATTTATTTCCATTATGCACAGCAAATGTTAAGCCTATCATATCTGGCACGATAGTGCTTCTGCGAGACCAAGTTTTAATAACTTGTTTGCTGTTTGTTTCTTTAGCTTCTTTTACCTTTTTTTCAACATGAGCGTCTACAAAAGGTCCTTTTTTAAGCGATCTTGGCACTTCTTCCTCCTATCATGCTATCTTTTAGATACAATATACTTATTAGATGGTTTATTTTTCTTACGAGTTTTGTAACCTTTAGTTGGTTTACCCCAAGGTGTTGTAGGGTGGCGACCACCACTAGTTCTACCTTCACCACCACCCATTGGGTGATCAACAGGGTTCATGGCAACACCACGAACAGTTGGTCTGATACCTTTCCAACGTTTTCTACCTGCTTTACCAATTTTTAAGTTTTCATGTTCTGTATTAGATACTTGACCGATAGTAGCTTTACATTCTGCTTTAACAAGCCTAATCTCGCCAGATGGGAGCCTTACGTGGCAGTATTCGCCTTCTTTTGCAAGTAATTGTGCATAAGAACCAGCTGAACGTGCAAGCTGACCACCTTTACCAGGTCTTAATTCAACATTGTGGATAACTGTACCAACTGGCATATCTTTTAATGCCATAGCATGACCTGCTTTAATATCGGCACCCTCACCACTTTGAACTATATCACCAACTTTTAAAGATATTGGAGCAACAATATAACGTTTCTCACCATCTTTATATACAACTAATGCAATACGAGCAGAACGGTTTGGATCATACTCGATTGTTGCAACTGTTGCTGGAATACCATCTTTATTTCTTTTAAAGTCAATAATACGGTATAATCTTTTATTACCGCCACCTTGGTGACGAACTGTAATACGGCCTCTATTGTTACGACCGCCTTTTGATTTAATAACTTTTGTAAGCGATTTTTCAGGTACAGAAGATGTGATATCTGCATAATCGCTGTTTGTTCTAAAACGAACGCCTTTTGACGTTGGTTTAAAGGTTTTAATACCCATTAATCACTCTCCCACTACACTAAATCTAGCCTTTCGCCCTCTTTAAGAGTAACGACAGCTTTTTTCCAATCATTTCTTCTACCAAGAGTTCTGCCAAAGCGTTTTTCTTTGCCTTTGTAGTTTGCTGTTCTAACATGAGCAACTTTTACTTTAAAAAACTCTTCTACTGCTTCTTTGATTTGAGTTTTCGTAGCATCAACATGAACTTGGAAAACTATTTTTGCTTCTACTAAACCTTCAGCAGCTTCTTCAATTTGTGCTTTAGCAGCATTTTTATCTAACTTAGCTACTATATCAGCAAGCATTTTTCTGCTTACTGCATTACGTTTAGTTTTAGAAGTTTCAGATTTTTTATCTTTTGATAAAACTGCTCTTCTAACTCTTGTAACTGCTGATTTTTTAGCATCTTCCTGCATCATCATTGATTTTTCAGTAAGAAAGGGTCTTCTTATAACATCATACTTAGTAATCATTATTCACCTTCCACTGCAATGCCTGTGGCTTTTTCTACCATAGGGAGACTGTTTTTGAGGAAAATTATTTTGTAAGAGTTCATAATATCATAAACATTTAAGCCGTCTACATGTAAAATATCTGCATACGGAATATTGCTAAATGCTCTTGCAACTTTTTCATCAATTGCATCAACAACAATAAGAACTCTTCTGTCTGCGTTGAAAGCTTTTAATATTTCAACTGCTTCTTTTGTTTTGCCGTTTTCTACAAAAAGATTATCAATAACTGTTACACAGCCTGCATCAAATTTAGCATGGATTGCACTTTTTAATGCATTTTTAACCTTTTTCTTAGGCATAGAATAAGAATAATCTCTTGGTTGTGGACCAAATATAGTGCCACCACCTCTCCATAATGGAGACCTAGATGAACCAGCTCTTGCTCTACCAGTTCCTTTTTGTTTCCATGGTTTTCTACCACCACCAGAAACTAAACCCTTAGTCTTAGTAGCATGTGTACCTGCTCTTTTGCATGCAAGCTGCATTTTAACTACTTCATGGATTAAAACAGTATTCACTGGATAATCAAGAATAGCATCATGCAGTTCTGCTGTGCCGACTTTAGAGTTTTTCACATCAAATACATCAATTTTTGCCATTAGATTTCCTCTAAATTTTTTCACACTTTTCAGATAGGTTATCCTGAAATAGTGTATTTGTGCATAAAAGGCTTTTACAAGCTTATCGCACAAATCTTTTTTATTAAAAAGGCTTAAAAGCCCCTAATTAACTATATAATTTACTATATATACCTTAATTTTAGGCATAAATATAGGTATAGCGCATTTATGCGTGGATAGATACTTTTACATATTTTTATACAAATATCAAGTATTTTTTTTATTTTTTTTAATTTTTTTTATAAGTTCACTAACTTATTGGTATTTATTTATTTTTATTATATATCTCATTGTATAGTGCATAGCCGCCACTTAAATTATAGCTGTCAAAACCATGACCTTGTAAAATTCTGCATGCTACATGGCCTCTTAAACCAACTTGACATACAATATATACTTTTTTATTTTTATCTAGTTCTGATAAATGCTGCCTTAAATTATCAACTGGTATATTAATGAAGCCTTCAATATGTCCAGCAGCATATTCTCCACGAGTTCTTGTATCTATTAAATGAATAGAACCATCTCTTTTTAAATCTGATACATCATGATGATGAAATATTTTACTTACGCCATTTAATATATTTTCTGCCACATAACCTGCCATATTAACAGGATCTTTTGCTGAAGAATATGGCGGAGCATAACAAAGCTCTAGTTTTGTTAAATCATCTACTGTTCCATTAAAATGAATAACTGATGCTATAACATCACACCTTTTATCAACACCTTCTCCCCCTGCTATTTCTGCACCTAATACTTTTCCTGTATCTTTATGAAAAATCAATTTCACATACATTTCTTCAGAACCGGGATAATACGATGCATGGCTTGATGACACTGTAAAACTTTTTTCATAGTTAATACCAAGTCTTTTTGCAGTTTTCTCATTTATCCCTGTTGAAGCTGCTGTTAAATTAAATACTTTTAATATGGAGCTGCCTTGAGTGCCTCTGTATTTGCTCTTTATTCCTGCAATATTATCTGCTGCAATCCTACCTTGTTTATTAGCAGGACCTGCTAAAGGGACCATTGCTTTTTCTTTTGTATTATAATCTAATACTTCTATGGCATCACCTACTGCTAAAATATGCTCATCACTTGTAAACATATTATCATTTACAATAATGCCGCCTCTTTGGTTTACAGATAAACCTGCATCAACAGCTATTTTACTTTCTGCTTTTACACCTATTGCTAAAATAACCATATCAGTTTCTATAACGCCTTTACTGGTATATACTTTTAGGCTGCTGCCATTTTCTTCTATTTTTTCTAAAGCAGTTTCAAGCATTAAATTTATGCCATGCAGACGCATTTCATTTTGTATTATACAAGCCATATCATAATCAAAAGGTGGCATTACTTGATTTTGCATTTCTACTAGCGTAACTTCTACACCTGCTGTTACTAGATTTTCTGCCATTTCTACACCAATAAAGCCACCACCTATAATCGTGGCAGATTTTGGCGAGTTCTCTGTAATATAATCTTTGATTTTATATGTATCTGGAATATTTCTTAAAGTGAAAACTTTATCTAGATTAATACCTTCAATACCAGGACGGAAAGGTTCAGCACCGGGAGATAAAAGAAGTGCATCATAACTTTCAATATATTTTTCAGAAGTTAAATGGTTTATAACTTCCACAGTTTTTTCTTCTTTATTTATAGATATTACTTCATTAAATGTGCGAACATCTACTTTAAAGCGTCTGCCAAAACCTTTTGGAGTCTGCAGAGTTAAATCTGATTTATTTTTAATTTCGCCACCTATATAATAAGGAAGCCCACAATTAGCAAAAGAAATATATTCGCCTTTTTCAAATAATATTATTTCTACATCTTCATTTAATCTTCTAAGTCTTGCAGCAGCACTTGCTCCACCTGCTACACCACCAACTATTAACACTTTTGATACATTCATTTTTTCCCTCACAAATTTAATCATGCAATTTAATATGTATGAAAATATTTTTCAAGTAGTAATTAATAGTTTGGTGTGAATTTATACAAAAAAACCACCTTATAAAAAGGTGGTTAATAAATATATAATATATTTTTCTTATTTTTTTTGTTTAAATTCCATCTGTCCTATTACTAATTTACCAGTAGCACTATCATATGAATAAGTTTTTGCCTTTTTTAAGTAATCAAAATATTCATATTCTCCATCGTTTTGTTTCATAGTGCCTTCCATTTTAGTTGATGCCATATAACTTAAATTAATTTTATTATTTCCTTTAATTTCATACATTCCCATGTATGTATTAACTAAAGCATAACCATATACGCCACCATTTCTAAAACCTATCATAATTGATGGATATTTAACTGAAGTAAATTCTTTACCAGATAAAACATCTTTTTCAGCAGCAAATGCAAATGATGGTATAACTAGTAAAGATATAATTAATAATTTTAAAAATTTCATAATATAATCACCTCATAAAATTATCACTAAATTTATACAAAAATCTTTTTGTTTTTGCAAGAAAATTTATAATAAAGACTGCCTTTGTTTCTGCTGCCATTTAACAGCAAATAAAGCAGTGATAAAATAAATAAAAACCTGTATCCATAAATTTACATACATAAACATAATATTTGACACATCTGCTCCCATTTGGCGAATATATAAAAAACCTGTTACACCCGGTGTTGATGGGATTAAGTATGATAATAACTTCACCCATTCAGGCATCATGAAATGGGGCCAAATAAAACCTGCCATCATTACAAATGGAATAGATGTCATAAGTAGCACAAGCAGTATTGCATCTCTATCTCTAGCAAATACACTTAAAGATATAGCAAAAAGTATAATAGATAACCCATAGGGCACTGCATAAGATACAGCATCACTTAGTGAGTTATGGAGCTGTATTCCAAAAACCATAGGTCCTATTGTAAAAAAATATGAAAATACTGCTGCATATATTGGAAGATATGCTAATATTTTACCTAATAAAATTGAAACAGTATTCATATTATCTTTATACCCATAACCATTTTCATAACCTGTTGCATGAACAAGCAGTATAACCATTAATAAAATCTGCTGCACAATTAATGCATATATGGCAGGGGCAACAAATGTAATGTAACCTCCCCTTGGATTAAATACTGGTTTTGCTGTTAAATTTACAGCAGACTGCAGCTTTAAAGCATCTTCAAAATGAACTCCAAGCATACTCATTTTTTGTATTTTTACACCTGCTGCTGTTGTTAAAACAATCTGCGTTGCAGCTGATATGGCTGTGGAATAAAGAATAAAATATGAGCCGTCTGCAAAAACTGAAACACTTGGGCTTTCCCCCCGTGCTACAAGCTTATAAAATTCATCTGGAATATATATAATACCAAAAACTTCCCTTAAATATATGCCCTTTTTTGCTTCCTCCATAGATGGATACTTTATCACTTTCAAACTTTCTGTATTATCAAGCATTGTTACAACTGTTTTAGATAAATCAGACTTATCTAAATTAACAACAGCCACAGGCATATCACGAACTATGTCATTTTCGTATGGAAATGGATAGTAAAAGGAATAAAAAGCAGTGCCTACAAAAATAATTGTAATTGCAAGCTTATCAAATATAATTCTTCTATATTCTAAAAGCATTATGGAAAATATATTTTTCATAACTGCCTCCGAATATATTTATATGTATATATTTTTATAACTGCAATTGATATGGCAAAAGCTACAGTGCCAAGAATTATCATATACATTATTTCTGAATATGTAGAGTTATATGGAGAACTACCCCTTATTGCTTCATTAACTAAAACCCTGTGGTAATGGGTAAGGGGAAAAAATTCACTTAAATAATAAGCAAACTTAGGCATAGCAATCTGTGGGTATGATACACCAGCATATGCAAATGTAGGGGCTGCATAAACTGCTGCTGCACTAAATGCTAAAGGTCTTAAAATAACTGCTATAAAAAGACCTGCTGCCATAGAAACAAAAATATAACACATGGTAGCAAACAATATTTTTCCAAATCCATCAACTAAAGGAACTTTTAAATATACAAATAAAATAAAAAGCATAAGTGTGCCAGAAAAAATATAAATTATACCATAAGGAAGCAGCTTGCCAAGTGTGTAAGAAAATGGTGCATCATCTACAATATGAGCTATATCATGATATTTTCCAGAACGTTCTTCATATAAAACACCATAAAGTAATGAACTTATTACAAAAAGCTGAAACGCTGCAGGGATTAAACCAAATACAAAAAAATACTGGTAATTTAAATATGGGTTAAATAATATTTTTTCACTAAGTTCAACAGGTTTTATTTGAAATTCTGCATCATAAGCAGGCACTCCATGGCTCATAAAATATTTTTTATTATAAACATCAGAATAATATTTTACTGCTGTAAAAACCCCTTTATTAACAAGGGAACCTACTAAAAAAAGTTCATTATTATAATAAAGCACAACTTCTGCACCTTTATAACCTAACACTTTTTTAGAAAAATCACTTGGAATTAGGACAACACCATATGTTTTACCACTAACCATTAATGAGCGTGCTTCATTCATATTTGTAACAGTTTCTACAATTTCCACATATGGCGATGCATTTATAACACCTGTTATTTCCCTTGATAAAGCACTATTATCTTCATCTATTAAAGCAATAGGGATTTCTCTAATTACCGGGTTGGAAAACACACCAATAATCAATGCACATATTACTAGTGGTGTAAAAATAAGAAAGTAAAAAAGTTTTCTGCGTTTATAAAGCAGAAAATCCCACTCTCTGTCAAAAAAATATTTAACTGTTTTTAAATATTCTCTTACAATCATATTATTTACTATATTTTACATCAGAATAAAAAAGTGCAGTCATACCTGCTCTTAAGCCATCTATTTTAGATTTTGGGTATAGCTTTACTTCAAAAGTTTTTAAATCAAAATCTGCACTTGTTTTTGTAGCACTCCATACAGCATAGCTTCCAGCAGGAGCAATATATCTAACTTCGCAAGGGTATACTTCTGTATCTGAAAGTGCAGGTATTTCCACATTAATAACTGTTCCCATACGTATATTTTTTAATAAGTCTTCTCTTAAGTAAAATGTTAACCAAACATCTTCCATATCTATTAAACTTATAATTGGAAATCCCGGTGTAACAAGCTCACCCTGTTCAACAACTACTGTTGATACTTCCCCATCAATTGGAGAGTAAAGTATAGTATCCTCAAGTAAAACCATTACTTCTTTTAATGCACCTTGAGCCTGCTCTTTAATAGCTTCTGCTGCTGTTTTATCTTCTTTTCTTGCACCAGTTTTTGCCATTTCATAGTTTGCTTGTGCAGCACGCACATCATTTTGCAGCACTTTCCACTGGGTTAATGCCTCATCTAAACTTTGTGTTGTAACAACTCCATCATTATGAAGTGATTTTACCCTGCTGTATGTTTTAAATGCATACCTTTCTGCTGCAATTGCTTTTTGATATACATTATATAATGCTGTAATTTCTTCCTGTCTTGCACCTATATTTACTTTATTTTCTTGAGCTTCAGCAGCTTTAACAGCAGCTAGTGCCTGTAATTCTTTTGCTCTTAAAGTTGGCGAATCTACTTTTGCAAGAACTTCCCCTTTTTTTACATGCTGCCCTTCAATTACAGAAAGAGATAAAACATTGCCAGGAACTTTTGCTGCTACCTGCACTTGTTTTGCATGAACTTCACCCTGTATAGTAAGTGGAACAGGACGTGTCGCATACCAAACACTAACAGAAATAATAGCACCAACCACAATAAATGCTAAAGAATAATAAATATATTTCATAAAAACGTCTCCTAATAATTATTTAAGACCTGGTTCTACAAAAGCACGTGCTCTATATGTTTCAAAAGAATCAAATATTCCTGAAGTTGCAAGCATACTCAAAAGTGCCATATCAAATTTATAAGCTGCTGTAATAGCAGACATTTTTGAGTTTGATAATGCAAGCTCTGCATCTACCACATCAAGCGAAGTTGCCATACCTTGATTAAAAGCTTTCTGCCTTGCTCTTAAATATTCTTCAGAAAATGCACGAGATTTAAGGGAGGCCATATAATCTTCCCTTGCATTCTGCATTGTTAAATACTGCTGTTCAACAAGAGTTCTAATATCTTTTTCTGCACGGACTACCATTAATTTTGTGCTTTCTTCTGCCTGTTTGCTTGCTCTATATTGATGATAATTTTGTAAACCATCAAATAAATTTAACGATACCTGCACACCTACCATATATTCTGGTGACATAGATGAAAGCTGATAATCATAAATATTTGCCATACCAAAAGCATTTACTTTAGGAATAAAAGAGGAAACACTATTTATTACCCCAGCTTTTGCAATATTTTTAGCTTCCTGAACCTGTTTTAATTTTCCATTTGATGATACTGCCATATCTTGAAAATATACAAGGCTTTCCACATCTTTTTCTGCTATTATAAATAATGGTGTTGACGGAGTAACATTATCTTCCTGACTGTTTATCATAGATTTTAATGCTGATTCTGCCAGTTTTGCTTCCCTAATAGAAGTATTAAGTGAATTTTCTGCATTACTTAATGCCATTTCTGCATGCAGCCTTTCCACCTTTGCAAGCATACCAGCTTTTTCAAGTTTTAATGCTTTATTATAATGGTCCTGCATAGAATCCCGCACTTCCTTTTTTACTTCAATTACTTCACGCATAAAGCGTAATGTAAAATATTTCTCTGCCATTGAAACACCAAGCTCATCATGGCGGACCTTTTGCCCAGCTTTTGAAATATTAAGGTTTGCTGTAGCTAATTTATTAGCTGCAAATATTTTACCACCAGTAAATACAGGCCAAAGCATAGTTGCATTAAGTGTAAAAAACTGTTCCTTTTGCACAACCTGCTGAGTAGTATCTGGAAAATTTAGTGGTGGTAAAGGAATAGGAAGTCCTCCAAGCACTCCATTAATACCGTTTTTCACATGGGTTAAATCAACGTCCATAGCTAAATCGTTACCAAAATATGTATATACCCCATTAATAGAAAAACGTGGTGAATAAAGCCCAAGTGCTGCCTTTTTTAAATACTGCTTTTCTTTGTAATCAGATTCTGCTTGAGCCATACTCTCATGAGTGCCATATAACCTTTCCAGTGCTTCAGTATATGATACTTCTGATGCACTTAAACTTTGATAAAAAAACATAAATAAAAATAATAAAAAAACAATCTGATTTAATTTCTGCATATTACCATACCAAATATATTTTCGTAATTCCACATAGATTATAATATTTATTTTTATATTTTACTACTATTATTTTATTGATTTTTATATACATTATTAAGTATTATGTTCTTTATTAGACACAGGGATATACAATGTATGAACTTAGATATTAATTTTTTAGCAGTAATAGATGATAACTATTTTATGAATAACGCTTTTTTTTATGCTTCTAAAATTGAAAACTATGCTGATATTATTTGGTATAGAATTAAAAATAAAGATAATAATTATGAAGAAAATATAAAAAAAATGCGTTCAGTAGTAAAAAAATGCCCACTTGTTTTAAGTTGTGATTATTTATCTGCATTAAAGCATGGGTATGATGGTGTTCATCTTAATAAATCATGCCTTGAAAATTTAGATTATATAAAAGAAAAAGGACTAATAACTGGTTATTCAAGCCACAGTGCAAATGAATTAGAATTAATTAATACAGATTATTACACATTAAGCCCAATATATGATACCCCAAAAGATTACAAGGTAAAACCTTTAGGAATTATAGATTATAATAAAAATAAAAAAGTATATGCCTTAGGTGGTATAAATTTAGAAAATATGCAGGAAACAGCAAACCATTTCTATGGTGTTGCAGGTATTAGGCTTGTGGAAGAAATTGTAAATAAATTAGTTTTTAATACGTAAAATATTTAACCCTAAAATTATAAATATTACACCAGATATTTTATTTAAATAGTTTGAAAAATTTGAAGTTCTTAAAGATAATGAAATATAAGATGATGCTGCTACTAAAAATAAACTCCATATTGTGCCTATAACAATAAATGTTAAACCTAAAATTAAAAAAGGCACTGGTGTAGAAGCATTACTTTTTACAAACTGGGGAAGAAGTGCTAAAAAAAATAAAGCTACTTTAGGGTTTAATATATTTGTAAAAAAACCCTGTCTAAATGTTTTTTTAATGGAAACTGTTGCTTTTTCTGATGATATAATAATATTAGATTTTGATTTTATTGCCATTATGCCAAGATATATTAAATATGCTGCCCCTGCAATTTTTATAATGTTAAAAAGTAAAGATGAAGTCATTAATATAATAGATAAACCAAAAGCAGCTAAAGCAGTATGAACAAATAACCCACAAACAATGCCTGCAACTGAAGCAAACCCCTGCTTATAACCACCAGCTATTGCTTTTGTCAGTATAAATATAGTATCAGCACCCGGTGTTATGCTTAAAATTATAACTGCACCAATAAAGCCTAAATAATCAGTTATATTTTCCATTACTGCACCAAAGAGTTCATAGAGAAAAGCGGCTGCATTATTGAAATTACAATAAAACCAACAAGCACACCTATTATTACAATAAATATAGGCTCAATAGCTGAAATAAATGATGTTAAAAACTTATCTACATTTTTAGAATAAAATTCATTTACACGCTCTAAAAGTTCAGGCATATTACCTGAAGATTCACCAGTTGATACCGCTGCTGGAAAAAGCTCTGGAAAAATCCCTGCATTTCTAACAGCTACTGAAAATTTTGTCCCAGACTGGACAGCCTCTCTTACTTGAGCAATAGTATCATACATATATTTATTATCTATTACTAAAGATGCATAGTGAAGTGCATCTGTTAAAGGCAACCCTTCTTTTAACTGAAATGATAATACATGGGCAAATTTGGCAACAGATACATGGGAAATAAGATTCATCTTAAAAAGCTTTTTATCTACTGCTAACCTAAATTTTGGATTATTTTTATATAAATACCTGATAGCAAATATAATAAATAATAAAAATAATAATAGTACAAGTCCATAATTACTTACAAAATCAGATACTTTTAATAAAAACTGAGTAGAAGCTGGTATCTGCTGTTTCATAGATGAAAAGATTGATTCCATTTTTGGAACAACAAAAGCAAGTAAAAAGCCAAGAACAGCAAAGCCCATTACAAGAATTGTCATAGGGTATACCATAGCAGTTTTGATTTTATCTGTGTTTTTTCGTTTATCATCTTCATAAACTGCAATATCTGCCAGCACTGCTGCAAGCTTACCCACCTGCTCTGATGCTTTAATTAAGTTAACATACATTGGGTCAAATATTTTAGGGTATTTAGATAAACTTTCTGAAAATCGCATACCTTCAGATACTTTTGAAGCAGATTCCATTAAAGCATTTTTTAAATGCTGTTCTTTCGTGCTTTTTGCAACGATTTTCACTGCTTCCACCAAAGGAATACCACTTCTTAAAAGTAATGAAAGCTGAAAAAAAGTATCTGATAAATTAATCTTCTTTGCAAATATTTCCTGTAATTTTGCTAAAGATGAATTAGATGAGCCTGATTCTGTAATACTGGAAACAAAAATCCCTTCTGATAAAAGCTCATTGGTAAGTGCCTGCTTGCTTAAAGCATCACGGACACCCTTTACTTCCTTTCCAGTTTTTGACATTCCTTTATATAAATAACTTGGCATTAATCAACCTTTGTAACAGAAAGCACTTCTGAAGGGGTGGTAATACCTTTTTCCACAAGTGTTGCACCATATTCAAACATGGTCCTAAACCCTTCCTTCCTTGCTGCTTCTTTAATATCATAACTTGATGCTCTTTTGTTTATTAAAACACGCAAGCTGTCAGTAATTTCAAGCATTTCAAAAATACCAATCCTTCCACGATAGCCTGTATTAAAACAATTTGGGCAGCCTTTACCTGCCATATATTTATCAATAGTAATACCAGCTTTAGCAAAGGTGGATTTTATAAAATCATCTGCCACTACTTCTTCCTGGCAGTGTGGGCAAATTTTACGAACAAGCCTTTGACCAATTACAATAGCAAGTGATGAGGAAATTAAAAAAGGCTCTACTTCCATTTCTATTAAACGTGCTATTGCTGTTGGTGAGTCGTTTGTGTGCAGTGTAGATAACACTAAGTGACCAGTCAATGATGCCTGTATGGCTGCCTCTGCTGTTTCATTATCCCTAATTTCACCAACAAGTATAATATCTGGGTCCTGCCTTAAAAAAGTTTTAATGGCTTGGGCAAATGTTAAATTAACAGCAGGATTCATTTGCACCTGCGTAACATTATCAATATGGTATTCCACTGGGTCTTCTATTGTTACCACATTTTTATTATCCCTGTTCATAGCAAGTAGTGATGCATATAAAGTTGTTGTTTTACCACTACCTGTTGGACCTGTTACTAATATGATGCCATTTGGTCTGTCAAGATATGGGCGAAATCTTTCATAAAGTTCTCCATCTAAACCTATCTGCTGCAAAGATGTAAAATCTGAAGAACGCTCTAATATCCTTAAAACTGCCTTCTCACCATTAATAGATGGCATAGTAGATACACGAATATCTATAACCCTGTTACCAATTTTTAAATTTATTCTGCCATCTTGAGCACGCCTTGTTTCTGCCACATCAAGCTGCCCAATAACCTTAATACGTGCTAAAATTGGGTCATGAACGCTTTTAGGATATGTTTTAAGAGTATTAAGGCAGCCGTCCACCCTAATACGAATTAAAAATGCACCATCTCTGCCTTCAAAATGAATATCACTGGCACCATTTTTAACGGCACTAATTATTATTTGGTTTACAAGACGTATAACTGGTGCATCATCATAAGAAGAAGTTAAGATATTTGCATCATCATCAATATCATCACTTTCTTCTGAAGCAACATCATCTACTTCCCCACCAAAGCTTTCTAAAATCTCTAATATATGTTTTTTTTCTGCATATTCATAATCTGGAGCAATACCTAAAGAAAAGCTCATAAATTTAGCTTTTTGTAAACCCTGTTCATCACTGTAAAAAAACTTTACTTTATCATCTTCTTCCACAGGGACAAAATCACTTTTATCAGGAAATTTCATGTAATGAGCTCTTATTTTTTCAAACTCCACACTCATTACTATTCACCTTTATTTTCCTGATTTGCAGGCTCTATTGTTATAACTTCAGAATTATTGTTTCCTTCCTGCTTGTTATTTTCTTCTACATTACCATCAACAGCTACTGGAGTAAGTAACTCATTATTTTCTTTTACTTCTTTTGGGTTATTTTTTTCTTTTTCTTTTTCAGCTTTTTTTAATGCTTTTTGACGTTCTTTTTCAAGACGTTTTGCTTCTTTTTCTCTATCTGCTTTTTCTTTATCACGCTGCCTTTGTGTCTTTTTAGCTTCTTCAGGTGTTAAACCTTCTATATCATTTTTAAGCTGTATTGACCTGCCAGTATCAGTAAAAGAACCTTTGTTAAATTCTTTATCGCCCTGCCTGTTAAAATCTTCCATTGTGGCACGTTTGCCCTGCATTAATTTTTCATTATCTTCTACAGTATCAATAATATGAGCAGTTATAAAAAGCATAACATTTGTTTTTTGAGTGCTTGTATTCTGTTTCTTAAAAAGCCAGCCAAGTATAGGAATATTAGAAAGTCCCGGAACTCCTGATACTGTTGTGGTAGAGTCATCTTTTATCATACCAGAAATTACCATAATAGAATGGTTTTTAAGCTTAACAGTAGTATTTGTGCTTCTTGTAAGGGTAGTTGGAGCAGTAGAACTTGCTGCAGAACCTGACACCTTTTTTATTTCCTGTTCTATTGATAATGTAACCATATCATCACTTGATATTTGTGGTGTTACTTTTAATTTTACACCTACATCTCTATAATCAAATGTTTGAATTGGGTTGTTATTTGAGTCATACTTTGTACTTGTTTGGTAAGGCATATTTTCACCAACAAATACTTCAGCAGGTGAATTATTTAATGTTAAAATCTGTGGGTTTGAAATAATATTAATACCACTTGATGTTCTAAGTGCTGAAATTAAAGCACCAATTGATGGAAATTTTGCACCTTGAAATGATATAATATTACCAATAACACCAACTCCAAGCCCAGTTCCAAGCCCTGTAAGTGATGGAGCACCCTGGCTAATAGAACCAATAATACTGCCAAGACCACCACCTCCGCCCTGCATGGAGCCACCTACTACAGCACCTGATGTATTACCACCACCTAAAAACCACTCAACTCCAAATTGAGAGCTTTTATCTATACTTGTTTCTAAAATTAATGCTTCTACATAAACCTGCCTTCTAGGAACATCAAGTTTATTAATTAAAGAGTCTAAATTATCATAAAGCTCTTTATCACCAATAGCCAAAATAGAGTTTGTTGCATTATCTGCCGATATGCTGACCTTTGATGATGCTGTAGTAGTTGCAACAGCACCTGCTGCCCCTGCTGCACCCGGTTTTTGAGAAAGAGATGTTACAAGTTTTGATAAAACTTTCTCCACATCTTCTGCCCTTGCATTTTTTAAATAAAAAACTCTAGGTTCTGTATTTACTGCCATACTCTTTGTATCAAGGTTAGATACAATAGCCGATATTCTTTCATAATCCTTTTTTGTAGCTGCTATAATTAAAGTGTTTGAAATATCATCAGATATAACAACAGGGGAAGTTGGATTTATTGAATTTTTTGCAAGCTCATTAAAAAATTTAGTAATTTGCTGTTCTATTTTGCTGGCAATAGAATATTCCAGTGGCATAGTATAAAACTCATAGCCTGCTGCCACATTATCTACCCTGTTTATTAATGAGTTCATTTTCTCTATTCTAGAAGCATCATCTCGAACAACAACAATATTTAAACCACGCACAACTTCCACATAACCAGTTTTTGATTTCATTCTATTTAAAACAGGAAGTAAAGTGGCTGCATTGTAATTTTTTAAAGATATTACAGTAGTTATATAACCATATGAGCCATTTTTGCCCATAGTTAAATCTTCATCAAAAGACTGGATATCCTTTTCTGCTATAATTTGAATACTGTCACCTTTTGTAACAGGCTGGTATCCATTTAGTTTCATTACAGAATAAAAAATATCAAGTATCTCTTTTGAATCCATATTTTTTTGAGAAGATATGGTTACATTACCTCTTAAATCAGCCTCGTTATATATAACATTTTTACCAGTAAATTCTGATACAAATGTTATAAAATCTTTCATAGGAACATTTTTAAAATTAACTGCATAAGTTCCATTATCTTGAGCATAAGCATTAAAACTTAAGAATAATGCACAAATAAATATAAATACTTTTTCTTTCATCTAATTTCCACAAACAAGGATTTTTTTTCTTTATTTCTAAGCATATCAACATTTAATGCTGATATATCATCAACTTGCGAAAACATATTAAATAATGCAGCAGGGTTTGTAAGCTCACTGCCGTTAATTCTCGTTATTATATCGCCCACTTGCAGCCCTAACTTTAGTAAAGGTGATTCTGGTTTTAACATTGCTACCCTGTATCCTACAAACTGACCATCTTCATAAAAAGTGGCAACACGGGCACTTTGCAGCACCTGATTAATATCTTTTAAATCGTTTTTAAGCTCATCTCTAGGCACTGTAATATTTATATTTGCACCAGTATCCTGTATCTTAACACCTGTATTTTGTGCTGAAGAGATAGGCACCTGCGGTGCAGGAATAGACTGCACTACTGCTCCATTATCTATAACTATTGAATATACTTTACCATCTTTTTCTATATTTGCAAAACTGTATGATAATTCAATAAGTTTTATACCTTCTTTTTCTCCACCTAAAGATATACTTGTTGTGCCACTGTCAAGCACTATTGTGGCAATACCAGTATTATTTACTTCATCATATATTACACCAATAAGTTTAGCATTAAATGGTGGTGTTGGGTTTAGTGGAGCACCACTGGAACTTAAACCTGCACTTCCATTATCACTTATATGATTAGAAGCTGTAAGCTTTGGTGTCATATCCAGCATAAAAACATTTTTATTAATAACATCTGATGCTGCTTTATTATAATCAATTTGTTGTTTTTCCACCTTTTTAACCCGTGGAACAGGAAGCGGCTTTGGTGCTGTAAATACACTGCTTGTTACAGCTGAAACTAAATAACCACAAGCTATGCCTATTACTATAGGGTAAACAAGGTACGGTAGTTTAAAATTAACCATGTTATATGATGTATCAATTATTTATATAAAAATCAATTATTTTTTTTATTGTATCAATATTATTTTCATAATAAATGGAAGTAAATCTTCAGGGTAGTCAATAAATACAATAATATTAAATAAGCTGTGAGCAAAAAATGGCTGTTTTATACTTTTGTATTTATCATATAATATCCCTAAATATATAGATGGGAATATTATTAAAATAGTTACAATAAAGTTGTTACCTGCTATAAAATGACAGGCTGTAAAAATAACTGATGTAATAAAATTGCCTAAAGAAATATATGAAAAAAATGTATAATTTAATTTTTTTTGTATATTTTTTTGAACTAAACCTCTAAATATATATTCTTCTACTAATGGAGAAGCAAATAAAAATAAAATAATATTATAAGTATTAATATTTTTAACACCGTAGAAAATAATACTTATAGTATAGACAATAATTATAGTTATATAAAAAAAAATATGTAACAAATTTTTATTCATAGTATACTATAATATAAATTGTGATAAATTTAAATGATTTATTGATTTTTATATAATCTTGTGATACTTTTTTTAAAAACGAAAAATAATAAGGAGAGATACATGAGAAACAGAAAAATGCGTCCCGGTTTTACCTTAATAGAACTTATGGTTGTATTAGTTATATTAGGTCTTTTAGCTACATTTATTGGACCTCAAATTATGAGTGCACCAGATAAAGCAAGAGTATCAAAAGCAAAAAATGATATAACTGTATTAAAAAATGCTGTTGAATTATACAGAGCAGAAAATGGTAACTACCCTACAACAGATCAAGGCTTACAAGCCCTTGTTGTTAAACCAGAAATTGACCCTGTGCCTAACAGCTGGAGCCCTGGTGGTTATTTAAGCTCTCAAGTTGTTCCTAAAGACCCTTGGGGTAGAGATTATATATATAGAAGCCCTACTGAAGATGAAAACAGACCTTATGAAATTATAACATATGGTGCAGATGGTCAGGAAGGTGGCGAAGAATATAACGCCGATATTACAAGCTATAATATTGTTAAATAAATTATTTTGGGGTAAGGTTTAACCTTTCCCCTTTTTTGTATATATGAAAAGAGCATTTACTTTAATAGAATTAATGATTGTTATGCTTATTATAGGCATTGGGCTTATGAGTATAACTCCTAGATTTACTTCAAAAAGCGTAGGAATAGACCCTCGTCTTGAATATTTAGATAAATTAATAAAAGAAGAATGGGCACGTTCTATTGAATTAGGACAGCCTATTGCAATTACTGGCTTTAAAGGAAGTGCAAACCTTTTAAACCATGATAAAGAAAGTAAAACTCTGCCTGATACGAAAGAAATAAGTGAAGTATCTATTAATAAATATGAAGTGCGTGGTAATGAATATGCCATTAGAGTTTATCCTGATGGATTTTGCGATTATTTTGAATTAACTTTAAATGATGGAAGAATAATTGAATCTATCCCTCTTTTAATGACTACCAGGTATAAAGATGAAAACCAATAAAAAATTAAAAAAAGGATTTACACTTTTAGAAGTTTTAATTGCATTAGCAGTTTTAAGTATAAGTATACTTGGGATTTATTCTATTCAGAATATGTCTTTAAATGCTATTGCATCTTCAAAAGCAAAAATGTTTGTAATAGAAAGAGCATATGATAGAATTACAAGACAGATTAATTTTCCTAATAAAGCCTTTGAAGAAACAGAAGATTATAATGGCACATTAGTTCATTACTCATTTTTAAAAGAAGCATCAGGCGTTCAAATGGTGCAAAAAGTTACGATGACAGTTTCCACAGACCAGGCTACAGTCAGCTTTGTATACTATGAAAAAGCCAGTGGAAGCAGTTCTGGGTTTGGTATGTAATGAAGAAGGGATTTACTTTATTTGAATTATTAATTGCTGCTGCTATTTCATCTATTGTGGCTTTAGGGCTATTTGCCATGTTTTCTTCTGTTGTAACCACAAGGGATAGAGCAGTTGTGCAAAGTAGAAATATTGTTCTGCAGCAGTCATTAACAAGGCTTATTAATAAAGATGCAAGAATGATGCAGGGAGATTCTATAAAAGTAGATAAATCAGGTCAGGTATACAGGCTTACTTTTACTACACAAAACAGCTTAAGGTTTAATAAGGCTTTACCTGTTGATGTAACATATTATGTTGATGATGAAAATTACCTTGTAAGAAAAGAAGAAAATGCAGATACTGCCTTTAGTATGGAAATGAGAATTTTACCAAATGCAGCAGAACTATCTGCCACATTTTATGATGGCAGTGAATATAAAGAAGATGCTGTGGCAAACGCAAAAATGTTTAATATTTCATTAAAAATTAATGAGCAGCTGATAACTATTCCAGTTGCAAGAACTATGGATAATACATAAATGAATAAAAATATGAAAAAAGGCTCTATTTTAATAACAGTTATGGTGGTTATAACAGCCTGCACTTCACTGGCTCTTTTTATTAATGAAAAATCACTTGCTGCCTATGGAACAGTTATAAGCCTGCAAAATGATTACCAAGGTGCAATTTATGCTATGACTGCAATAGAAGCTTTAGAAATGGCTTTTCAATACGATGAAGCATCATATGATGCAGCTGATGATATATGGATGCAGATACCTACTATCCCACTTGATAATGGTTTTATGACAATAACCATGAAGCCACTTAATGCAAAAGTGCCTATGGCTGCCCTGAACTCAAAAGATGAAAATATAAAAGAAAGAGCACAAAATGCATTAAGTGAATTAATGCGAGAATTAGAAATTACAGAGCCAGATATTTATGAACTTTTAACATGGATTGGGGCAAGCGACCCAACAGGTGAACGTTTTGATGAAAATGGTGCACCTTACAGCATGAAATCTGCCCAGTTACAAACTTTGGCAGAACTTGCCCTGCTGCCTTCTTTTCAAACAGAATATAAAAAATTAATACCATATATTTCTATAGCAGGAGATGGAAATAAGATAAATGTAAACCTTGCTTCAAAAGAAGTAATTAATGCATACGTTCCAGAGCTTGCCCCTTATACAGACCAAATAATATCCACAAGAGAAACAGAACCTTTTAAAGATGTTTCTGCTGTATATAATATAATGGGAGCAGCCATGCAGGACGAATATAGTAAAATTTTACCATTCATTGATGTAAAATCTTCTTTATTTTATATTAAAATTGAATTAAATATAGGAGATGATAATATATACTACCATCTGCTTGTTCAAAGAAATGGCAGCAGTGTATCACCTTTAAAATATATAGAAGGCAATAATATAGATTATTTTTAAATAAATTGGAGAAATAAAAGTTTATGGACCATAACTACTACTTTAAAGAAGGGCTGCTTTATAAAATTACAGGCAGCTCCACATATAGAGTTAGTGTTGAAGATGTAATAAATGATAGTAATAAAGGTGCTTTATTAATTGATGATACATACTTTTTTTACGTAGGTATTGAGCATATTGCAACAAGTGCTAAAAAAATGAAAGCAATAGCACAAAACTATCTGAATATTATGTTTCCTGCTGATATGGTTGCTAATTACGGAGTATTTCAAAATACTTCTAAAACTGTTATATATATTATAAATGATAATTTAATTAATATTATTAATAATAATAAAGAACTTTTCTCTTCTTTTAAAAAAATATCTACACCGTTTTTAGAATTTTGCACTAAATATAATGAATTTATTTTTTCAGATGGGGAAAAAATGTATTCATTATCCAATAACATGGTTACATTATGCGATAGTAAGGATAATGATTTTATTACATCTAAAGATTTATTTGATACTTTAGATACTGTAAAATATTCTATAATACTGCCGGGTGTTCAAAAAAAATCCCCTATTAATTTTCCTTTTGTTTTACCTGCTGCCTTATTACTTGTAATCTATGTTTTTTTCATAATTGGATATATTAGTGAAATATCAGCAAATAATAGATTAAATAAATATTATGAAGATGCACTTGCAAAAGTTTATACTAATTTAGGTGTTGCTTCATCAAAGGACCCATACGGTTCACTTATACAGCAGTCAAAATCTGTTTCAGGTGGCTCATCTTCCCAAAGAATATTAAGTATTCTTAATGATTTAAATAATGCAGCAGTAAATGGGGTTGTTTTTGAAGGTATAAATATTAGAGATAATGATATAAGAATATCTGGAACAGCTTCTGATTTTGCTCAGGTGGAAGAAGTGAAAAAAAATATGGAAAACCAGCTGCAAAATACTATAAATGTTGATGATACAAAAAAATCCAAAGATGGCATTACTTTTACTATGAAATACGAAAAGGACAATAAATAGTATGGAAAAACTTAAAGAAATTTTTCATAAATTAAGAACTACAGAAATAAATTTAAAAGATTTAAAATTATCATCTGTAAAAGATAAGTTAAAAAATATTAAAATGGTTGATAATACTCAGCAGGCTAATATTAAATTTAACTTAAAAAGCTTAAAAAATATATCATTACAGGATATTAAAAGTTTTGATTATAAAAATTTTTATATTCAAAATAAACAGCAAATATTAACAGTATTTGTTGTAGTTATGAGTATATTTTTCCTTTTTTACTGGACTAATTTATTTCTTAATTCAAAGCTGAATTCTTCCATAGAAAAGGCAGATAATACATATAAAAAACTTGAAAATGTTGCTAATATGGCAGGTCAAATCCAGTTTGCAAAATCAAAAGGCGTTAATGCTATGACTCAAAGCCTTTTAGTATTTATTCAAAATACTGGCTCGTCAATAGGTATAGCTGATAAAATAATTAATTTACGCCCTATTAGTGCTTCTAAAGGTATTGAACATGTTTCATTAAGAATAGAAAACTTATATTTTGATGAACTTGTTAACTTTATTAAAGAAATTGAAATATATGATAATCTTTCCATTAAAGTGATAACTTTTAATAAAAGATACGATAATCCAAGAATGATTGATGCTTCACTTGAAGTAGTAAAAATGTAAAGGTAGAATATGAATAAAAAACAAATTATCTTTTCCGTAATTGCTTTTTTTGCTGCTTTTTTGATTACTATTATAATTAAGTTTCCATTAAATGCAGTTGTAACAAATATTATTACAGATACTGTCCAAAATAAAAAAATCGATATTAGGTATGATAGTATAAATGTTACATTTTTTGGTGCTACTGCCACAAATGTTAAAACAGGGCCTTTAGTTATAAGTAATGTGCAGCTTGATTATAACCCACTGGGTTTATTATTTAAACGAGTTGCTTTTAAAGCTGATTCTACTGCATTTAATTTATCAGGAAAGCTTAGCGGTAGTAAATTAAATGCTGATATTAAAGGATATATTGCAACACTTGCACAAATGGGTAACATGACTGGCAGTGGTTCTTTTAATGGCAATATTACATATAATATTAAAGATGAAACTGGAAAAATCACAATAGATGCACCAAATAAAGTTACTTTTAACCACCCACTTATGCCTGTTGCTGTTGACAGTATAAAAGCAGAAGCAGATATTAATAAAAACAAACTTACTATTAATAATTTTTCTGCAACAGGCAGTAATTCATTAAAAGTTACAGGTTTTGTTGATTTAAATAAACAAAAGATAGATACATCTATCTTAAATATTCAAGGGGAAGCTTCAATGGGAAATTTCCCACTAAAATTTACATTAACAGGCCCTGCTAGAATGCCTAAAGTGGCCTTGTTAAAATAAATATATGGAGGATATTAATGATTAGTGTAAAAGATAAAATAGTTTTGATTACTGGTGCAACTTCAGGTATAGGAAAAGCCTGTGCTTATTTATATGCAAAACACGGTGCAAATATTATTATTACAGGAAGACGTGAAGAAAGGCTTATTAGCATAAAAAATGATATAGAAATAAAACATGGAGTGAAAGTTTACCCATACTGCTTTGATATTACAGATAGATTTGCCTGTGAAAAATTTGGTAATGACTTAAAAGCCAATAACCTTACTCCATATATTTTTATTAATAATGCAGGGCTTGCAAAAGGGCTTGCACCATTACAAGATGGCAATATTGATGACTGGGAAGAAATGATAGATACAAATATTAAAGGCTTTTTATATGCTGCAAAAGCAGTTGTTCCTTTAATGATTGAAAAAAATGAAGGCTGCATTATTAACCTTGGAAGTATTGCAGGCTCACAAGTATACCCTGGTGGTAATGTTTATAATGCTACAAAATTTGCAGTTCGTGCATTAAGCCAGGCTATGAATATGGATTTATTAAAAACTAATATACGTGTATCATCTATTGAGCCGGGTGCTGTAGAAACTGAATTTTCTCTTGTTCGCTTTAATAATGATAAAGAAAAGGCAGATAATGTTTATAAAGGCTTTAAACCTTTAGTGGCAGAAGATATTGCTGATATTATATTTTTTATGACAACATTATCTGAAAATATTAATATACAGCATTTAATGGTAACCCCTACTGCCCAGCGTTCATCTACACTTTTTAACAGGGGATAATTATTCCAGATTATCAAAATAATAATATATTGTATTATTTTCAATACGGCGATACATTACTGCCTGATGGTTATTTTTTATAGGTGAAGAAAATTTACCACAAACTTTGCCATTACAGTAAAAATCGCCGTAATTTAATATAATATTTTTATAATTACACTTTTTAGGAAATGATGCTACCTGCTCTTCCTTTTTCTTACTTTGTTTAAAAACTGCACCACTAAATGACTGGTAATAAATGGTATCATTTACTCTGCATACTTTTGGCTTTTTATTATAACTCATTGATAAAAATCGCTGCCACATGGTTTCAAGATAATATATTTGCAGGTTGCTGTTTTCAAGAGTTATAAATGTGGTAGATGATGCAGCAAAATCTTTTGATTTTGGCAGGTCATGGTATTTTTCTTTATCAGTAATGAGTGTGCTTCCACACATTGCAGATATACTGTGGCTGCTTACTGTGCAGTCAGTTTCTTCACTTATTTTAACAGTTTCATTATCTATAACAAAAAATTTATCCTTATCTTTTAGTGTGCCATAAAACCTGCCTTCCTGATGATATATCTTATTATAACCTGAAGGAAGCTGTCCAGATATTACAAAAGACTTTAGTTTATTATTATAAATAAGTAGATACCCATTATTTTGCAATAGTGCTGGCATACCTTTAATATACCCTGCTGCAGCAATAGGTATACCTGTATCACCATGGTATAAAATCTCTCCATTATATGAATTTCTCAAAACTGCTGTCTGCCCAACCCATTCTATTATATAGTTTGGTATAATTTCAATACTACCATTTAATATACGTTTATATACTCCAACACTGGCACACTCTTTTGCAGAATAAACATCAATATAGCCACCATTATAAACTGCTGCTTCATATCCATAAACTCGCACTTTATTATACTTTTCTTTTAAAGCAAGTCCTGAGCAGTAAGGCATTGTAAATCCTATTTCATTGTCCTTCAAAACTGCTATCATATCTTTTCCTGCTGCCATATCATTAATACTGTTATCTGAATATACTTTTTGGTATGATTTACTAAAACTTACAAGAGAGTTTCGTATCATAGAAGATTGTGGAATAGACTTTTCAAAATCTTTAGGGTGAGATGGTTCTGCCTTAACAGGCTGAACTGCCTGCATTAAAGGAATATTAGTAATTAACTTTGATTTATCAGCACAGTTTGTTATAAAAAAACAAGTAATAAAAATTACTAATATTTTTTTCATTAGTTCATACACCCTAAAGCTGAATTGGTATAAAAACTTATTTTAATATTTTATTATTTGGGTTTTTGCTAAGCTGGTCCCAGCCTAATACTATTTCAAGCACATGCCTTGTATCTGCAAACTGACCTGCATATGCACCAAGTTCTTCTGTATAATAAGCATAATTTATACGTAACGCCCAGATATTTACACCAGCTCCTGCTGTCCAGTAGCCTTGATGAAGCCCAGTACGCAGGAAAATCCTGTTCCAAAAACCAATTTCAGCACCAATATTAACTCTTTTACCAAAGGACTTGTCAGTGCCTGCCATAAATAATAAGTCATTAAAATCTAAAACAATATTAGATGATATAAATTCCCATGTTGGTGATATGGCAAAACTTAAATTTAATGTTGGATTAATCTTATCAAGCCCCGGAGCAAATGAAGAATAACCAAATTCATTAAAAGATAAACCAACTCTTGCATTTAACTCTTTTCTTAACCATGGCAGCTCATACATTAAACCAACACTACCATATATTCCCCAGCCATTATGTTTTAAAACATCCTTAAGAAGTGAATTTGTATTTACATTAACTAATTGAACTGATGAATAAGAAGTAGTATAAGCCATTCTGTATAACCCAATTAATGATACACCAAAATGAAGTGATTTATCAGGTAAAAAAGAATGTGCATATGTTATTACTGCCCCTGCATCTGCATGTACTTTTGCTGCAACTGTTGGCATAGATGGATTATACGTTAATAAATTAACATTACTATTGAAAAATATACCAAAAGACCAGTTTTTGTAAGTAAAACCGGGAAATACGCTTATTGGATTAATGTTATTATACTGCCCCATCATTCCATTTAAAGTTTTTGATATGGTGCTGGCATTCATACCACTAGAAAATACATCTAATAATTGCCCACTATTATTTACTAAATTACTATTTACACCAAGTGTTACAGGGATTAAATCAAGGCTCCAGTGGCTTTTATTCATAGCAAGCCCAGCAGGATTATAAAATGCTGCATACTTATCATCACTAACACCATAAAAAGCGTTCCCCATACCCATAGCACGAACCGATGTCATAATTCTTGGATATTCTCTGGAAAATATAGTTTTCTGTGCATAAGCATCTGTTATATATGTTAGCAAAATAAGTGCTGTTATTATCAATATTTGCCTTTTCATAGTCGCTCCCTGTATCTTATCTTATGGAATTTGCAAACCTAAAGATGTTTTTAAATATTCTAAAAGACTTGCTTCTGTAATAGCACCACTACTATCTCTTAGCTTAGTAGATAAATCTTTTAAAACATTAGCAAAATCATTCTGCCCCATTAATGTTCCAATGGTAGTTGCACCATCATCTCCTAAAACAAGACCGTTATCTAAATACATTAAAAAGTCATTTTTTTCTTTTAAATATGATGCTAGCCCTTGTGCTGCAAGTGCTCCGTCCATTTCAGTTTGAGCAAAATTTTCAAAACCAGTTTGAGAAAACTCCAGTGTATTTGCTCCACCACCACTAGTATTAAGCATCATAGCACTCATATTTACAATAGAACCCATCATGCCAGCAAGACCACATAAAGCCATATTAGTTTCATTTAATTTATTATTATCTTTTAATAATTCTGTTCTTCTATCAAAACATGCCTTAATAGCTTTATCATATGATGACTGTAAAGATGCACTAAGATTCATATCTATTACATTAACACCCATTAATGCACCTGCAGTTTTATATATATCACTGCCACCATTTGTTAAAATACTATCTATTCCATTAACAACATTAAAACCACTGCACGATAATAATGCGCTGACATATTTATATAAGTCATCATCACTTAATACAATATCACCACTAAGTTGACTGTCATAATGATTAATTACTGACTGGCATGTGCCGCGAATTAAGTCAAAATCAAGCTGGTCTATAACAGCTGCACTTGTGCTTTTATCTGCAGCACCTTCATATATACTTTCCCCACAACCTGAAAAAAATAGTAATATTATGGTTATAAATGATAATAATGTAGCTTTTTTCATTAACTGCCTCCAAGGTATTAAAGCATACAAGAACATAATAAGCAAAAAACAGACCAAAATCAAGTGTTTAACATAAATTGTATTAATTATAAAAATAAATTTGCCTTTAGTTATATGTATTTTATAACTTATTTATTGGGTCATCTAATAATTGGTCCCAGCCAAGCACAACTTCTAAAACATGCCTTTTATCTGCAAACTGGCCAGCATATGCACCAAGTTCTTCTGTATAATAAGCATAATTTATACGCAATATCCAGATATTCATACCAATACCTGCTGTCCAGTAACCTTGATGAAGCCCAGTGCGTAAAAATAATCTTTCAAAAAAACCAACTTCAACACCTATATTTACTCGCTTACCAAATGATTGGTCGCTGCCTGCCATAAATAATAAATCGTTAAAATCTACAACTATATTAGATGTAAAATATTCCCATTTTGGTGATATTGCAAAACTTAAATTTAATGTAGGGTTAATTTTTTCCAGCCATGGACCAAATGAAGAAAATCCAAATTCATTAAAAGATAAACCAACCCTTGGATTTAATTCCTTTCTTAACCATGGAAGTTCATACATTACACCAACACTACCATATATTCCCCAGCCTTGATTACTTGATATATTTTTTAGAAGCTGATCTCCATCAATAGTTGGTATATCTGCAAATGTATAATTTGCTGCATACCCCATTCTAAAAAGACCTATTAAAGATGCACCAACATGAAGTGAGTTATCAGGTAAAAATGAATGTGCATATGTAACAACACCACCAATATCAACATGAAATTTTGCACCAGCTGAAGGCATTGCCCTGCCATATGGTATAAAGGTTGCGTTACTGTTAGCAAACAAACCAACAGACCAGTTTTTATATGTAAATGCAGGAAATATTCCAGCAGGATTTAAGCTGTTGTATGTTCCAATCATACTATCTAGTGCCATTGCTACATTATTGGTATTTACATTGTTTTTATCATCTGCCAAACTAACAATTGTAGCAATATTTTGAAACATATCACTATTCATACCAAACGTTAAAGGCACTAAATCTAAACTCCATAAACTTTTATTTCTAGCAAGCCCAGCAGGGTTATAGAATGCTGCATATTTATCATCACTAACACCAAAAAAAGCATTGCCCATACCCATAGCACGAACTGATGTCATTATTCTTGGGTATTCTCTGGAAAAAACATCTTGTTGAGCATATAAATTTACATGTGATAAAATAAAAATAAAAAAAGAAATTATAAATATATTTATACTTTTTCTCATAAAGCACCAGATTGTGCTAAAGTTAGAAAATTATGTAATCTTTCTCTAGAAATTTTTTTATTTTCATCGTATAAATATGATGTATATTTTTCAAGCAGTGGTTTTAAGTCTTCACCAGTAAGCTTTTCTAATTTAGAAGATAAATTAACAAATACATTCATAGTATTAGTTATTTCTGATATAAATAATGGGTTTTCACTAAGAAATACATCTAATTTAGTATTAATATCTACCCCTTCTAGTGCAGTTTTAAATCCTTGTGCACTAATAGTTATATTATCTAAATTTGATACACCAGCTACCAGTTCTGATAAATTAATAAATGTTCCAACAAAACCAGCAGAAGAACATAAAACAGCAACATTATGGTCAACAGAATTAATATTTGTAGCATTATCAACACTTCTATTTATACATATAGTAGTGGCTTGGTCAAATATTTTTGTTATAACATCAAGCTGTTGAAATGAAGCATCATGAACACCTACTATGTATGCTATTGTTTTAATATAATCTATTTGACCTTCAAATGCTTTTATAATATTTAGATAATTAAATCCACCACATTCTAAAAGAGAAGATATATACATGGTGGCTTCTCTATTACTTAGACTTATACCAGTAACATCTATTTTACGATAATAGTCGACAACTGGAGCACACTTACCTGTAATATAATCATACTTTACCTGGTCATCTATTGAAATATCTGCACTTTTATTTTCACCAGATTTGTACATGCTTTCGCCACAACCTGTAATAAGGAGTGTTAAAAGTAATACTAAAATACCTTTAACCATAATATCACCTACGTATAATTATCTGTCGTATAAAACAGCACCTGCTCTTGAACCTACTATATTACCAAGATAATTCACACCTAAAACATAATGAATACTTGGGTTATACCTGAAAACTGCACAAAAATTATTAAATGCTGCATGATATTCAGTGCCATAGCTTCCTTCCACTGTAAAAAGAATTGCTTTTGTATCATTAGGAACTTGGAATGGAAATCGCACACCAGCTTTTTTTAATGTGCCAACAGTAACTTTATTGCCTTTACATGGGTTATCAACAACATATTTCTTATAACCTTTACCATTAACTCTTACTTTAATAGATACTGGCTCACCAGTTTTCCAACCCTTTTCTTTTAAAAAGTTTGCTACGCTGTATAATGCATCTAAATGGTTATTTATAATATCAATGTGTTTATTACCTGTGCCGCTTACTGCATATGTTAACACATTACTTGGCATAAACTGTGGTATACCTATTGCCCCTGCGTATGAACTTTTTATATCAAAAATATTAGTATCAGTTTTTCTTGCAAATAAAAGTAATGCTTCAAGTTCTCCTTGAAAGTATTTTGCCCTTCGAGGATAGTAAAATGCCAGTGTAGCAATGGCATCAATTGCACGAAAACGCATAGGTGAATGACCATAGTTTGTTTCCATACCAATAATGCCTGAAATAATATGGGCAGGAACACCATATTGATTTTGAGCTTTTAAAAGCTCTCCACGGTGCTTATGGAAATAATCTACACCATAGCCTATGCGAATATCATTAACCATATTCCTGCGATAAACTTCCCATGTGTTAACTGTTTCTGCTGGTTTGTTCATAAACTTTGGGGTAAACCCTGAATGCATTGTGTTATTAAACACATCTCTTAAATATGACTTTGAAAACCCGTGTTTTTCAACCATTTCATTAATAAAAGCATCAACATCAGGGTTATTTTTAAACTTACCAGCAGTAAGTTCTGCATAAGCACTAAAATTAAAAGCAAATAAAAATAGTAATATTATAAAAACTTTCTCTTTCATAGGCTGTTTTTATACCATATTATTTAGAAAAATAAAAGAAAAATTTTTATATTTTACAAAATTATCTGAAGTGAAATTTCTTGCTATTTTGTTTTATTTATTATAAATTGCAAAATATATTATGGAGGATATAATATGATTGTTTCTGCATCTATATTAAGTGCTGACTTTGCTAATTTAGAAAAAGAAATTAAAGCTGTAGATACAGCAGGTGCTGACTGGATACATTTAGATATTATGGACGGCTCATTTGTTCCAAATATAACTTTTGGAGCTCCAGTTGTGAAAGCTTTAAGAAAACATACACAAAAACCTTTTGATGTTCATTTAATGATAGAAAATCCTGCAAAATTTATTGATGATTTTATTGATGCTGGTGCTGATATTATTGTTCCACATTTTGAAGCAGACAGGCATATTCAAAGAACTATATCATATATTAAAAGTAAAGGTAAAAAAGCTGGAGTATCTCTTAACCCTTCCACACCAGTTTCCATGCTTGAAGAAATCCTTCCATTTCTTGATATGGTGCTTATAATGTCTGTAAATCCGGGCTTTCCTGCACAAAGCTTAATTGAAACAAGTTATGATAAAATTAAAAAGTTAAAAATCATGGGCGAAAACATAAAACATAATTTTATAATTGAAGTTGATGGCGGTGTTAACGATAAAACAGTTGAGAGACTTGCCCAGTCTGGCATGACTGCTGCTGTGGCAGGAAGTTATATATTTAATTCAGTAGATTATATTACCCCAATTAATATGCTAAAAAAATACTAATCTCATATCTTACTGATAAAAAAAGTAATTTTTGTTAATTTTATTAAATGTATAATTATTGTTCTATTTTTATACCATAAATATAAAAAAAATAATACAATTTATATTTATTTTTGTAGCAAATTATATTTTTTTATGTTATAGTTATTTTAAGGAATATAATTTATATAATTTTAAACAAACAGAAGTTAATTTTAAAGGCTGATTTTTTAAAGTATATATAAAAAAACATCTACAACACATACTTTATAACAATGTTATGAAGTAGTAAATTTTAGGAGGACTATTATGGCTTACAACATTTTACTAGTTGATGACGAAGATGATATTAGGTTTTTATTTTCATCAGTATTAAAAGAAGAAGGTTACAATACATTTGAAGCTTCAAATTCTGCAGAATGTTTTGCGATACTTGAAAAAGAAAAGATTGATTTATGCCTTTTAGATATTAAACTAAAAGGTGAAAGTGGCATAGATATTTTGCAGCGTATCGTTAAAGAATATAAAGGTATGAAAACCATTCTCGCCACTGCTTACTCAGCTTATCAAGATGATTTTTCCACATGGAGTGCTGACGGCTACTGGGTAAAATCACAAGATACTGATTCCTTAAAAGAAGAAGTTAAAAAAGTGCTTGCAAAAGAAAGTTAATTTTAATAGGGGAAGTATCCCCTATTAAAAGCCGTAGATTTTTGTTTAAAAATAAAAAGAGATAAAAGGTGGTATTACTATGAAAGCAGTTGTTATGGCTGGTGGGTTTGGAACAAGGATTCAGCCCCTCACATCAAGTGTTCCTAAACCAATGATTCCTGTGTATAATAAACCAATGATGGAGTATATCATAATGTCTTTGCGAGATGCTGGCATTAAAGATATAGCTATCCTGCTCTATTTTAAGCCTGAAATTATTAAAGCTCATTTTGGTGATGGTTCTTCACTGGGTATTAACATTGAATATTTTACTCCAGATGATGATTACGGCACAGCAGGTGCTGTTAAAAAGGCTGAAAAGTTTTTAGATGAAAGATTTATAGTAGTTAGTGGTGATTTAATTACAGATTTCAGTATACCAGACATTATAAAATACCACGAAGAAAAAAAGTCAAAAGCAACTATTACATTAACTTCTGTTCCAGACCCACTTCAGTTTGGTGTTGTTATTACAGATAGTGACGGCAAAATTGTTCGTTTTCTTGAAAAACCGGGCTGGGGAGAAGTATTTAGTGATACTATCAATACTGGTATCTATGTTTTTGAACCTGAAATATTACATTATATACCAGAAAACAAAAACTTTGACTTTTCAAAAGATTTATTTCCTAGCATTATGGCAAGCGGCACTCATATTTATGGTTACAATGCTAAAGGCTACTGGAGAGATGTTGGCAACCCTGACAGTTACAGAACTTCTTTATTAGAAATAGCTCAAGGTATGATAAAACTGCCACTTGATGGGCAAAAGAAAACTTTTAATGAAGGTGTGTTATACCATGGTGCTAATTTCCAAATGGCTGATAGTGCAGAAGTTACTGGTTTAGTTGTTGTTGGTGATAACTGTGCAATAGGTGAAAATGTAAAAATTTCTGACTGCTGTTTAGGAAATAATTGTAAAATATCTGATAATACTTCCATATCTAAATCTATACTTTGGAATAAAGTTACTATTGGCAGTAATTCAGAAATTACTAATGCAGTATTTTGTGATAAAGTGCTTGTTGGTAACAAGGTAAAATGCCCACAGGGTGTAATTATTGCTGAAGGCACAAAAATAGGCAATAATGTTGTATTTGAAAAAGATATTATGGCTTGGCCTGATAAACAGGTGGAAGAAGGCTCTATAGTTTCTTCTAACCTTATATGGGGCGATAAATGGAAAAACTCTATTTTTGAAGGTGGAAAAGTTAGTGCTAGAACAAATATTGAGCTTTCTGCTGATATGGCAGCAAAACTTGGTGCAGCTTTTGGTTCTCTTTTACCACAAGGCTCTAAAATATTAACATCAAGGGATTATCATAAAGCTTCCCGCATGCTTAAACGTGCATTTTTAGGTGGTCTTTTATCTACTGGTGTTAATGCTGTTGATTTAAAAATGGAAGCTTTACCTGCTATGCGTTATAAACTTTCTACTTTTGGGGAAGTTGGTGGCGTTCATTTTAGGCAGTCTCCTAGCGACCCTACTCATACAGAAATACTTTTCTTTAACGATGCTGGTGATAGTATAGATTCTGGTGTTGAGAAAAACTTAGAACGTGCTTTTTTTAGAGAAAATTTCAGACGTGTTACTCACAATGAAATAGGCGATATTAATGAAAAACAAATGGTTAAAGAGTTCTATATTGAAGGTTTACTTAGAAGTATAGACCAAACTGCTCTTACAGCAAAAAGCACAAAAATTGTTCTTGATTTATTAAACGGTGTAACTGACCCTATCCTTCCAAAAGTGCTTAACAAGGTTGGTATAGATTCTGTTATACTTAATGCAAACCATGATGAATTAAAGCTTTCAAGAACAGAGCATCAGCAGGATATAGCAATACAGCAGGCAGCAAATATTGTAAAAGTATTAAATGCTGAAGCTGGATTTATTATATTCCCATCTGGTGAAAGAATTACTGTAATTGATGATGCAGGCGAAAAATTAAGCGGCCACAGGCTTTTAATGCTTATGCTTTTATTAATTGATAAATCAGTTGATAGAAAAGTAAAAGTATACCTGCCTGCATTTGCTCCAGATGTGCTTGATAATAAACTTAAAAATGTTGAAATAGTTCATGGAACTTTTACTGGTGTTAAAGGAACATTTTTAAGAGATTACTATTTTACTGGTAATTTAAGAAGCTATATATGCTTTACAGAACATAATACTACACCTGATGCTATATATTCATCATTAAAAATAGTTGAAATGATGAATAAAATAGGCAAACCATTATCAGCTATTGCAGCAGAGATTCCAGAATATAAATTCTTCCATGCTGTTATTAACTGCCCTGTGGAAGTAAAAGGCTTCTTAATGAGAAAAATGAGTGAAGAAACAAGAGAAAAAGATGCTTCCTTCCTTGATGGTATTAAAGTTGTTCTTGATGGTGGCTGGGCTCACATGGTTCCAGACCAATACTCTCCAAATGTTCATCTTTATATTGAAGGCAATACGGAAAAAGATGGAGAGAGAATCCATAAAGAATATGTTGATAAAATAAATAAATGGATTTCTGAACACGAATCAGAATAAAAAAATATACCTGCCCTTTTGGGCAGGTATAGACTACTGAAAAAATAAGGTTTTTGGCAGTCTATTAATTGCTTAATAATGCATACCACATTTTATTAGGCAGCAAAAAAACTAAATGTATAAACATGCATTAAGTTTAGTTTATTAATTTATATTAAGAAAAATTAATAGTTTTAAAACTCTATACCTGCTTTTGCAGGCAGGCATATTACAAGTATTATTTATATAGTATTATGATATAGTAATATATTAAATTTATACCAGTAGATATTATACTGGTTTATTTTGTGTAAAAGGGAAATATACGAGGCTTTATGAAAAAGTTGTATTTAAGTTTTTTATGGCACCAGCATCAGCCATATTACAAAAATGATAGTGAAGGCAGATATTACATGCCATGGGTTTATCTCCATGCTTTAAAGGATTACTATGAAATGGCAGCCCATGTGGAAAAAACAGGGGTTCGTGTTGTATTTAATTACGTGCCTTCCCTGCTTATTCAGCTTAAGGAATATACAGATGTTAATGTGGCTGATAATTTCTTAATATTAATGCGCAAGCAGGTTGCTTCTTTAACTTCAGAAGAGAGGCAGGCTGTCCTAAACCAGTGCTTTATGGCAAACTTAAATACTATGATAAAACCGTTAAGAAGATATTACGATTTATACCAGAAAGTTGTGGCAGTATCAGGTAATGGTGCTGAATTTTCTGATAATGATATACTAGATTTGGAAGTTTTATATATAGTTGCATGGTGTGGGGAATATTTAAGGCAGGAAGATGCTCACCTGCAATACCTTTTAAGTAAAGGTGCATCCTACACAGAAGAAGAAAAAATGGAGCTTTTAAAAAGGGCTGCATCATGGATAGGCAGAATTGTAGATATTCATAAAGGGTTACAGGAAAGAAACCAGGCAGAAATATCATGCACACCTTTTTACCACCCTATTCTACCACTTTTAATTGATATTAATTCAGCAAAAGAAGTTTGCCCTGATATGAATATGCCTGTTTTTGAAGGCAATCTTTTAGATGATGCCCACTGGCATGTTAGAGAAGGGCTTAATGAATTTGAACACCATTTTGGTTTTCGCCCTAAAGGAATGTGGCCTGCAGAAGGAAGTGTAAGCCAGAGAGCTGTTGAAGTATTTGCTGCTAATGACATTAGCTGGATAGCCACAGATGAGGAAGTATTAGGTAACAGCCTGCAGCTTAACATGAAAGACCCAGCTAACAGATACAGGCTTTACCAAAAGCATTTCCAAATCCATGATGGTAAAAAAATAAATATATTTTTCAGAGATAAAGCATTATCTGATTTAATAGGCTTTACATATTCTTCTTGGAATGAAGATGATGCAGTTAATGACTTTATGCACCATTTAAGGAATATATATGATTCTGTTGATTTTTCACCACATGTAGCAGTTATATTAGATGGTGAAAATGCATGGGAATATTACAACCAAAATGCTTATGTATTTTTTACAAAATTATACCACAGGCTTACAACTACAGACTGGCTTCATACACAAACTTTTACAGATATTATAAATAATTATGATATACCAGAAGAAGCACTGCATAATGTAAAAGCAGGCTCATGGATAATGGGTAACTTCCGTATATGGATAGGACACCCTGAAAAAAATAAAGCATGGGAGCTTTTAAGCAAAACAAAACGTGCCATAGAAAAGCATATATCAAATGTGGACAGTGAAACAGCAGCACAAATCAATAAAGAATACCACGCAGCAGAAGGCAGCGACTGGTTTTGGTGGTATGGTGATGACCATTTTTCTATTCAGGCAGATGTGTTTGATAAGTTATTTAGAACTCACCTTGTAAATATACACAGGCTTTTAAAGCTTAATGTGCCGTCAGAACTTTTTACACCTATAAAATCAGTAAAAAATTCTGGTATTATTACAAGGCCTTCATCATATGTATCACCTACTATAGAAGGAAGAATTACAAACTTTTTTGAATGGCTTGGAGCTGGTGAGTTTGATTTAAAATCAGATGCTGGCTCTATGCATGCAGGTGGGGATACTCTCCAAAGGCTTTTATACGGCTTTGATGAAAAAAACTTATATATTGCATTAAAAAGTGATTTTTCCACACTAACTGATACAATATGCCAAATAGATGTTTCTTTTGGTGATGAAAAAAAATCATTTAATATAGATTTAAATGAAAAGAAAGGTTCAAAACACGGTATAGTATATGCTATCAGCCATATATTAGAAGCATCTATACCACTGAAAAATTTTAAATCTGCAGAAAAGATTTATTTAGAATTTAAGCTTATCCAAAATGGTGTAGTAATAGAAAAAGCACCACTTTATAATGCTGTTGAAGTTAATATAGCAGATGATTTTAAAGAAGAATGGATAGTGTAATTAATAATATATAGACGAGGAAATTATGAAAATACCCTTTTTATTTGGTATTCATTGCCATCAACCAGCAGAAAACTTTTACCATGTTGTTGACTGGGCAATAAATGAAAGCTACGCACCCTTTATAGAAACTGCTGTTAAAAATAAGAAGTTTCGTTTTTCAGCTCATTACAGTGGCTGGCTGTTAGAATATATTAGAACACATAGAGAAGATGTATTTAATAACTTAAAAAAACTAAGCGATGAAGGTAGAATAGAATTTTTTACAGGTGGATTTTACGAGCCAATACTTTCTGCTATCCCACAAGATGACAGAATTGGCCAGGTTCAAATGTTGAAAGACTATATTAAAAACTACTTTGGACAAGATACTAAAGGCTTATGGCTTACAGAAAGAGTGTGGGACCCTGCTGTTATACCTAACATGGTAGAAATTGGTATTGAAAACATTATTGTAGATGACTACCATTTAATAGCTGCAGGCTTTCCAAAAGAATCTCTTACAGGTTACTTTACAACAGAACAGGACGGCTGTAAAATAAACCTTTTCCCTATTGATATGGGGCTTAGGTATTTAACACCATTTAAACCTACAGAAGAAGTTGTTAAACATATACTTGATGCTAAAAACAGAAATGTGAAATTAATATCATGTTTTGATGATGGTGAAAAATTTGGTGTATGGCCTAATACTTATGAATGGGTTTATAAAAAAGGCTGGTTAAAAGATTTTATAAAAGCTATTGATACTGAAAAAGAAATAGAATTTATGCACTATGATGAGGCTGTTAAAAAAGTGCGTCCTTCAGGCCATGTATATCTTCCTATTACAAGTTATGAGGAAATGGGCGAGTGGTCACTTTTTGCAGATTATGCAGCAAAATTTGAAGAAGTGAAAAAATTTCTTAAAAATTCATCATATGCAGATTATCAGGAACAGTTTTTAAAGGGCAGTGTTTGGAAAAACTTCCTTGTAAAATATCCAGAAAGTAACAGGCTGCATAAAAGGACTGTTGATTTATCTATTAGAGGTAAAAAACATAAATCTAATAAAGAGTTTTTAGACCTGCTTTATAGGAGCCAGTGTAATGATTCTTTATGGCATGGTGTATTTGGTGGGCTTTACCTGCCTAATTTAAGAAATAATGCATGGACGCCGCTTATTCAGGCTGAAAGTTTATATGAAAAATTAGAAAAAATAAAACTCCCTGTTATAGAGCAGCCTTGTGATATTGATAGAAATGGTTATGATGAAGTGTATGCGCGTGGCAAAAACTTTAACTGTCTTTTTGAAACTAGAGATTTTGGACAGCTTACAGCCATTGAATTAAAAGATAAAAACTTTAATCTTTTAAATGTAATAAGCAGGAAAAAAGAAGCATACCATATTAAACTTTTAAATAATATTAAAGATAAATCACAAATACAGGCAAATAATGATGAAACAGCTTCTATTCATGATATGGAATACTCCATTACTCAAGAAGAAGCAGACCGTATTATATATGACTGGTATAACAAAAACTGCTTTGTAGACCATTTTATGGATAAATTTCAACTGGAAACTTTTGAAAAATGCTCTTTTAGAGAGTTTAGTGATTTTACAAACCAGCCTGCTGATACTGTAGATGTTGAAGGCAGCAAAATTTTATTTAAAAGAAATGGTGGAATTTATATTGATAATAATATGATTAAAACTTCTATGGAAAAAACATATACATTAGAAGATAATAAAATCAATTTCAGTATTAAAGCAAAGGCTTCATCAAAAGTATCCCTTGATTATGCATGCGAATTTAACTTCCATTTTGCTGATGTTAGCCAAATCACTATTAATAATAATGAATTTGTTGAGCATGGAAGTGTTAAAACTAAGAAATTTGAAATATATGATAAGTTTTTAAATAAAAATATTGCAATAACATTAGAAAAAGAGATAAACTTTATTTGGTATACTATACATACTGTTTCGCAGTCTGAAATGGGGGTTGATTTAACTGTTCAAGGTATTACTGTATCATTTAGTGTGCTTTTTGAAAAAGATTTAAATATTAAAGGAACACTTGAAATAGGGTAGAATAATGGGAGAATTACGATTTAATCCAGTTACAAGAACATGGGCAATAATATCTCCAGAAAGGGGGCAGCACCGTTATGCCTATGTTACAAAAGATAAACTTGCTGAAGTTCCCTGCCCTTTTTGTGATAAAAATGGTGGTATTAATACGAAATTAAGAAGTATTTATACAATTAATCTGCCTGAAAGTTCTTCCCCTGCATTAATTGTTACACCTAACAGGTATCCTGCTATGGGTATTGAGGGTGTTCTTGTTAGGGAAGACCACGGTATGTATGACAGCATATCTGCCATTGGTGCTCATGAAGTAATTATTGATTCCTTTAGGCATAATGTAGATATTGCAGGCTATACAGAAGATGAACTTAATAACTTATATACTGCTTTTAGAGATAGAATAGCAGATTTAGAAAAAGATGTGCGTTTTAGGTATGTGGCAGCTTTTAAAAAGGTTGGTTTTGGTGCTGGGGAAGTAATTAACCACCCTCATGCTCAAATTATAGCTATGCCTATTGTGCCTGATAAAGTTCGCAACTATATGCATGATGTAGTATCTTATTACAAGAAAAAAGAACGCTGTATGTATTGTGATATTATTAAACAGGAAAAACATGATAAGGTGCGTATAATTTTTGAAAACTATGAGTTTATAGCATTTGCACCATATGCCTCATCATATCCTTTTGAAATATCTATATATCCGAAAAACCATGAAAGCTGTTTTTCAACTATTTCAGAGGGCTCTATTAGGCAGCTTGCAGATATTACGAAAGAAATGTTTTCACGCCTTGCTCAAGTGCTTGGCAATCCTGCATTAACTTTAACATTAAGACTGGCCCCTTATGTTAATAACAGACCAGATTTTAATGATGAATATAGATATTTTAGACAGGCATTTCATTATCATATTGATATACGCCCTGTGGTTGCAAACTTAACAGGCAGTAACTGGGCTGCAAATATTTGCATAAACCCTGTAAGCCCTGAAGATGCTGCAAAACATTTAAGAGAGGTTAATCAGGTATGAATATTATTCACGTTACATCAGAAGTTCTTCCTTTCTCAAACAATGGCAGTATGGCAGAAACACTTTTTTGTCTTCCTTTTGCTACAAAACGTGCTGGGCATGAGGTATCCATTTTATCCCCTCTTTATGCCTCTATTGATGTAGCAAAACATAATATAAAATCTACTCAGCTTAAAACATGGGTTAATGCTGGCTTTGCCGTATATGAATTTGAAATATTTGAAACATACCTTAACGATGTAAGATACATATTTTTTAAAAATGATGAGCTTTTTAACCGTGCTGGTCTATATGGTATGGGCACATTTGATTATGCTGATAACGATATCCGTTTTGGCACATTTTCTCAAGCTGCACTTAACTTTTTAAAATACCATAATATAGATGTGGATATTATACACTGCCATAACTGGCAGACTGCTCTTATACCAGTTTATAAAAAACTTCATTTTAATGATTTAAAATGCAAAACAATATTAACTATCCATTCTGTAGATAATCTTGGTGTTTTTAATAAATTTACCATAGAAGCATTAAACCTTCCTTGGGAAATTTATAATATGGAAAATATAGAATATTATGATAATATAAGCTTTTTAAAAGGTGGGATTGTCTTTGCTGATGCTATTACTACTTTAAGCCCTACATTTGCAAAAGAATTAATAAAAAATGGCGGTGGTATTGGTGTGGAAGAAATATTTTCTAACCATACTAATAAGTTAGAGGGCATATTAAACGGTATATGCTCTATGATATGGAACCCGGAAGAAGACAGTAATATTGATGCCACATTTTCAAAAGATGATATAAGTGGTAAAAATGTGTGTAAAAATAGTCTATGCAGCGAACTTGGGCTTGACCCTAAGCTGCCTTTAGTAGTATTTATACAGAAGCTTATACCTGAAAGAGGTCTTGATTTAGTATTAAATGCAGTAGAAGAATTTGTTAGTAATAATATTAATTTAATTATTTTTGGTCCAAATAATATTAGTGACTATAATCATAAATTTCAGGAAATAAAAACTAAATATTCAGATAATGTAAAAATAATATTTAGTGACCATGCAAATAAAAGCCAAAGGGAATATGCAGCAGCAGATATAGTGCTTATGCCTTCTATGTATGAACCATGTGGCAGCAGTATATTAATAGGTATGCGTTACGGTGCTGTTCCTGTAGTTAGAAAAACTGGCGGCCTTGTTGATGGCTCTAAAAAAGCAGTTGAACAAGGTGTTGGCTTTACCTTTGATGAATTTACAAGTGAAGCAATGATGAAAGCTGTTAAAAAAGCATGCGAACTTGTAAAATCAGATAAACGAGATGAAGCCGTTAAAACTTTACTTGCCATAGATAATTCATGGCAAAATGCAACAGAGGAATATATAAAATTATATAAAAGATTACTGGAGGAAAACTAGAGAGATGAAGTTAGACAAACTTACAAAAAAGGAATTGATGGATTTAGCTGCTGCCAAAAAAATAAAAGGCAGAAGCAAAATGGGAAAAGAGGAGTTAATTGCTGCACTGGAGCCGTTCTATAATGAGCCTGCTCCTGCTCGAGATGCTGAAGAAGCAGAAAAAAAAGTGGAACAAAATGTAGGCTATACTTATACAGAACAACAGCAGCCAATTAAAGTAAAACGTGACGAATACCCTATTCCACCATACTACGATAAGGATACTATTGCTTTTATGCCAGTAGACCCTTCTAAAGAGTATGTTTACTGGGAAATTAGTGACTATACTTTAAACAGAGTAAAAAGCGAGCTAAAGCTTTCAGAATCAAGAATAGTGTTAAAAATATTCTCTAACCTTGATAACTATACATCTGAAGCAGCTTCAGTTACTGTTGATAGAATAGGTAACTGGTATTTTAATATATACGCTCCAGATACTTTGCTTTGGTCAGAAATTGGGCTTATTGACTCAAATGGTGCATTCCACCCTATTTTAAAATCAAATAAAGTGCGTATGCCTTCTGATAAAGTATCAGACATTGTGGACCAGGAAACATGGATGACAATTGGTGGTAATCTAGATAAGCTTTATGAGCTTTCTGGAGTTGGGTTAAAAGATTTAAACAGTAGTGTTACTATTAATACAGAAATAGTAAAACACTTATCACAACACATGGGTTCCTCAAACGTGTTGAAGGATAAATAGTTATGAAACAAGGATACTGGATGCTGGTGCTGCATGCTCATCTTCCTTTTGTTAAGCACCCTGATTACGATTATTTTTTAGAAGAAAACTGGCTTTTTGAAGCAATAACAGAAACATATCTGCCATTACTTTTAAATTTAAAAAGGCTGGAATCAGAAAATGTGCATTTTAGGCTTACTTCTTCTGTAACTCCACCACTGGCAGAAATGCTTGCGGACCATAATCTGCGTGATAAATATATTAAATATTTAGACAGAAGTATTGAACTTGTGGGCAAAGAGTTATGGCGAACAAAAGATGACCCTTACTTTAAACCTGTAGTAGAGATGTACAGGGACCGTCTTAACACATTAAAAGGATTTCTACTTAATGATTTAGATGGCAGTGTTTTAAATGGTTATAAATATTTTCAAGATAAAGGTTATCTTGAAATTATTACATGTGGTGCTACCCATGGTTACCTGCCCTTTATGACAAATGAAAAGGCAGTGAGAGCTCAGCTTGAAGTAGCTGCCCAAACTCATGAAAAACACTTTGGCAGACGCCCGCAAGGAATATGGCTTCCTGAATGCGCATATTATTCTGGTCTTGAATACCACCTTGAAAATGCTGGTATTAGATACTTTTTCGTAGATACTCACGGTATTTTATACTCAAAACCAAGACCACGTTACGGCACATATGCTCCAGTTTACACTAAAAATGGTATTGCTGCTTTCGGCAGGGATTACTTTTCATCAAAACAGGTATGGAGCTCAAAAGAAGGTTATCCAGGTGATGTATATTATAGAGATTTCTATCGTGATGTTGGTTATGATTTAGATTATGAATATATAAAACCATATATCTGCCCAGATGGAACAAGGGTTTTTACCGGTCTTAAATATCACAGAATCACAGGTGATTCTGAATATAAAGAAGTATATCAACCAGATATTGCTTATAATAAAACAGTAGACCATGCAAAACACTTTGTATACGGCAGGCAGGAACAAATAAAAGAAGTGGCAGATATTATTGATAGAAAACCACTTATTATTTCTCCATACGATGCTGAGCTTTACGGCCACTGGTGGTTTGAAGGCCCTGATTTCTTAATGAATGTATTTAGAGAGATGGATAAAAATGAAACAGTAAAAGCTGTAACTGCTTTAGAATATCTTGGAGAATTTCCTACAAACCAAGTGGTAGATGTAAACCCATCTTCCTGGGGTGATGAAGGTTATTATAAAGTATGGCTTAATGCAGGCAACGACTGGATATACCGTCATTTACATTTTATGGCTGATAATATGGCAATGCTTGCTGATAAATATAGAAACGGCACAGATTCCTTAAAAACTCGCTGTTTAAATCAACTTTTAAGGGAACTTCTGCTTTGTCAGGCAAGTGACTGGGCATTTTTAATTACAACAGGCACTGCAACAGAATATTCTACAGAAAGAACAAAAGAGCATATATATAATTTTATGAAACTATATGGTATGCTTGAAGATGGCAGGATAGATGTTGGATATCTTGAATGGCTTGAAAGTAAAAACTCAATTTTTTACGGAGTTGACTACAGAGTATTTGCATAAATTTTTGGGAAGAGAAATCTTCCCAAAAAAAATGCTCAAATTTAGAGGGAGTAATGAAATTTACATTTAATAATAAGGATAATTTTTTTAAAGACTATGATAAAGCTTACGTTCAACCACCTAAAAAACTTCCCCTTTTTATTAGGCTTGGTGCATTTATTTCAAAAAAATTAGTAAAAAAAGATTTAATGATACCAAAGATTTTAGCATGGTATCCTAAAACTGCTTTTTCTTCTGGTATTTTAGAAAGCCTTGTTGCCCATGATGATAAGGAAATTAATAAACGCCTTTTAAAAATCATAAGAGTGCAGGTATCAATTATGGCAGCCTGCCCTTTTTGTATTGATATGAACTCTTTTGAATATGAAGAAGCAGGGCTTACAAGAGATGAAATAGATGCTCTTAAAAACCATGATTATAATTACCACTCTTTTTCAGAACAGGAAAAAGTAATAATAGAATATGTCCATTGTGTTACTTCTACCCCTGTAATTATTTCTGAAGAACTAGTTAATAAATTACATAATCATTTTTCTGAACGTGGTATAGTGATTATTGCTTCTACAATTGCTCAAGTAAACTATTGGGCAAGGTTAATTAGAGGGCTTGGAATACCTGTTGCAGGCTTTACTGATGTATGTAAAATTGAAAAAGAATAATTTTATTAATAAATATATTTATTAAAATATTTTTATTATTTTCTATTTTTTTCTTTACAAATTACATATTAAAAATTATTAATTTAGTATGGATAATAAACTTCTTTATAAAAATAAATACGATACATTAAATATAGAAGAAAAACAAACACTATTAAATAATATTGCCCTGCATTACGGCTTTAATATAAAAGAATTTGCTTCCTTTAAAAGTGATGAAACACAGTTTTATACTGCAGTTTTTACAGATGATAGTAATAGAGAGTTTGTTTTTATTCCCGGAGCAAAAAGTGTTTCTTTAGGCTGGAAAAAAACAATTTCTGGTAAAAAGGAAGATACTACTTTAATTGAATATATTAAAGAAGCAATGTTTGACTTTTTACTTTTATCTCTTGATGAAAGCAACCCTGTAACTAAATGGGGAAGGTATGCATCATTAGAAGAAATAAAAAATAATGCTACTGAAAAAGAGTATGATTTAATTGATAAAACACTTACAAGGCTTACTTTATCTCTTATTGATGATAATACTTCATATATTAGAAAAGTAGATATAAAACCTATGCTTGTTGAAAGAAGAAGTGAAAGTGTTGACTGGGAATTTGTTAGAAATATTAAATCTTCAGATGTGGCAGACAGCCCTACATATTTTAAAATATACCAAGAAATTGCAAAATCAGGCAAAAATTTTGTTATAAAAAAATCTACTGTAAAATCCAATAATAAAAAAGTCCAAAAATTTGTAATTGATGATAAAGGGCTTCTTGTATACAAATATAAAGAAGTAAATAATGAAGAATTACTATTTGATTATATTTCAGAAGGCTATAATATTCCAAATATAAATCAATGGGAATATATTGCTTCATCAGGTATTTCCACCCTGTTTATAAATGATGATGTGTTATACAGCCAGATTGCACAAAATAAACCTAATGGATTTGGTGTATTTATATGTAATAATGTTTATGAACCAGAAATTGTATCAGACGATAAATACATATACAAAGGTGGAGATGGTGGCTTTTATAAAACATTCAACGGTCCTAAAATGACTAATTTTTCATTAAGCCCATACCATAACACGAAAACAAGTAACTACAATTATACTGATGGCACAGGAATATATGCAAGGCGTATTTTAGAAATTGATTTTAAAAAAATATATAAGCCTAAAATTAATAAGAAAAATATTAATAAATTTATAAAAGAAAATATTAAAAATGAAAATTATGACAGTATTATATATGCTGTAAATAATATTAAATATAGTGGCTTAACACTGGATAATGCCATTAAAGTAATTGAAATATACCACCAGAAAGGTTTTATTAATAAATCACTGGAAATAATAAAAAAATATGAAAATGATGGAAAAAACAATCCAGAATTTTTATATTTAGCAGGCTATACATATTTTAGGCTGCAGCATACTTATACTGCTCAGCTTACATTAAATAATGCAGTAAAAATAAAACGCAATATGCCTGAATGTTACCAGCTTTTATCGTATATATATCACAGAACTTCCATGTTTGATAATATGAAAGCAGCCTTTCATAATTTATATATTTTAGCTCCAGATATAGCTGAAAGTATGATGCCAATACTTTTTCCAAAAGGATTATCATATGAAGATATGGATTATGGTGATTTATGGGCTGCTTTTCTACAAAGCCTTGCAAAAAATACAGAAAATAAACAGGTATATAATTTTACTGATACTTCTATGATTAGTGAAATTATTCTGCTTGATTCTACTATAAAATTGATTATGAATAAAGGCATAGATGCTTATATTAAAATAATACGTCCTACAGGCAGTAAATATCTTTTTAAAATTTTAGATAAAATAGAAAACTCAAAATATATTACTGAAAATGCAAATTTTATACATGAAAAGTATAAAGATATAATATGGGAAGAATTTGCAGCATGTAAAAATATTATTTATGAGGCAGAAACAATAGATGTAAAACATGATGATGATGATTATTTGCAAAACCTTACCAACAGTTTTTTTGATAATGCACTAGCTTTTATTACACTTGCATATGTGCATTACAGTAACTGCAGGTTATTTGAAGCACAAAAATTATTTGATACAGAATATACTCTATGTAATTTATTATACCAGACAAAACAGCTGCCTGTTGCAGTTGCTGATGAAATAAGAGTATTGCTTGAAAATTTTATTGATAATATTACAATTAACCTGTATACATATGGAGATATACAGAAACTTATTGATAATATAATAGAAAAAGCAGCTGATATTAGAAAAGAATATTCTGATAAATACCCTGCTTATATGTATTTAATTGAAAAAAATCTATATCAGGATTTAACGTATATTCTTAAATGGTTTAATATAGATATTGATGTGAAAGATACTACTCAAAAATTAAAGTAGTGAAATGGAGTATATTATGAAAGAAGCTAAAAAAGATTATTTATTAGTAAAGATTGTTATTGCAGTTATTTTAGGTATTGTAATAGGTTTACTAATAAATAAAACAAGCAGTACTTCAGAGTCAGGAGGATTAAGTACTCAGGATGTATTAATAAATATAGTTTTATCTGTTAAATATATTTTAGGGCAGATAATATTATTTATGGTACCATTAATAATTATAGGCTTTGTAACTCCTGCAATTACTGGTATGAAAAATAATACAAATAAAATGCTTGGCACAATGCTTTTAATGGCTTATTTATCATCAGTATTAGCAGCAGCATTTGCTATGGTTGCAGGCTATTTGATTATCCCACACCTTGATATTGCTAAAAATATTACTGATAAAGAGTTGCCAGAACTTATATTTAAGCTTGATATTCCTGCTATGTTTCCTGTTCTTTCTGCACTTTTTTTCTCTATTACATTTGGGGTTGCAATTGTATATTCAAAATCAGAATTATTAGAAAAGTTATTCAATGAAATAAATAAAGTGGTAATGCTTATTGTTACAAAACTGGTTATTCCTTTACTGCCATTTTTTATATGCACAACATTTATAGAGCTTACTTATTTAGAAAGAATAACTGTACAGTTTCCTATATTTATTAAAATGGTTGTAATAGTTTTAATTGGTCATTTCATATGGCTTATATTTTTATATACTCTTGGAGCATTAATCTCTAAGAAAAACCCTGCAAGAGTATTTAAACATTATGCTCCTGCATATTTAACAGCAGTTGGCACAATGAGTAGTGCTGCCACACTGCCTGTAGCTTTAAAATGTGCTAGAAAATCTGATGCGTTAGATAGAGATATTGTAGATTTTGCCATACCACTTGGTGCAAATATTCACCTTTGTGGCTCTGTACTTACTGAAACATTTTTTGTAATGGGTATAAGCTATATCCTTTTAGGTGAACTTCCACCACTTTCAACTATGCTTGTATTTATTGTACTTTTAGGTATATTTGCAGTTGGTGCTCCGGGAGTTCCCGGCGGTACAGTTGCTGCATCAGTTGGTATTGTGTACTCTGTATTAGGCTTAGATAATACAGCATTTGGGCTTTTAATGGCTATTTTTGCATTACAGGACAGCTTTGGTACAGCCTGCAATGTTACAGGCGACGGTGCTTTAGCATTAATGCTGCAAGGAATATATAAGAAAAACAGCACTGTTAATGAAACTTACCACGCATAATATATTATAAGTGCTTTTAACTAGCTATAACTTATTGAAACCACAATATTTTTTATTATTTAAAAAAATTTTGTAAAATAAGAAATATAAATTATTGACAAATATTGTTTTATAATATATAAGTATATCTCTAACGCCGAAGTGGTGGAATTGGTAGACACGCCATCTTGAGGGGGTGGTGGGGCTTCCTCGTGCGGGTTCAAGTCCCGCCTTCGGCATTTTTATTCTATTGTTTCCATATAAAAGGTGTTTTATGATATTTCCGCTTCTTGTATTATCGGCTGTATTAATACTCTGTATTCTTCTTTCAAAAGTATCAAATAAACTTGGTATGCCAATGCTTTTAGCATTTATAGTTTTAGGTATGGTATTTGGCTCTGACGGTCTTTTCAAAATACCTTTTGAAAACAACATAATTATGGAAAATATTGCTACAATAGCTTTATTATTTATTATATTCTATGGTGGTTTTGGCACAAATTGGAAAACAGCTCGTCCTGTGCTTGGAAAATCAGTTATGCTTTCCACATTAGGAGTTATATTAACAGCAGCTTTTGTGGGGCTTTTCTGCTATTATATATTAAATATGCCTTTATTAATAAGCTTTTTACTGGGAGCGGTTATAAGCTCTACTGATGCTGCCTCTGTTTTTTTCATACTTCGTTCAAAAAAATTAAACTTAAAATATGGTACAGCACCTATGTTAGAGCTTGAAAGCGGAAGCAACGACCCTGCTGCCTATATGCTTACAATTATCCTTTGTACACTGCTTACTGGTGATTTTAGTACTGGTTCTTTTATATATATGATTTTTGCCCAAATTGTTTACGGGCTTGCTGCAGGCTTTATATTAGCTTATATAGCTGTGAAAATTTTTAAATATTATATATTTTCATCAACTGGTATGAAAATGATTTTTATGGTAGCTGTTGCGTTGCTTTCATATGCTTTACCTGCTCATTTTGGCGGCAACGGCTTTTTAAGTGCATATATTGTAGGTATTATACTTGGAAATACTCACATACAGGATAAAAAACCACTTGTATATTTCTTTGACGGTATAACAGATTTAATGCAAATGCTTTTATTCTTCCTGCTTGGGCTGCTATCATTCCCTTCTGTTTTTTCTCAGTATGCCCTTTATGCTCTTTTCATTGCACTGTTTTTAACATTTATAGCAAGACCTGCAGCTGTATTTTTACTTTTAAGCCCATTAAAAGCAAAAATCAATCAGCAGCTGCTTATATCATTTGCAGGTTTAAGAGGAGCAGCCTCTATTGTGTTTGCTATAATGGCTCAAAACCAGCTAACAAGTAACAATCAAAGTAATGATGCTATATTTAATATAGTATTTTTAATAGTGCTGTTTTCTATTTTATTTCAAGGCTCTCTTTTACCTTTTGTTTCACGTAAACTTAATATGATTGATAACAGTGAAGATGTAATGAAAACATTCACTGATTATTCTGAAAGTATCCCTGTTGAGTTTTTACAATTTAAGATTACAAAAGACAATAAATGGAATAATGTGCAGATAAAAAATATTATCCTGCCCCCTGATACACTAATAGCTATGATAAAACGGGGCAGTGAAAAAATTGTACCTAATGGCAATACGGTGTTATTAGAAAACGATGAAGTAATATTATGCGGTAAATCTGGTGCTGATATGGAAGGTGTTAAAATTAAAGAAGAAAAAGTTACACCATCAAGCTCGCTTATTGGCAAAAAAATATTAGATATTAAAACAGAAGAAAATATGGTAATTCTAGTAATTCAAAGGGGTGATAATATACTTATTCCAAAGGGTAGCACAGTTATTGAAAAAGGTGATTTATTAATTATTCACCATTCATAGCTATATGGCAAAACTTAATAATATTGTCCCATAGGTATGGCTTTTTGGTTGAAATGTATATTCTTTGCTTTTATGGGTTATACCGTAAGATGCTTCAAAACCTTTATAAGATATAACTAAACCACCTTCAAAATAATATACAAAAGGTTCTATTTTATGCCTGAAATTATCTTCCCACGTATTGCCTTGAATATAAATATTCCTTGCAACAAAACGGTAACCTAACCCACCATATAAATAAATTGAAAAATCATCATTAACAGCACCTATCATATCAGCACCGTAATTCATTTTTAATGGTCCAAAAGATGTGGCTAAATTATACCCTATTAATAAACGGGTATTAAAATCAAAATATGTAGAACCGTTGCCTAATGATAATGAAGCAGTAGGCAGCATATGCATACTTATGATTTTTGATTCTGCCATAGGTATTCTTCCTGTATAGCTGTATAGAAAATTAAAAATAAATTCATCTCCCACCTGGTTTATCCATGGAAGTTTTTTGTTATGGTCTTTATTAACTGAAGAATGTATAAAATCCTGCACTTCTTGAGCAAATGAGTATTTACCTGTTGTTCCCATTTGAATATTTATTCTTTCAAGGGAGTTTGCACGCCTTTGGTTTATTCCAAATGTAAAATAAAGACCGCCAGCATAAGGATGGTCATCTGCACTAACATTTAACGATTTATCTTCTGGTGTATATATTTCCTGGTTTATACCTATATTAAAACTTGTAACATTATTTTTAGGATATAATGAAACATATTTAAGCCATTTTGTTTTGCTGTTATTATCACTTGAAAAATCAAATTCTTTTGAAATGTAACCTATTCTTTGACCTGCCGAATAATATTTATCACTATATTGGTTAAAATATGCATCATTTTCTGATAAAATAATAATCTTATGTTTTTTATAAGGCGTTGGTGTAATCTCAACAGCATATATATTATTTATATAGATAAAAATTATGAATATAAGAAAAAATAACTTTTTCATTTTAAACTCTTTTTACTAATAAAACAGAGGAAGCTTTGCAGTATGCATAAACATGGCTGCCATAATCAATATTTAATGATGATACACTGTCATTTGTTACCATAACACATAATTTATGATTATCTTCTATATTAATATATACTTCACTGTTTACTGCACCTTTTTTTACAGCGCTTACTGTTCCTTCAAATTTATTTCTACAGCTTAAATTTAGAGTATCCATACTTAGCACTAAATCATTTGATTTAATTAATGCTTCCACCTTATCATTAACTTGTAGCTGCATTTTTTCTATGCTGCTTTTTGAAATAGAAGCATAAATAGTAAATGAGGAAGCAGATAATTCTACCATTGAATAAACTGCCCCTTCACTAATACTTTTAACTGTTGCAGCAAAGGAATTATCAGCAGAAGTTTTTAAGTTTAAATTATTTTTTATATGGTCAATATCACTATTTTCATCTATAAGCAGCAACAGTTCTTCAAAAAGCTTTTCATATTTATCATACTGCTCAATAAATTTAATACCAGCATCAGTTAAAACGCTGCCACCACCATTTTTACCACCACTTACACGGCTTACAAGGGACTGACCTGTTATTTTATTCATAACATCAACACTATCCCATGCAGCTTTATAACTCATACCCATTACTTTTGCAGCTTTAGAAATAGAACCTGTTTCTTTTATATTTTTTAAAAGCTCTACCCTTCCACTGCCTGCAAAATATTTACCGTTATTAGTAAACCAAAACCTGCCGTCAATTTTAAAATCGTTTTTATGCTTCATACTTATTTCACCTAATGTGGCTATATTATACTATAACTTATAATATAACAAGAATTATATTTTAAATATTATTATGTTACACAGCAATTAAATATGATTTACTTTTATTACAATTTTTTAAAATCTTAAGTTGCCTTTTTTTATAATAACAGTTATAATTCTATATCATATAAAAATTTTAAGGTTGTAAAATGTATAATCAAGAATTATGTGATAAGGTTGATGCTCTTTATGAATCTGGCGATTATGAAGCTGTTGTATCTTTAGTGGAAAATCTGCCTGATAATGAAAAAAACTACCATTTACTTTATGTATTAGCTGCATCATACAGCGATTTAAGTGATTTAGGTGATGATGATGATAATACATACCACTATAAAGCTATAAAAATACTTAAACAAATTGCAGACCAAGGGGAGCATGATTTAGAGTGGCTCTATCTTATAGGCAGAACATATTTTAATGCTAATTTTGAAGAATATGCCATAGAATATTTTGAAAAAATAAATAGAATTTGCCAAAAAGACCCAGACCTTTCCACATTTATGAACTTAGAGCATTTTGAAAATAAATGCAGGGAATGTTTATATGAGCGAGCATTAGCTGTTGTTTTTGTTACACTTGAAAATGCATCTAAAGATAAAGATTTAACTGTTGAATCTGTAAAAGAAAATGATATAAAATTATTTTTTCCTAAATATAATATTAGAGTTACTATTGATATTTTTGACCTTAGAAGAAGTGGAGCAAGCCTTACATTTAAAATATTTTACCCTGATAATGAAGTTGAAGATTATACAATAGAAGGTTATGGCCATACATATGAAAATGGTATAACAGATGCTCTTAACAGGTTTATAACATCAGTAAATAGTAATTTAAAGCAGCATTATAAGAACTTGCATGAATAAAGATATTATCAGTAAAGTGAACTTTCTTCATGAAAATAACCAGCATGAAGAAATAATCAAACTTCTTGAAGATGAAAATATTACATTAGATTATGAACTAACTTGTCTTTTAGCAAGAGCATATAACAATATGAATATGCTTGCAGATGATACAGGTCATTTTATTCAAAAGGGTATAGATTTATTATTATCAGTTAAAGATGAAGGTGTTAATGACCCATTATGGAATTACAGAATTGGGTATGGATATTTTTATACTGATAGGGAAGAAGAAGCCCTTAAATATTTTAACCATGCTGTTGAGCTTATTCCTAAAACAAAAGAGCAGGCAGAAATATGGCGTGAATATAATCTTGGTTATTTAATCAGCGAATGTGAAGATTCTATTAAAGCAAAAAAGATTAATGAAGCTTTTGGTAATGGCGAAAATGCTACTGAACAGTCAATTTTAGATTTTATACTTTTTACACTGCTTCATAGAATATACCCTGTTGATGATATTGTTACAGATAACAGTATATATATACCTGAATGGATGCTTGTTATTAAACCAAATATTTTATCCTTTACAGAAGACAGGATAGATATTGAATGGAGCATATCATGCCCCTTATTTGATAATGGTATTATAGAAGAATCATTTGGAGCAGGCAATAATTTAAAAGAAGCTGTATATATGGCTGTTGGTATATTTTCTTCATCACTTTTACAGGCCGTCCAAAATGCTCTTACAAATAATAACCCACTGGAATATACATCTTCATTTAACAGCCATATTCATAAATGGAATGTGTTTTATAACACACCATTTTTTTCCAGTGATAAAGAATTAGATATTACAATAAACGATTTCTATTTTTGGGATATTATTAATGATATATTAAAAAAATATATTGGTAATCAAAAAATGGTATGTGTAAAAATTTATGCTGCTAAATTTGCAGGCAATTTAATTACAGAATGCCGTATTGATGATATTTTCATGAATGAACTTAGTAATGATATAGGTGAATATCTTAATGACACCATTAAATCCGATATTCAATTTTTTACTATTAAGCAGTATTTTATACTTATTCAGCATGAAGAAACAACACTGCCTTACCTATATGCAGACAGCGAAGGCTATATATTATTAAAAAATAATATAAAAAAGATATGCAGTATTATACACCCTTTTGATTTAGATAAAGATGAAGACACATTTTATGACCTTTTAGATACATTAAATGAAAGTGTTGATGATTTTACTTTATGTATTGAAGCACTTATTTTTATTCCTGAAATATTTGCTGCCAATGTTTATGATAATATTGATTTTCCTGAACATATGGTTCTTTCCCTTAATGATGAAGAATCCACCACAATATATTTTACTCAGTTTGCAGATTATTCAAGAATATATAGAGCAATATGGGAAATATTTGATAATTATGAAGATACAAATAAACGTGATGAACTATATAATAAGTTTATAAATATGAGCATTACAGTAAATGGCATTATGTATGAAGGAAAAGAACTTAATGAAGAAAGCGAAGATATAATAGTGCCTGTTTTTGAATTAAATGCAGATGAACGGTTTGAAGTAAGATAAACTTACTACCTGCCCTTATTTTTCCTTTTTTTATAAATTGTAAAATCAGCCTGTAAAGCAGCCACATTTATTTTAAAAGGCACAACACGTATTTTATCACCTACTCTATAACGTTCGCCACTTTTATTACCAATTGCTGTTTCACCCATTTTATAAAAAATATCAAAATCAATATATCCATAATCTACATAGCCAGTCATCATTAACTTTTCAATATATATAAACATACCTGTTGTGGTAATTCTATTAATATAGCCTTCAAAAACATCTTCATAGTGAGCAGCAATATATTCCAGTTTTTTAAATGCACCAATATCATGTTCTGCATCTTGAGCAAACCGTTCCCGTTTTGAACAGTGGCTTGCCATCTCTTTTAATTCTTCCTCTGTTTCATTAATGCTTCCCAGTTTTAACCCTGCAAGAAGTGCTCTATGCACCAGTAAATCAGGATACCTTCTTATTGGGCTTGTAAAGTGAGTATATGCACTAGAAGCAAGTCCAAAATGACCTTGATTTTCTACAGTATATTCTGCACGCATCATTGAACGTATTAAAAGGGAGCTTAATAAATCAGCATGCTTTGATGCTGAAGCAATTTTACTAAGCTCTGATACTGCTTCTGGAGTAACAGGGTATTCAAGTGGTGGTATTTTCAAGCCAAAATTCCTTGCCATATCAACCCAGTCTTCTATTTTTTTAACATCTGGTTCACCATGAACTCTATAAATCCCTTTCAAACCATTACTTTCTAAGTATTCTGCAACTGCTTCATTGGCTGCAATCATAAAGCATTCTATTAACCTTTCTGCTGCTCCCCGATCTCGTGGTTTTATATCTTCTATCTCTCCAAGATCATCAAATATAAATTCAGGTTCTGGCAAATCAAAATCTATTACACCATCTTGCTCTCTTTTTAATATTAATATATTTGATAAATTCTTTGCATTATCTAATAATTCATATAATTCATTACTAATGCATTCCACTTTTTTATTATAAACATCATTTACAAAATTATATGTAAGCCTGTGATTACTTTTAATAATTGAACGGTAAAATGATACATGCTGTTTTATACCTTTATTATTAAATACTATTTTGCATGTAACAGTATACCTGTCCTCATTTGGTTTAAGAGAGCATACACCATTTGAAAGCACTTCTGGAAGCATAGGGATTGCAAATTCTGGAAAATATATACTTGTTCCCCTTTGGGCTGCTTCCTTATTTAAATATGAACCACGCACCACGTATCTTGATACATCTGCAATATGGACATATAATTCATAAAATTCATTATTTTTTATAATACTTATGGCATCATCAAAATCTCTTGCTGTTTCACCATCTATTGTAATAGTAAAAAGCTCCCTAAAATCCGTTAAGTTTTTCTTATCTATTTTAAATTTTCCAGTTTCAATTTGCTGGCATTCCTGCATTACTTCTTCTGGATAATCAAAGGATAAGCCGTATTTCATCATTACAATTTTATTATCTATATCTTTATCGTTTAATGTGCCTATTTTTTCAATTATTCTTCCAACAGCAAACTTATCTGATGTAGGGTATCTTTCTATTTTACAAAGCACCACATCATCATCATTAATATCTTTTGCACCTTTAATAATAATATGACCATGAAAATTTCTTGAAAAAGGAATAACACGAGTGCTGTTTCTATACTTATCTACAATGCCCACAACATTTTCTATACTGCGTTCAATAATAGATATTACTTCTGCTTCTCGTTTACCTTTATATATGGAAATTCTAGCAGTGCATATATCTCCATGCACTGCATTTTTTAGTTTTTTAGGGTGGATAAAAGCATCATCAACACTTTTATCATTTGGAATAAAAAAACCATATCCGTCTTTATGTATAGATATACTGCCTTTTAAAACCTGCCCTACACCATTAGATAATGATTTTTTATTTTCTTTTTTTACAGCAGTGCTTTTATAACTTTTTATCTTATCCACAATCATATCATAAGGAAGGTTTTTTATAATTTTCCTTGCCTGCCGTTCATCAATACTTAATATACCAGCAAGCTCTTTTGATGATATGTTTGGATATTCAAGTAAAATCTGCTCTGCTTTTTTTCGTAACTTATTATCCAAAATATGCCTGTAACATTATGATAATAATGATAAATAACGCTCTAAAGTATCTGGTAAAAATACTAAAATATTTTTATTTTCACTTTCACTTCGCTCAGCTATTTTTAAACCTGCATTTAATGCTGCCCCTGATGATATACCAGATAATATACCCTCTACTTTTGCAAGTTTTTTTGCAGTATCATATGCTTCTTCATTTGTAATTTGGATTATTTCATCATAAATTTTAGTATCTAAAACTTCAGGTACAAAACCTGCCCCAATACCTTGAATTTTATGTGGTGCCGGCTTGCCACCAGATAAAACAGGTGATGATGATGGCTCAACAGCAACGATTTTTACACCATTGATTTTCTCTTTTAAAAATGTGCCTACCCCTGTAATTGTGCCACCTGTTCCAACACCTGCTACAAAATAATCAATTTTACCGTCCATTGCAGAAAAAATTTCTTCAGCAGTAGTTTTATAATGAATATTACTGTTAGCTTTATTTTTAAACTGTTGTGGCATAAAAGAATTTGGAGTGCTTTTAACAAGCTCTTCTGCCTTTGCAACAGCTCCACCCATACCCTTTGCACCTTCTGTAAGCACAATTTCTGCACCAAGAGCAGCAAGCAGCATACGCCTTTCTACACTCATAGTTTCAGGCATAGTTAATATTAAACGGTAACCTTTAACAGCTGCAACCCCAGCTAAAGCAATACCAGTATTGCCACTTGTAGGCTCAATAATAACACTGCCTTCTTTTAAAAGACCATCACGCTCTGCCTGCTCTATCATAGCTTTACCTATTCTATCCTTTGCACTAGAATATGGATTAAATGATTCTAATTTTACATAAACATTAGCTTTTGTATTATTTAATTTATTTATTTTTACTATTGGTGTGTTGCCTATTAATTCTAAAATATTATTATATACCTTCATATTATACTCCAATTTTTTTATTTTCTTATCATATTTCCTTAAAAAAAAAATTGCAATAAAAAAATTCCCCTTAATAATTGACTCTACACATTTCCTACTAAATTACTATACTTAATACTTTATCTTGATAAATAATAAATATTATTATAGGTTATCTATATGAAATATAAATCTGCCATTAATTTATTACTTATTGCTTTATGCTGCTTTTATGCATTAAAATATATTATTGCAAAAAATGAAGCTTTGCTTTTTTATGGTCTTATTACTTTTTCATTATTAGTATTTGTTACTATGATTATATATATAATATTGTTTTTTGATTTTAGGCTTAAATTGAGATATGTCTCTTTAAATGAAGTAAGTGATGATACTAAAAATAAAATTATAAAAGAACAAATTCAAGAAAATAAAGAAAATGAAAAAAATAAAACATTTAAACACTTCCTTTATCAATTAATTTATAAACTGCTTTACTACCTGTCCTTTTTTGAAGTGCTTATAATTATCCATTATATTATAAAAGATATATCTCTTTTAAATAAAATATTAGTATATACGTTTCCTGCTTTTTTTGCATTAATTATAACTATTGTAGATATTTATAAAAAAATAATGAAAAAAAATCATTAACTGCTTAATTATGATGTTCATCATGGTCATGTTCATCATTTTCATGGTCATGGTTATGTTCATCATGATTATGGTGTTCTTCATGGTCATGGTTTTCATCATGAGAATGTCCATGTTCATGTTCGTGCATATCTTCTAGCACGCTGCTTTCCACACCAAAAATACTAAATAGATTTATATGGCTGTGTGTATGTTCATCTTCATTAAAGCTTTTTATAAACTGAAATGCCATATATATACATATTATACCAATAATAACATTTATAATTTTCCATGTTTTTGGCTTATTTAAAGGTTTTGCAAGGGTAGCACCAATAGTTCCTAAAAATGTATACCACACAAAAGCTGCACTAATAACACCAGCACCAAAAACCCACTGATGTGGATAATATTTTGATGCTAAAGTGCCCATAATTGTAGTATCTATTATTACATGAGGGTTTAATAAAGCAAATGCAAGCCCAGTAAATAACACTTCCTTACTTGTTGCAAGCCCCTTTTCTTCATTATCTATAACTATATAATCAGATTTTTTTGCTGCTGAATAAAAAGATTTTAAACCATAAAAAAGAAGAAATAATATACCAATACCTGTAATAATCTGCTTTAAATGAGGAACAGACTGCACTAATGCCCCCATACCAGCAATACCAATAGATACAAGTAATGTTTCTCCAAAAAAACATGTAAGCACTGCAATTACTACATACTCTCTGCGTATTCCCTGCTTTAAAATAAAGGCACTTTGCAGCCCTACTGTCATTACAAGACCAAGTTCTAATAAAAAACCATCTATAAAATCTACTAAATACATACTCTACCTTGTTAATAACAGCTTTTCATCTGTTATTTCATCTTTTCTAATAGCTTTAAATTTTTCCATTAATGTTTCAACTGTTAAGTTTTTCTTTTCTTCTTCTGAAATATCTAAAATAATTTCACCATTATCCATCATAATAAGCCTGTTACCATATTTTATAGCATGCTGCATATTGTGGGTAATCATCATCATAGTAAGCCCGTATTCTTCCCTTAATTTTAAGGTAAGCTCCATTACTCTGTTGGAATTATCTGGGTCTAATGCTGCAGTATGTTCATCTAAAAGCACAAGTTCTGGGTGGCTCATAGCTGTCATCAATAATGTTAATGCCTGCCTTTGACCACCTGAAAAAAGACCAACATTATCAGCTAATCTATCTTCAAGCCCCATATTAAGCCTTGATACATGCTCTGCAAACTCTTTTCTTACTTTTTTATTTAAGCTTATAATAGGCAGTTTAAATCCTTTACTTCTGCATAATATCATATTATCTTCCAACGCCATATCACCACTTGTTCCAAGTAATGGGTTTTGGAAAATCCTGCCAATAAAATGTGCTTTTATATATTCTTTTAGCTTAGTTATATTTCTATTTTTATATAAAATTTTACCGTCTGTAACATCATATGTGCCTGATATTACATTAAAAAGTGTTGATTTACCTGCACCGTTTGAACCAATAATAGTAATAAAATCACCTTTATTAATGGTTAATGAAAGGTTACGAAGCACATGTTTTTCATCAGGTGTGCCTTCAAAAAACTTTTTATTTACATTTTCAAGGACTAATATGTTTTTACCATTACTTTCAAAATTTTCTTTTGCAGATAATGCATCTTTTCGTTTATTAGCACCTTTATTTTTTTTGTTTAATATTTTATAAATAACAAATGGTGCTGCAATATATAAAAGTAAAACAGCTATATATATGCCTGCGTTTACACTATTATTTTCTACATTTATAAAGTATAAAATATTTTCAACAATAGCTATAAATACTGCCACATATAAAGGAACTGCAATACATAATATTAATATTATTCTATTGAAAAAGCCTTCAACAAAACTACTTAATGATTTATTTTTTAGTTTACCAAATATTTTATTTCTTACATCTTTTTTTATGGTAATAACCATTAATAATGGAAATAATAAATAAAGCCCCCAGTAATAAAAACCTGCAAAACTCATGTATAATGAAGTTTCTGGTTTTGCTACATGGTTTAACATCATTTTAAATGTAAGCACTAAAGTTATTGCATATATAAATAAAAACCAAAATACATATGTTTTATTAATAAAATAGTCAACAAAAGCAGATATTTTACTACCTATAACGCCTAAAACACCAACTTTATTATCTTTAAATACATATGATTTTTTATTTTTTTTCATTTTACCAAGCACTATAATAACTATTATAAGAATACCTGTAATTAATTTTAAATCATTTGTGCCAAAGCCTATAACATAACCATACTTAATAGCAAGAAATACTATACCTTTATATATAATAGAACCAAAAATTACGCCGAATGTAATAAGCCATATTTTATTTGAACGGATAATAAATTCCCCAAGCATAACAGCAGCAAGACCTATTACAATTATACCAACACCACTTTGAGCATTTGCACTGCCGATAAATTGAGCATATAAAGCACCACTTAATGCCACAAGACCGTTGGAAAGACCAACACCTATTACTTTTAATGTATTTGGGTTTACCCCTTGAGATAATATCATCTGTTCGTTAGAACCTAATGCACCAATTGATATACCTAAATCTGTTCTAAAAAATATATCTATTAAAAGTTTTATAAACATTACAAATATTAAGAAAAATATAAACATACCAACAGTTGATGCAATTGTTTCATCAAAAGTAATACCAAGAGAAGATAAAAACTTTAAAATAGCAGCTGAAGCAGAATAAACTATCATACTGCCTTCATTTTTATAATCTGTTAAAGAAAGATATGATTTATTAAGCAAAATACGTATATTTATGGAATAAAGCATGGTCATGGTAATAATACCAGCTAAAAGGTTTGGTATTTTTAAAACAGTATGTAAAAGTGCAGTAAATACACCAGCACCAACACCTGCAAGAAATGCCACAATCAGCACAGAATTCATGTCATATCCATTTATAATTAATATACCTGCTACACATGCCCCTGTTGCAAATGAGCCGTCCACCGTTAAATCTGGAAAATCAAGTATCCTAAATGTAATAAATACACCAAGCACCATTAGTGCATAAATCAAACCTTCAACAAATATAGAGCTTAACATTATCTATCCCTTATTATAAATTTGCATTGATAATATGATTATTTTAAATATTAATCAAGTATTATTTTACTTATCTACCACGTATGGTAAATTCTAAAAACGATTGCAACAAATTAAGCAGTCGTTCAAGTTCTCATAAAAAATATCATTAGCTTAATTTTAATTAAATAATTTTCATACATAATTATTAATCCAGTCTTGTATTTTTTTAATATAACTACTAGAAAAATTTTTAATATCAGTTTTCTTTTTAATAAACTCATCTATAAGTTTATTATTATTTTCATTACTACCCCTTTCTCGGGGAACAATAAGGGTGAGCATAGTATATTGTAGTTCGTTTAGATAATTTATCATACACTGATTTTTCTAAACCTGCCATATCTAAAAATTCAACACCATTATCTACTGTTATACTTTTAAATATTAAGCTGAATTTATCTTT
>CASEIN010000004.1 GCA_949287985.1 Mucispirillum schaedleri | reverse complement strand
GCATGAATTTTTAAGCCGCCTTGTCTAAAATAAAAATCTTAAAAACAGTTTTACATCTGCTTATACATCACATTATTCTATATTATTTATATGTTTCTATTTTTAAATTAAGGCGTCCTATTAATGCATAAGGATATGCATTCTTTAGCAAGTGCAGTGGGATTTATTCCCACAAAAGGAGATTTAAAAAATACAGGGATGTATTTTTTAATAAAGGTATGATAGGTTAGCCGCCAAAGCTAATAAAATATGTTAAAAAGAGATAGTCTTTGAAGCTATCTCTTTTTTGTTTTTATCTTTTTATTTTATACTGCGTTATTTAAAAATGTATTTAATTTACTTGTTTATGCTTAATTTTTATTTATTTTCTTATATATAATTCACTATCTAATATTTTTATTATTTAATTTTAAAATCATTGTATGATTATTATCATCTTTATTTTTCTATTAAATTTATGATAATCATATTTATCATGATATTCTTAATACTGATTTGTATTGTAAATTGTTCCATTTCTCTTGATAGTTTTAATTATTTATTTTCTTTTAAAAAAAATATATTATATTTTAAATTGGTATCATTACCAATTTAAAAGTGGTACTATAAATTAGCAAATATTTTATGTATAAGTATGATTATTTTGTAGAAGGATTATTATGTATAGTAATTGGAAAATAGATAATAATGATGAATATTTATATTTACAGATAACTAATATTATAGCTCATGATATTGAAAGTGGCAGATTAAAACCGAATACAAGACTGCCATCTCATAGAAAATTATGTGAAATATTTAATGTTAGTCGTAATACTATAATTATGGCTATTGATGAGCTTGTATATCTTTCATATGTAGAAGTAAGAGCTCAGTCTGGCGTATATGTAAAAAATATTTTCATTGATGATAAAAACAAAGCTACTCCAAACTGGGATAAATATTTTTCAAACAGTCTGCATAGATATGGTAATATAAAACGTATTGACCAGCTTACAAGCTCTAGTAATGACAGTAATATTATAAATATTTCTGCTGCTGGACTTGGAAAAGATTTTAATTTTTTAGCTTCATCAATTTCAGAAGCAACTTATAAAATATGCTCAAAAGATTTGAGTAAAATAAATCATTTTAATAAATATGGATACAGGCCACTTCGTAAATTAATAGCTGAAAGAATATCTATGCAGGGAAGGCTTATTGATGAAGATAATATCTTAATTGTGCCAAGCGTGCTTCAGGGTATTAACCTTACAGCAATGGCGTTTTTATCTTTTGCTTCAAACTTTATTTTTGCAACTCCTAATGTAATTAATATGGATTCTATTGTTCATTACACTGGTGTTAATATGATAGGTGTTGAGCAGGATAACGAAGGTATAAATGTAGAGCAGTTAAAGCATCATTTATCAGTTCATAATTGTATGGTTTATACTAATTCATCTTATCATAACCCAACTGGGATTAGTATGAGTCTGGATAGGAAAATATCATTATTAAAAACCACAAGCAAATATAAGATTCCTATAATGGAAGTTGATTCCATGCGTGATATTTATTTTGATAAACCACTTGGTAAATCATTATTTGCTCTAGATAAAAATGAAAGTGTAATATATTTTGGCTCACTTTTAAGAACTCTTACTCTTAATTTAGGAATTTCGTGGATTGCTGCACCTAAAAATGTTATTGAAAAATTAAGTGATGTTAAAGCCCAGCATGATATATATCCTAGTATGCTTTTACAGTTAATTGTAACAGAGTTAATGGAAAGTGGCACATATGATAATTATTTAGAAAGGGTAAGAAAATTACTTCTTGAAAAAAGAAACAATACACATTATCTGCTTAATAAATATTTATATGATGTGGCAGAATGGGATAGTAAAAATTCTAACTTTTATATATGGCTTAAATTAAAAGAGATTAATAGTAAAAAATTATACGATATTACAAATAATATACTTTTTTATCCGGGTTTTTTCTTTGATAAAAAAGATACTACTCATTTATCTATATGTATTGCTTCCTGCAGTAATGAAGAAATGGAGCAGGCAATAAAAATATTACAGCAAAATATTAATAGACTTAAATAAATCTGGTATCACTTATTTTCATAAATTGGTTCTACTTATTATTTAAAAATATATTATCCTAGTGGCACAGGGGGTAATATATGAGTAAAAAGCTAATTATCTTAGGAGTTATTGTTATTGCTGTTATTGTAGTTATTGCTTTAATTCCTAAAAAAGAAAAAGCTGTAGAAACTGCATCTACTGAATCAGTGCCACAAGTTGAACAACAGGAGACAGTTGCTCCATCAACAAGCGATAGTGTGTTTTCACCTGATATGGAAAAAAGTTATGCAGAAGGTGAAAAAGCAGCCTATTTATCAGGAATTCATATGAAAGCAGGTACTGCTGACAGTTGCAGCAGCTGCCACTCATCAAACATTATTGATGATAGTGAGCGAGATATTAATGCTAAATGCGTTGAATGTCACCAATCATTAGAAGAAGTTGCAAAACTTACAGAAGGAGAGATAAACCCACACAGTTCTCACTTAGGCACAATGAACTGTACAACATGTCATACAGGGCATACTCCATCTAAAGCATACTGCTTAAACTGCCATGAGTTTGATATGAATATATCTGCAGGTGGTAATGTAGAAAATGTTTGGTATGAAGATTTATCTCAATATGATAATGCAACACCTACAAGAGTTGAAAAAACTGATATTGTAGTTGTAGGAACAGGTGCTACAGGTTTTACTGCTGCTATTACAGCATTAAACAAAGGTAAAAAAGTTATTATGCTTGAAAAAATGCCAATAGTTGGTGGTAACTCACAGCTTGCAGCAGGTGGTATGAATGCAGCTGGAACTCGTTTCCAAAAAGCTAAAAATATACCAGATACACCAGAAACCATGTTTAATGATACTATGAAAGGTGGTAAAAATATTAATAACCCTGAACTTGTAAAAATCTTAGCAAATGAATCATCTAATTCTATTGAATGGCTTGCTTCTATTGATGCAGAGCTTGGTTTTATTGCTATGGGTGGTGGTGCTACTTATCCAAGATTTCATGGTCCAACAAGCGGTGATTTTGTAGGTCCATTTTTAAGTGCAAAATTAAGAACAAAAGTTGCAGAAGATGGTGCTGATGTTAGGGTTAATTCTAAAGTAGTTAAATTATTAACTAATGAAGCAGGTGATGTTACTGGCGTGCTTGTAAAAGGTAAACATTCAGGCATATACCAAATTGATGCAAAAGCTGTAATATTAGCTTCTGGTGGTTTTGGTGCTAATAATGATTTAGTTGCAAGCTACAGACCAGATGCAAAAGGCGTGCAAACTTCAAACCAGCCAGGAACTCAAGGTGACGGCGTTGTATTAGGAACAGCAATTGGTGCAGCAACTGTTGATATGAAAGAAATACAACTTAACCCTACAATGCTTGTAGGAAGCCCAGTAATTGTATCAGAAATCGTTCGTGGTGCAGGTGGTATATTTGTTAATAGAGAAGGTAAACGCTTTATTAGTGAACTTACTACAAGAGATGTAACTACTGCTGCCATAAGAGAGCAAACTGGTGCATCATGCTTTATAGTATTTGATGATACAGTTCGTAATAATGTAAAACAAACTGGAGCATTTTTCCAATTAGGTAAAGTAAAACAAGGTAAATCATTAGATGAACTTGCAAATGCTTTAGGAATACCAGCAGATGCATTAAATGCAACTGTTGCAAGGTTTAATACTATGGTAGAAAAAGGTAAAGATGAAGATTTTGGCAGACATAATTTTGCTCAAAAAATCGAAGGTCCAAACTTTTATGCTATAGAAGTAAAACCAGCTATCCACTACTGCATGGGTGGTTTAAAAATTGATGAAAAAGCACGTGTTATAAATACTGAAGGCAAAGTTATTAAAGGCTTATATGCAGGTGGTGAAGTAACAGGTGGAGTTCATGGAGCAAACAGGCTTGGTGGTAACTCTATCTCTGAAACTATCACTTTTGGTAGAATAGCAGGTGCAGAAGCTGCTGATTTACAATAATAATTGTAATCCTTTAATATATCAAAGAGGCTGTTGCAGGTATAACCTGCAGCAGTCTTTTTTTTTGTAAAAAAAAAGCCACTCATATAGAGTGGACTAAATTTGGTGTGAATGAATCACTTATTACTGTATTCACCACAATATTTAATATGTTATAATTTACTATATTCTATTCATATTATTTTGTCAATATTTAATATTGACTGGTGGTACCCCATTTTTATTTTAAAAATTATTATAAGTTATTGTAATATATAATAAAAAGAGTGTTTTTAAATTGCAAAAGCTCCTAAAAATTGTTATAATGTTATATCCAAAAAAAACAAAAAACAATCAAGGAGCTTACTATGATATTACAAGATAATTTTTTAAAAATAAAGTCAAAAATGCATAATGTTGTAAAAGGTTTTATAAGTTTAAGCAAACCAGAAAAGAGATTTTTATTAGATATGTTAT
>CASEIN010000003.1 GCA_949287985.1 Mucispirillum schaedleri | reverse complement strand
TAAATATTTGCTATTAAAATTATTTTTCTTAAAAAATAATTTAATATATATATTTTATTATTTTTTGACTAATTTTGGACTATTTTTATTGATAAATATATTTTTTATTTATTATAAATAATATATATAAAAACATATAAAATTATTATAAAATATATTTCTACACAATTTATTCGCAATTGGAGTAAACATGGAATATTCATACGATAATATGATTTATGACGATATAAAAATATGCCAGTTAAAAGAAGGTGGTTTTCGTTTTGGCTGTGATTCACTAATTTTAGCTTATTTTACAAGGGTTAAAAAAAATGCAGTAATAGCAGATGTGGGAAGCGGCAGTGGTATTATAGCCACATTAATTGCTAAAATATATAAAAGCAAAGTTGATGCAATTGAATTACAAAAAGAAATGTATGAATGTTTATTACAAACTATTAAATTAAGTAATTTAAAAGATAAAATTACACCTATTAATAATGATATAAGGCAAATGAAAAAAGAAACACTGTATGATGGAATAGTATGCAACCCACCATATAGAAAAGAAGGAACAGGCAAAACTGCAAAAAATAGTATTGCAAATATTGCACGGTTTTCTATTACCATGACTATGGAAGATTTAGTATTATATGCAAAACGCAGCTTAAAACACGGTGGAAAACTTTATTTTTCATACGATGCTGATATGCTTATAGAAGCATTACAAATATGTAAAAGTAATAATTTAGAGCCAAAAAGGCTTATGTTTTTACATAAAGATATTTATTCAAAAGCAAAAATCGCTTTTGTAGAATGCAGCCTTGGTGGAAAAAGCGAATTATTAATAGAGCCGCCACTTTTTCAGCAGGGTGATGAAAATATTACAAAAAAATATAATGATATATTTAATGGTATTTGGGAAAAATAATTTATTTTATTCAATTATTCTTAAATAATTAATATATTCAATAATTTTATTTTTTTCATTATTATTTAAATTTAAATTTTTATCATTAATAAATCTTGTATTATCCCCATCTAAAATAATCCGTCCATAATTATTACCACACTTTATATCTACTAGTGCAAGATTTACAAGCTGTTGGTATATTGTGCATTTATTATTATTTTCATTACCAAAAATATTTTTTTGAAATTGGTTAAAGCATACTTTATTAAGAGTTAAATATTCTAAAGATTTACCTAAATCCATATGAGAAAAATTACCTTTTATTTCATATTTTTCATTTCCATTAATTATTATTAAAGGTATTCTTGTATGAGCTAAAGGTCCTAATTTTTCATACTCTTTTAATGTTAAAGGAAACATAACTCTATGGTCTGCTGTAATTACTAAAATACCATTTTTAAAAAAATCTTTTTTTTCTAGTTCTTTTATAAAATTATTAAGTTCAATATTAGAATATTCCAGAACTTTATCAAAAGAATATTCTTTTGTATCTGGGTGCTGGTATGGGCTGTGGGTAGACATGGTTGTTAAAAATGCCAAATATGGTTTATTATGCTTTTTATTTAATAAATTATTTACTACTGTTTCATAAAAAAGCTTATCTTCTACTCCATTAAAAATATATCTTTTTTTAATATGGCTAAATATATCACTATTTGCATCGTATATATTTGATATGCCAGAAAGAGTTACCATTTGCCTTGTATCATCAAAAGTTGTATCTGTGCTGCTGTAATATTCTATATTATAGCCGTTATTTATAAAGTCCCTTACAATAGATTTTTCAAGCATAGTTTTAATATATTTTTGATTATTTACTTTTGTTATTAATGGGCTTCCTGTTAAAATATTAAACTTACTTTTAATAGAATTATAACTATTGCTGTAATATTCTGATGCATATATATTATTTTTTGCAATATTATCAAGCAATACAGTTTTATTTTCCATACCACCGAAAAGCTGGCTTTTATATGATGATACTGATTCCATTATTAAAACTATAATATTTTTTCTACTATTTATTCCATCTATACATTTATTTTCAAATTTAAAATTATTTAAAATACTATTTATTTTTTTTCTTGAATATTCTACATTTTCTGTTTTTTTCAAATTAGCTGCTATTATACTTTCTTGAAAAGCTGTTCCATTATATGAATGAATATCCATACTAAACATAAATAGTGGAGCAAAAATTATTGCCATTACTGAAATTGCAATTTTATATGGTTTACTAAACTTATAAAATTCTTTTTTTCTAATTATAAAAACTGCAAATAAAATTACATAAATAAATAGCACTAATGCATATATTCCTACACTTGTTAGAAAAAAACCTTTTGCCATTTTAATAATTGATGGTATATCTGGTATAAATCCACCTGCTTCACCAAACCTTAAACGTGCTGATAAAAGCTGAATTAATGCAATATCTAAAACTAATGTAAATACCATTGCAAAAATTATAAGCATTATTAATGCACTTACAATTTTACTTTCAACCTTTATAGCTATATATAAAAGTATTATAAAAACACTTAAAAAATAACTGTCTGATTTAAATATAAAAATAAATAATGTAATATTACTGCCAAAAGTATTTGAATACATTCCTGTAAATTTTACTAATTCAAAAAGGATTATAAAAATAATAATACCAATAAATAAAATATTATAATTTTTTATATTTTTAAAAAAGCTTTTTATTGATTTATAAAATAATAAAATAAAAGATAATATACTTATTAATAATAAAATAATTGGTGCAATAATTACGATATTTGAAATATCTTTAAATATTATACTTTGGTATTCATTAGAAAGGACTGTATTTTCTTTTAATGAGTAATATATTACTGGTAAATAGGGTAATTTTATACCAGCCTTATTTATCTTAACTGAAAAATCTATATGTTCACTGGCTATTTCAAGCTTTACTTGCTTTATTATTTTTGTATTTAAATAAATACTATATTCATGTTTATTATTTTCTAATTTAATATAATATTTTTCAAAATCATCATTTGGTAATGTTGAGCAGGAAATATATGCTTTACTATCCGTATGCACATCTACATTTAAAATAAATTTTGTATTTAAAAAAAACAAGAATATTGATATAATCAAAAATCCAAATAATAATACTTTTTTTATTTTTATTTTTTTTAAATTTACCATTTCAAATTAGTTAAACCTGTTTATTTAATATTTAATTAAATTAATTAATATTTAGAAAATTATAAATTTAGATTAATTAATGTGGCATCAGACCATATTAATTATACCATCGAAAAAGTAATTAATAATCTTTAAATTAATAATAGTAAAGATTAGTTATATTAAAAATTAATCTAAACTTGGAGCATGTATCTAAGTTTAGTTACATATTGCAGCCCAATAAAACACTGCATGTTTTATTATGCTTGCAGAAGAATGGAAAAATCAATTTTTCCGACATTCTTATTAATGTGGCATAAAGCCACATTAATATATTATCCTTGTTGATTGCATATTGTTACAGCATTCTCTTTTGTTTTTGCATCATGGTTTATTATAAAATCAAAACCTGCATAACCTTCTACTTAGTTATATGTTACTTTAACTTTATTTTTACCCATATATTTTACTACTAAACCATTTTTATTATAATCACTTGTTGGTATATTTTCTGGGTATTTTGCACCATAAGTTTCTGCTTTCATTACTTTTTTATACACATCATTAATAGAACTTCCTTTATATGTGCATATTTTTGCACCAATATTACCACTTTCGTTGTGAATGTAACTGATACATTCTCCTGTATTTTCAGCTTGATAAAAATTTTCATCTATATTGCCGTCATAACAATATAATGTTTCAAATTCCACAGCATATGCATTTACTGCAAATAATAAAACTGATAAAATAAGTAAAAATTTTCTCATATATCACCTAATATTAATTACTAGTTGACTGGCATATAGTAGCTTTTACAGTTTTATTTTTTTCATCATATACTAAAAAACCTTCAAAATAATACCCTTCACCATAATATACAATACTAACTTTATCTTTAGCTGGTGTTGATATTAATGCTCCGTTTGCATCATACTTTTTTGAAGGAATATCTTTTGGGTAATCTTTTATATCCCAAGCATATTTTTCCATTACACTATTATAAGCATCTTTTAATGATGTATTTTTATACTCACAAAGTTTTGCATATAATATTTCTTCTTCAGCAGTATATAGCTCTTTACAGTTATCATTTTGAACTACTTTACCAGGCTTTTTACTGCTGCATGGAATCATTTCAAAATCAACTGCATATGCATTTACTGCAAATAATAAAACTGATAAAACAAGTAAAAATTTTCTCATATATCACCTCATATTAATTATATGAATTTTTTGAAATAATATTATAGCAAATATATACTTTCATTGCTTTATAATAATCATCTTATAATAACATATTTTTATAGTTATATGTTTTTCAATTGCATCATATATATTATTCTATCAAAATAGAAGTTTAGTTACAATATTTATTTGTTACCGCTTATAAACTCTTTAAATTTTTCTAATATATTTTTAAGTTTTGAACCAAACATATCACTTTCTTTTGATTCTTCACGCATTTTTTCAAATATCTCTTTCTGCTCTTTTGAAAGGTTTGTTGGTATTAATATATTTAAATCCACATATAAATTACCTACATTATACCCTTTCACTGAAGGCACACCTTTTCCTTTTAAAGTAATACGCTCACCCACCTGTGTGCCAGGTTTTACTTTTATTACTTCTTTTGTGCCGTCTATTAAATCTATTTCAAACTCTCTGCCAAGTATAGCATCAAAAATAGTAATAGGCAGTGTAAAATGCAGGTCGTTATCTACCCTTTTAAATATTTTATGGTCTTTTACTTTTATATGAAGCAGTAAATCACCAGATGGGCCGCCATTTGTTCCTGCATTACCTTCCCCGCTTACTCTCATAATCATACCATCATCAATACCAGCAGGGATTTTTACTTTTATTTGTTTTTCAATAGAATGTTTTCCTTTTCCATGACATTCTGTGCAAGGCTCTTTTATAACTTTACCACTGCCGCCACAGGCTGGGCATGTAGTCTGCACTGCAAATATACCATTTCGCTGCACAAATACACCCTGACCGTTACATTTTTCACATGTTTTCATACCACCCGGCTCTGCACCTGTGCCATCACACCTTTTACAGTTTTCACTTTTTTTAACCTTTACTTCTTTTTCTACACCAAATATAGCTTCTTCAAAGGTTAATTCTTGATACATTTCAATAGACTGCCCCTTTGTAGGTCTGTTTCTTGAACGTCTTGAAGAAGAAGTGCCAAAAAAATCTCCAAACACATCACCAAGTAAATCATCAAACACACTTCCTGTGGAGCTAAAGCCACCCATGCTGTCGTCCATTACTCTGCCGTATGTATCATACTGGTTTTTCTTATCAGGGTCTGATAAAACATCATAGGCTTCAGCAGCCTCTCTAAATTTTTCTGCTGCCTCTTTATCATCTGGGTTTTTATCTGGGTGATATTTTAATGCTAATTTTCTATATGCTTTTTTAATTTCAACTTCTGTTGCAGTGCGTTCCACACCTAATATTTCATAATAATCTCTAGCCAAGGCTTTACCCTTCCTTAAAAATATATTTGAATGACTACTTTAATATTTTATATATGATTTTGCAAGCGAAATTTAATATATTTGGGAATAATAATATATCTATTTACATAATTAAAATAAGTATAATATTCTAATAATAAAAATATTATTGATATAATCATAAAAAAAGCCTGATAATGCTTATCTGCACTATCAGGCATATATATTTTATTTTTTAAAAAATTATTGGTTAAAAAGCCCTGGGTGTTTTTTCCTGGCATGTTCTTCTGAATCTGTGCCGTCTCCAAACATAGCTTTATAACCTGCCCTGTTTGCAGGAAGGATTGCAAAATAAATATGGAATATTAAAAATAAACCTATAATTACAAACCCTATAAAATGAACTGCTCTCATAAATGCTGCTGTTTCAATAGTAAATGATGGTCTAAACCAAAGCACAATACCACTTGCTATCATAGCAATACATACTATTATAACAGCCCATGCTGCAACCATTTGTAAAAAGCTGTATTTACCCATATATTTTGGATACTGCCAGTCAATATAAATCCTTTTATTATCCCCTAAGCCTTCTTTAATATAAGATATTACACCTTGTCCTTTTCTTAATTTTGGCGTAATGCCCCATTTTGCAATTTTAGGAAGCATTGTTAATATAAAAGGTATAGATATTAAAAGCCATAAAACAGCAGATATTCTATGTATTATTCTGCATATCTGCACACCAGTTGCAAGCACATCACTACTTGTAAGTGTTGAAGCTGCACCAAGAGAAAATGGTATGCCTACCATATAAGCAATCCATGAAAAATAATCAGATACCAGTGGCAGCCCTGTTATTATAAAGAACATCATAAAATGAATAATATGCTTGTGATACCATACCTGCATACTTGTAAATAATTGAACTCTTTTTTCACTCATATTATGCTCCTTATATTAGTCATGATGATTATAAGGTGAATTTTCTTTATTTTTCACCCAGTGCCTAGCGTGAGCTGCAATACCAACACCAACTGCTGCCACACCTGCAATACCTGCCACTTTCATTACATCTCTTGTAATAGAAGTTTTACTTACAGGGTTTTCAGGAAGCAGGTAAGCATCTCTATCTTCTTTTGGTGCTATTGTCATGTAAGCTAATGTGCCCACATGGTTGTTAACTTTATCAGCACCATAAACAATAAACTCTTTACCAAACACTTTAGAATAATGCTCTGCTCTTTTTTTGCTTTCAGCTATTACTTCCTCTCTTGTGCCAGAAAATATTGCAACAGATGGGCATGCATCACTGCAGGCAGTTTTAAGCCCAGCCTGTAATCTGTCGTTACATAACACACATTTATATGTTTTGCCAGTTTCTTTAGAAAATACAGGCACATCATAAGGGCAGGCATCTATACAGCTTTGGCAGCCAACACAAAGCCTTTCACTTATTAAAACAGCTCCTGTTTCTTCTTTTGTAATAGCATTTGTTGGGCATATATCCATACATTTTGGATTTTCACAGTGGAAGCAGTGTTTTAATGCTGCAATACTTTTCACATTAGGAAAAACACCCTGCTGGCTTGTTTTTACAGTTAAATAATTATAATGTTTTAGTGGTTCATTAGATGAAATCATTACATCTTTACTTCCATTATGCTGCATTCTAGTTCTATTTTCTACAGAACATGATACAACACATGAATAACATTTTATACATGACTGGCTGTCATAACATACTGCCATTGCTTGATTACTCATTAGCCAACCCTCCTAATTTTTACGATTAAATCATGGCATGGTGCTGTGCCGTCCACTGGGGAGAAAGTAAAATTATTAATATGGTTTGGGTTAAAACCAATTTTACTTGCAATACTTAATTTATCCCCAAGTTTTGTGTAATAGCCGTTACCTACACCATAGAAAGAAAATAATGTATGTGGCTCAATAGTCTGGCTTAGAACTATTTTTGTTTTCATTGCAGCATCAGGACGTTCCACATTAAAGATTTCTACAATATCGCCGCTTTTAAGCCCTAAAGCTTCCCCTTTAGACTGGTTTATAAACACTGCATCATAATCTAAACCTTCACCAATATTTTTAAGCACAATATTATTTCTTGTTTGTGCACCAGTAAAAGAGCTAAGTGGATGAAAGCCTGTAATAGCAACAAATTCATTGCCTGCTAAATCTGCCTGATTTTTTTCCTGCAGATACCTTCTCCAGTGTGGTTCTGCATATGTAAAATCAGGTGTGAAATATAAAGCATCGTCAGTTCTGCCTTCTGCTTTTAATTTTGTATTCCACTCACACATAAATGTTGAATAAATTTCAAATTTATTTGTATTTGTCTGTTTATTTTTAGCTCCATACGAAGAATCTTTTCCAGTCCATACGCCAAGTGTTTTTAAAGCACCTTTTGTAATAGTTGCTTTCTCTTCATCTGTAATACCATTAATATTTGCAAGCTGATGGTCTATAATATAATCTATACCACCTGATTCAAAAGCACCTAATTTTTCAGTATATTCTTCACTGCTCATAAATCTTTTAGCAAGTTCAAGCATTATTTCATATCCGTTTTTAGTATCAAACATAGGTTCAACTGCCTTTTCATTAACAGATATAACAGGAAAATATGTTTTATAACCTGTTCCAAGTGGCTCATCTCTTTCCATAAATGTAGCATCTGGCAATATTACATCAGAAAATAAAGCTGTTTCGTTCCAGTATGGAGTAATAGATAATATAAATGGCACTTTTGATAATGAATTTGCAATATCAATACCACCAGCACTACCACCAATTAAATTCTGCCCATTAATAAAAAGCATATTTACAGGGTAAGGTCTGCCGTCCATAATAGCTTGGGCTAAAATTCTTCTGCACTCTTTAGTATTAATAAGCTCAAAACCTTTTTCGTTTTGAGCATAATATTTAGCTATATTTTGAGCCTCTGGTTTATCAGCTTTTATTGGGCTTCCAAGTTTTACACTTCTTTGGTAAATAAGACCACCTTTTTGACCATAAACACCAAGCATAGCATTAATCATAGCAACAAACTGAACGCCTTTTGTAGAATTATAATACCTTGTAGTTCTATAACCTCTTTCAATAAAACAGGCTGGTTTTGCTGCATTTAATGCTGATGCTAACTCTTTAATTTGAGCAGGCTCTACGCCGCATATTTCTTTTGCTTTTTCTGCTGTCATATCTTTTACACTGTCTAAAAGTGCCTGCATAGCAGTTTTTACTTTAACGCCATTAACTTCAAAATTACCAAAAAGAGCTGCTTTTTGAGATTGTGATTTTAAAACAGTAGAATTTACCGCCTCATCATAAACCATATAATCTGCTGTTTGTTCAAATGGGTTTATTATTTCAAATGGGTTACCGTCATCTACTTTTACAAGCATTTCAGCATTAGTATATTTGCGTAAAAATGCTTCATCATAATATTTATTATTAATGATTTCATTAGCTAATGCCATTAATAATACAGGGTCAGTTCCAGGGATAACAGGCAGCCATGTACCATCACTTTCACCTGTTCCGTGTGGTTTTCTAGGGTCCACAATAAAAGTTTTAAGACCGTTTTTTCTTCCTCTACCAAACATTGCTCCCCAAGGGAATGCAACTAATCCACCTGCTGGGTTTCTGTTTAATAAAACTGCCACCTTAGCATTTTCATAATCTCCCATAACAACAGGAACACTGGCTCTAGGTATTTTATCACCACCAAAAACAGCACCTAAACCAATTTCATTAGCTGATGCATAACATGTATCTGCATAACTTACATAGTTATTACAGCCAAACATTTCTATGATTTTATTATCAAGACCAGGGGCAGTATTAAACCTAGGAAGGTAAGCCATAGTGTGTGCAAGCCCTTTATCTCTTAATTCTTTCATTTTAGAGCCAACAATATTTAGTGCTTCCTCCCATGTGGCAGTTCTAAATTCGCCACTTCCACGTTCACCAACTCTTATTAATGGAGCTTTAATCCTGTCATTATTATAAAGTGCAGATATAGCAGCACGCCCTCTACCACATACTGCAGGGTATCTTGTATTAGGGTTTGCTCCAATTCTTACAAGCCTGCCATCTTTTACTTGAGCTTCCATAGGGCAAAATTGAGCACACATTCTACAGCTTAAATGAACTTTCTTTTCAAAGCCATAATCTGCTGGTAATGGCTCAGAAGCTTCTGCTTTTAAAGGGCTTCCCACTGCAACTTGAGATGCAGCAAGCCCAATAGCAGAAGTTTTTAAAAAATTACGACGAGATAATTTCATACTTCCTCCTATTCTTCTTCCATAATTTCGCAGTTAAAATTTTATCACAATAGGATATGTTATGCAATACAAAATATATAAAAAATTAAATAGTGTTTTATTTTTGTTGTTATATGATTTTACATAATAATTTAATGTAAAAACAAACTTTTAGCAAAAAATTAGGTATTATAAAAAGTGAAGTATTTTAGTAGGTTTTATCTATTGTCACCCATTTTTAAAACAAGATTGTAATTGTCTTATTTAAGTTCTGGCAACTTTAGTTCTTTTTTACCCAATAAAAAAGCGTTCCCAAATATGTTTTGAGAACGCTTCTAAATTTTATTCTTTATTTATATAGTATATGCTTATTTTTTATCGTCTTTCACTTCTTCAAAATCTGCATCTACTACATTTTCATCTTTTTTAGCAGTTTCTTCTTCTGCATATGCACTGCCTTGGCTTGCTCCTGCTCCTGCATCGCCTGCTTGGTTATTTTGTGCATACAGCACCTCTGCTAATTTTTGTGCTGCTGATGAAAGTTTATCTATTCCTTCTTTAATTTCACCAACATTTTCACTTGTTAATTTTTGTTTTAAGTTTTCTACTTCTTTTTCAATGTTTTCTTTTGTAGCAGCATCTAATTTATCGCCATGCTCTTTTAATGATTTTTCAGTAGTGTAAACTAAAGTATCAGCTTGGTTTCTTACATCTGCTAATTCTTTTTTACGTTTATCATCTTCTGCATGAGCTTCTGCATCATGAACCATTCTATCTATTTCTTCTTCTGATAAGCCTGAAGAATCTTTAATAACAATAGACTGTTCTTTGCCTGTGCCTTTATCTTTTGCTGAAACGTGTAATATACCGTTTGCATCAATATCAAATGTTACTTCAATTTGTGGCACGCCTCTTGGAGCTGGTGCAATACCTGATAAATCAAACTGACCTATTAGTTTATTATCACTTGCCATCTCCCTTTCGCCTTGCAGCACTTGAATAGTAACTGATGGCTGGTTATCAGCAGCAGTAGTATATATCTGGCTTTTTCTAGCAGGGATAGTAGTATTTCTCATAATGATTTTATTCATTACCCCACCCATAGTTTCAATACCTAATGAAAGTGGTGTTACATCAAGAAGAAGAACATCTTTAACATCTCCCATTAATACACCACCTTGAACTGCTGCACCTATTGCAACAACTTCATCAGGGTTGATACCTTTGTGTGGTTCTTTACCAAAAAAATCTTTTACTTTTTGTTGTACAAGCGGCATACGTGTCATACCACCAACAAGTATAACTTCATTGATTTCTGAAGTTGTAAGCCCTGCATCGCTTAAAGCTTTTTTACATGGTTCTAATGTTTTTTCCACTAAATCTGATACTAATGCTTCAAATTTAGACCTGCTTAATTTTTTAACTAAGTGTTTAGGACCAGTTTGGTCTGCTGTAATATATGGCAGGTTAATTTCTGTTTCTGTAGTGCCTGAAAGCTCATGTTTTGCTTTCTCTGCTGCTTCTTTTAACCTTTGAAGTGCCATTTTATCGTTAGCTAAATCTATGCCGTTATCTTTCATAAATTCTTCGCATAACCATTTAACGATTCTTTCATCAAAGTCATCACCACCTAAGAAAGTATCACCGTTTGTGGCTTTAACTTCAAATACACCATCACCAAGTTCTAATATAGATACATCAAATGTACCACCACCAAGGTCATAAACAACTATTTTTTCTTCGCCTTTTTTCTCTAAACCATAAGCTAATGCTGCTGCTGTTGGTTCGTTGATAATACGCTGAACGTTTAAGCCTGCAATTTTACCTGCATCTTTTGTAGCTTGACGTTGTGCGTCGTTAAAATATGCAGGAACTGTAATAACTGCATCTGTAACTGTTTCGCCAAGATAGTCTTCTGCTGTTTGTTTTAATTTTTGTAAAATCATAGCAGAGATTTCCTGCGGTGCATATTTTTTACCTTTAATCTCTACCCATGCGTCCCCGTTATCAGCAGACACAATTTTATATGGTAAATGTTTTTTAGCATTTGCAGTTTCTTTTGAATCTGCTTTTCTACCAATTAATCTTTTAATACTAAATACTGTGTTTTCTGGGTTTGTAACTGCCTGACGTTTTGCTAAAATACCAACAAGCCTGTCCCCATCTGTAAAACCTACAATAGATGGAGTAGTTGTCATACCCTCTGCATTTACTATTACTTTAGGCTGACCGTTTTCCATTACTGCAACAACTGAGTTTGTTGTTCCTAAGTCAATACCTATTACTTTTCCTTGAGCCATTATTGTCCTCCAAAACAGCTTTATTAGCTGTTATATATATTAATTTTATTTTTTTATATTTTATTTGCCTATAACTTTATATTTTATTAACTTTTACTTTCGCAGGTCTTATAACCCTTTCATTTAAAAGATAACCTTTTTGCACACATAAAGTTATAGCGTTGTTTTCAAATTCTGGATTATTATCCATCATTATTGCTTCATGCACTGCTGGGTCAAATATAGTGCCGATTTCAGAATTTACTTCCACAACACCATGACGGGAAAGAGCATCTTTAAATGATTTAATAGTAAGCTCTATACCCTGCCTTAAAGGGCTTCCTTCTTCAGTATGCATTAAAGACATTTCTATATTATCCATAACAGGAAGAAAATCCTTCACAACTGACTGGTTAGCATAGCGAACTTTATCTTCTGTTTCTTTTGTAAGCCTTTTCCTGTAATTATCTAAATCAGCTGCACGGCGTAATATTTCTTCGTTTTTTTCCTTCAAAATATTTTCTAAATTCTCCACCTGCTTTTTTAAGATGCCAAGCTCACCACCTGCAAATTCCATATTTTCTTCTTCTAAAGGTTCTGTAGATACTTCTTCGGCTGCCTTATCTTCTGCAATTTCTGCTTCCATTTGTTCTGTAAATTCTTTTGCTGCCTCTTCTGGTGAATTAATCTCTATTTTATGACCCTTTTCTTCACTCTGCATGTTTTCTTTTTCTTTACTCATTACTTATCCCCTTCATAAAAATCATTAAGCATTTTTGAGATTATTTTTGATGAATAATCCACAATAGATACCACATTGGAATAACGCATTCTTTTAGGTCCAATAACACCCATTGTTCCTACTATTTTGCCACCTCTGTGGTATGGCTTTATTACCATGCCTAAATCTTCTGTATTATCAAGCCCTATTTCTGAGCCAATAAAAATCTGCACGCTGTCTTCTTTCATACAGCCTTCTAACAATGAACAAATATGATGCTTTTCTTCAAATGCCTGCAGCACATCTGTAAGCCTGCCGTTTTGCCTAAGCTCTGGAGTATCTATAATATATTTCATACCCTCAAAAATAAACTCTTCATCAAACACTCCACTTTTAAAAACCTGCTGGCTTAATTTGGCAGCCTGCTCTAGTAAAGAGCGTATCTCACCTTTTTCATTATGAAGTTCCTGCAATATCTTATGCTGCACTTCATAAAGGCTTAAACCTTCATAATTTGTATTTATAAAATTAGCCATATGAACTAAATCATTATCTGTTATGGTGCTGTCCACATTTATAAATACATTTTGAACCATACCTGTTTTTGCTACTATTATTGCAAGAACAGTCTCCTTATTTATTCTAATAAACTCTATATGTTTTAAGGATATACTGTTCATTTTTGGAGATACTATAAACCCAACAGCATGAGTCATCTCCCCAAGTTTTTTTGAAAAATGACGAAATAAATTCATCACATTCAAAGGGTCTATACTCATCTGGCTTTGAATATTTTCCATAAAATCTGGGGATATGTTTTGTATCTCAACTAATTTTTCAATATAATACCTATATCCACTATCTGTTGGCACTCTGCCTGCTGATGTGTGGGGCTGAGCTATAAAACCTTTATCTACCAAATCACTCATAATATTTCTTATGGTCGCAGGTGACATTTTTAAAGGCCCTACTTTAGAAACGTTACGAGAACCTACCGGCTCACTGGTATCAATATATTCATCAATTATTGTCCTTAAAACAAGCTCTTCACGCTCATTTAAGAAACGCATATCCATAACTTTTCTCCATTTGTTAGCACTCACCACTTATGAGTGCTAGAACTAATTTAGTAATCAGTGGCAAAAGTGTCAAGTGGTTTTTTTTATAATTTCAACTTTTATTTAAAAGAAAATAATAACTGGATTATATTGCATACTTATTTTTATATTAACACTTTTTTAACATATTGATTTTATTGGTTGATAACCAAACATAATAACCTTATATAAGAATAAATTGTATAAAATATGATAAAGTCATCAAAAAATAAAACACATATATATTTTTTATAATTCTAACATTATTTTCTCATTTTTATATTGTCAAAAAGTAATACATATGTAATAATATTTGTTGCATTTGAATACTTAAAACTTCGGAGATGGAAATGACAATTAAAAAGAAAATCTACTTGTCAGCAGGGGTTTTATCACTCTTATTAATGTTGACAGCTATTTTCGCTTATGCTTCTGCATTTATTATTGGAAATGTATCTAATAATATTTTAAAAGCATACTCACCAGCACTTACTATCAACTCCCAAATAAGCACCCATTACTCTGACGGTCGTGCAGATGTGAGAACGGTTACACAAAAATATGATGAAGCATTATACAATGAAGCAAACAAATCTATTGATGCTATGATTGTAGCTATTAATGACCTTGATAAACATTTAAAAACAGGTAAAAATGCATCTATTATGAATGTGATGCGTGAATACGTTGATAAAGCTTTAAGTTTATCATCTCAATACAAACAATTATCAGATGATAGTATGAAAATGCGTAAGTCTATTGAAGATTTAACTGCAAATTTTATTAATAAAGCAAATGAAATGGAAAGAGCATTAAGCAACGTTTATACAAATACACTTAATGATATGAATAGAGATTTAGGTGTAACTGATGATGGCACTATTAGACGAAGAATAGGCAGACTTGCTAAATTAAATGAAGTAGTCTACCACCTTATGGATATGAAAGATATTTTTACAAACATCTCAACAACAGGTGATATTGCTTTATTACAGGAATTTAATAAACATACAAAAGCACTGCCTGCTTTAATGACTGAAATTAGAAACAATATATCTGCTGCTGAAGATAGAAAAGTTTTTGCAGTTGCAGATGAAGCTTATAAAGAATTAAATAAAGCCATTAAACAGCTTGAAAACCAGTATAATGAATTTAATACACTTACAAATGAACGTCTTAATGTAAATAATGAGTTTACAGAAGTGGTTTCATCAATGCTTGCAAGAAACGTTACTAACATCATGGACGGAGCAAACAATACAAATAAAGTTGTTCTTTCTACAAAAGCAATATCTATTTTAACTTTAATTATTGCTGTTGTATTAAATACACTAATTTTAATTGTATTCCAAAGATACGTTATCAAACCATTAGATGAACTTGTAAGCCACGTATCAAACTTAACAGATGGGGACGGTAACCTTACAAAACGTATTAATGTTAATACAAAAGATGAACTAGGTGCTTTATCTAACGGTATTAATAAGTTTATAGAAAACATACAAGAAATTATTATAAATGTAAAAGCCTCATCTGATGAAGTTGCAAGTGGCAATAACCAGCTGGCTTCTACTATGGAAGAATTAAATATTACATTTGCTACTCAAGCACAGGAAATCAGTAATATTGCTAATAATATGGACAGCGTTTCTCAGATTTCGAATAATGCAGTTCACTCACTTAACAACAGCCTTAACCTTTTAATAGGCACAAACAAACAAACTAAAGAAGGCATGGGGCTTTTAAGCACAGTTAAAAATAGTATCTTAAAAATCAATACTCAAACTGAAGTTCTTTCTGACACTATTAACAGGCTTTCAGAAAACTCTAACCATATTGGTGAAATATTAACAGTTATTAATGATATTGCTAACCAAACAAACCTGCTTGCCTTAAATGCAGCTATTGAGGCAGCTCGTGCTGGAGAGGCAGGACGTGGGTTTGCAGTGGTTGCCGATGAGGTTAGAAAACTTGCTGAAAGAACTCAAAAATCAACAAGTGAAATTGAAGAAATCATTGTGACACTTCAAAATGAAACAGAAAGTGCAGCTCAGGAAATGGATACTGCAATGGTTGCCGTAAATGAAGGTGTTACAAGTGTTGAACAAACTATGAATGGCTTTAATATTATTGCAAGCAGTATATCAGACACTAATAACGATATTAATAACGTTAGTGCTCAGATTTCTAACCAGTATAACAATATCCAAATGCTTGGTGATAATGTTCAAGTAGTAGCATCAGGGGTAGAAGAAAGTAACTCTGCCGTAAATGAAGTGGCATCTACTGTTACACATCTGCAGGAAAAGGCAGAAAAACTAAAAGCATTAGTTAGCAGATTCCAAGTATAATTATTTGAATATAAAACAATATATAAACAAAAAAGGCCAGCTCTAAAATATAACTTTAGGGCTGGCTGCTCTTTTTATAAAGAGTTGATACTTATTTAAACATAAAATAAACAGCTCCTAAAAGACAAAGAGATGCCCATAAGAAATTCAAGTTTAAAGGTTTTCCCATATATAGTGTTACAAAAGGTATAAAAACACCTAAAGCAATTACTTCCTGCATTATTTTTAACTGTGGCAAAGTAAAGACAGTATAACCAATTCTATTGGCAGGAACTTGTATCATATATTCAAAAAATGCTATCCCCCAGCTGGCAAGAGCTGCTCCAAACCATGGCAGCATAGATAAATTTTTTAAATGTGCATACCATGCAAAAGTCATAAAAACATTAGATAATATTAACATTAATACAGTAATAACTCCTGGGTGAATCTGTAAATGCATAAAAATCTCCTATTTATAATATATAAAAATAATCATTAATTATTCCCATGTTATTACTACCTAATAAATAAACTGTCAAGCAGGATATTTTAATTAAATATTACTCTAAACTATATAAATTCATATTTATATTTAACAAACATTGTTATAAAAATATAAAATTTATAGCTGCTATTTTAATTTAAAAAAGATATATTTAATATTATTTACATGTTTTATAAAACTTTTCACTGTAAATTCGTATGTTAATAGTAAAACATAATATAATTTTGTTATATTTTATTAAAATTTTTTATTTTTTTATTAAAAATATATATTGCATTTATAACTATTTTGATATAGTCTATAAAAAACAATTGAAGGTGGGTATATGATTATCATTCAATTATTAATCGTTTTGCTTGCATTATATGTAGGCTCTCGTTATGGTAGTATTGCTTTAGGTGTAATTTCTGGTATAGGTTTAGCAATTTTAGTATTTGCATTTGGTTTAAAACCTGGCACTCCACCAACTGATGTAATATACATTATTATTGCAGCAGTTACTTGTGCTGGTGTCCTGCAAGCTTCAGGTGGTATGGATTTTATGATTCAAATAGCTGAAAAATTTTTAAGAGCACACCCAGAAAGAATTACTTTTTATGCACCACTTTGCACATTCTTTTTAACAGTGCTTGTAGGAACAGGTCATGTAGTTTATACATTAATGCCTATTATTGCAGATATTTCATTAAAAAAAGGTATTAGACCAGAAAGACCTTGTGCTGTATCATCAGTTGCATCTCAGGTTGGTATAACATGTTCACCAATTGCTGCAGCAGTAGTTTCGTTTGTTACTATTACCAACGAAAAGGTAGCTGGTGTAAACCTTCAAATACCACAAGTTTTAATGATAACTATTCCTGCATGTATATGTGGAATTATGATGGCGGCTTTATATTCTTCTAAAAGAGGGCTTGATTTAGATAAAGACCCAAAATACCAAGCAAGATTACAGGACCCAGAATTAAGAGAATACATGTTTGGCTCAACTGCTACAACATTAGATAAAAAAATCCCTGCAACAGCAAAAGCATCTGTTTATTTATTTTTAGCAGCTTTAGCAGTGATTGTTACACTTGCAACATTTCCACAGCTTTTACCACATTATGATGGAAAACCGTTAAAAATGAATTTAGTTATCCAAATAGTAATGCTTACAGTGGCAGGGTTAATGGTATTAACTTGTAAAGCTGAACCAAAAAAAGTTGTAGCAGGCTCTGTATGGCAGGCAGGTATGGTGGCCGTTGTAGCAATTTATGGTATTGCATGGCTTTCAGATACTTACTTTATGGCATATAAAGAAGAAATGATGGCTGCAATGAAAGATATAGTAAATGCTTACCCTTGGGCTATTGCATTTGTTTTATTTGCAGTATCAGTTTTAATTAATACTCAAGGTGGTGTTGTGGTTGCAATTATGCCATTAGCATACAGTCTTGGAATACCTTGGTATGTGCTTTTAGGTGTTCTGCCATCTGTATATGCTTATTTCTTTATTCCAAACTATCCATCAGATATTGCAACGGTAAACTTTGACCGTTCAGGAACAACGGTAATAGGTAAATATCTTTTAAACCACTCATTTATGATACCGGGGCTTATATCTGTTATTGTATCTACTATCATAGGGTATTTGCTGGCAAATATTGTTTATTAAATTTTATATTTTAGGCTCTCATGTAATATGAGAGCTTTTATTTTGTATAATTCATATTCTTTTTTAACATTTTTCTTGCAAAAAAAACTTTTTGGTATATATTAAGTTTTCTATAATTATGGGGGTATAGTAGTTATGGATATGGATAAATATTTTAAAGAGCTTGAAGAACAAAAAAAGAAGGAAGAAAGCTCAAATATTAATTTAAGTAGTGCACCAACACATTGTCCAATGTGTTCTAGAAGGTGTGAGCTTGTAGCACCAATGTGTGGCAGAGGTGTAGCATTTGCACAGCAAAATGGTATAGAAACACAGGTAAGGCATATATAACAGCCTAAATATTTTTAAAAAATAATATTTTTTATTTGACATTATAAAATAAATCAAGTATATATTTACTTCTAATAAATATGTAATGGAGAGATGGCCGAGTATGGTCGAAGGCGCTCGCCTGCTAAGCGAGTATACTGGGAAACCGGTATCGAGGGTTCGAATCCCTCTCTCTCCGTAAATACAAAAAAGGGACAGTGTAAACTGTCCCTTTTTTTGTATTTACAGAGGGATTCGAAGCTTAAGCGAACGACGACCGAATAGGGAGTAAAAGCAAACAGGACGTTTGCGACAGTGAGCTGGCTGGCCTGGAAAATCAATTTAGGACAAATTGATTTGGAAGGCGAAGCCCTCTCTCATGTAGTTTAATAAAACAGTAGCAATACTGTCCTTTTTGTATTTACAGAGGGATTCGAAGCTCAAGCGAACGACGACCGAATAGGGAGTAAAAGCAGAACTTATCTGTTTATATTTAAAAATTACATCCTATAATTTTTAAATCAACATATTTACGAGGAAACCTCGTAAATACTTACTAAAGAAAATACATCCTGTATTTTTTATGTCTGCGACAGAAAAAAGCCTGCCTGAAAAATCAATTTAGGACAAATTGATTTGGAAGGCGAAGCCCTCTCTCATGTAGTTTAATAAAACAGTAACAATGCTGTCCTTTTTGTATTTTTAATGATGGGTTCTAAAAAATTAAACGAATTACATATATGTTAATATTTATCATATTTCTTTAAAGCTGATGTTTTTTCTTGAATTTCTTTAATAACATTTTTTGCAAATCTGATATCAACATCGCTTTTTTTAGCAACATCTAACATATCACCTACTAAAATATCTCTGCCTTTGCCATTTATGGTTGTTGCATGTTCATTATTTATAGAAAAACTGTATGTTAAATCATAGGCTGGGGAAAGTTTATATCGTTTTTCCATCTCATCATATATGTATGAAAAATTTTTACCATGGTCATCTCTATTATGAGCCAGCACATTAAAAACCATTAACCTATACATTTTCTTAACTTCTTCCATTGAATTGGTTATTTTAAAAGTAAGCTTCATTAATTGATTATAATCAAGGTTTGGTATTCTATGGCTTGTTTCAAGGAGCCCGCATGCTGAAACCATATGTATTTTTTTACTATTTAACCTATCAAACCGCTTTACTCCAAAATAACCATGGCAGATATTTGAACTAAATAGTTTATGTTCTGGCACTTCTATTCCACATTCTTTGGCTGTGGTATTATAATCATATTCCATGATACCACTTTCTGATATATCATTTCTGCCTGCAAACTTAATAATCCACTGTTCATTATTATAGCTTACTAACACTTTTGGTCTTGCTCCACCTGATGAGCCTGCCATATTAAAAAGTTCATCAATATTACCAACCTGCTTATCTTCAAATAAATTGGCACAGTCCTTGGAAAGTTTGTCTAAGTCATAACTTGAATTATCAAACTTAATTATTTCATACTCTGGTTTATACTCTAATGCACCCATTCCATAATCTGAAATTACAGCGAGCCTGTCTAATAGTGATATTTCGTGAAGATTTATACCCTTACTACTTAAATATCTATCAACAATAAGCCTGCCCCAGCCATCTGGAAGGCTGTCATTAAATACACCAAAAAGCCCTTGAAATATAAAATAATCTTCTGGCAGATATACTTTTTTAATAAGTGGCAAACTTAATGGAGAAATGGAAAACCCAGACTGTATAAAATCATCACTGTATTCAAAAGCGATTAATCCATTTTGTGTTTTTGCTAAAACTCCAGCATGGATATTATTGTAATATACATTAATAAATTTACTATTTTTCATTGATAATATCCATTATACTTGAATAATATTCTTTTTTAAAGACTTTTATAAGATTTTCATCACAGTTTAAGGCAACAGCAATACGAGCAAAAGAATGCAGCGATATTTCACCAGTATGTTCAAACCGTTTAATAGAACCAAGGCTTACTCCAGAAAGACTGGAAAGCCTTGACTGACTAATTTTCATCTTACGGCGAAGAATACGCATATCAGTAGATAATTCTAATATTATATCCAATGCTGTTTTTGTATCTAATATATTTTTCATAGCTACTATATTAGCTAAAACTATATTTAAAGTCAAGAAGTAGATAATATATTAGATATTATATTATATCAAATTGATAACAATACAATCTTATTGCTATATTTCATTCTTTATGATTTAAAAAAATACTACAAACTGTATTAACTAATAAATATTTATTGAGTTTTACATTCTATACCACTATCGCACGCTATAAATCTTTACATATATTTTTATATGCTCTATAGTCACTTGGTGTTCGGGCAATTGTAACTATTTTTTAGTATCTTCGCCTATGGCTGAAAAATAATGCAAGACAGGAAGATTATGCTCTTATCCAAGGGGATATGGGGGCAACATATCAGATAATAAATTACTGCTTTTCCATAGGTATTATTCCATGCTATACCACTACAAAAAGGGTTTCAATACAAGAAAAAAATAATAACGGCACGATAAATGTAATAAAAGAATTTAAACATGAAAGATACAGAATATATGAAAAATCTTGTTAATAAAAAATATTATAGTAGCTAATTATACAAATAACCTGTAAATTTTTAGTCTATATATACATATTAACTAACTTATTTTATCAACTTCATCTTCATCTATTATCTATTTTGTTCAACTTCTTGCCATCTATACTCTATATTATATTTTCATATTTCAAGTATACTATCAGACATAATACTATATTATATTCTCTTTTATTATCAATAAATTATAATTTTATCAACATTTTTTAAGAAAAATAGTAAAAAAAGTATTTATAATTTAAAAAAATTATGTATAATGGAAATATATATTATATCGAGGTGGTTTATGAAGACATATGCTGACCTTATTAAGCTTATAGAATCTAAAGGTTTTTCTAATGAGGAAGCAGTTAGTTTTGTGAAAATTGAGAAAAACATGAAAGGTAATGCAGGGGCTGCTGATAGTGCTGAATGTGGTGATGATGTTTATAAGTTTTATGAAAGTCGAACAATGGTGGAAATTGACCCTACTAAAGCTTGGTAATCTATCTATTTTCACTTATCTTTTAGAATGGCGAAATGCTTTATATCCTGTTTTATATAGGGTTTAAAGTATTTCGTTTGTTTATTTTTATTTATTCCTATAAGGTTGTATATTCATTTTATGCAGTTGGATATTTTATCTATTTCAATTATTGTGTTCTGCATTATGGAACTTGGTAATGTATTTATATTATATTTTAAGCCTGATTCAAAATTAGGCAACGGTGTTGCTGTTTTTAACTCATGGTTTGATATAAAACATGATGATTCCATATCTTTATTTGCTTATTATATGGCTTACTGGGTTGCTGGTGTTAAGCTAATATTTATCTTTTTACTTTTAGTTATTCTTTTTACTGGTTCAAATACCACAAAAATATGGGCAGTTGTTGCCATGATATTATCTATTGCAACCTATTTTTGGAAACTGCACCCTATTATTAAAAAGCTTGATAAAATTGGTAAAATAACACCTAAAGGATACTCTAAAACACTAGGATATATGATAGGTGGTTTTTTACTTATGTTTTCTACTGCACTAATCATGCATATTTTTTTTAAAATATAAAAATCAGGCTGCCTTTTTAAGACAGCCTGAATATTTTCATGCCCCACAATGACGTGAAGCTCATACTATATCTACCTATGTTACATGTAGATGAACGCATATGAAATGAATATAAAGCATATTAATTCCCAATAAGCATTCTTGCCCCGGTTTGTTTACTATAGGATATATCCTTAATAACCAAAATACCAGATAAGTTTATGTCCTGCACAATATTCTGCATTTGACTGCGTATGTATGCAAGACTTTCCCTTTTACTTTCAAGAGAAGCTTTATTAAAATCTGAGCTTAACTGCCTTACTTCATAAATATCACTAAAGCTGCTATTATTTTCAGCCTTAGCTCGCTCCATGATTTTTTTTTGGGGCATGAGATTTTTTGGAGTATCATTTAAATTAGTATCAATAGATGATACTTTCATTATATTACCCATAAATCACCTGCCTTTTGCGCATCTAAAAAAATACACCTTATGCTTTCACAAACAGGTATGGCTGTATATGGTGGCTAAATAACAAGCCACCATATATGAATATTATGCTAATAACTGCATTGCATAGCTTGGTATCATATTAGCTTGCGCAAGCATTGCAGTTGCTGACTGCATTACAACCTGTTGAGAAGCTAAATCGCTGGAAGCTTGAGCTATATCTAAGTCGCGAATACGGCTTTCTGCTGCCACCATGTTTTCTCTTGTAGTATTTAAGTTATTAATTGTATATTCTAACCTGTTCATTTGGGCACCAGCTGTTGCTCTTGCTGCTGAGATTTGCTCTAATGCCATATCAAGTTTTGTAATAGCTTTTTGAGCATCATCAAATGTTGCAACAGTTATTCCATCTATACCCATAGATTTTGTATCAAGTCTACCTATAGATATATCTAATGTTTGCCCTTCGTTTGCACCAATTGCTGCTTTTGTTGCGTTATCTTTAATGTGCAGGAATGCCTCAGTTGGCTGAGATTTTGCACGGAATACCATTTCATTTTTAGTAGTATCAAAGATAACATCTGCAGCTGATTCTGCATTTATATCAATATCAACACCTTGAAGAACATTTCTTAATCTGCCATCAGTTACTGTATCTTCACCAATAAATTTACCAGTGTGGGCATCTTGAACTCTTACACTTAATGCAGAGTCGCTAGCTTCTTGGATTTGAGTGATACCTAAACCACTTAACACACCTTCATCACCTACAAATGTAAGGTTAGAGTTATCACCAAGAACAGCGCCTTGGATAATAAATGTGCCTTGAACTGCCCTGTCACCACTGCCACCTGCATCTTCTACAAATTTAACAAGGTTTTGGTTGATGCCTGATGCATTTGCATTATCATCACTTGCACCCATGCCAAGCTGGTCAATTAAAGCAGAAGTTAATTTGCTTTGTAAATCTGCAATTGTATCACTGCCTTCAAGTGTAACTTTTGCTACATTACCGTTACCAGCATATATGCTGATTTCTTGTGTATTATCAAGAACCATTCTACCATCAGCATTAGTAAACTTTGATATTTGAGAAAGTTTTGTATATTTTGATGCTACATCCCCTTCTCCAAGTATATCTACACTTGCTGTGCCTGATACTGCTTTTCCTTTTTCAAGTGTTACATCTAATGAGCCATAGTATACATTACCTGCTTCATCCATTTGTGCTGTATAAACTGTATGTGTTGTAGTAGAAGCACTATTAGTAAAGCCTGCAGTTACATGTAATGTTGAACCAGTTGAGCCTATTTGGATACTACCTGCCCCTGTTGCTGCTGCTCTTACACCTGCAACGTTTACAAGCATTTTATCGCCTGCTTCCCATGTAGCATTAGCAACAAATGTAGCTGTACCACTACTTGCAAATATTCTATTAGTAATACCTGCTAAGTTTTGGAATGTTGAAGAACTTGTTGCCCCATTAATACCACCAGCTGCATTTACTGTCGCAGTTATCCATTCACTCATTTCACCAGT
>CASEIN010000002.1 GCA_949287985.1 Mucispirillum schaedleri | reverse complement strand
GAATTATAAGAGGAATACAAGAAGTGTTTAAACTCTTAACTGAAATGTTTAGATTTAGAACATATAAACATAAAGAAACTCAAGTATCTATTGAAGATTTCTTATGTAAATACGATAGATTTGCGTATCTTTGAATGATAAATAAAAAAATGGGGGTGAAGCAGCTATAATTCAAAAAAATAAATAATACTTATTATCACTCAACTCATAAAATGATTTTAACATACAAATGACAGGTGTTAGAAATGAAAAAAATCATATATTTTAATACTTCTCAGAAAAATAAAAACGGAGGAGGTAGGATTCGAACCCACGGTAGGCTACTAACCTACAACGGTTTTCAAGACCGCCGCCTTAAACCACTCGGCCACTCCTCCAAGGGAAATTCTTTATATATTATTTTTTTGCATAATGCAAGAGTTTTTTTACTAAATTTTAAAAAATTATTTATGCTGATATTAATTGCTTTTATATATTATAATATCTGCTGCTGCACCTGTGCCACCCTGCTTGCCATCCTCCCCATGAGAACGGATAGAATATTTTACACCATTACTGATATATTCATAATCTCTGCCCCAGCCGTCCACCAAATCTGGCCTTGCAAATTTATAGCCACGCCATTTACCCTTATCTGTATATGGTGTGTTGCCTTCTAAAAACCTGTTTTGTATAGTATGGTCTGGCACAACTATTACATTATATTTTTTAATATTATTAAACTCAACTTTATTCTCTGGGTATTTGCCGTTTTCTTTTTTATATGCTTCTAACTGTTTTTCAATTACTGTCATGTTATACATTGTCTGCATAATTTTTTCATCGCTTTTATTATCACTTTCTGCTGCGTATGCTGTAAAAGCTATTAATACAAAAAGTAATGTAAATAATTTTCTCATAATATGCTCCCTGTTTTAAATATTTTATTTATAATTAGATATGAAGATTTTTAATTACTGCCTTTATAGATAATAACTTCTTCTACAATTGTGCCATTTGGTGTAGCACTTGAGCCATATGAACGGATAGTTTGTTTTACACCGTTGCTTAAATATTCATAATCACTGCTGTAGCTGCCCTCCATACCTGCACCGTCATATGTGTACCTGCTTGAGCTGCTTCTATCTGCATAAGGTGAGTTACCTTCTACCACCCTGCCCTGAGGGTTATTGCTCCTTATAGTGCTTTGCATTGATGATGAACTTGAGCTGGAACCAGAACCTAAGTTTGATTTATATTGAGAATTAGTGCTTGAATTAAACCTAACATCTTGAGCATAACTTGAAAATGCTGTTAATATAAAAAGTATCGTTAATATTTTTTTCATACATCACCTTATATTTCTCTAATTAAACTATAAATAGTTGATAAAAATTTATCTGGGTAATATAAAGCCAGATCCCCATGATTAAGACCTTTATGCTCTATAATACATGTTGTTGAAACAAAATTTTTCACCATTAAAGCAGATTGTTTCACACATTTCATTTCTTTTGAACCATACATATATATTATCTTTGCAGTTGTATTTTTAATTGCTGCTTTTAATGTATATGACATCATATAAGTTTTATATATACTATACAATGTTTCTTTTTTTACAGTTGGTAAATATTTTATATACAATTGTTTTTGTATATTAGTAAAACTTCTTTTACGAGATAAACTAAGTAAAAACATTTGAATTTTACAAGATGTTCTACTAAACATTAATTTATAAAACAACCTAATAACTGCAATAGAATATTTAGCAAGAAATGGTTGAGGAAAACATATGCTTCCATCTACCACCGCAAATCGTGTAATATTATCTTTAGTAGATAATATTTCCAAAACTACTTGACCTCCAAGAGATAACCCATATAATAACAGCAATTTTTTGCAAGATTTTTCTTCTATATAATTGATTATCTGCTTTGCACAATATTCTGTTGAAATATATTTAGTATCACTTTCTTCGCTGTGCCCGTCAAGTGTTGGAAGAATTACATAATAAAGCTTAGATAATTCTTCAATATAGTTTACAAAATTCCACCACCCCATACCAGCACCATGTATAAGCATAATATGTGGATTTTCTATATTGCCATATGTATTAAAACGCATATTTAGTCACAAATCTATTTTATATATTTTTCTTTTGCCTGCTGTAATATCTGCCTGTGGTCAAAAGCTATATTTTCTGGCAGGTTATCAATATGGAAATATTTTGCTTCTGCTGCATCATCTGCTGCTTGTGCTTTATCATCACAGAAATATACATATACTCCACTAACAGTATGGCCTCTCTTATCTCTTGTGGGTTCAGAATATATGCCTAAAAGCTCTAGTTTTTCAATATCTGCTTTAATGCCAGTTTCTTCTTCTAATTCACGAATTGCAGCGTGTTCCATAGTTTCATATAAATCCACAAGCCCACCAGGTATTGCCCAGCCTAACGGTTCGTTTTTCCTGTTGATTAAAAGCACTTCATTTTTACTGTTTATAATAAGCACATCAGCTGCTAAAGTTGGTGATATTTGAAACCAAGCACCGTATTTTACATTCATAATTTTTAAAAGACAGTCGCAGTATGGAGCATGAGAGCCATGTTTTTCATGAGTTCGCACCACTACCCCTAATATTGCATCTACTTCTGGGTTGCGGTTTGCTTCTATATCCTGATACATACTTGATTTAAAATTAACATGCTCCATACATCTTGTTTTTATTTTATTATACTCTTCTTCTGCAATATCAACGCCACTCAAAGCTGCTGCCTGCCGTGCTTCATCAAAAAGTGATTTTGATAAACTCATTGCATCATCATATTTACTCATTCTATAAAATGTTTTGCGGAAAAGTGCTGTTAACGGGTTTAGTACAATATTTAGCATCAGCTTTGTCCACTGATATTTTTTTATGTTATCAGTTACATTAGCATTAAGCTCTGCCAGATTTAATATTTCTTCATATGTTTTTGTATGTTCTGAAAAATGGCCGTCAATATGCCCAAATAAAAGCCTGCCCTCTGCGTCATACTCAAGCACACCTTTTTCCTGCATAATGGCAGTTAGATATATAACTGTTGTAATAACTCTATCTTTATTAATATAAGCTGAGATTAAATCAGGGTTTTCCACACCGTTTTGGATAGAAGCCACAAAGCCATCAGCTTTTAAATGTTTTGATGCCTGCTCGGCTGCCTGCACTGTATCTTTTGATTTTACACTGATTAATATTACATCATATTCCCCCTGCAATTCTTTTAAGGGGTTTACTTTCAAGTAATATGGTGATTTATCTGTATAGTTTTTAACAAGCAGTCCTTTTTCTTTTAAAGCATTATAGCCAGAGCGGGCTATAAAATCCACATTAGTAAAGCCATGCTCTACTAATTTTGAACCAATATATGAGCCAACCGCCCCAGCACCAAGCACTGCTATTTTTTTATTTAATAAGGACTTCATTATTTTTCACCACTGCTTTATACACCTTGCGTTTTGGTGATACATCGTTTATTAAAATATCTGCCAGTTTATCTTCAATATGGTTTTGCAGTATCCTTTTTACAGGGCGTGCACCATACATATATGGATAATCTTTTGTAAGCAGATATTCTTTTACATCATCTGCAATAGTGATTTTTTTGCCACTTGCTGCAAGCCTTTTATTAATATCTGCAAGCTGCAGGTCAAATATAACTTTTAATTCTTCCACACCAAGTGGTTTAAAGTAAATTATATTATCAAGCCTGTTTAAAAATTCTGGAGCAAACCGCATTTTTAACTCTCTATCTGCTGCTGATTTAAAGCGAGAATATTCTATTATTTTACTGTTTTTATTACCACCAAAGCCTAATGATTTATCTTCTGTACCTTCTTTTGTGCCTATATTTGATGTTAATATAATAATGGTATTTTTAAAGTTTACTTTATGGCCTAAGCTGTCTGTTACAAAGCCTTCATCAAGTATTTGCAGTAATATATTCATAATATCAGGGTGAGCTTTTTCCACTTCATCAAAAAGTACAACGCTGTATGGTCTTCTACGCACCTGCTCTGTCAGTTTACCACCTTCTTCATAGCCCACATATCCCGGAGGTGCACCCACAAGCCTTGATACGTTGAATTTTTCCATATATTCGCTCATATCTATTCTAATAAGAGCATCTTTTGAGCCAAACACAATTTCTGCTAATCTTTTTGCAACTTCAGTTTTACCAACTCCAGTAGGGCCAAGAAAAATAAATGAGCCAAGTGGGCGTTCTGGGTTTGATATACCTGCAAAACTTCTTTTAATAGATTTTGCCAAGTTATCAACTGCTTCATCCTGCCCAATTACAAACTTTTTAATTTCTTCAGCAATACCTGCCACCCTTGCTTTATCATCAGACTGTAATTTTTTAGCAGGGATACCTGTCATAATAGATACAACTTCTGCCACATCATCTTTTGTAATAGACTGGTAGTTTTCGTTAATATCTTTATTCCAGCTGTTTATTTTTGCCATATATAAAGCATCAAGTTTATTAATTTCTTTTGTGTAATGCTCTATTTTATCATACTCATTAAAAGGGATATATTTTTCCCTTTCAGCATTGGCAAATTTAATTTTATGCTTAATTTTTTCAATATTTTTTGGTAGCATATTTTTGCTTATTTTACGTTTTGAGCATGCCTCATCAATAACATCTATACTTTTATCTGGCTGAAATTTATCAGTTATATATCTATCAGTTAATGATACAACTTCTTCTGCCACATCATCAGGTATATACACCTTATGAAATTCTTCATAATATTTTTTGATACCTTTAATAATAGCGATAGTTTGTTTATCTGTCGGCGGCTGCACAAGTATTGTTTGAAACCTGCGAACAAGTGCTCCGTCTTTTTCAAAATATTTCCTGTATTCTGCTAATGTGGTAGCTCCAATGCACTGCACGCCACCACGAGCTAGTGCTGGTTTTAGCATACTTGCTGCATCAATAGAGCCTTCAGCTGCCCCTGCCCCCACTAATGTATGGATTTCATCAATAAAAAGAACCACATTTTGCACTGTTTCTATTTCTTTTAAAAGCTTTTTCATACGCTCTTCAAACTGACCTCTATATTTTGTACCAGCAACTAAAGCACCCATTTCAAGGGATACTATACGTTTTATCCGCAAAAATTCTGGTATATCATCATCAAGCATTCTTCTAGCAAGCCCTTCTACAATGGCAGTTTTACCAATACCCGGCTCACCTAAAAGGACAGCATTATTTTTCTGCCTTCTGCCTAAGATTTGTAAAAGGCGAACAATTTCATCCTGCCTGCCTACAACTGGGTCAAGTTTTCCTTCTCTAGCAAGTGCAGTTAAATCTCTGCCAAACTCATCTAAAATAGGTGTTGATGAATTTTCTTTTTCACTAGGTGATTTTTTATACATACTGCGAATATCACGCCTTAAGGATTCCACATCAAAACCCATACGGCTTAAAATAACACTTGCTTTACCTTCTGTCTCTCTTACTAAACCTATTAAAATATGTTCTGTATCAATAATTTCCCTATCCATACCTTTAGCTTCTTCAGCTGCATATTCCAATACTTTAGTAACAAGATGGCTGTAGTTTAGGTTACCTTTTACAACAAATATCTCACTCATATCTGAACTTCTGCGTATTTTCATAACAATAGAAGATATTGATATATTGCGTTTTGTAAAAATAGTTGCTGCAATGCCTGTCTTTTCCATTAAAAGACCAAGCAGTAAATGTTCCGTATCTATAACAGGTTGAGCTAATTTATCAGCTTCCTGCCTTGCATGAGCTAAAACCTGCCTTGCTCTGTTGCTTAAATTTTCAAACATAAAATTTCTCCACTAAAACAAAATACCATTAGCACTATTATATTATATATTTTAATTTTCTCAAGTGAAAAATTTTTTTTAAAGAAATTTATTACAAATTACAAAATATTTTACAATATTTACTTGACATTACGTATTTTATAATATAAATTTAGTATATTGATATATTTTTATTTTGGGTATTATGTTGCAGAAAATCTATTTTAAAATTCTTATATCATCAGTATGTGTTTTATTATTAATAAATGTAATTACATTTTTAGTAGGGTTTAATACAAAACAGCTTACAAATCCATCATTTTATGATGAACGTGTTATGGCATTATATTTCCTTGGCAAAAATTTTGTTGTAGAAACTGGTATTAATATGGAAGATGTTACTCAGGAAGATATTGATATATTGGTAGATAAAGCAGTAGATATTTACGGTGTTGATAAAAATATGCTTACTACCCTTATTTCAAAACCACATCAGTATGGTATAACTTTAACTGGTGGCATGGGGTTAACATCTATATCTGTATATGATTTTTTAAACAGTTCTTTTTCAAACCCATACAATTTTGAAGAAAATATTATGGCAGCATCTGAAACAATAGCTAAATTTAAAAATCAGGGCTTAAGCGATGAAGAAATAATTGTTCGCTTTGTTGCAGGTGATAAGATTGATAATGTGAAAGTGCTTGCAAATACTGAATATAACCGTGCTTTTGCTCTAGCAAACACATATAAAACAAACCATGCAGGTATAAAATAATATATGTTTGAAAAAAACATTGTTATTTTTATACCGTCTTTTTTAGAAGCTGAGAAAATTTTTAATATTACAGATTTCCAAAATTTTTCACATTTTAGCATTGGTATGTATGCAGGTTTTCCTGTGGTAGTTACTGGTGCTTGTAAAACTAATGCAGCTATTGTATCATCACTTTTTTTTGCAAATAATCAAGTTAAATATCCTTTATTAACAGGCATATGTGGTGCTTATGAAGAAAGTGGACTTAATATTGGTGATGTAGTATGTATTACAAAAGATTATTTAGTAGATGAATGTAACTATAATGGTAATAAAATAACAACACTTCATGAAAAAGGCTTTTTAAAAGAACAGGAATATTGTGCTGAGTTTTCATATTTTAATGAATTTAAGGAAGTATCATCAAATACAGTATCAGTAGTTCCACATATTAAAAGCATTGCAGATTTATATATGAAGAAAACAAATGCACAGGTTGAAAATATGGAGGGCGCATCTTTTGGAATTGCTGCCAATAAGTTTAATATAAAGCCATACCAAATACGAGCCGTTTCAAACTATTCATCATCTTTAGAAAAACAACAGTGGGATATAAAAAAAGCTGCTAAAAGCCTAAAACAGGCAGTTGATACCTTTATTAATTATTTCGCTCAATAATATTATTTAAAATCTCATTAGATAAATTTGGGCTTACAGCAATCATTTTTTCATACATTTCTTTAGGTATTTTTAAAACATAACCTGGCACCTGGCACACTGCATCACTATTATACATACAGTCTCCAAGAACACCAGTTTCTCCAAAGAAAGTATTTACTGCAATATCTGCAATAAATTTTTTATCACGCTCTAAAAATACAATACCAGAAAGCAGCATAAAAATATAGCCACCTGCTTCATCACATGAAAAAATCTTATCATCTTTATTTATTTTTAATTCATATTTTTTTACAGAAGATAGTGCTGATGTATACATTAACTTATCTAAAAAGAATGATTTATAATGAACTGTTTCGTAATATTTTACAATTTCTAATTCTGTATAATGGCTCATAACATATATAAATGTGGCATAAAAATAAAAGAGTATAAATAAAATATATGTCCAAATAAGAGCTATAATTAAAGCACTAATTACCCCATATATTATATTATACTGTGATGCACCAATAAATGCACCAAGTATTTTTTGAGTAAAGTATATACTTATAATAAATAATATGGCACCAGCTAAAGCATATGTGCCTTTAACTTTAACTCTTGGCACAAATTTATATAAAATAAAAATAATAAACAAGGCAAGGACTACAGGGTAATATTTTGTAATAGTATTTAAAAAAGATAAATCGATAAATTCTTGTAAATTAAAAATTTCCACAGCTTTATTCATTTGTTTTATAACGGCACTTGTAATAAAAAGTGATAAGACAGCCACAAATGTAATAGGCAAAAAAATTAATGATACTAGATTATTTTTTATAAGCCCCCTTTTTTTATTAGATGGGAAAATAATATCAAACCCATTTCTAATACTTGTAAAAACAAGACGTGAGCTCCATAAAAGACCCACAGCACCCACAATACCATAAAAAGAGCTGCTGCCCTTTAACAGCCCAAGACTTTCAAAAAATTTTCTATTAATTGCAGGGTTAATATTTGAAAGCAGTTGAAAAAAATAGTCTGAAACTTTGCCATAACCTGAAAGCCATGTATCAAGCACAAACACAAAAAATAACGCAAGAGGCACTACAGATAAAAGAAAATAAAATGCACCTGAAGCTGCATGGTTAATAAGACTTTTACTGCCAAAAAAACTAAATGTTAAATAAATACGCCTAATAAGTGATAAAGGATAAAAAGTGCGAATAAGTTCTACTGGCTGAATATCTATTTTTTCCATTATTTCATCTTTAGTGAAAAGTATTTTATCCTGCAATTTTACACCATATGTAATTAATAAATTTGATATAATCTACATTATAATATTATTTTTTACAAGTAACTTTTATAATTTTATGGAAAATATTATTTTATTAGCTATAAATATTATTCTTAAATAGTATAATTTGATAAAATTTTTATTTATACTGCTTTTCTAAAATAATATATTTACATATTAAGATTTTTATTATATAATATATACGCCTTAAATTTGAAGTCAAAAATAATCTTTAAAACTACCTTTTTTATCTTATTTTATGGTTGACATATTATTTTTTATGGTGTTGAATATATAGTATAGAAATAATCTCATGAAAGGAGTAAAAGTCTATGCAGGATAAAATTGAAAAACTTAGGGAGCTGTCCTCTCAAGCAGAGCTTGGTGGTGGTATCCAAAGAATTGAAAAACAACACCAGGCTGGCAAGCTTACAGCTAGGGAAAGAATTGACCTTCTATTAGATAAAGGTACATTTATGGAATTTGATAAGTTTGTTACACATCGTTGTACAAACTTTGGTATGGAAAAACAAAAATACCTTGGTGATGGTGTAGTTACTGGTACTGGTCTTATTAACGGTAGAACTGTATTTGTATTTGCACAAGATTTTACAGTATTTGGTGGTTCACTTTCTAAAACATTAGCTGAAAAAATATGTAAAATAATGGATATGGCAGTAAATATGGGTGCTCCAGTTATTGGTTTAAATGACTCAGGCGGTGCTCGTATTCAAGAGGGTGTTCAATCACTGGCAGGTTATGCTGATATTTTCTTAAGAAACACTCTTTCTTCAGGTGTTATCCCACAAATTAGTGCAATTATGGGACCTTGTGCTGGTGGTGCAGTTTATTCTCCTGCATTAACAGACTTTATCTTCATGGTTAAAGATACAAGTTATATGTTTTTAACTGGACCAGATGTTATTAAAACAGTTACAAACGAAGAAGTTACAAAAGAAGATTTAGGTGGCTGTTCTGTGCATAATGCTACAAGTGGTGTTGCACATTTTGCCACAGAAAATGATACAGACTGTATAGTGAAAGTAAGAGAGTTAATGTCATACTTACCACAAAACAATATGGAGGAAGCTCCATTTAAGGCTACAATTGATGATGCAAACAGGCTTGAACCAAACCTTGAAACTATTGTTCCTGATAACCCTAATATGCCATATGACATGAAAGAAGTTATCAAAAAAGTAGTTGATGATGGCCATTTCTTTGAAGTTCAGGAAGATTTTGCTAAAAACATTATTATAGGCTATGCAAGGTTAAACGGTAAAACTGTTGGTATAGTTGCTAACCAGCCGCAGGTATTAGCTGGTGCATTGAATGTTGATGCATCTGTTAAAGCTGGTAGATTTGTTCGTTTTTGCGATGCTTTTAATATTCCACTGCTTACACTTGTTGACGTTCCGGGGTTTATGCCAGGTGTTAGCGAAGAAAAAGGTGGTATTATTCGCCATGGTGCTAAACTTTTATATGCATACTGCGAAGCTACTGTTCCAAAAGTTACATTAATTACAAGAAAAGCTTATGGTGGTGCATATGACGTTATGAGCTCTAAACATTTAAGAGGAGATATTAACTATGCATACCCTACTGCTGAAATTGCAGTTATGGGCCCAGAGGGTGCTGTTAAAATCCTTTCTCGTAAAGAGATTGCAGAAGCAAGCGACCCAGCAGCAAAAGAAAAAGAACTTGTTCAAGAATATAGAGATACTTTTGCAAACCCATATAGAGCAGCAGAGCTTGGTTATATTGATGAAATTATTGAGCCAGCTGTTACAAGGCCAAAACTTATCCGTGCTTTTGAAATGCTTGCTAATAAACGTGTGGGCAACCTGCCACGTAAACACGGTAATATACCACTCTAGGTTAAGGAGATAGTTATGGGAAAAATTAAAAAAGTATTAGCTGCTAACCGTGGAGAGATTGCAATCAGGGTATTCCGTGCTGCAAAAATGCTCCGCCTTGAAACAGTAGCAGTTTACACTCATGTAGATAGAGGTGCACCTCATGTTAGATATGCTGATGAAGCTTACTGTATATCTGACAGTGATGATGATACTTCATACTTAAAACCAGAAAAAATATTAGAAATAGCTAAAAAAACAGGGGCAGCAATTCACCCAGGATATGGGTTTTTATCAGAAAATGCTGACTTTGTTAAAGCCTGTGAAGAAGCTGGTGTAATATTTATTGGCCCTTCTGCTCAACATATTATAGATATGGGTTCGAAAACTGGTGCTAGAAAAATCATGTCTGATGCTGGTGTGCCTATTGTTCCTGGCACTAAAGACCCTATTAAAAATGTTGATGACCTTTATAAAACTGCTGATAATGTGGGCTTTCCAGTTATGCTTAAAGCAGTTGCCGGTGGTGGCGGTAAAGGTATGAGGCTTGTTCATAAAAGAGAAGAATTAGAAGACATGTTTAATATGGCAGTATCAGAAGCAGAACGTGCTTTTGGTAATGGCGATGTTTATATTGAAAAATATGTGGAAGAGCCACACCACGTGGAAGTTCAGGTTATTGGTGATAAACATGGTAATGTTATCCACCTTTATGACAGGGAGTGTTCTATTCAAAGAAGACACCAAAAAGTTATTGAGGAAGCACCATCTCCATATATAAGCCCAGAAACAAGGCAGAAAATGCTTGAAGTAAGTGTTAATGCCTGCAAAAAAATCGGCTACTATAGTGCTGGTACATTAGAATATATGGTAGATAAAAACCAAAACTTCTACTTTTTAGAAATGAATACAAGGCTGCAGGTTGAACACCCTGTTACAGAGATGATTACAGGTGTTGACTTAGTTCGTGATATGATTTCTGTTGCTAATGGCGATGTACTGCCATATAAACAGGATGAAATATTAAGACAAGGCCATGCTATTGAATGCCGTATATATGCAGAAGACCCAGAAAACGGATTTATTCCATCACCTGGAACAATTACAGTTCATGAACCACCTTCTGGTAGAAATGTGCGTGTAGACCACGCAGCTCATGAAGGCTATAATGTTCCACTTTTTTACGACCCGATGATAGCAAAGCTTACTACATGGGGTAGAACAAGAGAGAGAGCTATACAAAATATGGAACGTTCGCTGCTTGAATATAAAATATTAGGTATTAAAACAACAATACCATTCCATCAGCGTGTTATGAAAAACGAAACGTTCTTAAGTGGTGTTTATGATACTACTTTTATAGATACTAAGTTTGATAAGGAAGACTTAAAACGTCGTAAAGAATTAGACCCAACAGTTGCAATAGTAGCAGCTGCCTTAATGCAGTATATTTCAGAGCAGGAAGCAGCAGCAAAAGCTACTACTGTTCCAGAAGTGGGCGAATCTTTATGGAAACACTATGGCAAAATGCAAAAAATTGCCAACAGGTTCTAAGGGGAGGAAGTTTATATGAAATGTAGCAATGTAGCAGCAACTAAATATTATGCTATTCCAGAAGGATACGATAAAGAATCTGTAGTGCAAATAAAATGCGTTGGTGCCAATACGTTTATTTTAAGTGTTGACGGAAAAGATATTGAAGTTGACTTCCAAAGGACAGGGCATAATTTATACTCAATTATTATTGATAATAAATCATATGAAATCGATATTCACAGTGATAGAGAATCATATGATGTGCTTGTAAATGGTGACTATTTTAAAATTGATATTTTAGACGAACTTAAAAAAGTTTTAAGGGACAGAGTATCAAAAGGTTTACAAGGCAGGCAGGTTATTGCAGCCCAAATGCCTGGTATTGTTACACAAGTTATGGTAGAAGAAGGTCAGGAAGTGGAAGAAGGCCAGGCACTGCTCATACTTGTTGCCATGAAAATGGAAAACCAAATAAAAGCACCAAAAGCAGGTATTGTTCAAAATATCTATGTGGAAGCTAACCAGACTGTTGCAATTGGCGATAAGTTAGCTGTAATAGAATAATTTAGACTACTATTCTATATAATTAAAGCCTGATATTATATAATATCAGGCTTTTTTATTTATGAGCTAATATATAAAATCTTTGTTATATAATACTAATCCATAACAAGTATTAATAGTAAGTATAATATTTTAACATGATAAAAAATACATTAATTTAGTATCTCTTTTGCAAAAGATATTTTTTAATAAATAAAATTATAAATATTTATAAAAAAAGGAAGTATAAAATACTTCCTTATCTTATATAGTAATTACTTAACATATTTTATTCTGGATACACACCATAGCCTGATAAGAGCACTTTTACGCCATCTTTTTCCTGTATAAATTCTACATTAGTATAATATTCTTCTGTTTCTTTAGAAGATTCATTAACATATAGCTTATTACCATGCCAAGTAAATTTATGTTCAGTCCATTCTGCTTCTATTTTTTTATTATTTAAAGGCAGAGTCTTTGGAAATGACTCAAAAGTATCAGGTATATCTTTAAATAATGCATTATATGTTTCTTTTATATCCATATTTTTAAAATATTTTTCACGAACACAGTCATCACATGCATAGTATGATGCAGACATAACTTCATTTTTATCTGCCTTTTCACCACTGCATAAAAACTCTATTGAATCAAAGTAGCTGTTCACTGTTTGCCAGCCGTTTATAATATCCCCTGGTTTATTTTCTGTATCATACTTTGCTGCATCTGCATGTTTATCTAATATAGCAGTTTTTCTTACTACCTGCACATTTTTACCTGTTTGCTCTAATGATATGAAACCAGTTTTTCCAAAAGCTGATATATTTATCACTATTTTTTTATTATCATCATTTGTTATATCAATATTGCATTTATATGAAGCACTCATATCATCATCTATATCCCCTTCAAGACTTACACTTTCTGCAGGCATTTCAGGGTATTTTTTATAAAGATATTCATAATGGTATAAATTCATATTATCTTTTAAGTCTTTTACAACTTCTGCATAAGCATCTTTTAGTGAAGTGTTTTCTAAGGTTAATGAGCCCTTTTCATAAAGCCATATATAGCTGTGTTCGCTTCGATAAAAATCTTCACCTTTAACAGCACATTTGCTGCCAAACAAACTTTCTTCCTGTGCATAAGAATTAATTATAAAACTTAGAAGAAATACTATAAACAATATTTTTTTCATAAACTTTATCTCCCATTTTTATACTACCAAAGTTGTAACAATAAAATCAAGTAAAGTCAATGTTTTTATAAATAAAAAAAGGTAAAGTATTATATACCTTACCTTTTAGATGTGATAAATTTATTTATAATTATTTTCTTAATTTTACAATTGCATTTGTTTTGCCGTTAATATCTATTAATGCTTCATTAAATTCTGGTTTTGAGCCAAATGCACCGTAGGTGTTATTAGAAAAACCATAATATTCTTGTGGTTTTCCAAACATAGCCCTGTCTAGTATGTTATTATTATTTTCATCATGATAAATTATTATGGCATATTTACCTTTAACAATATTTAAGTTTTTTACCATAGTGCCTTTTGCAGCAGGCATAGAAAAAGCATATGTACATTTATCCTTTTCTAAAAACTGGTCTTCTGTGGAGCATATACCCACCATTATATTACCTTTATCAGAACGGACATTTGTTACTTCTAGAGTAAATGGCACTTCCTGAGCAAACACATTTACTGCAAACATAATAAACAAACTTAAAAATAATATTTTTTTCATAAACCACCTTATTTATATTTTATGGGTAATCTGTTAAAGCCTTATCATACGATGAAGCAGCAGATTTTGGAAAAGTATCATACGATGTTTTTGTATTTTGTGTTGTATAACCTTCTTTATGGTCTTTCATAAACTCTGTATCTGACTGTAAAAAGTTATTATAAAATACTGCATCAGAACCAGGGCTCATACCATCATTATTTGTAGGGTCTACATTATACCACTGCCCATCTATTTTCACTTTTATCCATGCATGGTCAAATGCTGCACCTGAACCATCATCACCTGTGCCTGAATAACTTGCTGTTCCCACTATATATACAACTTCAAGCCCTGCCCTTTGGCAAAGGTAAGCAAGAGAGCGAGCATAACCTTCACATAATACTTTTTTATCTGGACCAAACCCACCACGAATATCACGAACACCTTGTGTAAGTTGACCATATGATACTGATTTAATAAACTCATCATGAAGTAATCTAAATTTTTGCCCTTCATTCATATCAGGCTGCAGCTTATCTAAAATAGCTTTAACACCTGTTTCTATTATATTGCTTTGGTTTTTATAAATAGCTTGAGCTGTGCTCATTAAATTACCCATAACATCAAAATAAGCTTCTACAACAAAACCATTACTTTCTGCTGGTCTGCTTGGAGAACCAGTAGGCATTCCGCGAGGAACTGACGATGTTATAAGATAAGTTAGCCTTTGCTCATCATAAAGCACATATTTCATTATATTTACAAGCTGATTATATGTAATATTAATATTATTTTCAATAAAATTAACTCCAATTCTAGCATTACTTTTATTGCTTTCATTAACTTCAAATTCCAGCAATGTTTTCATAATTAAATCATAAGCATTTCTTTCTTCGCCAGTAGTTAGTAACGACCTGCCGTAATACAAATTAGCATTAAATGAGTCTTTTGTATAATCAAATGTTGGCTCAGTTGTTGTTCCACCATCACCTGATTCTGTTTGTAATTCACCACAAGCAACAAGTAATAATACAAAAGGTATAATAAATAAAATATGCTTCATAATTTTATCTCTCTATATTTTATATTATACTAAATTTATATATTATATTTACCACTGTCAATATTTTTTGCTCTAATTATCCATAATTAAAAAATAATATTGACATATAAGCATAATTATGGTAAATGAATTCTCAAGTTTTAGTATTATCATTATTATACAGAAAAACTTACCTGACCATTCTAATATGTTATTAGGATTATGGCCATACGGACAGCCAGGTCAACTGCCGAATATTTATTGATTGAGTTAAAAGCTCAAATTTTATGAGTTGGTTACTTTACAACCATGCGTGTATTTAACACAAACTTGTGAAACGGTCAATTTTTGTGAGAGTAGTAAGAGTAAGTGTTTGCTGTATAGACTCTAGTTTATAGTATATGGCTGTGCCATATATTATACCCTTTTATCCTTTTCCCTGCTTTGTTGTATGCACGCCTTTTGTGGGGGATTTATAATGGACGAAAAACTCAAACTCTACGGCTTTAATAATCTTACTAAAACATTAAGTTTTAATATTTATGATGTATGTTATGCAAAAACAGAAAGGGAGCAAAAAGATTATATTGCTTATATTGATGAACAGTATAATTCTGAAAGGCTTACAAACATACTTACAAAAGTAACAGAAATAATTGGAGCTCACGTTTTAAATATATCAAAACAGGACTATGACCCGCAGGGAGCTTCTGTTACTATTTTAATAACAGAAGAAAAACTAGATGACCATTTAGTTGATAAATCATGCAACAAAGGCACTTACTTACTTGCTGACAGGGAAACTGTTCTTGCTCATCTTGATAAAAGCCATGTTACAGTGCATACATACCCAGAATACCACCCTGATAATGCTATTTCCACATTCCGTGTGGATATTGATGTTTCTACCTGTGGTGAAATATCTCCATTAAATGCCCTTGATTACTTAATTGGCAGTTTTGATTCTGATATTATTACAATAGATTACAGAGTTCGTGGTTTTACCCGTGATATGACAGGTAAAAAATATTATATTGACCATAACATTACTTCAATACAAGATTATATTGATGATGCCACATTAACTAAATATGATGCTATTGATGTAAATGTTTACCAGTCCAATATATTTCACACTAAAATGCTTATAAAGGAAATTGAGCTGCAAAACTATCTTTTTAAAACAGATGTTTATGAACTGCCACCTAAAAAACGTTTAGAGATTACAGACAGCTTGCGTAAAGAAATGATAGAAATTTTTAGTGGGACAAATATATATAATGGCAAATAAACTTTCCCAAAATAAAGCACCAATTTATGAAGCACTGCTTAACCATAAGAAAAAACGTGTAGTGCCTTTTGATGTGCCAGGCCATAAAGGTGGAAGGGGCACTCCCCTTTTAACTGAATTTTTAGGTGCAGACTGCTTAAAAGTTGATGTTAATTCCATGAAGCCACTTGATAATTTATGCCACCCAGTATCAGTTATAGCTGAAGCTGAAAAAATAGCAGCTGATGCTTTTGGGGCAGAACACGCATTTTTCATGGTTGGTGGCACTACTTCTGCTGTGCAGGCTATGATTATGTCATCTTGTAAAGCAGGTGATAAGATTATCCTTCCTAGAAATGTCCATAGAAGTGTTATTAATGCACTAGTAGTTTGTGGTGCTGAACCAGTTTATGTAAACCCAGGGCTTAATAAAAGGCTTGGTATTCCTTTGGGTATGGATATAGAAGATGTAAAAACTGCTATTAAAAACCACCCTGAAGCTAAAGCTGTTCTTGTAAATAACCCTACATATTATGGCATATGCTCTAATATTGATGAAATTGTAAAGGAAGCCCATAAGGCATCCATGCTTGTATTAGCAGATGAAGCCCACGGCACACATTTTTATTTTGGAGATAATCTTCCAAAAGCTGCAATTTTAGCGGGGGCTGATATGGCAGCAGTTAGTATGCATAAAACTGGTGGCTCTCTTACTCAAAGTTCATTTTTATTAACTGGCAAAAATGTAAACCAAGGCTATGTTAGACAGATTATAAATTTAACGCAGACTACAAGCGGTTCATACCTTTTAATGTCATCTCTTGATATTGCAAGAATGAACCTAGCTTTAAACGGTAAAGAAATATTTAAAAAAACCATAGAATTAGCAGAATATGCAAGAAGTGAAATAAATAAAATAGGCGGTTATTACGCTTTTAGCAGTGAGCTTATTGATAATAAATATATATGTGATTTTGATAAAACTAAACTTTCCATTCATACTTTAGATATTGGGCTTGCAGGTATTGAAGTATATGATATTTTGCGTGATGAATATGAAATACAAATTGAATTTGGTGATTTAGGTAATATGCTTGCAATTATAAGTGCAGGCGACAGAGCTTTTGAAATAGAAAGGCTTATATCTGCCCTTTCAGAAATCAAAAGACGGTTTGCAAGGGAAAAAACTGGTATGTTTGACCACGAATATATTAACCCAGAAGTAGTGATTACTCCACAAAAGGCATTTTATGGCGAAAAAAAATCTGTGCCTGTAGAAAAAAGCGAAAACTATATATGTGGCGAATTTATTATGAGTTATCCGCCAGGCATACCTATACTTGCACCAGGCGAACGTATTACAAAAGAAATAATAGATTATATTATATATTCAAAAGAAAAAGGCTGCTCTTTAACAGGAACAGAAGATGAAAAAGCAGAATATATAAATGTATTAAAGGAGAAATAAAATGGAATTATGGTATACAGAAGAACATTCTGAAAATGTGCGTTTTTCTATAAAAGTGGACGAGCAGTTATACTCTGCCCAAAGCCCTTTTCAACGTATTGATGTTTTTAGTTCAAAAGAGTTTGGCAAGTTTTTCACTCTTGACGGGCTTATGATGGTTACAGAAAAAGATGAGTTTATATACCATGATATGATAGTTCATGTGCCAATGGCAGTAAACCCAAAAATAGAAAAAGTGCTTGTTATTGGTGCAGGAGATGGCGGCACAGTTAGAGAGCTTACAAGATATGAAACCATAAAACATATAGATATGGTTGAAATTGATAAAATGGTAGTAGATGTATGTATTAAATACCTGCCACAAACTGCATGTAAATTAGATGATAAAAGAGTTAATCTTTTATTTGAAGACGGCTTAAAATTTGTAAGAACAAAAGTTAATGAGTATGATTTAATAATAGTAGATTCTACTGACCCATTTGGTCCTGGCGAAGGTCTTTTCACAAAAGAATTTTACGGCAACTGTTTTAATGCTTTAAAAGAGGACGGCATACTTGTGAACCAGCATGAAACACCATATTATGAAAGCTATGCAAAATCTATGCAGAGAGCCCATAAAAGAATAAATGAATTTTTCCCTGTTTGCAGAGTTTACCAAGCTCATATTCCAACATACCCATCAGGGCACTGGCTTTTTGGGTTTGCTTCTAAAAAATATGACCCTGTAAAAGATTTAAATGCTGAAAACTGGAATAAACTAGGGCTTAAAACAAAATACTATAATACTGATTTACATACTGGTGCTTTTGCTTTACCTAATTATGTAATAGATTTATTAAAGGCAAGCCATGAATAAAAATATACATACTTTTATAGGCTGTGATAATGAATATAATGAAAGTAAAATCGTAATTTTTGGTGCACCATTTGACGGCACTACAAGTTACAGACCAGGCACTCGCTTTGCAAGTGCTGCTATGCGTAATGAAAGCATAGGTATAGAAACTTACAGCCCTTACCTTGATAAAGATTTGGAAGATTATAATATTTTTGATGGTGGCGATTTAGAATTTGTATTTGGCAACCCTGCTAAAAATATTGAAATCATAAAAGAATATACCGCTTCCATTTTAAAAGATAATAAAATACCTGCTATGATAGGCGGCGAACATTTAGTTACACTTGGTGCTGTGCAGGCAGTATTTGAAAAATATAATGACTTACATATTATACATTTTGATGCCCATGCAGATTTAAGGCAGGATTATTTAGGGGAAAAATTATCCCATGCTACAGTTATTCGCAGAGTGTGGGAAATAGTTGGCGATAATAAAATATATCAGTTTGGTATAAGAAGTGGTGAGAAAAATGAGTTTTTATTTGCAAAAGACCATACTTATATGAATAAGTTTGATATGAAAACTCTTGATGAAGTAGTGGAAAAACTTAAAAACAAACCAGTATATATTACTATTGATTTAGATGTATTAGACAGCTCAGTTTTTCCTGGTACTGGCACACCAGAAGCTGGCGGCATTACTTTTAAAGAATTAATAAATGCTGTTATGATGTTTCAAAAATTAGAAAATATAGTAGCTTTTGATATTAATGAACTTGCCCCAATGCTGGATAGCAGCGGTGCTTCCACAGCCTGTGCCTGTAAAGTCTTAAGGGAAATGTTACTTGTAACATCAAAATAGATACATGCCTCACTTTTGATGCGAACCCCATTTATTGGACAAATAAATGGGGTTCGCCTCAAGTTTCGTGTTATCTGGCGAATAGCTAAAACAATTGCATTAACAAACATACTTTCCCACCAATTATAGATAATGTTTAGAATACTTATCTATACTAAAAATGTAAAGTTTTTTATAACTTAATGATACATTAAACAATCCTGACACTCAACTATATCAAGCAATAAGGAGAGATAAACAACCATCTAAAAATATTTTATCAAAATTAACTTAACTTTTAAATATTATAGACGATAGGATTATTAAACAAACCTACAAGGAGGTTTCATATGCAATTTAACCTTAGTTCCAGTATAGACTGGATGACAGATAATGCACAAACTTATGTTACTAGAAATATCAAAAAAAATCCTGAGATTTATCAAAATGTAGTTGAGAAAAAAGCTTTTACAAAAAGCATTAATATGGATAGCTTCCAAAAAAGTTCTATAGCTTTAAATGATGCCAGACTATCTATTAGCAATACTTACGGGTTTTTAGGATATAACACTCTTAACCTTTCAGGAATATCTAATGCTATTAAAGATGTTATGATGGAATATAAACTAGAAAATCAGAAAAATGCAGAAGCTGAAGGATATACTCCAATAGATGAACTTTTTGCTGAATACTCTGAGATAAGTGATGAATTTATTATATCAACTTTACAGCTTGCTGAAACTGTTGAAAAACCAAAAGATGCTCAAGATATGGATGATTTAAAATGGGGTATGCTCATAAACTTAGGAAAAGAAATTGGTATGAATGATAAAGATGGGCTTATGGAAATTACACAGCAGGATTTAAAAATATACTATGACCTAAAGCACCATAACACTCAGGAGGCTTTTGATAAACTGGGAGAGTATGACCAAAATGGTAATATAGTAAAAAGATATGAAAACCCTGAAGATGTTTGGAAAGATATATTTTTAACTGATAGTAATGGAAACTTTTTAAAAGATAAAGCAGGAAAATTCATTAGAAATAAAGACTTTACATATACCACAAGTGTGCAGGTTGATAATAGTGTAGGATTTAGAGATTTAACATGGTCTTTATACGATGTGGATGAAAATGATACTGTAAAGGTAGCACACTATACTGCTGGTAATATTATGAACTTAACAGCATCCCTTATAGATGGTAATGATGCTGCTTTTACATATCTTGCTAATTATAGTAAATCAGCAGTTCCTAATAATAAATCTCAATATGAAATAGATTTACAATCAGCTACAAATGATGCTGAAAAATTATTCATATATAAAAAAGCACTTGTAAATAGTTATCATTTCTTTTTAGATAGTGTAAAAATACTTAGCCCTGATTTATCATATCAAGGACAAAAAGATACTTATAGCGATAAATTAGATAATAGCAAATGGGTTACATTTAACCCTAATAAAAAAGGCTCTTTTGTTGATGAAGCTAATAAAATAAGAAAAGAAGGACACGAATTTTACAAATATATATAAAAAATATTGAATAATTACATATATTATGGTATCATTTTTGTATATTCTAAAGGAGGATAAAAATGATAAAGAAAAGTATATTATTTATCACAATTTTATTTGCATTGTTGGTAACGAATGTGTTTGCTGATTATGATGGCGAAAATCTTTTTGGTCAAAATTTTTGCCAAAAAGTTGACAGGTATAACTTTACAAATATTACTTCTATAAGTTTTGTAACAAGTAACCTTGTTCAATCAGGCAATAACTACACTTATTCTGTTGTAGTCGTAGGATATCCAAGTGTTCCTACATTAAGAGGTGTTTTTAACGGTAGATCAATCGGCACTGATGCTATGACTCCATTTAAATGTCCAAAAAAATATGCAAATGGTGCTTCAGGGGACTTTAATGGTGGAAGAGTAATTAGATGGTATATTCCTGCTAGTTATGTAAACGACTCCAATAATAGTTTTGAAATGACTATTAATGGAAAAACTGCTTCAAAAAGCAATATCAAAAAACCATAACTAAAAAATACTTTATAAAAAACATCTTTAATAGGAGAATGTTTATGAAAAAACATATAATGCTTATATTATCTGCCATACTAATAGCTATTCCTGTTTTTGCACAAAGTGGAGAAGATATTGATGGTGTTAATTATTGTACAAAAGTTAATAGATATGATGTTTCCAAAGTGACATCAATATCGTTTCCTGACTCATCACTATACGGTTCAGGAAGTAACTATACATATAGAACTATTGTTGTAGGTTATCAAAGTGTTCCATTTTTAAATGCAACATTTAATGGTAAAACAATTGGACACTCTAGTATTGATCCGTTTACTTGTCCTCCTAAATATGCAAATGGAGCATCTGCAGACTTTAATGCAGGTAGAATTATAGAATGGTATATTCCTGCTAGCTATGTTACATCTTCTAACAGTATAACAGTAACAGTTCAAGATAAAACAGCTAGTAAATCAGGAATAAAAGCCCCAACAAGAGAAGTTTATGGACTTGGAGAACCAAAACATAATGATGAAAAAATACAAGAAGGTAATCCTTGCAACCCTATACAAGTTAATCTTAAAGAAGAAATTCGTGAAGATATAGAAAAACAACTAGAGCAAATTGCTAATCCTGTAGAAGCTGAAATTGTTGATACAGGATATACAGGATATTTATTTGAAGATAAATATTCTTGTCAATCTATGCCTATTGATGCTAATGATATGCAATAATATGTAGGGCAACATTTGTTGCCCTTTTTTGTTTTTATCCTTTTTCAATCATCTTTATAGATGTCATTTTATATCAAATATAAAATCAAACTACTCTATATAATTACAAATTATATCAGAATATTATACTTTTACGCCCTACTTTATATTCTTTAGTATATCTCTATCCTTAGGAGGAATTTATGGATATAACAGAAGACATTGATAGTTTATATGATAAACTATCTCGTGAAGCAAATAATCTATCTAAAAGAGAGATGTTATCATTAGTTGCTCTACAAAGACTAATTAACAGTATTTTAGAAGATTAAACACAAAAAAAGCTCTGTCCAAAAATTTGGGTTCGCCTCACTTTTATGGGGCATTTTTATTTAAAAAGATATTATAAACATACCACCAGATAATATGGCATTACCTTTATTTTTATTTGTTATATCATATATATTACCTAAATATGCTGTTTCTAAAAGTATTGAAAAAATATCTGTTATATAGTAACGCATATTAATATATGAGCCAGTATTTAACTGAGTATTTTTAAAATCTTTATTAAAATTACTATTTAATCCAGCACCTATTTGAAATAAAAATTTATTATACTTATAACTAAAAGATAAGCCGCCCCCTAAAGAATAATAATTACTTATTTCTATATTATTATTTTCTATATTTACAGGGTTTATTGATGATAAAAAACCAGAATAGCCACCCATGCTGCTGTTTAAATACATATTCTGCCCAAAATAAAGCGAATAATCTATGGCAAAATTATCTATTATACCCTTTCCTGCTATACCTAAAGTATATTCATGGGCTGTATAATAAATATTATTTACATTATAAACATAAGCCCCGTATGATAAAAAAGGCTTTATATATATATTATTTCTTTCATAATTATAAGCCATTTCAATACGTGGTATTTGGTTTATAATATACTGGCTGTTTTTATCTTTTTTAGTATAAGCTATATCATCAGCATTGGAAAAATTAATATAAGGAAATATTAAGGCAGTTTCAAAACCTTTAAAACCATAACGCACCTGCATTCTTCTTCTGCTTATAACTGTTCCATAATCATTTAAACTTTGACCATCATTAGACATTTGCCCAAAATAATAATAAGCAATATTTGTATCTCTGCCTGCTAGTATGTAATGGTTGTTTTCTTCATTTATATGGTATTTGAGATAAAACTTGCGAACAGGATCTGATATACCTGCTTCAAAATTTGCTTCCACCTTGTTATATTTAATATTAACACCTAATTTTGTAGAGCCTTTTGAAGCGTTTGTTGTGACGGTATTAGTATTGTTTATACCTGTGCCGTAAAAATTATTAAGCATGGAAGAAGTGCCATGGCTGTAAAAAACATCTGCATATATTGTGCCGTATATTTTTAAAGATACATTATTTTCATTATAAGAAAAAGCATATATCAATTTTGGTATAAGTATAATACATAAAAATACTGCTGCTTTTTTCAAGAATTTCCCCTAAAACCAAGTTATACTAAATTATCCCCAATATAACTAATACTTTTACTAAATTTCCCACTTTTTGTATAACCAATATACTATTCCCCATATAGATATATTAGTTTATGGTTATATTTAAAATACAAGCATTTTTTTAAATGCTTCATGTTCCATATCTACCCCATTTTCAATACTAAAGTTGCCCTTTATTTCCCCATTTTCTAAAAAGATAATATCATCACATAATTTAAAAACCACTCGTATATCATGAGATATTACAAGCAGGCTTATATTATATTTTTCTTTTAAATCTTCTAAAAGTTTTAGTATCTGGCTTTGGATAACCATATCAAGATTACTTACTGCCTCATCTAATATAATTACTTTTGGATTAATAGCCAATGCCCTTGCTATTGCCACCCTTTGCTGCTGGCCGCCACTTAACATAGTAATATTTTTATCTATTATATTATCATCTAACTCTACAGATTTTAGTAAACATTTTACAATATTACGAAGTTCATCTATACTATATTTATAATAATTATTTACAGGCTCGCAAATTATTTGAAAAACTGTCATATTAGGGTTCATAGAGCTTTGTGGATCTTGAAAAACTATCTGCATATTTTTATATACTTCTTTTCTTTGGCTGTATTTTAAGTTATGGATATTTTGCCCCATAAATATAACAGAGCCATTATCTGCACTTTCAAGCCCTAGTATTATCTTCATCAATGTAGATTTGCCAGCACCATTTCTGCCTACAAAACCAATACTTCTGCCCTTTTTTAAGTGAAAACTAATATTTTTTAATACCTGCTTTTCTTCCTTTTTAGAAAACCAGCTGCCACTTTTATATGTTTTACTAATATTTTCACATTTTAGCATTATAGTCTCCAAAACTAATATTCCATTTATTAATATACTGGCTTTCATTGGCTTTTATAAGCTTTTGTGTATATGGGTGGCGTTTATTGTTATGCAGTTCATCTTTATTAAAATCATCTACAATACTGCCATTTTCCATAACAATTATTCTATCTGCCATATGTTTAACAACTGATAGATTATGGGTTATCATTAAAACTGCACTATTTTCATTTTTTAGTTTTAATATTAAATCAAGTATTTCTCTTTGACCTAAAACATCTAAATCAGAAGTTGGTTCATCTGCTATTATTACTCTGCTTTCTAAAGATAATGCAACTGCTATCATAACACGCTGCAGCATGCCGCCTGATAACTGATACGGGTATGAATTTAATATATCATATGGATTTGCAAGTAATACCATTTCCAGCATTTTACACATTTTTTCCTGCGAATAATCTTTATTATTTGCTTTTAATATATCTTTAATTTGTTCTTCTATTGTAAATACATTATCAAAACAGGCAGCAGGGTTTTGCATTATACTGCCTATATAACTGCCGTATATGCCTTTATGAAATTTTTCTGTTCCATATAATATCTGCCCAGATGTTTGCATAATGTTTTCAGGTAATATATTTAATATGGCTGAAGATGTCATGGTTTTGCCAGAGCCAGACTGACCAAGTAAACATAATATTTCACCTGCATATATATCAAATGATATATTATATAATATTTGATTATGTTTAGTCCCTGCTGATAAATTTTTGATACTTACTAATTTTTCTTTCATACAGCAGGCTCCCTTACACTTTCTTCATAATTACAATCTTCTTTTAGCCTATACTTATCTTTTAAATATTCTCCAAGACTGTTAAATATGGCAACTGTTATAAATATACATAGTCCAGGATATATCATAAGTTCTGGGTGCTGCCTTATAAAAGGGGCTGCGTCATTTATCATAACACCCCATTCTGCAACAGGTGCTTGAACACCAAGCCCAAGAAAACTTAAACCTGCCACATGAAGCATCATATGCCCTAAATCTAATGTGGCAAGTATCCCCACTTGAGACAGCACTTGTGGTATAATATGTTTTATTATAATTTTTAATGTTGGTGTTCCCATACATTTAGAAGCAAGCACGTAATTTTTCTCTTTTGTTTCTAAAACTATACTTCTTACAATACGAGAATACCAGGCAAGATGAGTAAAAGCTATGGCTATTATTACATTTATTAAACCAACACCTAAAACACCTATAAAAAATAATGCTAATATAAATGTTGGAAAAGTAAGCATAACATCGCTTATTCTCATTAATACATTATCTATTTTACCACCTAAAAACCCTGCTGCACTGCCTATAATTAAAGATATAAGTAATATAATAACCATAATAGCAAGCACACTTATTAAGCTCATACGGCTGCCATATATCAGCCTTGAAAAAACATCTCTTCCTAAATGGTCTGTCCCTAATATATGGCTGGAGCTGATTGGTGCAAATCTGTTTGATAAATCTATATCATATGGGCTGTAAGGTGCTATTAATGGAGCAAAAACTGCACTTAATAAAATAACAGCAAGCATAATAAGTAAAAATATTAACTTTTTATCTTTCATATTATGCTCCCATATTTTATTTTTGGATTAAGATATACATAAATTATATCAATAATTAAATTTACTATAATAAATACTGCCGTCATTAATATCATAAAACACTGGATAACAGGGTAATCATGGTTTGTAATGGAAGATACCACATACCTTCCTACACCAGGCAGAGCAAAAAGCACTTCCACCACAACAGCCCCACCAATTAACTCACCAAAATGCATACCTAAAGATGTAACTACTGGTATCATAGAGTTTTTAAGCACATATTTTCCCATAATAGTTTTTTCACTTACACCATGAATTTTTAAGTATTTTGCAGAACGTCCGTTAATATGTTCTAAAAAACTTGTTCTTGTAATACGTATATTTATAGCACTGGACATTAACCCTAAAGTAAGTATAGGCATAATATAGCTTGAGATTCCATCAAAACCAAAAGGGGGTAGGATATTTAATTTTAATGCAAAAAGATATATAAGCAAAAACCCAAACCAAAAACTGGGAGTTGAAACACCTATAAATGAAAAAAGCTTCACCAACTTATCAGCTATACTGTCTTTTTTCACAGCCCCTAATATACCAAGTGGAATACTTACAATTATTACCATTATCATAGCTAAAAATGTGATTTTTAATGTGGTTGGAAAATAATAAATTAAATCGCCTAAAGCATCGCGCTTTGTCATATACGACTTACCAAAATCTAAAGTTACTGCCCCTTTTAACCATATGGCATATTGAGTAAAAAATGGTTTATCAAGCCCTAATTCTGCCCTTGTTACTTTTAATGCTTCTTCTGTTGGTGGAATACGTGAATTTAAAAGATATGCTTGGGCTGGGTCCACTGGTCCTAAACGCAGCACACTAAACACTAAAAATGATACTACAAACATTATAGGAATAATTAATAATATTCTTTTTATAATAAAACTAGTCATAAGATGGCTCCAAAGTATGTAACATAAATTCTGTTACCATATTACCAAACTGAAAGTTTTTCACTCTGTCTTTTCTAATTAACGCAAAATCATGCTCATAGCTTATTGGCATATATACTGCCCTTTCATGTAATGTGCTTAATATATAATTATATTTTTCCTGTATAAAAGTTTCATTATCTGATACAATAAGTTCATCTATTGCACTATCTATCTGTTTTTTTTCTGCTAAACCAGACTGTGCCATAAAATCTGCATGGGCTGGCTTTCGCATACTGCCTAAAAATGTGCCTGAATCAAAAGGCGGCCCCCAAGTTTTATTAAATATCATATCAAAAAAACCATTTGCTTGAATACTGTAAAAAATAGTGCTTTCTTCTGCTATTAAATTAAGCTTTATACCAGCCTGTACAAGGTATGCCTGCACTGCTTCTGCCACTGCTTTCTGTTTTGGGTCTATTCCTATATAATGAAGATTTATAGATAACAGCTTACCATCTTTCTTTCTATAAAGCCCGTGTTTTTTCCAGCCTGCCTTATCTAATATTTCATTGGCTTTTGCAAGGTTATATTTATATGGTTCTTCATTTATATTGCAGTATTTAAGTGATGAATTAAAAATATGGTCTGCATATGTTTCTTCATTTAGTAATATATACTTAACTATATGTTCCTTATTAACTGCTAAAAGTATGGCTTTTCTTACATTTTCATCATTGATAATATCTTTTGATGTGTTCATGGCTATCATATTAGTAATACGCGGTTCAGACTTATAGGCAGCTATATTTTTATCTTTAGAAAGACGCACATAATTTTCCAGTGTAAAAACGCCTTCCCCTAAAAGCATATCCACCTTGCCAGTTTCTAAAGCTATTATTCTGCTGTTTGCATCAGGCAATACAAGAACTTTTACATATTTATATTTTGGCTTTTGCCCCCAGTAGTAATCATTTCTTTCAAATATATCATATTCTCCAAGCTTTGTTTCCTTTAATTTCCACGGTCCACTGCCTATTGGTGCTTTTATACCCTTGCTTGTATCTTCACTTAAAAAACCACTAGGTGAAAGTATTCTAAAAGGACGAGCCACACTTAATTCCTGTAATGTTAAGTTATATGGTTTTTTAAGTTTTAATATAAATGTATTATCATCTTCTGCCTTAAAACTTTCTATCATACTAACTAAAGCTATCCAGCCATGTCGTTCCTTATTTTTCATAACAGCATTAAAATTCATAACAACAGCTTCTGCTGTAACAGGGCTGCCGTCTGAAAATTTTGCATTTCTTATTTTAAATTTATAAGTAAGACCATTATCAAGCACTTCATAGCTTTCTGCTAAGGAAGGCTCTATTTTATCTGGCGTATATCTTACTAAGCTGTCATACACCATAGTTTGAGCATACATTTGGTTTGGATTATATAAATGTGGGTTTATTGGTCCTGCATTTAGTGGCCAGGCTATTGTTAACACTGCATCATCTTTAGCATAACCATTAAAACATACTAAAATCATTGATAAAAGAATTAATAAAAACCTCATTTATGCCTCTTTGTGTTACGAATTAATACTTTTATAACACGATTAAGGCATAATTGCAATAAGTTTTTTTATATATTTTTATAATATATAGCATTGTAGTATATATTTCAAATAACATATTGTAATAATTTAAATCTTTACCACAAATTTTCATCAGTATCTCCATTAATACAATTTTAATTAAATAAATTTAATTGATAATTATCAATAACTTATATGTTTTACTATAAGCTATTAATAACTTTGAAGTTTTTTATATATTTATGTTTTTATAGTTATTTATAAAGAATAATAGTTGAAGTTATTTGTT
>CASEIN010000001.1 GCA_949287985.1 Mucispirillum schaedleri | reverse complement strand
GGCTCTTTAAATTCCATTCTTTCTAAGGCAAGAATACCATCTCTTCTTGCTGTTTGAGCTAGAGAATAAAACTCTTTTGCAATATCAGCTTCCTTAGGCTGTTTAGATGCTGTAAAAATCAATTTAAAATATGTTGGCAGCTTTGCAATAGTGCTCATTGGAAAGGCATTTAAAAGGGCAGCAAATGTTCCAACAAATATAATAACTAAAGCCGCTGGGTTAGCAAGAGCAGATAAACTAGAACCTTTTAAAACAATCCCACCAATAAGTGTTGCAAGACCTACAATAATGCCTAATATAGTAGATGTATTCATTAATATTCCCCTACTGCTTTTCTATATTTATATTATTTTATACTTTAAATATATTAATGTCAATACAGGACTAGCCTTAATTTATATTTTTATATAATATTTATTAATAAACATAAAATTGACTTTATCAATTACAATTATTATGAATATATTTGGCATATTTTTTGCTTTTCGATTTAATATTAAATTTAATATTAGTAAGGAAGTGATTTATGGGTTTATCAATTGAAGAAAGATATGAAGATTTTTTAAATGCCTGCTTAAACAGCGATTATGAGCTTGTTGAAGATATTATTTTTGACAGGACATTTAGAATAAATATAAACCGTTCATTAAAAGACGGTGCAAATGCTTTAGTAATAGCTGTACAGCAAAACGATTATCAACTTGTAAAACTTTTACTGCTTAATGGTGCAGATGCTGATTCAAGAATAGAAAATGGCTGGAGTGCATTAATGATTGCCATTAGAATGGGTAGTTTTGAAATAGTTAAAATGATTGTTGATAAAGGTGCTGATGTTAATATTAAAAGCCCAGAAGGTTTATCACCATTAATGCTTGCTGCTTTTTGCAATAATTTAGAGCTTTGCAAACTATTACTGCAAAAAGGTGCTGATATTAATGCTGTATCAAAAGATGGCAAAACTGCTCTAAATCAAGCTAAATCAAAAGAACTTAAAGAATTTTTAGTAGAAAATGGAGCTGAAGATATATCTACAGATACTAAAAATTACAAATTTATTGAAAAAGATTTAAAAACAGCTCAAGAAAATTATGATTTTGCACAAGAACTACTTATCCACTGTTTATATGATAAATCAATTATTTATTTTGATAGAACTATAGAGCTGGATAAAAAATTTGCAAGAGCATATACTGGTAAAGGTTTAGCATTATTAATGCTTGATAAACCATACGATGCAATAGCTTACTTTACTAGAGCTACATATATGAACCCATATGATTCTGAAGCATTTTTATATAAAGGCGATGCTTTAGTTAAAGTAGAAAAATACTTAGAAGCTGTTACTTTTTATGATAGAGCATTAAGAATTAACCCATCATCTGCACTTATATATATGCATAAAGCTGACTGTTTAGCTTTAATGGGTAAAATTGATGAAGCTGTTAAAGTTTATGAATCTGCTGCTATTTTAAAACCTGATATGAGAGAAGTTTATACTAAAAAAGCTGCTATATTAAATAAAATGAATAGATATGAAGAAGCAATTATAGACTATGATAAAGCAATAGAATTAAACCCATATATTGCTGTAACATATAATAATAAAGGTGTTGCATTAAATAAATGTGGCAAACTTGCTGAAGCTATTAAATGCTTTGAACAGGCTCTTGAAATTGACCCAGAATATACAAAAGCAATGGAAAATAAAGAAGTAACTCTTAAATCTATGGCAAGTTAAGGTTAAAGGAAGTTTTATACTAGCAGGTGGCAATTTTTTCCTATTGGGGAACTAATATGTTATAATATAAAACTTCCTTAATAAATCTTATATAATTTTATATTTTTAAGGGTAATATACCATATAGTCATTAAGCTGCTTAAAACCAAGTTTTCCATATATTGGTCTGCCTTCACTTGTGTATTTTATCATTATTTCTTCCACATTATTATCTTTTAAATGCTTTATAAGCATATTAAGCAGTGTTTTTGCATACCCTTTACCTCTATATGCTTTTTTAGTATATACATTATATATTATACTGCATTTGCCACTTGGGGTATATGACATAGGAAGTGTATTATATATTACTGCCATAGCTGATGAAACTATTTCCCCATTATCTTCTGCAATAAAAAGGATAGCATTACCAAGTGGTATATTTTGCTCTAAAAAAAGCCTTGTATTATTTATAAACTCATCTTCATTTTTAAATGTACCGCCAAGAGATTTTATAAACTCTATACAGTGAATAATATATTTTTCAATATGACTTTTATCTGCTTTATTAAATATTATACTCATAATATTACCTACTTTGCAAAAACAAGCACATCTATTCTTCTTGCCCCTGCACTATATAATGCTTTCACGCATTGGTTTATGGTTGCCCCTGTTGTAAAAACATCATCTACAAGTAAAATATTTTTAATATTTTCATTATATTTTTTACATTGAAAAGCATCCTTTACATTTTCAACCCTTTCAGATTTTGAAATGTGAGATTGAAATGCTGTATAGCGTACCCTTTTTAAATGGTGAAGTACTGGCACATTTAATTTATATGCCACATATTTTCCTATTACATCAGCAGGGTGATAAAACCTAAACATTCGCCTAAAAAAATGACTTGGTACAATTTCTATACCGTCATATTGTGTAACAAAATTTGGAAGATTTATTAAGTGTTTTAAAGTGTAATTAAGCCTAATATTATAGTGAAACTTCATTTGCAAAATAATGCTTCTTGCATATTTATTATAATGATATAATGCGTAAATATTTGTAATACGTTTTGAGATTTTACCACTGCATCTGTAACAAAACCCACCTGCTTTTGTAATGGGAAACCCACATTTGCCACAAAAATGGATATATGGTTTTAAATGCTCTCTACAGGTACTGCAAACTGGCTCATTTAAAGCAGATGCCCCGCTGCATACGGGGCATTTACCTGAAAATATTTCTTTAAGCATATATGCTTTCTTTTTTTATGCTAATAAACTTTCCCCAGTCATTTCTTTTGGCTGGGCTATTTTTAATGCCTGTAATATGGTTGGTGCAATATCTGCCAATTTTCCATGCTTGCCGTTTAAATTACCACTGTAATTGTAAACTGCAAATACTACAGGGTTTAAAGTATGTGCTGTATGTGGCTGGTTATTTTCATAATCCCACATTTGCTCTGAGTTGCCATGGTCTGCTGTTACAAAAAGTATAGCATTCATATCTTTGGCTACCTGCATAACTTTACCAACACATTCATCAACTGCTTTACATGCTTTTGTAGCTGCATCTTCTACACCAGTATGGCCTACCATATCAGGATTTGCAAAGTTCATAATAACCACATCAATATCGCCTTTTCTAAAAAGTTCCTCAAATTTTGATTCCACTTCGTAAACGCTCATTTGTGGTTTTAAATCATAAGTTGCCACATCTCTAGGAGATGCAATTAACGCCCTTTCTTCATTATTAAACGGCTCTTCCCTGCCACCATTAAAGAAATATGTTACATGAGCATATTTTTCAGTTTCTGCAATACGTAACTGTTTTAAGCCACTGTTACTTATTACTTCACCAAATATATTAACTAAATCTTCAGGTGGATAAGCTATTGGTAAACCAAACGATTTTTCATATTCTGTCATAGTTATAATATTTAAGTTTGGTTTTGCACCTCTATTAAATCCGTCAAAATCATCTTGTATCATAATGCTTACAAGCTCTCTAACTCTGTCTGCCCTAAAGTTCATCATAAATACGCTGTCACCGTCTTTTAACGTGCCGTCTACCCCTGCTATTTTTACAGGTTTAACAAACTCATCTGTTTCTGTGCTTGCTTTCATAGCATCAACTGGTGTAGCTGCTTCACTTTCGCCCTTACCGTTTCTAAGTAAGTTCCAAGCTTTTTCAACCCTGTCCCAGCGTTTATCTCTATCCATTGCATAAAATCTGCCTGTAATATCAGAAATTTGACCAGCATTGTTTTCTTTTAAGAAATTATCTAAATCAGTAATATAACCTAAACCACTGTTTGGTGGAGTATCCCTGCCGTCTGTAAAAGCATGGATATATACTTCTTTTATGCCATATTCTTTTGCTATTTTGCATATACCTTTAAAATGGTCAATGTGAGAGTGAACCCCACCGTCTGATATAAGCCCTAAAAGATGAAGCCTGCCGCTACCATTTTTTGTTTCTTCCATAAACTTTTTAATAACAGGGTTTTCTTTTGCTCCACCATTATTTATATCATTTGTAATGCGAAGTAAGTCTTGGAAAACTATTCTACCTGCACCAATATTTGTATGCCCCACTTCAGAATTACCCATTTGACCAGCAGGAAGCCCTACTCGTTCTTCTGAAGCATCTATTAATGTCCATTTATTATCCTGCATAAGTGACTTGAAATTAACAGGGTTTGCAGCCATTACTGCATTGTGTTCTGTATCAGTTCTATAACCCCAGCCATCAAGAATAAGAAGAATGACTTTTTGTTTATCCATATTTATTCTCCCTTTTATAATATTTTTTAAATTTTAGTTTAGATTACTAAAAATTACAAGATAATTTTAAGAAATAACCACTATTACAATATATTTGTAATAAAAAAGGCACTAATTAAAAAATTAGTGCCAGTATGTGCATAAGGCTTATAAATTAAAATCCACTATCGTATGAAAAAGTTAAAACTATACTACTGCCTGATGTATTTATGGTATATTTATAAGATTCTTCACCTTGACCTTCGTTTGTGCTTATAATTATGCTGTCTCCTGCAAAATCAGTACCAATTTCAAACCACCTTAAACCATAATCTTTTGAAAATGAATAATTTTCTTCTTTGTTTTGTAATTGTTTTATTATATTATAAAATTCTTGTTTTTGAAAATCATTGTTCTGTTCCAACTCTCTGCTTACTTTATCTGCTATTGTTTTTAGCACACCTTTATATACACTTTCCATTGAAACATCATCATTAAACACACAGCGATATTCATACCACATATCAGGGTCAAAGCCATCTTCACCAGCATCAGATAATTTTTCACATGTTGGACTATCTAATGTATTTTCATTAAATGCATATTCTTTTTTATCATCAGTTTCATCATAAATCATATTGGAATACCACTGTGGTGGATTATTTTCAAGTGGTGAGTATGTAAACATATCTTCAACACTTCTGTCTTCTGGTCCAAACTCACTTGTCCACTCATTAATACTAGAGCCCCATTTGCTTAAATCTTGATTAAAGCTTGCTGCTCCATAAAACATAGAAGAAAAATCTCCTACACCATATACATTCCAATTATCAATTTTACCATTAAACTTTGATGCATATTCAAACATGTGGTCCATCTGATATACACGCCATGTATCCCATGGGTTAAGATTTTGATTAAAACTTTTTGCTCCTGCAAACATATATGACATATTTACCACATTTGATACATTCCAACTACTTATATCTTGATTAAAGCTTTCTGCACCAGAAAACATACCTGCCATATTAGTAACATTTGATACATTCCAACTACTTATATCTTGATTAAAATTCAGTGCTCCTGAGAACATTTCACTCATATTCTCAACATGAGATACGTCCCATGAGCTTATATCTTCATTAAAATATGGTAAATCTTTAAAAAATCCCGAAAAATCCTTTATGTTTGAAATATCCCATGTAGATATTCCTTTGTATGACCTTCTTTCTGTATCAAGTGGTATCCTTACAGTTGCATAATGAGTATCAATAGTAGCTAAATTATTATAGTATTTATCAGCCATATACCCATTAATGTCTAAAATAGAATATACTTGGTTTTTACCTACCATATGTTTATCTTTTATTTCTATTGTGCCATTATCATTATACCATTTTGGTTTTTCAAGAGTATAACCAGAGCCTGCAAATATATCATTATATAACACATTATTTTCAGTATCTATTTTTGGAAGCTCTTGATTAAAACTTTTTGCATTATGTAAAAGCCCTTGTATTATTTTTACATTTTTTAAGTTCCATTTTTTTATAGGCTGGTTAAAGCTTTCTGCATAGGCAAACATATTTGTAATATCTGTTACCTGTTTCATATTCCATTTGCTTATGTTTTGATTAAAGCTTTTTGCATGGGCAAACATTCCATGCATATTTACTACATTTTTTGTATTCCATTTACTTATATCTTGATTAAAACTATCTGTTCTTGCAAACATCCCTGCCATATCTTTTACATTTTTTGTGTTCCATTTTTCAAGGGGCTGGTTAAAAACTTTTGCACCATTAAACATATCTGTCATGTATTGTACATTTTCAGTATTCCAGTTACTTAAATCTTGATTAAAACTTTCTGCTTCATAAAACACAGCTTTCATATTTGTTATATTATCTGTATTCCATTTACCTACTGGCTGATTAAATTTTTTTGCATATGCAAAAACCACTGCCATAACTTTTACATTTGCTGTATTCCAGTTGCTAATATCTTGATTAAAATTTTCTGCTCCAAAAAACATATATGATATATCCTGTACATTTGATATATCCCACTTACTTATATCTTGATTAAAATTTACTGCATCTGCAAACATTGCACTCATATCTTTAACATTTGATACATTCCAATTACTTATATCTTGATTAAAGCTTTTTGCACCTGAAAACATACTAGACATTGTTTTTACATTTGATACATCCCACTTACTAATATCTTGATTAAAGCTTTCTGCACCTGAAAACATATTTTCCATTGAAGATATAGCAGATACATTCCATTTACCTATATTCTGATTAAAATTTGTTGCTCCTGAAAACATACCAGTCATATTATACACTTGTGATACATTCCATTTACTTATATCTTGATTAAAGTTTTTTGCATTAGTAAACATATTTTCCATTGAATATACATTAGATACATTCCATGAGCCTATATTCTGATTAAAATTTTTTGCACCAAGAAACATTTTATCCATGAGTTGCACATTTGATACATCCCAACTACCTATATCTTGATTAAAGATTGTTGCATTAGCAAACATACCATTCATTGACTGCACTTTTGATACATTCCAATTACTTATATCTTGATTAAAGCTTTCTGCACCTGAAAACATATTTTCCATTGATTGCACATTAGATACATCCCAGTCTGAAATATCTCCATTAAAATTATTATTATCACGAAATAAAGAATTCATATTCTTTACTTTGGATACATCCCAGTGCCCTATCTCCACATTATCATTACTTAATGTAAATCCATCCATATTTTCCACATTGGATACATCCCAGTATTCAATACCATCTAATTCTAGCAAGTTGATATCTGATAAATCTGTTATTTTACTTACATCAATGTTTCCTAGATATGGGCTTTCCTCACTGTTATCTAAAAGTTCTTCAAGTTCATATTTATCTTCTGGTGTATATAATATTTTTGGTGGATTATCGTAATACCATGAAGGTGGATTTTTTTCTATTGGTGTGCCTTTAAAAGTATTATATTGTAAAACAGTTTGTGGCACATTCCAGCTTTCTATTCCATTAAAATCTTTTCTATTTGTGCCTTTAAATATATAAGATAAGTTTTTTATTAAGCTAACATCAATAGTATCCAGTTTTATTGTTTCATCTTTTAAAAGCTCTTTTAATTCATATCTGTTTTTTGGTTTATATAGTTTTTCTACAACTTGATTATCTGATGTATTATTATCATTTGTAATATTATCTTGGGTAGTGCTGTCTTTAGTAGCATTATCATTACTTTCTACTGGTTTTGAAGTTGATGTGTTTTCTTTTACTGCACTATCTTCTGCTTCTTTTTTACAGCCTAAAGGCAATATTACAAGCATAAGTAGTATTATTAATAGGCTTATTTTTTTCATATATCCCCCCAAAAAAAGTTATAGCTACTTCTAACAGCATAATATATTAAAAATAAAAAAACAAGCCCCGCATTACACAAAGCTTGTTTTATATAGTAATATATTTATAAATTTTAAGTTATTATAAATTAAAATCCACTATCGTATTTAAAAGTTAAAAATATACTATTACCAGATTTATTTATGATATATGTATAAGATTCTTCACCTTGACCTTCGTTTGTTGCTATGGTTATTTGGTCATTAGTAAAACTAACACCCATCTCAAACCAGTTTCCTCCATAAGATTTGTTATATGAAAAATCTTTTTTATGATTTTTAAATTCGTTGACTTTTTTATTAAATTCTGACTGTGAAAAATCACTTTCATTTGATAATATTTTAGATGATGCATCTGCAATATTTTGTATAACATCCTTATATACATCTTGAATAGTAGTACCATTAAAGCTGCATTCATATTCATACCAAAAACCAGCATCAAAACCATCTTCTGACGCATCTGAAACTTTTGTGCAAGATGCACCATTTAAGTTTTCCACATCAAATGCAAAAGCATTAAATGCTATAAAAGTGAATAATAATAAAAATATTTTTTTCATTTCTTTCTTCCTCCAAAGTATAATGTACTATACATTAACTACTTATGCAACCATATTTGATATGATGAAATAAGTAATATAATACTAAGTAATGGAATAAGTATATTATCACTGATGATGCCAACCATTAAGCCACCAATAAATGCACCAAGTATAGAGCCCAGCACCATTATTAATATAAATGACTTATGAGAATATACAACATTAAAAGAGTTATCTTTTTTATATCTTATTAACCCTGTAATCATTGTAGGCAGGCTAATAGCAAGGCTTAAACTTCCTGCTAATTTTATATCTATTCCAAAAAGAAGTATTAATGTGGGGATAATGAGTTCACAACCTGCAACCCCTAAAATAGCTGCAAAAAGCCCTATAATAAACCCTGAAATTATACCAAGAATAAATATAATATAGCTTTTATAATGCAAAGTATCGCCATTATATGAATAAGTATGGCTTATAAAAAGAACTATTGATATAATTATAAGCATCAAAGATATGATTTTATAAAGAGTAGTTGTTTTTATTTTTGTGGCAATATCTGTCCCTAGATATGCACCTATTATACTTCCTAGTAATATATTTATTATTATCATATAGTTTGATAATATATCATTAATAGATATAGAAAAAAGCCTGAAAAAGAAAGCAAAAACTACTACTACCAGGCTCATTATTTTATTTAATATAACAGCTTCAAGTGCATGAAACTTAAAAAGGCTTATTAATACAGGCAGGCGAAATTCTGCTCCACCAAGCCCAATAAGACCACCTAGTGTGCCAATTATCCCACCTGTAAAAAATGAATAGACTTTGTTTTTTATACTATGATACATTACTGCTCTATAAAGTTTTTATTCACTTCAATATATTCTTTACCTTTAAATTTTGAAACCAGAAGCATAAGTTTATTATTTTCATCTTTTGTAATTGAAAAATCATAATGCTCGTCCATTACTGCCATATTTGTTATAATATTGGCTATATTACCAAAATCATACCTAGAAACAAGTAATATTACACCATCTTTACTTTTTTCATTTATAATATATTGTTCGTATTTTTTTAAAATTAAGTCTTTAACTGTGCTTTCAAATTTAGCCTTACTTTTATCTGATACAAATTTATTGTTTGAAATTATTTCTTTACTTACAAGGCTGATTATATCACCATATGCATTATCAAATTCTATGTTTTTATTATAGCTGCATATATACATTTCTGAGTTGCTATTATCAGCCCCAGTATTTTCCTTTTTACATGTTACATTTTTAATTGATGAAATATCAAATGCATAAGCATTAAGTGATAATAATGTAAATAATAATACAAATAATTTTTTCATACTTTCCTCCAATTATTTTTGTAGTTTATATATTTTTACTTATTTTTACAATATTTTTTATTAAATGACTATATATAATGGTATATTATTGTTAAATTATTTTGTGTGGTGGTAAAATTTCTTTATTATATGTTTTATCTTTAATAATTTATATAAAAACACCCCATTTATTTGTGCAATAAATGGGGTTTATATAAAAATGAATTTTATAATTTTATTAATTATTCTTCATAACTTTGAGTTTTTTCTATTTGAGAATCCCCTTTAGAAAAAACGTAAGTAAGTTTAACTTTATCTTCCTGCACTAAATCAAAAGTGTGGTTTTCGTTTTCAACACCAAGGTTAGTAGTGATATCAGCTTTTTTATTATTATCATATGTTGGTTCAAGATATATCATACCTTTTATACCAATCTGAGTGATTTTATGTTTAGCATTTTTTTTGTTTAATGCATTTTGAACATTTTGTTTAAACTGAGTTTTACTTTTTGGCATTAATATTTTTTTCTCAATATCTTTTGCAAGGTCATTAATTATTTCTTTATACGCAAAGCTAAGTGGAGTGCCTTCTGCAAATGTGCAAGTCCAAGTAGTGATTTCAGTATCATTTTCTGTTTTCTTAACTGGTGCATCACAAGAGATTTTTTTTACTTTTTCTACATCAAAAGCAAAAGCGTTAAATGCTATAAATGTAAATAATAATACAAATATTTTTTTCATAATTACCTCATTTAATATTATACTATATTTTTTTAGCTTAAATCTATTTATGATGAATAATTTATTTGATTTAAGCTATATTTATTTTACATGTAATATAAAGCTGTTATTGATAAAATATGCTTTATCAATATTAAAGCGAAGCACATGGCTTCGCTTTATATATGTTGATATCTGATAAACTTATTATTTAACGAAAAGAAGAATAAGAGATACAACTAAACCATAAATAGCGATAGACTCGATAAGAGCAACACCAACAAGTAAGTAGTTGAAAATAGTACCTGCAACGCCAGGGTTACGAGAAATACCTTCAAGACCACCTCTAATAGCACTACCCATACCAATACCAGCACCAAGACCAGCAAAGCCGATAGCGATACCAGCACCAATGTATAATGCCCAAGCTGCAGTAGCGTCACCTTGAGTAGCTGCAAAAGCAGGAACTGCAATTAATGCAATTAAAGTAGTTAAGATAACTTTTTTCATGTAAAAGTCCTCCAAAAAATAATAAATATTTTAAGCGTAAAACAAAACGCTAGTTATTAAATTTATAATAAGCCCTATATAACTGGCTTTATATATAAATGATAAATATAGCTAGTGATTATACCAAAATAACATATATTTTTCAAAACCTATATCAAACATCGCAAATTAGCTAATATTTTTGCTTTAGACAAGGCGGATAGTTTTTTAAACGCAGGGAGTTTACATAATAGTGTAGACCTGAGTTTAAAAACTATCCAACACAGTATAAAATTAAAAGATAGCTAATTTATTTAATTAATATTTTTAAATTAGTCTTAATAAATTCAAACATCGAAAATTAGCTTGGATTTTTGCTTTAGACAAGGCGGATAGTTTTTTAAACGCAGGGAGTTTACATGATAGTAAATGACCAAGTTTAAAAACTATCCAACACAGTATAAAATTAAAAGATAGCTAATATATTTAATTAAGATTTTTAGTTTAGTCTAGGCGGAGTGATAAAAAGTGAAAGGAGTTTACATAATAGTAAATGACTGAACTTTTTATCAATCCAACAACGAATAAACTAAATATTAAAAAATTTCAAACATCGAAAATTAGCTTGGATTTTTGCTTTAGACAAGACGAAAAGTAAGAGAGCGAAGGGAGTTTACACCATAAGTAAATGACCAAGCTCTTTTACTTTTCAACAAAGTATAAAGGAAAAAGATAGCTAATTTATTTAATTAAGATTTTTAGTTTAGTCTTAATAAATTCAAACACCGCAAATTAGCGTGGATTTTTTCTTTAGACACGGCGAAAAGTAAGAGAGCGAAGGGAGTTTACACCATAAGTAAATGACCAAGCTCTTTTACTTTTCAACAAAGTATAAAGGAAAAAGACTGCTAATTTTAGTGGGCTTCTTCTAAAGCACCATTAATATACACCATAGTCAACATCATAAACACAAACGCTTGCAGCACACTTGTAAATATCATTAAGAAAAACATTGGTAATGGTAAGAAAAGTGGCACAAGCATAAATAATATAACCACAACTAAATCTTCCCCTGCGATGTTACCAAAAAGTCGCATTGTAAGTGAAAGTGGTCTTGCTAAATGGCTTATAACTTCTATTATAAACATAAATGGAGCAAGCCACCAAAATGGTCCTAAAAAGTGTTTTATATAACCAAAACCATGTTTTTTAATACCAATGAAATTATATAATAAAAATACAAATAATGCAGGTGCTGCTGTTGTATTTAAATTGCTTGTAGGTGGAATAAGACCTGGAATTAATGCCATAAGGTTTGATACACCAACATATAAACCAATACCTAAAACAACTGGAATATAAGGTCTTCCCTCTTTACCCATAACACTATCAGCAAGGTTACCAACGCCACCAACTATAAATTCAAAAAAGTTTTGGGCTTTTCCCGGCACTTCACTTCTTAATGTTCTTACATATAGCCCCATAAAAAAGATAATAAGAACAGCTACAAAAAGCATAACCACATGTAAATAATGGTGCTGAAACTCAGCTGGTAAAAACGATGTTAAATTAAGAGGATGTTCCATCTTCTTTCCCCCGAAAGATTTGATATATTACAGTAATAAAAACCCCCATAAATGGAAGTATTATACCCACAACAAATGACCATTTATATAGATTAAGCACAACAAGTGCAAAATAAATACAAAAGCCTATAAACGCCCACCGAACCATACTCTGAACTACAAAACCACCTACTGATGAATTTTTCACAGCATTAGGTAAATGGCGAGATAAAAAAATTAAATCTATAAATATAATAATAAAGCCTGCTAAAAATGCATTAGCAAATGTAAAATCCTTAAAAATAAAAAATGCCGCATAGCCTGCTGTAAGCAGCACTAAAAAAACAAACAGCAAAGTTTTATAATTCTTTACCATACAATCTATACTATATCATATTATTTTTTTTCGCAAGTATTTTCTACACTTATTTTGTCTTATTTTTTAAATTACAAATGTCATATATAGGCTAAAATATATTTTAATATAAATAAGTTATAAAGATAATAATTTTATTTATCCTTTATATTATTACTATTTTTGCCAACTTCTATACCTGCTTTTTTCATATAATAAATTGCATTTTTAACACCTGCTATAAAGCCAAATACTAAAAATACAAATAACAGCCAAGGGGAAGTGCCAAGCCATTTATCTAAAAAATAGCCCATGACACCACCAACAAGCATACCAGATACTAAAGCAACCCCAACACTTGATGCATTAAAAAGCTGCCTGTATATTGGATTTGGGCTGTCTTTTTCATGTTCATTGTCTTTATTATCCATTTTATAACTCTTTTAATGATTCATAATGTGCTTTTATTGTTTTTTCAATATCTTCATCACTATGCACACTAGATACGAACATTGCTTCAAACTGAGCAGGTGCTAAAGATATACCACGTTTTAACATATTATGGAAAAATTTTGCATATTTTTTTGTATCACTTTTTACAGCTTCTGCATAGCTTTCTACTTTTCCTTCTGTAAAAAATGTGCATGAAAGGGATTCTATTGTATTAAAAGCATAGTTTAAGCCTAATGATTTAGAGTTTTGCCTAAAACCTTCCCATAATTTATCTGATTTTTCTTTTAATTTTTCATAAAAACCATTAGATGATAATTTTTCTAATGTTTTAAGACCTGCTGTCATTGCAAGTGGGTTGCCTGATAATGTGCCTGCCTGATAAACTGGACCTGCAGGGGATACCATATCCATAATATCACTTCTACCACCATAAGCACCAACAGGCATACCACCACCTATGATTTTACCCATAGTAGTAATATCTGGGTTAATGCCAAAATATTTTTGAGCGCCCCCTGCTGAAAGCCTAAAACCAGTTATTACTTCATCAAATATTAATAATGCACCGTTTTCATCACAAAGTTTTCTTAAACCTTCTAAAAAGCCCGGTTTAGGAAGCACAACACCCATATTAGCTGCAACTGGCTCAACGATTAAACAAGCTATTTCGTTTTTATTCTGCCTAAATATTTCTGCCACATTTTCTAAATCATTATATTGTGCTATTATTGTATTTTTTGCTGCATCTTGTGGAACACCAGGAGATGATGTTTCCCCAAAAGTCAATAAACCACTGCCGGCTTTTACAAGCATAAAATCTGAATGACCATGATAGCAGCCTTCAAATTTAATAATTTTATCTCTTTTTGTATATCCCCTTGCAAGACGTAACGCACTCATTACTGCCTCTGTACCTGAAGATACCATTCTTACTTTTTCAACAGATGGCATAAGCTCAACTATTTTTGCAGCCAGTTCTGTTTCTAAAACAGTAGGTGCCCCAAAGCTTGTGCCGTTTTCAACTGCTTTTATAACAGCATCATTCACATCTTTATCACAATGACCTAATATCATAGGTCCCCATGAGCATACATAATCTATATATTCGTTATTATCAGTATCCCAAATATGGCTGCCCTTTCCTTTTTCTATAAAAATTGGCTCGCCACCAACAGAACCAAAGGCTCTTACAGGGCTGTTTACTCCACCAGGGATATATTTTTTAGCTTCATCAAAATAACTCATAATTATCTCCAAAATTATTTCAGAATAAACACATTAAATACTATTATAACAAATTTTTCAAGAAAGGATTTATAAAATTTTGCATCTTTTTCAATTTTTAAAACTTATTATTATATAGTTTCTTTTTTCAACCCTTTTTGCCTAATTAAAAGCTCCATAGCTTCTATATCGTTTTCTATATTAAATTTCATATATTCCATATAGCTTGCATATATTAATTTAAACACTTCCGATATACTATTAAGGGATAATATTATTTTTTCTTGAATATTAGCTATGCTTTCATCCTCTAATTTTATATTTTTAAGATACGTTTTCACTAAATATTCTATATATGGTATATACCTTTGGTTTATTTTAGTTATATATTTACTATATTTATCCTCATGTAATATATTGATTTTTTCTATATATAATTTCATATCACATAATATGTTTGTTATATCTGCTTGTAAATAAGCGGTGCTTTCTATAAGTTTATCTATAAGTTTTAATGAATTTTCCAGATTATATGCTATATTTCGTTCTTTATGCTGATTACTTTTTAATGCAGTATTTCCAAAAATTATTATTTTATCATCTATATCTAATAAGACATTATTAAGATAACTACCAATATTACGCTGAAACCACTGCTGCAGTTCATCATTATCTATATTTACTTTATTAAATTTAGATGTAATATTAATTAGTGGTATGCTTCCATATTTACTTAACGGGCATAAAATATATACATACCTTACATTAAAAAGAAATACATAATAAAGGCTTAAAACAAATATAAAAAGTAAAATTGGCAGAAATACATATGTTAAATAATCGGTTTTATCAATACTGTCTGAATAAAAAGCAAAAAATACAAGCATGGCTAAAAATAAAAAATAAAACAAAAATATAGTAAAATTAATATAAAAATTTGCCACATATTTATCATGCTTAATCATATTTTGGTATTTATTAATAAAACTTTCATGCCTTCTGCCATATATAATTAATAAGGATAAAGTATATAAAGCATATGATAAGCTTGCAATCATACTCAAAAATAAAGAAAAAACACTAGAAATAAGGACAAATAAAATTGAAGCTAAAAATATGTATAATGATGCACTTTTAATAGTATGATATAAATTATATATATTTTTAATAATAAAAATTGTTGCTAATAATATTACAAGAAAAGCTGCTGCCATCTCAATAGAAAAGATATCAGCTATTTTATAATCTACAAAATAATGGGTAAGAGCCTGTGAAAAAAAGTCTGTAAATTCAGTTTTCTATGATTATATTTTTACATATCCTGCTCTATGCATACCAGAATAAAGTTATTCAGTCAAGAGCAGAAAGTTATCTTTTCTATAATTAAATCTAACCTCACTTTCTTTTAAATGCAAGATAAATTTTTCATCAGTTAGACCATTAAATTTAGACATTCTTCTCTTTGCAAAACTCCAAAAACTTTCTATACCATTGACATGAGATTTACCACTACTAAATTCATTTGCATGATGATATACTCTGTGATGCGTGTAACCATTTAAAATTAATCCATCATATGCCTTCCAGCTATCAGTATGTATTGTGCTACCTTCTAGTATTTTACCTTGTATTATAGGCATTAATTCTTCTTTGGAACAGTTAGGAACTATTGTAACATATACTTGACCTTATCGCTTTAATAACCCAAATACTGGGGTCTTATCTACTGCTCCCCTGCCTCGTTTACCTCTAATCCGTTTTGCTCCAAAATAGATTTCATCAAGCTCAAATTAACCAAACTCTTTACCTATTATTAAAATTATATATATTTTGCTTGTGCTATTATATATAATATGATAAAAAAATCGTGGAGGTCATTATGATAAAAATAAAATTATTTAAAATTGCATTGTTTACTATGATTTTAACAATGTTCACATCATTTTTATATGCTGCACCCGTTAAAAAAACACCTGCAAAAGAGGGAAATTTTGAAATAATACAAGGTAGAAGTGTTATATCCCCTATTGATACAAAATTAATGCAGGCCAGCATCATTAAAGCAGCTACAAATTTAGGCTGGATCATAGAAAAAAATGAGCCAGGAATCATAACTTTAAAATTAGAAAAACCTAGAGCATGGTGGGTTATCGTTAAAGTATGTTACACAGCTGACGAATACTGGTATGAATATGTGGACAGCTATAATTTAGATGCAAATCCCGCAAAAAATAAAATACACCGCAACTATACTAACAGATGGATACCAAATTTAGAAAAACATATTTATGCGTTTTATACGAATCCAAATGCAAAACCAAGACCTACAGTTATTTCTCAAACTAAAATTGCTACAGACTTCACAAATGTTAAAGGAACATCTGTTATTACACCAATTGATACAACTAAATTCCAAAATGCAGTAGTAAAAGCAGCAACTGATTTAGGCTGGCAGATTTTAGAAAAGAAAAATGGGGAAATTAATATTAGATATGCTCGCAGTAACTGGTGGGTAACAACAAAAATCGTATATAGTAAAAATGGTTATAACTATGTATATGTTGACAGCGAAAATTTAAAAGCTGATAAAGAGAAAAAAGTTATCCATAGAAATTATCTTGGCAGATGGATACCAAATCTTGAAAAAAATATAGCAGTAAACTATTTCTAATCAGGCGGAGTTATCCCCGCTTTTTATTGTAAAAAGCAAATAATGGCAGTATGTATAAAAATATAAATAGTGATAAAGCAACACTTAAACCAAATGTAAAAACTGCATAAGTAGCGCTTGTTGTTAATATTATAAAGGAAACCATACTTGTTAAGGCAGATGTAAATATTCCAAAATACCTGTCTGAAATATTTATGTTTTCATTAAGCATTAAAACAGCATAATCTATACCAACAGCACCTGCAAGTATAAAACCAAATACTGCAAAAATATTTATATCTATTGAAAAAATTGAAAATATAGATATAGCAAAAAGAAGTGATAATAATACTGCAAAACTTATCATAAATGATTTTTTTATTGAAAATACTACTGATAATATCAAAAATCCTGCTAAAATTCCTATTATTTTTAAAATAACAGCATGTTTTTTGATTTGGCTGAAATACATGTTAATCATTTCTACAAGATTGTAATACTCTGCATCATACGAAAATAATATATTTTTAAAAGTATTATTATCAATTAAATCATTATATGATTTACTGCTTTCAAAAAAAACTATTCCATTATTATTTTGATAAAAATATCTAAAGGGCTGTGCTGCATTAATATTAAGTATTTCATTAATATCCATAATCTGAAATGATGAAGCCTTATTAAATTCCTTTTCAATAAAATTATTATCAAAGCCAGCTTCGGTATACATATTTATTATACTGCTATTATCTTTTGCTTTATAAAAAATTTCTTTTAAAACTTCCTGCTGATTTATGCTTAAAAATACCTGTCCTAATCCTTTATAGTTATTGATTAAATGATTATCAAGAAGTGATGTAATTAAATTATTTTCCTTATCAATAGTATAATTATCTATAACAAGATAATTAGATGGATTTTTCATTCCAGTAATATCCCCTGCAATAATAGTATCATTTAAAAAATCTTGATTTATTGAAGAATAGTTTTTGATATTATCTGAAAAATTTGAAATAGTTATAAGTTTTATGCTGCTGGTAATAATTACTGCAGATATAATTAATAATACAGCTGGCCTGTAAGACATTAAGAAATCAATACTTTTAAGATATTTATTAAATATTTTATTAAAAATACTGTTTGTAGTATAACAGGCACCATTTAGCATATAAGGCAGGAAAAAAATTGTATATAAAAGAGATGCAAAAAGAGTAATGATTGATATAACAGCAATCTGCTGCAAAAGCAGCATAAAGGAAAACATAAATAGCATATAACCGACTGCTGTTATTACAAAATTTATTACAAGATATTTTACTACCAGCTTAATTGATGATGATTTTATTACTTTGTTTTGGTTATTTGCAAGCCAGTGCAGAGAAAAATCAACAACTAAACCAATTAAACTGGCACTTACTATAATGCTTAATATGTGGATAGTATTAAATATAAAAATACAGCCTGCAAGCCCTAATGTCAGGCTGAAAATAATAGTTGTCATTAAATATAAAATACTTTTTTCACGAAAAGCGGTGAGAAGTATAAATGCACTTAATAATATTGAAAGTATAGTCATATAAATACTTTCATTTATTCCCTGCCTGTGTCCGTCAGCATTAAACAATGCACCGCCGCTTATTATAACGCTGCTACCTAAGCTGTGCTTTATATCCTTAACTAAATATAAAAGCTGTGACGGATTATATTTATCATTTAAAACAGCCTGCACCATATAGTATGTTTTATTATCATGTTCAGTATAAAGCACATCATTATTTATATCATATTTAAAATTTCCACCATTTTCAAGCAGTGCAGAATGACTTGAAAGCATAAAAAAATCTTTCTCTAAAGGAAGAATTTTTATAATAAATGAATTTAAAAGTGCATCTATATGATTATTAAAAAAATTATAAGGATTATCTTTTATATCTTCTAAATAACTTCCCTTTAATGAAGCAGTTTTTAATAAGTCAATATCATTTATAAAAGAATCATAATTATAAGCTACACCTTTATTTACTGATTTAAATATTTTATATTTATCATTCAGCTGTGAAACTGCATCTATATTACCTATATTATCAAATAAAAATAACACACTGTTTGAAAGATTTTTATTCATACTTAATAATACACTTTCATTTTCTATGTTAATAAGACTATATATGTTTGTATCTATTACTTTAGTATTAATTACTACATAAAATAACGATACTGTCCAAATTGTAAAAAAACTTAAAAATATTATTATTTTTTTAATCTTTATTTCTCCCTGCTGGAAACATTAAAAAACTTCATTATAGTTTTATCACCATTTTCTTCGATGATTTCAATACTTGAAACAAAAACTCCACCTTTAATGATAATATTTTTAAATATTTTACCTGCAATATTTGTTTTAGGTTTTAAATTCATTATCCAGTTTTTTGCACTGCCTGATAAGTCAATATCAAAAATAGAATTAACCTTTTTAAAATTCATATTTACTATATCTAAAAACATACTTTTATCATACTGCCCCTGGATTTTAGACCATGTGCCATTACTTGATAGACTAAATATACCGTCTGCATTAATCTTAATAGAGCTTTTACGCGGTTTTTCTGTTATCCACAGTAACTCTTTGTTTTTTATGCTAAATTGACCGCCTGTAATAACAGGTTTTGGAAAGCCTGCTATAATTTTTTCCTGATTAAAATTACCGTTAATATTATCATTAACCATTATCTGCTCTAAATCATTTATAGAAAAAGCAAAAATATTACTAACTGAAATAAAAAATATAAATAAACAGCTAATTATTTTCAAGATACACCTCAATTTTAGCTAAAAATTCACGATTTAATGTAAACATTGTTTGAAACCCATCTATCATAACAGATGCCTGTGATGTAGAAGCTATTGCACATAATTTATTAGTAGTATTATTATATATTTCATATGCTATCTTTAATAATCCGTCATAATTTGTAATTGTAGATGTAATACTTAGTTCATCACCAAAAAAAGCAGGGGAAACATATTTAAAATCCATTTTAACAATAGGATAAACATAGCCATCTTCTTTCATCTGCATATAATCATAGCCGATTTTATCAAGCAGCCTGCATCTTGCTGCCTCTATCAGTTTAACATAGTTTCCATGCCACATTACATTCATAGAATCTACATCATAGAATTCAATCTTATGGTTTGTAATATTACTTATTATTTTCATTTGTTACCTGCCAAAAATTATAAAAATTAAACCACTGGGAAGGATTATTTTTAACATGTTTTTCTAGTATTGATACATACTGCTCTACATATTTTCTTACTGATTCTTCCTTATTTCTGGAAAGAATTATATTATCAGCTATTTTTTCAAGCTCAATATTATATTTACCATTGATTTTTTCGCACCATATAGTAGTAACAGGACATTTTAATAATCCTGCTAAAATAAAAGCACCAGTAGGCAGGTAGCAATCCTGTCCTAAAAATTTAACTTTTATATTTTTTTTATCATTAACTGAAACTCTATCTGCCATTATTCCTATATGACAGCCGCTTTTTAAAAGTTCACTTAATTCAAGCATTTTATCTATTGATAAATCTTCTACATCGTAAGCTCTTAAATCTGTTTGAGATATTTCATTAATAATACTTGCAAAAGCCTGACTATTTTTTTGATAAACTAATATTGCTATTTTTGTTTCTTTTATATGTCTGCTTACTGCCCTAAGCACTTCAATATTACCAAAATGGCTGACTAGTAATATTTGACCTGATTTATGTATTTTACCAAACCCAAAACTTAATTCATTATGCAGGTACTTTTCATTAGCAAATACTAAATCATTATATTCTATTTTCCCTTTCCATACTGCAATCTTGTCACAGATACTTTCAGAAAAAGCATAAAAATTACTAAAAACTGATGTATGAGATAATATTTCTTTTACTTCGTCCTTAAAATAATTTTTTAAATTTTTTCTATATATGGCAATATTATTTCTTTCTTCTTTATTTACAGCATAATAAAATAATGTAACAATAAAAATTACAAACTTTAAAATGAAAGCAGGCAGAATAGTAACAAGATAAAGTGTTATCTTCAACAAAAAAATACCTGCTTTTTCTTTTTTATTCCACCATTTCTTTTCTTCCAATGACTTTATAACCTGCCTGTAATTTTTTTTAAATAATAATAATGGTAAAGAAAGAAAATGTCTAGTATGCATCAGAGAAATAAGAACATTATCTTTTACCATTCTAAAATGGCTGACATTATTATCGCTATATGTAATATTTACATCTACCCATTTTATATTTATATTATTTTTATAGCAGCATAATAAGATATCTGTATCAAAATCCATTCTTTTTCCTTTTACACATTTCAAAATACTATTTAATTTTGTTAAAGGATAAATACGCATACCTATCATAGTGTCTTCTTTTACAGCACCTAATGTATTAACATAAACCCAAAAGGCTGTAATTTTTCTACCATAAAGCCTTGATTTTGGTATATCATCACTATAAACTGGTTTTGCACATATTAAAGATTCTGGAGCATGCTTATAGACTTCTAAAAATTCGTTAATTTTAAGTAAATCATGCTGAGCATCTGCATCTATTTGAAAACAGCTGTGAAAACCCATTTCTAATGCTTTTTTCATACCTGTTATAACTGCACTGCCCTTGCCTTGATTTATGCTGTAACTTATTATAGTAATTAAAGGGCTACTGACTGTTAAAACGCTTGTTAGTAGTGGATTAGAGCCATCATCAACTATTATAACTGGAAGATTATAAGTAAGCAGTTTATTTAATAACTTATTTATATTTTCTGGGTGGTTGTAATATGGAATTAAAAAACAAAGATTATTTCTCATATTTTATACTCCCAGATGCTGCCTTTACACTGTCTATATTTATGGTAAATTTTACAAGATTTTCACTCATTATAAGCTCAACAGTTATTTTATCATAAGGTCTTATAAAACTGGAAAATTTTAAGTTTGTGATTCTATTAATTTTAGTATAATCGTATCCAAATTTTTCTGCTAATTTAATTATATGGTCTAGTTCCATAAAACCTGGTATTAATGGGAAACTGTAAAAATGTGCTGGAAGATAAAATAAATCATCACTTATTGAAGCAGAAAATAAAGCATATATATCATCTTGTGTTTTTTCTACTTTTTCCTGTTTAAACTCTATTTGATGTTTTTCTGAGATAAGCATATCGTTTTCTTTTTTTATAAGTTTGCCGTTACTGTTTCTGTATATATTTGAAACAATTTTACAATGCCTTATATTTGTACCAAACATATTATGAGTATATTTTTCTATATCTTCTATAATACCTTTTTTACCAGTATTTCTAAAAGTAGCCCTGCCGTTTTCTGTAAGTGATATTAGAACTCCAATTCGGTTGTCAATAACATATCCGTAAGCATCATATATTAAACCAGACTGTTTGACATATTTTTCTATCATATCAAGACTAAATCTTTTATCTGCAATTTTTACCACTCTATCGCTTCTGCCATAAATTTCAAGTCTATCATTAGTAACTTTAAGTTCATCATTTAATATATATTTATCAGACCAGTTTGATGTAACCTCATTTACTCCGTTATTATTTAAAATTTTTACTGATTTAAAGAGCCTGAACCCTTCCCCTAAATCACAGGCAATAACACCTGTTTCTGTACTGCCATATATGTTTAATACTTTTGCATTAGTAATATCTTTTAATGAATTTCTTGTTTTTTCATCTAATGCTGAGCCTGCTGTAATAATAAGTTCTATATTTTTCACTGCATTTTTTGTAATATTTTTATTATACAGTATTAATTTTTTTAGAAATTCTGGTGATGTAACTAAAATATTTTCAGTAAACTGGCTTAAATTTTCAAGAACAGGGCTTTGCTCTATAATAGGAAATCTGTTAACAATAGGTAAAAATACTGCGAATGTAAGCCCATACATATGGTGGTGCGGCACAATAGAACATACGCTTTTGCTTTCAGACTGAAAACATAAAAAGTCTTTCAAACATTCTGCTTCATTAATCATCTGGTGAATATATTTTTTTATTAATACAGGCTCACCTGTGCTACCTGATGTTTTTAAATAAAAATATGTACTGCTGTATTTTTTGAAAAATTCAATGGAATCTATATCTCTTTCAGAATACTGAAGACCTGCTTTTTTACAAAATTCATCATCTAAAATTATATATGATTTATCATCAGTAATAACAGGTGCTGCTGTAATTTTATTAACAAGTGATTGATTATGCTGCATATAAATAAGAGCTGCAAATACATCTATAAATAAAAGATTATTGCTGATATTTATTAATATATCATTACCGCTGCTTTTATCAAAAGCATTAATAACTTTATCCATATTATTTTTAGATATGTTTAAAATATGCAGTTGTTCCATAATTATCACTCTATTTCATAATTTTTATAATCTTGCTTCTTAATAATCTTTCTGAAATAAATAATAAACCTGTTAACATATACCCTGCTACTCCAGTATAGAAAACCCAGTATGTTTTATTTTCAAATAAAGATAAAAATATACATAATAATGCACTGGCTAAAAAGAAAAATGACCATATATAAGTCAGTATATATGTATATCTTTTTTCCTTATTAGTAAGCGGTGCTAAATTTCTTACTTTATGCTCTAATTCTGCAAAAGACTGTATTAATGGTTTTTCCTTTATTTTATACATAAATACTGCAAAAAATATTACATATATTATAACTGGATATATATATATCACTTCTTCAAATTGCATATTCATATATTTTATAATAAACATAAAAAAAAACAGCAGGAAAAATACAAAAGACATATGTTTACTGCCCAAAAAAAGCGAATAAGATTGAAATATTTTCACAAATTCATTTTTACTTTCTTTAACTGCACTGTTTCTGCCGCTGTATATAAATATAAATTTAATCAACCATAATAACGAAAAAAGTAAAAAAAATATCCATAAATATTTGTTAAAAAAATAAATTACAAATGGATATAATAATCCTGAAATAAATAAACTGCTGTTAATTATTTTCATTATTATTCATTTGCTTCATTATAATATCAATAATATCTTTTATAGTTTTCACTTCTTTATACTGTGCTGGCTCTATTTCTTTTCCAGTTTCTTTTTTAATGTACGATATCATATCTATTGCATCAATGCTGTCCATATCTAAATCTTCATTTAAATTAGCTTCCATAGTGATTTTACTTTCATCAATTTCAAAATAATCTGTTAAAACTTTTTTTAAAAATTCAAATATTTCATTTTCGGTCATTATAATTCTCCATTTGATGTAGACTGTATATAGTTTGCTAAATTTTCTACATTTGCAAATATTTCTCTAACATTATCCACTTTTTTATCAATTACAACATTATATTTTTGAGATATTGCAAGAGATAATTCTAATGCATCAACGCTGTCAAGCCCCAAGCCTTCAGCAAAAAGTGCCTCATCATCTTTAATATCACTAACTTTGATATCTTCAAGATTAAGTGTAGTAATAATTAAATCTTTTAATTCTTCTTTTAACTTTTCAGATGCCATACTATGCTCCTATAATTTATTATAATTTTCATATATTGATTTAATAAATGAATGAAGATGCCTTACCCTTAAAGATGCAGCGGTATCTGGTTCAAAATCATTTAAATATATTTCTTTAAGGGGTATAATATTATAATTAATATTTTCAGGCAGATTATACCATTTATCATACTTGCCTAAACATTTTGGTTCAATGGTAATATAAAATGGTATTATTTTTTCAGCACCATACACAGCGATATATGATGCACCTTTATGCATATTTATTTTATCTACAGTTCTTGTGCCTTCTGGAAAAATAATTAAATTTTCTTTCTTTTGCAACACATTAATGCATTTATTTAAAAATTCTTCATTAAATTCATTTATAATATACCGGCTGCACTTAACAGCAGGATATAGAAAAATATTATTTCTTAACTCTTTTTTAACAACACAGTTGCTGTGCCTTAGATGAGCAATTAAAAAAACAGCATCTAAAAGCGACGGGTGATTAGCTATTATTAAACAGCCTTTATCTTTAATATCTATATTAATTTTTGGATAATTTATCCATTTAAAATGTTTTACCAGCCATAGAAAAAATTTCCATGCAAGCATTACAATATCTCTTGATATATATGTTACCACTGAAAGCCTATATAATTGTGTTATTAAAAAAAATATAAAAATTATATTGCCAGCTATACACATTACACCAAACAAAAAAAATGGGATAAAGGCTCTTATAATCTTAATCATTAAAATACCACAGCCATTTTGAATAATCACTAGTTATTATATAATTTATTTTATTTTCATAATTTTTTAAAAACTCTATTTCACTTATTTTGCTGACTAAATCATACTGACAATCAGAACTTTCTTTTTCTATAGTAATATTATTACCAAAACTTAATTCCATAGATACGCAGCAGTATAAATTATCTTGTTTAAAATGTTCTTTAAAAGCACCTTCATAATAGCTGATAACCAGCTGATTTTTCTTTTTATCACATAAATTAATATATGCCTGTAATAATGCATTTTCAAGAGACGGGCTGGAAGATACAGCGGTAATATCATTATGATTTTTATACATAATAGAAGATACGGCAGGTACAGCATTTAAAACTGAAAGAGAAAAAGATGTTGGAGAAACTACCCCATTTTCAGCAAGAGAAAAAAGTAAATCTAAACTTCTGTTAATTTCACCTTTATAAGAAGAATATACTACAGGCTGCTCAATATTTTCAAGCATAGAAAGCACACATTTTGTACCTTTGCTTAATCTTCTTCTTTCAATAGCTGGTATATGACTAAGTTTAAAATCGTGGCAGTATTCTTCAAGCGGTGTTCCTAAAAAATTCTCTTTAAATTCTTCTGGAATAAATGCTTTTACATTTTCTATATTAAATGAAAATTTCATAATTTATACTCTTTTAAAAATTAATGATGTATTAATACCACCAAATGCAAAATTATTATTCATTACATAATCAGTATATATATCAGTAATATCTGTTAAGTAATTTAATTTTGCACATTCCTTATCTACTTCATTAAGATTTATAGTTGGATAAAATGTTTTTTCATTCATCATCATAATAGAAAAAAGGCTTTCCATTGCCCCGCATGCGCCAAGAGTATGTCCTAAGTAACTTTTAAGTGATGATATATAAATATTTTCTCCAAATAACTGGTTAGTGGCAATACTTTCTTGAATATCACCAAAACTTGTAGCTGTTGCATGAGCATTTACATAACCTATTTTATCTGGTGAAATTTCTGCATCAGCAAGGCTTAACTCCATAGCTTCTTTCATGGTTTGACTTTGCGGCCTAGTAATATGTGTACCGTCACAAGTTGAACCATAGCCAACTACTTCTGCAATAGGTGAAGCATTGCGCTTTATCATAGACTCTTCACTTTCAAGCAGTAAAAAGCATGCACCTTCACCAAGTACAAGCCCATCTCTGTCTTTATCAAATGGTGATGGTGTTAATTTTGGAGTGCTGTTTTTTCTGCTTGCTGCATACAGTGAGTCAAAAACATACACTTCACTCATACATAATTCTTCCCCACCGCCTGCTATCATCATAGGTATTCTTCCAAATTTAATAGATTCATAGGAATATCCTATTGCATGGCTTGCACTTGTGCATGCTGATGATGTTGGAATAACTCTGCCTTTAATATGAAAATATATTGCAATATTGGCAGCAATAGTATGGGGCATCATTTTTATATATGTATTAGCGTTACAGTCGGAGCTTTCTGTAATAAATAATTTTGCCATAGATACTATTGCATCAGTGCTTCCTGTACTTGAACCTGCTGATACACCAAGACTGCCATTTGTAACTGAATCAGAGATACTGCCGTCATCTGAAATTAACCCTGCAGACTGCATTGCAAGTTTTGCCGCATGGACAGACATTAATGAAACACGCCCCATAGAGCGTTTATCTTTTCTTGTAAGTTCCTGCAAAGGTTCATAATCAAGAATAGGTGAAGCTAAATATGATTTTAATTCATGAACCTTTGTATATTTCGGCATATATATAACTTTATTTTCTTTTTTTTGAAACCCTGCCCTACATTCCTGCCATGAGTTTCCAAATGCACTAACGATACCATATCCTGTAACAAAAACTCTATGAGTTTTAATACTGCCCATTACACAAAACCTCCATTAACACCTATTACCTGACGAGTTATATATGATGCATAAGGGCTCATTAAAAAAGTAACAAGTGGAGCAACATCTTCTGGTTTGCCAAACTTTCTTGCAGGTATTGCTTTTTTTATTTCATCAAGTGGAAGATTCTCATCTATCATATCTGTTTCAATTAAACCCGGTGCTACAACATTTACAGTAACATTTCTACTGGCAACTTCTACACTTAATGCTTTTGCTGCACCAATCAGACCTGCTTTTGAGGCAGAATAATTTGTCTGACCTCTGTTGCCCATAATACCAGATACAGAACTCATTACCACTATCCGCCCCTCTTTTTTTCTTAACATAGGCATAAGTATTGGATTTAACACATTAAAAAAACTATTCAGGTTTGTATTTATAACACTTTCCCACTCATCTTTATCAAGACCAACAAAAGTATTGTCTTTAGAAATACCAGCATTAAGCACAATACCATATAATGCTTTTTCTGTATATTTATGAAGTGCTTTTTTTGCTGCATCAATATCTGCAACATCAAAAAATATATATTCACTGGAAAGCTCATCTGCTAGTTTTAAAAGTGTGTCGCTTTTAGTTCTACCATGAAGAATAACCTTATAACCAGCATTTTTTAAATCAACAGCTATAGCTTTCCCTATACCTCGTGATGAACCTGTTACTAATATCTCTTTTTCTATATTCATTATTTTTCCTCTTTATTATCTTATATATGCATAAAAAAGTCATCTTTTGGGCTTAATACACTTAATGATGCAGATGCTGCCTTATTATTTTCACCTATACTTCCAACATAAATAGTGGAATCATATACTCCAAATCCATCATCATTTTGCACTGAAAGTCTTGTTTCTATAAATAATTCCTGATTGTATACCGTATGTGGAATAAAAATTTCAAATTTCCTTGCACCAAGTAAAAAACCAATTTTAGCTTTCCCTTCTCCATGCATAGACATATTTATATATTGAAAACAGCCAAGACTTTGAGCCATCATTTCTATGCTTTTATATGTTCTAAAAACTTTTAATCCATTATATGTATCTAAAAAAGGCGAATCTTTATCTAAATTAGCATTAACAATAATATAGTTTTCTGAACATTCTATTACTTTATCAATCAACACTATATCGTTTCCATGAAATAACAGATGCTTGCATTTTTTATATTTATAATCTTCAAAGCTATTCATTAATCATACCCAACAGCTATAGCACTATTATCACCGCCAAAAGCAAAATTAATACTTGCTGCATTTTTTATTTTATATATATTTCTGTCTTCTTTTTCTACAAGATGTATTTTTGCAAGACTTTCATCATATTCTCCATCATATATATGTGGCGGTAAATTAGTATTCTGCTTATTTACAAGCATAACACATAAGGCTGCTTCAAGACTGCCTGCAACACCTAATGTATGGCCTGTAAGCTGTTTTATACCACTGCATAATATATTACTGCCAAAAACATTTTTTACTGCAAAGGATTCTACCTGGTCATTTGGAATAGTGCCTGTTGCATGAAGATTAATATAATCTATACTTTCTCCAGCCATTCCATTTTTTAAATCTTCAAGTAAATTAACTGCATAAGGTGATTCTGGGTCTTGTTTAGTAATATGAAAAGCATCATTATTTGATGCGAAAGACTTAATCCTAATATTAGAATATTCCGGCTCTTTTGTTAAAAGAAATAATACTGATGCTTCTCCAAGATTAACACCATCTCTGTTTTTTGAAAATGGATTTGAATAGTTGTTACTTAATATTTGAAGGTTATTAAACCCATTTACTGTAAGTGAATTAAGGCTGTCGCTGCCACCACATATAACAGCATCACATAAACTTGATTGTATTAATCTGTATCCCTGAATAATTGATTTTACACCAGATGTGCAGGCAGTAGATATGGTAAATGCAGGGCCATGAATATTATAAAATAATGAACAAAATCTGGCAGGGTTATATAGACTGTTTCTACGTATTGAATATTTTGAGAAATCGCCTGTTTTTATATAATAACGCATTGCATCTAAATTTTCTTCCATACCTGGATTTGTTGTACCAAAACTTACACCTATTCTATGGCTGCCATATTTCTTTTTAAGATATTCAATTTTATCATTTAGATTAACAAGTAACGGCATAAGCATAAATACTGCCCTTGTATTAAACTCTTCAACCTGTAGTTTTTGTGGTAAATCATTTATAGTAACATTTAAATCTTTTACAATACCAAGGGGCACAGATGTATTATTAATATATTTATCTGAAAAAGTAATACCTGATTTACCAGACAAAATATTATCTAAAAACATACTGCCGGAACCTGCTGCAGAAATCACTTCTGGAATACTAAAATAAATATTTTGCATATTTTTCCACTTAATTTAACCATTATTTAGTTATTTTTATATACAGTAACAGTTGTATTATTAATTTTATATACAAACTGCTTTTCACTACCTCTGCTGTTAATTATATATGCAAATAGATTATCATATTTATTATTTGGAGGTAGAAATTTCATATTCTTAAATTTTTTATTGCTGTATTCTTTATCTACAACAGGCATACCAAGTGCATCAAACAATATAAACCTGCACATTGTTTCACTACATACAGCACTCATTTGATATATGCTGCCATTTGGATACTCTATTGTATAATTTACCTGTTCCATAGGGCAAACATTAACAGAAATACCTGCTGCACAGGAAAGTAGCACAGCATTCAATATTAAAAATAATAATATATTTGTAGCAATCTTTATTATGCTTGATTTTTGCATATTTCATATAAAGCATGTAATGCCTTATCAGATTTAGTTACAAACGGATTTTCAGTATCCCATGCATAACCAGCTAATACAGATGATATATGCCTTGTAACGCTGCGGTCTTTGCGTTTAGTATATATAACATCTTGAAATATGCCATCATACCAGCCATTAACATAAGTTTTAAAAGCTCTAATACCTACACTTAATGGTTCTACATATTCTTTTGTCATATCTACACTTTCACCTTTTATTATTCTTGTAATAAGTGGTGCTAATAATGTTGCTGCATGCATAGCGATAGTTACACCAGAAGAAAATACTGGGTCTAAAAATTCGCTGGCATTACCAAGCAGTACAAAATGTTTACCATAAAATTTTGTTACATTTGCAGAATATCCATAAATAAAGTTTGCAGGTGTATCCCATACAGCATCTTTTAAAAGCATTTTAAGCATTGGAGTTTTATAAACATGTGTTTTTAAAATTTCCATAGCATTAGCTTTTAAGTCCTGTTCATTTAAAAATTTGGCAGTATCATTTGAGAATATAAATTGTTTTTCTCCCACAACACCTATTGAACATCTGCCGTCACTAAAAGGTATCAGCCAAAACCATATTTCTTTATGTTCTGGGTGGGTAGTTATTAATATTTTATCTCTGTCATACATTGGATAAGAAATTTTATCTTCAATGTGAGTAAAGTATGCTATTTTTGGAGTTAAATCAGAAGGGGTGTCAAGATTTAGAGCTTTTGGAAGTACGCGACCATAACCGCTGCCATCTACAACATATTTAGCTTTAATAATATCACCATTATCAAGTCCTATTGTAACACGCCCATTTTCATCTTCATTAAAATCAAACTTTTCTGCTTTAACACCAAATAAAACATTTACACCATTTTTTGCTGCTGTATCAATAAGAAGTTTGTCAAATACTCCACGCCTTACTTGAAAAGTTGTTCCAAAACCTTTACTGCTTTTATCTAAAAAATCAATATATGTATATTCTATAGAATTATCATTTGCTCCACGAGCAAATGCAGCACCATTTTTATACTGAAAACCTAGTTTCTCTTCATTATCCATCACTGCATCAAGCAAATCAGCCTGTTCCATTGCATGCATACAAAATGGAAGCAAAGATTCTCCAATTACAAATCTTGGAAAAATTTCTTTATCAACAACTAATACATCAAGTCCGTTTTTGTGTAAAAGCGAACTTAAAATACTACCACTTGGACCAGCACCTATAACTAATACATCAATATTTTTTTCCATTCTATCTACTCTTTTTATTATTTAATTAATTCAGATATTCACATATCTGAATTAAGTTCATATCTTACTTCTATACATAATAAAACATATCTGATTTTAAATCAGTTTTTAATATTGTTCCCTTACTGGCAGCAATAATATATTCATGTTTACCTGCATCTGTAATATGCATTAAAATACTTCTACCAGTTAAATTACCAACAAAAGAAATATTTCCATTTTTATACTCTGCAATAGTTCATGAAACTAAGCCAAAAGTTCTAATAAATATAATAGCTGACTTACCTTTCTCTAGTTTCATATAAAAATCCACTGTTATTTTTTTTATTAATTCACCTACACAGCCACAAAGCATAATAGGTAATAATATTATAATATGTTGATACTATTAATTTTTAAAATTGTCAATCTAAATTCTACTTTACCCCCCCCTATTTTTATAAGTATAAGCAATAAATATTTAATATTATTAAATAAAATCCATTTTATACAGAAATATTTTAAAAAAATTGTTGTAACACATATTATTGATAAAATATATTGTGCTTTTAACAGATTTTCTATTTGTATACGCTCATAAAAAGTTAGTCGTTGTTTTTTCTCTCTTCTGATATAGAATGTATATAGTTGTTTTCCTCTTACATTTTTTTGCTAAGTAATTTTTATTACTTTTAAGATTAGAGAACAACCTTTTTTAAAATTTAATTTGTTGCAATCGTTTTTAGAATTTACCTATAAAATTCTTGCTTATAATTGTAGTTAATTATATAATATTATTGTTAGGGTTTATTTATAAATGTGATATGGGAGGTTATTATGAATATTGAAATATCAAAGAATAACACTCAAATATCTGATATTTTATCAGAGTTTGGTTTTCCAAATGGTATTGATATGGTAGAAGTACAAAAAAAAGGAAGTTATTTAATACTAAAACCTGTTTTTCAAAATAAAAAAGGTAATCAAAATGCCGTATATGATAATTTTTTAAAAGATATAAAAGGTGGTGTATCAAATGACTTTATGTCTCAAAGAGAACAACCTAATATTGATATCAGGGAAAAATTATAATGAAATACATGCTTGATACAAATATTTGTATTTTTATTATGAAAGAAGATACTACTGTTTTAGATAGGTTAAAGGATATTAATTTTTCAGATATATGCATATCTGCAATTTCTTTATCAGAACTAGAATATGGTGTATCAAAAAGTAAGCAATATGAACGCAATAGAAAAATACTCAATAACTTTATTAAATATTTTTCTATTATACCATACAGCAAGGAAGTGGCAGTAGAATATGGAAAGATAAGAGCAGAATTAGAAAAAATTGGAAAACCAATTGGTGCTATGGATATGTTAATTGCAGCACATGCTCTTACAGAAAATGTAATATTAGTCACAAATAATAAAAGTGAATTTGCACGAATTAATCATTTAAAAATAGAAGACTGGAAAAGTTAAAACAGATATTATATATAAATTACACAAAAAGCCTGTATTATAGCATACTGGAATAATTTAATTACAATATTTTTCACAGGCTCTCACAGGCTCGCTGCCTGAATAGAATATAGAAATGTGAAAAATAAATTCCTGCTCTTGACTGAATAACTTTATTCTGGTATTCATAGAGCAGGATATGTAAAAATATAATCATAGAAAACTAAATTTACAGACTTTTTTTCACAGGCTCGAAAAAAATATAATCATAGAAAACTGAATTTACAGATTTTTTTCACAGGCTCTCTTTTATCAACCCTTTTTGTCTAATTAAAAGTTCCATTGCATCTATTTCGTTTTCTATATTAAATGCTATATATTCCATATTGCTTTCATACATTGATTTAAACACTGCTAATATATTATTTAAAGACTCCACTATTTTTTCTTGAATTTGGTTTATTTTTTCATCTCTTAATAATATATTTTGCAAATATGTATCCACCAAGTATTCCACATATGGAATATACCTGTTATTTATTCTATCAATATTTTTATTATATTTTCGTTTATCCTTATGAAGTATATTGATTTTTTCAAGATATGATTTCATATTATATAACACACCTGTTAAATGTGTTCCATTATGAACAACTTTTGCCATTAATGTTTCTATTTTTTTTATGGATTCATCTAAACTATATATAACATACTCATAATCAGTGGCTTCTTCCTGTAAACTTGGAGTATTATTTTCCTTATGATTTTCTTCTTTAATTTCAGCATTTTCAAAAATTATCATTTTATTTTCTGTATCTAAATAAACACTTTTTACATAATTACCAATATTTTCTTTAAACCATGCAAGCATTAAGGCTTTATTTGAATTACCATTAAATTTGCTGGTAATGATAGAAAGCGGAATTTGACCATATTCGCTTAATGGGCATAAAATAAAAACATACTGGCTTCTTGTAAGAAAATGTGCATAAAACGTATAAATTATAAGCAAAATAGATGAAGGAAACAGTATGTAAAAAAGTAAAATAGAATCGTGAAAAGTATTGCCAACATATTGTAATACATTAAAAAAACTACTTTCAACAGGTAAATAAAAAAAACTATCAAAAAAAATGTAATTATTTGCTATAAAAGTTAGATTTAAAAAAAATAAAAATAAAAAATAAAATAAAAATATTATGAAAATAATGGAAAATATTGCAATAAAATTTTCAAATTTAATATATTTTCTATATTTATTTATAAAATCACTTTGCTTTAATCCATAATCATATATTAATTTTAAAGTATATAAACTATACACGAAACTTGCAGTAATACATATTAAAGCAGAAGTGGCTCTTGTAAAAAATGATATTAAAACAAGTGAAATAAATATATATAATGGAACTAAACTAGTCTTTACACATACACTGTAAGTATATTTAATAAGAAAAAATGTGCCTAAAAGCATTACAATTAAAGAAAGCATAGCATAATTATGAGAAAAATAACCATAATTAAATAAAGCTGTTAAATAATTCATCATATAAAAATATAGTGATGATAAAAAGCTCATAGTAATTTTTTGTATATTTATTTCTATTTTAGAGTAATCAATTTGTGTCATAAAATCCTTTTTGTATTAAATATTTATAATTTTATCTGCTATTTTTTTATCATTTTCTCTATTTGCTGTATATATAATAGATTTACCTTGATTTTTAGCCTGTATAATCTTTTCTGCAACCTTTTCTTTAGATATTTCATCTAAAGACACAAAAGGCTCATCTAAAAAAATAAGTTTTTTCGTTTCAAGATAACCATATATAAAAAGCAGCCGTTTTTGACCATCACTTAAATAAAAGGGGCTCATATCCTTTAACGCATTTATTTCATTAAGTAAATTTTCTGCCATTACTTCATTATTATCAGTAATAAGCAATGCCTCAGCAAAGGCAGTCTCTTTAAATATTAAATGCTCTGGAAACTGCAGGCAAACCCCATATTCTTTTTTATTAATATGAAAATTAATACTGCCCTGCTTTTTTTCCATTATACCTAATATGGTTTTTAACAGCACACTTTTTCCACTACCATTAAGCCCAAAAATACAAATAATCTCACCACTTTTCACATTTATACTTACAGGCTTATTATTAGTAATTGTAACTACATCACTAATTTCTAACAGCATATTATCCAACTACTTACCACCTTTTATATCTTTATAACCACTTTGAGCAAGTATAATATCCATTGCGTCCATATGGCTTTCTAAAGCAAGCATATTCATATTATACATTTTCTTCATTATTTCTTTTAATACACTATCAATTTCATTTAGAGTAGCAGTTATTTTTTCCTGCATTTCCTTTGTTATATCAATTGGCAGTTCGTTATTGTTTATGTATGATAATATTAACTTCTCAATATAAGGGATATATTTTTCATTAATATTTTTAATATGCTTATTAAATTTATATTCTTCTCCCTTATGGTAGTTATCTATTTTTACAAGTTCATCTTTAATGCTACATGCTGTTTGTTTTATTTCTTCATTATCTAATTTTTCAATTAAATTATCTATGGAGTTTATAGCAATATATAAAGTTTGATTATCTTCATTTACTGTATCGCTTTTACTAATTTCTTCACTGTTGTAAAAACATAACGCCTTTTTCTTATTATCATATCCAATATGATTAATATAAGGCTCAATATTAGTTAAATACCATTTATATTTTAATACTTCTTCTTCATTACATAAATTTTCTATAAATACATATTTTTTTTCTTTACTGCATACTACATAATAAGCATATTTATATTTATATAAAGTAAAATAAATTATTATACAGGCAATAAATGAAACAGCATATAATAGAGTTATTAATAAATAAGCATTATCACTAATCACTTTCGATAAAATTAATGGATAAATTACAAGAATATAACTTACCATAATAAAAAAACTTATTATAAAATTTGGCTTAAAAGTTTTAGTATTAATATATGGGCTGTAATATTTATCTACTACTTTTACCATATTTTGTATTGAAAATATTTTATATAAAGCAGTCAGCATAAATACAATAGATATAACATAACATGATATAGATAAAAATGCTCTAAAAGAACCATCGGGGGTAAAAATAGATAAAAATACAAGTATAAGCCCAAAAACAATATATCCATATATTACTTTATCTACCTTGCCATTTACTATATGTATTAATTTTCCAACTATAAAAAACAATATACTTGAAAAAGCAATCAAATCATATGATTTACCATCATTTTCATTTAATAACATTCCCATTGATAAGGTATATATTGAATAAATAAATGGTATAACTATTTTATTTAAATCTACCCATACATTCATAAACTTGCCCTCTCTAAAATAATAAACACTTGAGTTAGCTTATGCTTTTATAATTTAACATAATATCCATTGCCTGCATATAGCTTTCCAGTTCAAGCATATTTTTATTATACATTTCCTGCACACTTTTTTCAAATGTATCATTAATTTTTTCAAGTGATAATATAATCTTTTCCTGCATAGTTTTAGTTAAATCTAAATCTAACTGCATATTATTATAATAAGCCTGCACTAAACTTTTAACATAAGGAATATATCTTTCATTAATATGTTGGATATATTTATTAAACTGATGTTTTTCTTGATGCATATTATTAATTTTATTTAATTTATCAATAATACTTTTGAGAATTCCTGCTATTTCATGGCTGTTTTCATTTTCAAGTAATGACTTAATAACAGCAATTGATTTATCAAGACTACATTCAAGCGCTTCATTATTTTCATTTGACTTAATAATATCATCTTCATCATCAAATGTTATAATGTTATTTTCTTCATTATAATGGGCATAATAAACATATGGTTCTACCTGATTTTTAAACCATTCATATCCATCAGTGGTGTATTGCTTAGCTAATGATGAAATATAAATTTTTCTATTACTGCTTAAAGATAAAACAACATATGCACTTTTATATTTATATATTATGTTATAAAATAAGTATATATAAGCTATATAAACTAAAGTATTTAAAAAGTATAATATTGGCATTAACTTATAATGGTAAATAAAACTATTTATACCTGAATTAAATAATATTTGTCCAGCAATGAAAAAATATAAAAATAATACCGCTAATAATAAAACAGGTCGTGGTTTAAATTTATTTTTATTTATATAAATATAGCTGTATTTATAAATATTTATTAAGCTAACGTAAAATCTTATTATAGAAGATATAAAATATAAGCAGCTTAATATTGAAAGCACTAAGAACCATATGTTAGACACTGAGTATGAAGTTGTTAGAAATAGTAAAGTAGAAGACACCATTACAACTATCTGAACTGCACCTATGACTTTAGATAATTGAAATTTTTTAAGTATATATATAAATATAGCGTTATAAAATATAAAAAGAAATATAATATTATAAAATATCATAGATACAATAGAGTTTGAGATATTAATTATAGTAGCAATTGAAGCTAATATAATAAGATATGTAGATGCTATTAATGAAGCACTAATTTCATCAATACTAATATAATTATTCATATTTTCTCCCTGCTTTTTATATTTAATATAATTTATGCCTTACTGTCTGAATTTTTATAGTTTAACATAATATCCATTGCTTGTATATAGCTTTCCAGTTCAAGCATATTTTTATTATACATTTCCTGCACACTTTTTTCAAATGTATCATTAATTTTTTCAAGTGATAATATAATCTTTTCCTGCATAGTTTTAGTTAAATCCAAATCTAACTGCATATTATTATAATAAGCCTGCACTAAACTTTTAATATAAGGAATATATCTTTCATTAATATGGTGGATATATTTATTAAACTGATGTTTTTCTTTATCCATATTATTTATTTTATTTAATTTATCAATAATACTTTTAAGAATACCTGCTATTTCATGGCTGTTTTCATTTTCAAGTAATGACTTAATAAAAGCAATTGATTTATCAAGGCTACATTTAAGCACTTCATTATTTTCATTTGATTTAAGAATATCATCTTCATCATCAAATGTTATAACGTTATTTTCTTCATTATAATGAACATAGTAAACATATGGTTCTACTTGGTTTTTAAACAATTCATATATATCAGTAGAATTTTTATTAATTAATGATGAAACATGAATTTTTCTATTACGACTTAAATATAAAACAACATATGCACTTTTATATTTATGCAGTAACCTATAATATAAGTATATATATATAAACGAGAATACAACATAAATAAAATATTTTATTATTGCTAAATAATAATTCATGATATAATCAGTCATGATATATTCAGTATACAGGAATGCTAAAGAAAATAAATATGTCCATAACAATAAGATATAAATAAATAACAATAAAAATGGACGTGGTTTAAATTTATTTTTATTTACATATATGTAACTATATTTATAAATATTTCTTACATGGAAGTGTAGTTTGAATAAAGAAAAAATAAAAAATATATTACATAAATATGCAAATATTATAAACAGTTCATTATATTTTGAATATTCTGCTTTAGTTATTATAAAAAGAACTGTAGTAATAACTATTAAACTTACTTGTAAAATACTCATGTTTTTAGATAGTTTAAATTTATATGGAATATAAAGAAATACAGTATTATAGACTATCAAAAGTAATATGGCAGCAACTGGATTAGTTAAGCTAAAAATAGTAGTTGTTATACTAATATATATAAATGCAATTAATAAAGCACTGACTCTATCTATATTAACATAGTCATTCATACATCACCTTATTTTTCAAGTATAGAAGTGGCAAATTCCTGAACCTTACTACTTGCATTTTCTGCTCTGTCATATATTACTTCATCAAAAAGTTTATCATTTATATATATTGATTTTTCAAGGTTACATAAAAGCCTTGATGCTTTTACACCATATGATTTATCCCCTAATATATGAGCAATAGGCACAACAGAACCTTCTGTCCCAATAACTGCTACACCATCATTTTCTGATAAGCTTGCAAATGCCCCATACATATCAGCATATTTTGGTGCCTGCTCTCCAAAAAATACAATAGATGGCTTAAAATGAGTGCCGCCACAATTTTGGCATACTGCACCTTTAAATTCATCTGTAATATAAACTTCATGGTTACACTTTGTGCAGTGAATATAATTTATTCTGCCATGAACATGCATCACATCAGTGCAGCCTGCATCTTCTAATAAATTATCAATATTTTGGGTAATGACTATGACTTTTTCTTTTCCATATTTTTGCTGCAAGGATGCTATAACTTTATGCATACTATTAGGCTTTGCTTTTGCATATTCTACTCGCCTTAAAGAATAAAACTCGTGAACTAAATTATAATTTTTTTCCCAAGTATTAATATTGCATACTTGGTTAACATCATATTTATCCCACAAGCCATTGCCGCCGCGGAAAACTCCCAATCCACTATCTGCACTTAAGCCTGCACCACTGAAAAATACTATTTTGCTCATAATGCACCTAAAAAGATAATATTAATATAAATATACATTAATGATTATTTATTGCAAGCATAAAAAAAGGGGCTTTTAAGGCCCCTGTAATTTATTTACTCATATTATTTAAAAATTCTGTATTTGTTTTAGTGCCACGCATTTTATCAAGCACAAGCTCCATAGCATCTACCGAATTCATATTTGATAAGAACCTGCGTAATATCCAAACTTTATTTTGTTCTTCTTGAGTGTGAAGTAATTCTTCACGTCTTGTGCCTGATTTATTAATATCAATAGCAGGAAAGAGCCTGCGTTCCACAAGCCTTCTATCAAGGTGAAGTTCCATATTACCAGTTCCTTTAAATTCTTCAAAAATAACTTCGTCCATTCTAGAGCCAGTATCCACCAATGCTGAAGCAATAATAGAAAGAGAGCCGCCATTTTCAATATTTCTTGCAGCACCAAAAAAGCGTTTTGGTTTATGGAGTGCATTAGCGTCTACACCACCAGAAAGCACTTTACCGCTGGACGGTTCAACAGCATTATATGCACGAGCAAGGCGAGTTATACTATCAAGAATAATAACAACATCTCTGCCGCTTTCTACAAGCCTTTTAGATTTATTTAAAACCATTTCAGCCACTTGAACGTGCCTGTATGCAGGCTCATCAAATGTAGAAGAAATAACTTCTACCTGCATAGGCTGCCTGCCTTCGTTTATGGCATCTTCAGTCATTTTGGCAACTGTTTTCTTAAAGTCAGTAACTTCTTCTGGACGTTCATCAATTAAAAGTAATATCATATATACTTCTGGGTGATTTTTTGCAATAGAGCCAGCAATAGATTTCATAAGAACAGTTTTACCAGTTCTAGGGGGAGCAACAATTAAGCCACGCTGCCCTTTACCTATTGGTGCAATTAAGTTTATACATCTCGTATCATATTTTGTAGGGTCTGCTTCTAAATCAAGCCTTTCATCAGGAAAAAGAGGTGTTAAATTTTCAAAAAGGTTTCTTTGTCTAGTAGGTGCATCAAAGTTTACAGTTTCCACTTTTAAAAGTGCAAAATATTTTTCATTATCTTTAGGCGGCCTAATTTCACCTGCCACAGTATCACCATTTCTTAAGCCTAATCTTCTAATTTGAGCAGGCGAAACATATATATCATCAGGCCCCGGCAGATAGTTATAATCAGGAGAGCGTAAAAAACCAAAACCATCAGGCAAAATCTCTAATACACCCTGACCATATATTTGACCATTTTTAATGCTTGTAGATTTTAATATTTCAAATACAAGCTCCTGCTTAAGTAAGTTTTCAGCATTTTCAATTTCAAGCTGCGTAGCAATAGCTACTAAATCTTCAATAGATTTCTTTTTTAATTCAGTAAGATTCACAAAATACCTCTTTATATATTGACTTTATAAATTACTTTAAAATTAAGCAACATTAAGAATTGCCGTAAAAATACGACTTAATAAATATATAAAATTCAAGCAAAATAACTTAAGGTAACTGAAATTTAACTATGTTTGACTTATAATATACAGAACCTTGAGAAAGTAGTATGAATACTCGCTTCTTTATTATTATATATTTTTATACTTGTCAAGAAAAAATTTTATAATTTAGATAAAATTATATACATATATATAAAAACATAAAAGAAGCATTTCCATATTATTAAAATATGGAAATGCCATGATATATTATTATTGAACTGAATAATTTATTTTTACTACATAAGGTTTTACAAGGTCGATAATAGCCTGCATTTGTTCTCCAGTTGGCATAACTCCTTGTGGTATTAATTCTTGTAATTTTAATAATTCTTCTTGAGTTAATAAAGCACAAACTGATGAGCGTGTTCCTAATGGTGGATTATTAGATGTTCTAAAAGTTACATTACTATTACCATTTGCACTTATTAAAACACCTGGTAATTGTGGTGAATTTGTTTCAACCAAAAGAGCCTCATTTAGTTTGACTGCTGAAAATTCAACCAAATAACTATCCATACTTACAAAAAAAGCATCTTTATTATCTTTTCTTGCATTAGTTATATTTGCAGTAGTAGTATAAGTAGTTCCTGAAGAAGTCAATTGACCAATATCTTCACCCTGCATTGCATTAAATTCAGCCATAAAATCGGCTAAAACTTGTTCTGCTGTTTTAGATGTTGTTGGAGCTGAATTTGAACTTTCTTCTGCACAACCTGCAATAAAAATTGCTAGTACAGACACTAATAAAATAGTTTTTAAAAATTGTTTCATATAATAAACCCCTTAAATTTTTGAAGCTTCTGTTATCGTCGACAGTTCATTTTATCATGGGGGGGGGAATGTCAAGTGTTTTTTTAAATTATTAAAAAAAATATTTAAGTTGAAAAGAATATTATAATAATTAGAAGTATAATAAACTATAAATTATATTTTTAGATTAAATTATATACATATATAAAAACATAAAAGAAGCATTTCCATATTATTAAAATATGGAAATGCCATGATATATTACTATGGAATTGTATAATTGATTTTTACCACATAAGGTTTTACAAGGTCGATAACTGTCTGCATTTGTTCAACAGTAAGAGCAGTTTCTGCTTGTAATAATTCTTCTATTACTGCATATTCTTCTTGAGTTAATAATGCACAAATTGATGAATGAGTTCCTTTTGGTACACTATTACGTGTAAAAAAAGTCGCATTACTACTACCATTTGCACTTATTAAAACTCCTGGTGCATCTCGATCTGGAGTAACGCCAAGATATATATTCAGTTTTACTCCTCGAAATTCTTTAAACGTAACATCCAAATCTATAAAATAAGCATCTTTATTATCTGTTCTTGTATTAGTGATATTTGCAGTAGTAGAGTAAAGGTATGGTCCATCAGGACTTAATGGACCAATATCTACTGCCTGCATTGCATTAAATTCAGTCATAAAATTGGTAAAAACTTGTTCTGCTGTTGTAGGTGTTTGCTGCCCTGTATCTGTCTGCCCTGTATTTGTCTGACCTGATTTTGACTTTTCTTCTGCACAACCTGCAATAAAAATTGTTAATACTGAAATTAATAAAATAGTTTTTAATAATTGTCTCATATAATAAACCCCTTAAATTTTTGAAGCTTCTGTTACTATTAACGGCTTATTCTTTCACATAAATAGGTTGTATGTCAAGTGTAATTTTAAGTTATTAAAAAAAAGGTAAATTCTAAAAACGATTACAACACATTAAGCAATCGTTTTTAGAATTTACCATATCTTAAAAATACCATATAAATATGATGACAAAATAAAATTTTTATGTTATTATGCGAAAAAATTTAACAATGGAGAGAGTGATGAAAAAATTACTTACTTTACTTACCCTTACTATTGTTTTATTATCCTTTGGCTGTAAAAAAGATGCAGAACAAACAGCAACACCAAAAGATAATCAAACAGACAACCAAACACAAGCTCCACTTACAGATATGGAGCCATTTAAAAAATCATTATCGATTTTAAAAAACCCACAGTATGATTTACTTTATAAGCTAATTGAAAAAGGTGGTGTTAATGCTCAGCTTGAAGAAGATGTTACTATCGGCTATCCAAGCCATGCAAAAAGACTTCTTATTAATGAGCCACAAATAACTATCCAAAAAGGTGCAACACCACTTGGTATTGCTGCTCTTTTTTGCACACCTTCTTTAGTTAATGATTTAATTGAAAAAGGTGCAGATTTAAAAGCTAAAACAAACGGCATGGAAGTTTCTGCTATTATTATCCAGTGTGGCGAAGCAGAACAGGCTGGTATGTTTGAAAACTATTTAAAAGCTGCTCGTAAATTTGAAAGAGATAACCCAAGCATATACAAAGATAAATCAGAATTATATGCAGCTAATGCTATAATAAAAGACAATATTACAGATGAAGACGGCAAAGGAAAAACTATCCTAAACTATGCTGTAGAAAACAATCTAAATGATGCAATACCTGTAATTATAAAATATGCAGGTGGTATTAACTTTACTAATAGAAATGATGAAAATAATGACCAAATGCCTGTAATAACAGCGTTAAAAAGCAAAAACTTTGAAGCATTAAACTTCTTTTTCACAAAAACAGCTTCTTTATATGCTGATATGAAAGCAGAAGACGGCACAAATACTATCCCTTTACACTATATGTTCTATAATGATATGGGTCCATTATTACAGGAAGCAAATGTACCAGTAGATGTTTTTATGAACCTTGTATTAAGAAAATACAGTCAAGATGGTGCAGGTATTGAAGCAATTAAAAATATAGTAAATGGTGGCTCAATAACTACAATGATAGAAGAAATCACTATCCAAACTAAAGATGATAATGTTACTATTGGGCATATGTCAAATATTGCCCATATTGCTGCTACATTTGAATATAATTACCTTTTAAGAGGTCTTGCATTAATGCCAAATAGTTTAGAAGTTTTAACAGCAACTAACGATGCCGGTGAAACTCCACTTGCTATTGCAAAAGCAAGAGGACATAATTCTACAGTAAAAGCATTAGGAGAAGCTGGTGTTGATATATTTGGAAGCTATGAGGAAAATGATGCTGTACCATATATATATGGAGCAAAACAAATTTTTAACAGTATAGAAGGTGGTTCTAAATTATCAAGATTACTTGGTGGTGGCATTAATAATAAACTTCCTTTTGCTGTGGAAGTAAATGGTGTAACTATTCCAAAAGATGCTACTCCATTAATAGCTGCTGCATTATTATGTAACAGTGAAGCTGTTGATGCATTAATATTAGCTAAAGCAGATACTGATATTAGAATAAAAGGCGAAAACGATTTAAAATATAATGCTTATGACTTTGCTGATAGAATGGCTCAAGGCGACTGCACTGCAGTAAAAGCATCTCTTAAAAACCCTGCTAGTGTTAAACCAAACCAGCAAATGATAGATGACTATTTAAATAGAAGTGAAGATAGTAACGTAAGCTCTTCAAGCGGACTTCCTGCTTCACAAGAAAGCACTGAAACTGTAATAGATGAAAATACTACAGTGGAAGAAACCCCTGCAGATAATACAGATTCTGAAAGTGATGCTGATGTAGAACTTGTTATTGAAGAAGAAACTGCTGAATAATTAACATATTCAAATAAATAATATAAAAAGGGGAAAGTTAAATGCTTTCCCCTTTTTTTATATTTTAGTTATAAATATTTCATATGTTAAAGTAAACCAAATTATAATAAATCAAAAACTATATAGTTATATATTTTTAGCTTTTAATATAAAAAGGGAGAATATAATCCCCCTTCATATTATCACTACATTACTCTAAACCTTGTGCCATCTATTGTATCTATAATTTCTACCCCTTTTTCAGTTAATTCTGCACGAATACTATCTGCCAAAGCAAAATCTTTATTTTTTCTAGCTTCTGTTCGTTTTGCAATTAATGATTCCACTTCCTCTAAAGGCACTTTTAAGTTGCTTATATACCAGTCTTTTGCACTGTGGTTCATAATACCTAATACTTTTGATACAATATTAAAAATATATGATGTTACTTCTTTTAAGCGTTCTGCTGTTTCATTATCTGGTTTTGAAGCTATTACAGTATTACCAATACGCACTATTTCAAATATGGCAGCTACTGCTTTTGGAGTATTAAAATCATCATTCATAGCACTTTCAAATTCTTTTATAAAATGCTCTTTCATATCGCATATTTCTTTTTCCATATTTTTGCCTTTTTTACTGCCCTGAATATGCTCTACTTCATCTAAAAATGTATATATCCTTTGAAGTGCTGCTGTGGCTTCTTTCAATTTATCTTCAGAATATTCTAAAGGCTGCCTGTAATGAGTCATTAAAAATAAAAGCCTTAATGCTTCACTGTGGCATATTTTTAATATATCTCTAATAGTAAAAAAGTTGTTTAAGGATTTAGACATTTTTTCTTTATTAATATTTACAAATCCGTTATGTATCCAGTAATTTGCAAAAGTGGAGCAAGATATTGCTTCAGACTGAGCTATTTCATTTTCATGGTGAGGAAATATTAAATCCTGCCCACCACCGTGAATATCTATAGAGCTTCCTAAAATCGCTTCACTCATAACACTGCATTCTATATGCCAGCCCGGTCTGCCCTTACCCCATGGGCTTTCCCAAAAAGGCTCGCCCTCTTTTGCTCCTTTCCATAAAGCAAAATCAAGGGGGTTTTCCTTTTTATCATTTACATCAACTCTAGCACCTGCCATCATATCATCTAAATTTCTGCCTGAAAGCTTGCCGTATTCTTTAAATGAGTTTACTCTAAAATAAACATCGCCATCTACTGCATAGGCGTTGCCTTTTTCTATTAATCTTTCACAGTAGTTTATCATTTTTTCAATATATTTTGTTGCCATTGGAGTATATGTTGGCTTTTTAATATAAAGGCTGTCCATATCTTTATCGTGTTCTTCAATAAACCTTAAAGCAAGCTCACTCCATAACTCATTATTTTCATTGGCTCTATTGATTATTTTATCATCAACATCTGTAAAATTTTTAACAAATGTAACATTATAGCCACAGTATTCAAAATACCTGCGAATAACATCAAAAGCTACAGAACTTCTGCCATGACCTATATGGGTATAATCATAAACTGTTACACCACAAACATACATGCCTACTTTGCCTTCATGTATAGGTTTGAATTCTTCTTTTTTATTTGTCATTGTATTATAAAGTGATATACTCATAATATTACTCCATTTCTTTTCTATTCATTAAAGTATAGCTTGATGCACTTATAAGGCTCTTAGTATATTCAGATTGTGGCTCTGACAGCACATTATCAGTATTACCATATTCCACCATATTACCTTTATGCATAACTGCAATATTTTCACACATATTAGAAACAACAGCCAAACTGTGAGATATTAATATAAATGTAATACCATTTTTTTGCAAGGATTTCATTAAATTTAAAATCTGTGCCTGCACTGAAACATCAAGTGAGCTTACAGGCTCATCAGCAATAATCACTTTTGGGTTAATAGATAATGCTCTTGCAATGGATATTCTCTGCCTTTGCCCACCTGAAAACTCATGGGGATACCTGTCTAAATAATCATAGGGCAGCCCCACCATTTCCATTAAGTTTTTTAAATGGTTATCTATTTCCTGCTTGTCCTTTGTAATATGCTTTTTTATACCGTCAGAAAGTGCAGAATATATTTTTAATTTTGGATTAAGTGTGTTATTAGGGTCTTGAAATACCATTTGTACATTTTTTCTATAATCAGCATATTCTTCTTTTGTCATACTGTTTATTTCTTTACCACTATATATTACCCTGCCACTATCTGCCTTATATATATCACAAATTATTCTTGCAATAGTTGTTTTCCCACTGCCTGATTCTCCAACAATACCTAAAGATGAGCCAGACTTTATATGAAAAGATATATTATTTAAGGCAGTAAAAGGCTCTCCCTTTGAAAATATCCCTTTTGATGTATTAAAATATTTTGATACATTTTCAAGCTGTATAATATTATTATCCATATATTTATTTTTCCCCGTTATTTTCTATTTTTATTTTTCTATAACTACCTGCGAATACTAAAATATTAGCAATTAAAAGTGAAATAAATATTATATTATAAAGATATACATTATTAGCATATGTATAGTTAAATAAAATACTTATAATGCCAGTAATAAAAGAAATTAAAGATAATGAAAACCCAGTTGATAAAAGTAAAGAATATTTACTTAAGCTAATCGATAATATAAACATTAGACCATAAATATACATATATACATATTTTAATGAATATAAAGTATCCATTGATAAAAGTGATTTTAATGATGGGTATAAAATAATATACATTTCAAGGCATACAACAAAAGCAATTACAAGCATTGGAAATGCATCATTATTATTTTTAAAAAGCAAATATAACCCTAAAAGCATATAAAATGCTACAAGCCTTCTTATATTTATAAGAAATTTTAAAATATAATTATCTAAACCACCATTTAAACTACCATTAGTAAATATAGGGTCTAAAAGAAAGATTAATGCAAATAAAATCATTATAATACTTGATATTAATAAAATCATATAAATATATTTAGTTTTAATTAAACTAGCTGATGTTTTAAAATCACTTGTAACAGATAAATACTGCCATTCCATTCTATAAAGCCCTTTACTGTTTGCAACACGCATTAGGTATATAAAAAATGTAAAAAGAGAAACAAGCCCATATATTAAAACAGGTATTGTATGGTTATCATATACCATAATACCCCTTACGGCATTTTCATCTTCCCATAAAAATAGTGCAGATAAATAACAGCCTAAAACTGCTACCATTTTCAAAATATCTCTATTATACGATGAATAATAAAAAATACCAAAAAATAAAAATGCAATAGTAATCTGGTAATATTTTACAAACTCAATAACAATATCAGGGTAATGAAAAATCTCTATACCACCTATAATAACAGAAATACTTGATACCATATAGAATACAATACTTACAAGCCCAGCCATAACACAAAAAAACCTGCCAGAAAGCAGTAAAGCTGCCCCTTGACAAAGAAGGGATAAACTTACAATTATATGGCATGAAAAAGAATAACCAATAATCAATAAATGACCAACAGATATAACTGAAAATATACTTGCTGCCAGCGTTAAATAATCAACAATATATTCTTTTGAATACCATGTTTGATAAAAGGATACTTTATAGTATTTTATTTGCTTGTTCTCTAAATATTCCAGCCTGTTTAATGATGGTGAAACCATAAAAATAATGTATATAATAGTAACAACTTTTAATATAAATATAAAAAGATGTAAAACTGGATTATCTTGTAATTGTTTAAAATAAAAATAAAGTGTATCAGAGTGAAGCAGCCATTTATTTATAATATAAATTATTATTAAAAACATTTTTATATAAGCAATAGTAATATATAACTTAATACTTAAAAAAATTTTTTTAATAACACTTTCTATTTTATTTATTATATTAATGTTTATTTTACTTCCTTTATGGCTGTCCCCACTCATTTCTTTAACAAAATTCTGCACACTTAAAAGCCGTGAAGCAAAAACACGGATAGCTAAATTAGCAAATAAAAAAACATAAATATAAAATAAGCCATATGCATATTTTCCAACAGGTGCAATAGTGTATGATATAATGGAAACAATAGATAATAAAAGAATAGTTGATACAAATGAAAAAAGGCTGAAACACCAAAACTCATATCGTGATAATGGGGAAAGCTTAAATAGAAAATAATTAAAATAATCACTTAAAATATTTCTAAATAATATTACAGAATTAAATATACTGTCTTTAAAAAACTGCCTTTGAGTATACTCATCTGAAAGTAATATATCTGTATCTTTATTCAAGAAAAACCCCACATAAAATATTACTGCATTATATATAAATTTATATTATACTGCAATATTTTCTTGCAAAAAACCAAGTTTTATATATAGTAATTTGGTAAGATTAAAAGAAAAACGAGGTATGCTTGTGTCTTTAAAAGAATTTGCTGCAAATAACATGGTAATTTTTGATGGTGCTATGGGCACATCAATTCAAAAAGTAGAAATTAGTGATGATATATGGCAGGGTAAAAATGGCTGTAATGAATTTTTATGCCTTGCTGCTCCTGATATAATATACAATATTCATAAGAATTATTTTGATGCTGGAGCAAATGTGGCAGTTACAAATACATTTGGTGCAATATCTTCTGTTTTAGCTGAATACGGCTTGGAAGATAAAGTGGTGGAAATAAATAAAGCTGCTGTTGATATTGCACGCCGTGCTGCTGCTGGCAAAGAAAATACTTTTATATCTCTTTCTATGGGGCCTGGCACAAAGCTTGCAAGTTTAGGACATACAACATATGAATCTCTTTATGAACAATATCTTATGCAGGCAGAATGTGTTGATGTGGACTTATATAATATTGAAACTGCTCAAGATATATTGCAGTTAAAAGCAGCAGTTAATGCATGTAAAGAGGCTAATAGAAGAAAAAATACTGATACACCAATACTTGTTTCTTTTACAGTGGAAAATAACTATACACTTTTAACAGGTTCTGATATTTCTGCAGTTGCTGCTGTAATGCGTGGAATGCCTATATTTGCTTTAGGGTTAAACTGTGCTATGGGACCTGATATGATGGAGCCTGCTATCTCTTCCCTTTCAAAAATATGGCAGGGTAAAATTTATATTTCTCCAAATGCTGGTATGCCTGAAACTGTTGATGGCAAAACAGTATACCCAATGAATGATGAAAAGTTTACTGCAATTATAAAAGATTTAATGGATAAATACCCAATATCTATGGCAGGCGGCTGCTGTGGAACAGATGCAAGCCACATTAAAATGCTTTACAATATGGCTCACGCAAGAAATCTGCCAAAAAGAGATAAACTTGCATATAATGGGGAGGCAGCAAGCCTTTTTACAGCTGTGCCTTTAGAGCAGGACCCAAAACCTGCAATGATTGGCGAACGCGCTAATGCTACAGGTTCAAAGGCTTTTAGAGAAATGCTTTTAGCTGATGATGTTGATGGTATGGTTGCAATTTGTAAAAATCAGGAAGATACTGCCCATTTTATAGACTTATCACTAGCTTATGCTTCAAGAACAGAAATAGATGATTATAAAAAAATGGTTCCAATACTAAATTCCAGTTTAACTGCTCCTTTAGTGCTTGATTCTACAGATCCAGAAACTATTAAAGCAAGTTTAGAGTTTTATTCAGGCAAACCTATTATTAACTCCATTAACTTTGAAGATGGTGGTGTAAAACTTCATAAAATGCTTAGTATTGTAAAAGACCACCCTGCATGTATGGTAGCTTTAACGATTGATGAAGAAGGTATGGCCGCAACTAGTGAAAAAAAATACCAAATAGCACAAAGGCTTTATGATACATGGGTAAATGAATATAAACTAAGCCCAGAAGATTTAATTATAGATGCTCTTACATTTTCCATAGGTTCAGGCGATGAAACATTAAAAAATGCAGCTGTTGAAACTTTGGAAGCTATTAAATTAATTAAGGAAAACCTAAAAGGTGTAAAAACTACACTTGGAGTAAGTAATGTATCCTTTGGGTTATCATCTGAAGCAAGGCAGATATTAAATTCTGTATTTTTATCAGAAGCTGTAAAAGCTGGGCTTGATACTGCCATAGTCCATGCATCTAAATTAACACCAGTTGCAAACCTTTCAGAAGATGATGTTAAATACTGCCTTGATTTAATATATAATAAATCAGACGATGCACTATCTAAATTTATTGAGCATTTTGCAGGTGTAAAATTTGATAAAGCAGAAATAGATGAAAATATCCCTGCCATTGAAAAACTGCCTTTAAAAATAGTAAAAGGTGATAAAACAGAACTTGCAGATATTATTAAAGATGTAATGCAAACTCATAAAGCAGAAGATATTATTAATAATATACTATTTCCTGCCATGCAGAAAGTGGGTAATATGTTTGCAGAAGGTAAAATGCTGCTTCCTTTCGTTTTAAAATCTGCTGAAACTATGAAGGCAGCCGTATCTATATTAGAACCATTTCTTGAAAAATTAGAAGGTGCTTCAAAAGGCGATGTGGTTATTGCAACAGTAGCTGGTGATGTTCATGATATTGGTAAAAACCTTGTTGATATTATTATGAGTAACAACGGATACAATGTGCATAACCTTGGCATAAAAGTGCCAGTTAGTGATATGATTAAAAAAGCAAAAGAAGTGCAGGCAAAAGCTATTGGTATGAGTGGGCTTTTAGTAAAATCTACTTTAATTATGAAAGATAATTTAGAAGAAATAGTTAAAGAACTGCCAGATATAAAAATTATGCTTGGTGGTGCTGCCCTTACTAATAAATTTGTAAACGAAAGCTGTGCTCCTATTATGCCTGATAAAATATACTACTGTAAAGATGCTTTTGATAATATTGCTGCAATGGATGGCAGTAAAAAAGCAGCTTCAAAAGTTGATAGTAGTAGCACTGTTATTGAAAAAGTGGAAGAAAATACAAATGTTGAACGTGCAAATATATTAAAACTTAATAAAAGCGATATTCCAGAAGCTCCATTTTATGGAACAAAAGTAATAGATGCTGATATTAATGAAATATTTAAATATTTAAATAAACCATTTTTATTCTCTAATATATGGGGCTATAAAAAGAAAGATTTAAGCTGTGAAGATTATGAGATGCTTATAAATGATACTGCTATACCTGAACTAAAATATTTATTTAAAGATATTGTTCATAAAAAAGCAGTTACGCCAAAAGCTATATATGGTTACTTTAAATGCCGTGCTGTTAATAATGCCATAGAAGTATATACTCAAGATAATGGACTGCTGCATACATTTGCATTTCCTGACAGTAAAGCTACTCCAAAATACAGTTTAGCTGATTTTATATCAAATAATGAAGAATTTTATGATGTTCTACCTATGCAGATTGTAACATTAGGCGATAAACCAGCCCAGTATTGTGCTGACTTATTTAAAAATAACGATTATAAAAATTACTATATGGCACATGGTCTTTTTACAGAGCTTACTGAAAGTTTTGCAGAATATATGCACCATATAATAAGAAAAGAACTAAAAATAGCTGATAAAAATGAAACAATAGAAAATGTCATTGGTGGTAAATACCGTTCAAAAAGGTTTAGTTTTGGCTATCCATTATGTCCTGATGTGGAAAATAACACAGTGCTTGCAAATATGCTGCAAAGTGAAAGAATTGGTGTTAAAATGAGCCAAAGCCACCAAATGCAGCCAGAATATTCTACTTCTGCTTTTATTATTCACCACCCAAATATTAAATATTAAATTTTACATACTAAATTTAAACAAATAAAAACCCCATTTGCAAAAAACAAATGGGGCATTTTTTTATAAAAAATAATTTTTTAATTGGCAGCTTCTGTAAAAGTTACAGTTTCACCCTTAATATTTTTAACGTTTAATGTAAATGTTAAAGGGTCACCAGAAGTAAATGGTTGAACTGACATACTAACACAGTCCTCACTATCACATGTAAATTCATAAGCAGGAAGCTGGTTTGCCTCAGCTTTTCCAGTTACCTGTGTAGTAGCTTCTGGTATTTGAACTAAATCATCTTTTTGAAATTCAAAATCTTGCCCTGGTAAAGTAGGTGTCAATGATTCATTAAAGGATACAATCTGTACCCCCGATGATTGTGGATCAAATCTAAATATAGCCATTACATTATATGTTTGACCACCACGTATTACTTTTAATGGTGTATAACCAAAAAGAGGTGCATCACTTTTATCCATTCCTGATGTAAATGATACTTTTACTGGGTTATAATCCTGCATTCCTGTTTTATTAATTGCGAATAATTTTGCATCATCTTTTATTGTAGAACCTGTATCAACAGAAACTTTGTATACTAAATGATCTGGAGTAGAAGATGGTGTTGCGTCTACTTTATATTTTCCTGCTACTGTTCCAACCCTTGTTTTACCATCAATTTGTTTGCTGGCATCTAATGTAGCAAAATGAGTTAATGCAATATTTGTATCTATTGTTCCAGACATAATAGAGCCTGATGTTGTAAGGTTACTTGGAGTGCCATTTGCAGTTGTTGAGCTTAATTTAGTATACATTTGTTCAAGCAGGTATATATAATCAGTACCAAAAGTTCCAACGTTATTTTTGTATGTAGTAACATAATTTGCATCTGGAGTTACAGCAAAAAATGATATTCCATGTGAATCTGCAAGCATATAACTTGTTTTATTATTTATAACAGCAGCAGCATTTAAATCATCTTTAATTAAATTTTTAAGATTTTTAATTTCTGCAGAATAATCTTGACTATACCATAATTTCTCATCTAAATTTGTAAGAAAATCATAAATATCATACAAGCTTGTCATGTATTTTATATCACCATCATCACCATAACGTTGTGATCTATTTAAAGATACATAAAAATTATTTAATGTTTGCAGTTGGTTTTGGTTATAAGTATTTAATATAGATTTAGCTAAGCTGTTAATACCATCATTTACAGCTTTAACTTTATCTAAATCAATTACAGAAATATTTGTAGATGTTTCACCATTCTGAGCTGAATATTGCCAGTATGAATCTACTATTGTATTAGTAACATCTAAAGTGCTTTTTCTTTGTGATATTGATGTAATAATATCTCCAAGAAGCCATGGAAATGCATACTCCTGTTCTTCTGAAGCAACATAATATTTGCCATAGTCTGATAAATTATACATCCACTCTATATTACCCATTAAACATGCTGCAAAACCAATAATATCAAATTTATTAAAGTTTAAACTACTATCTGCTTTAAGATTACTTGTTGCTGTTTCAAAAGCTTGTTTCATATTAACAGCAGTAATAGATTTTGGTGAACCAAAACCAAAAACAGAGCCACCACCATGGCTAAAAAATATTACAATATATCTATCAGCAGGGTTATTTTTTACTCCATACTCAAGAAAATCTGCTACCATATCTTGACTATTCATCTGAAGACAATTAGAACTTACACTACCTTTACAAATTGGACCAAGTTTATCATCTAATAATTCAAATTTGCCATTTGTAATTTTCCATCTTTGAACTTTATCCCAGTCTTTTACATAATATTTGTTAACATCAGCACCTTGTGCTGCAATTTGTTCATCTGTCCATTTCATATCACTATCAGAAGATGCTGTCTGCACTATTATATTAGTGTGACTAGAATCAACATTTTGCATCATTTTATGTATCATATAGTTGGCTGGCGTAAAACCTAGTGCATCAGATGCATTACCAGTAAGATAATTTGCAAAAAATATGTTTGCTGTATAAGGCTGTTCAAAAGATGTGCCATCAATATACAAAAGCACAGTAGTTTTACCAGAAAATTCAGCTGGCTGGCTGTTAGAACTAGAACCTGAACTCGAACAACCTGTAATGTAAATAATAGAAATAAAAAGTAAAAATAATTTTTTCATATAATATCTCCTATACTAGAATTGTCTTGAAAATATAATATAAATATTTTTATTTTGCAATATTTTTTTACCAATATTTCCTTATGGTCATAACGGACATAAGATACTTTTATGGACTATTAATACTATTTTGGACAAGGCGTATATTTTCATATGTTAATCTCATACCATATTAAAACATGGAGGATACTATGAAGATAGTTAGCTGGAATACACAAAAAATATCAATTAATGATAATGGTAAAATAAAGACATTATCGCCTTTTTTTCTTGTCAGTGATGAATATATGCATTTATTTAACAGCAATAATTTTACAGAAGTAGGAAATATTTTTAATATTGAAGAAATGCAAAATATTTCATCAAATATGCAAATGATTATGGGTGATTTAAAAGATGAAGTAATTAATAAAACTCAAGAATTATTTTCAATGCAGGAAAAACTAGAAGATACTCTTACAAAAATTAGCCAAATTAATACACAAATAAATGAAATAAGCCAAATTAGAGAAAAGTATGAAAGTATTTTAAAAAATATTGAAAATTCTTTTGAAAATATAAAAAGCTATGAAAATAAATTAGATGAAAATATGAAAAATACCGTAGATAAATTAAATAATGCAGCAAAAAATGCAGATAATTTATCTGTCAAAACTGCTGATATTTTAGAGCAAGCAGAAAATAAAATGGCTTCTAAATATTTAAATATGCGTTTAAGTTTAGAAAAAATATATGAAAAATATATAGAAGAAATAAAACAAAATGCACAAAGCTCACAAAAATATGCAGATATTTGCAAAAAATGGGCATCTAACCCATTAAATATACCTGTTGAAAAAAACTTATATTCAGCAAGGCATTATGCATTATTACGCAGTAAAAAAGAGGTGAAAAATGGATAACACTTCCTTTTTAAATATAACTATTTCTCAAGAAAAGGCAGAAAATAGAACAAGCCCTGTTTATGTGGCAGAACTGGGTAAACTTTCCCTGCAGGATATATTAGAAAAAAAACCAGATGATTTTAATAAGCAGATAGATATATCATGGATAAGTGATGCACTTAATAAAAAAGCTATGGAAGTAAAATATGCCCCGTGGGACGCCTTATATATGCCATATGGTTTGTGGTGTGCTTCTGCTTATGGAGATAGCACTATTATTGCAGCAGCAAGTGATGGTAATATTGCCTTAACACAAGATTTTTGCAAAACATTTCAAGAAAAAATAATATGTGATAAAATTACAGATATTACATATGGAGAAAATATTTTTGCCATTTCATCATTTAATGGAAAAGTATATATAAGTGAAGATAATGGTATATCTTGGCAGGAAATATTGTATGAAAACTATGATTTTACATGTATTGCATTTTATAACGGCACTTTTTTGCTGGGAACTGCATGTGGTAAAATATTTGCATCAATGGATAAATTTCAAAATTTTACATGTATTGCAGAATATGAAAATGTATCTTTTACAAAACTAATATATGTAAATAAGATTATTATAGCATTAAGCAGTAATGAAAGCCAAAATTGTATTTATTCAACAGATTTTGGTTCGTCGTGGAATACTTTTAATATGCCATTTTCTCAAGGCTCTTCTATTACATATGGAAAAGGAAAATTTATAGCCTGCTCGTTAGATACAAACCAAATATGTATATGCAGTGAAAAAGATATTTATGAAAATATTCCTGTATGGCAAAATGTTGCTTTATATAAAGATGAACCATTTTCTGATATATCTTACGGTGCTAATGTATTTTGTATGGTATCATTAAACGGCACTACTATGGCAAGTTATGACGGTATAAAATGGATAGAAACAAAATGCCCAGAAGGTTCTTGGGCTAATCTTTTAAGAACAGAATATTTTTTTATTGCATTTTCAATATCAGAAAATAAGGACAGTTTATATGCTGCAAAATCATCAAATGGTGGTTTGGCAGGTATTATGTTTGCAACACTTGAAGAAGTAATAAGTGATGAAAATGTTGATAAATCTATTAACCCTTATACTTTAAAAGATTATCTCAAATATAGAACAGGAAAAGAAAATGGCAAATACCCTGTATATTCTGATGATTTATTAATAGAATGTACAAGTATGGATACAAGGCAGATTAAAATTACAAATATTTCTCAAGACAGCAGCATTGAAAATTATGATGATATAAATATTTCTGGTATATATATTATAGAAAAACCACTTACAAATGCTCCATTTGAACATAATATAATATATTTGCTTGTGCAAACAAATGGAGAAAAAATATACCAGTTTGCAAGTATGGATTATAATTTTGCAGTTGGTTATAAAAGAGAGTTTAGTTCTTCATGGCAGCAGTGGGAAGAAGCTGTTTTTTCTGAAAACGATATAGTAATTAAAAAAGAAAGCACATTTTTAGAAAACAGCCATATTCTCATGAATAATGAAAGACTTATTAGCAAGGTAGATAAAAATGATTTATTTGCAAATATTATAACTTCTCTTTTAGAACATGGCAAAAATTATAAATGGGTGGAAACCCAAAACTATACACAAGGTGCTTTTACCATTGGAAGTGATAATGCACTTTACTACTGCCTGCAGGATAATGGAGCAGAATTATCTAAAATATATAACCCTGTTAGTTCTGAAGGTTACTGGATAAAAATTATAGATAGCCATGGCAAAGTCAATGCAAATAATCTCTCTGTTATATTAGGAAGTTTTGCTCTTTTAAATGAATTATCATTAAATGATGATAAATTAAAAGATATATTATCCATAAATAAAGGTGGCACAGGTGCAGATAATTTTCAAACAGCAGCAAACAATATCTTAAAAGATACAGCAGAAACCACCACTATGGCAGACAGCGAATATTTATATATTTATTCTAATGAAAATGTGAAAAAAATATCTCTTTCATCACTTAATAATATACTAAAAGCATCGCTTCCAGTGGGATTTATTTATATGCAGTTACGGGGGCAGTCCACACCAGATGTTCTTTTTAATACAACAGGAAAATGGCAGGATATTTCAAACCAATTTGCCGGAGAATTTTTTAGAGTATCTGGTGGTAATAGTGCCAGTTTTGGAAGTGTTCAAAATGAAGGATTGCCAAATATTACAGGTAGTATAAGTGGTGCTATTTGTATGGATACAAGTAATGTTAGCGGTAGTTTTAATGCTTCGTCAAGTTTTGTAAGAGCATATGCTTTAAATGGTGGTGGAATTCAAGGTTATAGAAATCTTAATTTCTATGCAAGTAGTTCAAATGGTCTTTATGGTGCATCAGCACATGTTACACCTTATAATAGCGCCATTAGAATATGGAAAAAAATATCGTAAAGGGGAATATTATGGCAGAATATATGGTTTTAAAAAATAATGTAGTAGAAGCAATTTATTGTGGAGAAATAAAAAATGGTGAAAATATTATAATATTACCAGAAAATCATGAAGTTAGAGTTGGTGAAAATATAGCATTTTATAATGATGATTATACTCGTAAAAGTGATATAGAGCTTATTTTATCAAATTTAAAAGATGTGCCTTTAGGTTATAAATTAGAAAATAACCAGCTTATAGAAATGACATATGAGGAGCAAGTAACTGCAGGTATAAAAGATTTACCACCATATTATAAAATAGAAAATAATGCTTTAGTAGAAATGGCTGAACATGAAAAACTTGAATTAATGACAAAAGCAGAAAAAGAAGAATACCACAGACAAAAACGAGATAGATTAATAAGCAGCCAAATGTGGAAAATCCAAAGACATGAACAGGAAAAATTATTGGGCTTAAATACCACATTAAGTGATGATGAATTTTTAAAACTTTTAAAATACATTCAAGATTTAAGAGATATTACACTTCAAGAATATTTTCCTGATTTTGTTGATTATCCAGAGAAAATATAAATTTGGGGGCATAAAAGCCCCCAAAGATTGTTATTTTGTTATACGTCCATAAGCATAATATGGTTCTTTGCTCGGAGATGCTGCACTAAAATATTTTACAGCATGTGCTTTTTGGTTATAGGCAGCACCATCTTTTGTCCAAATAAAAGTTTTAGGGTCTAATGTTTTTACAGTATTAGATTTCTTTTTTATCCATGTATTTACTTTAACAGTAACAGAAATAACTACCGTCATATTAAACTGCTGGTAAATTTTTAATACACCATTTTCAGCAGATACCTGCCCCTTTGTAAGACTTCCTGTAGAACCAAAACCTCCAGCTTTAAAATCAGCAGCATCAAAAACAACTGTTTGAAATAAGCCTGTTTTAGCTTCTGCAGAACCTATACTATTATAATTATCAAGTGTTGAACTATTCATTTGTATTTTACTAATCATTTTAACTTTATTATTTTCCACCTTAATAGTAACTTCACCAAGCATACGTTCTACACCACCATAATTTTTAGTTCCAATATCAAGTGTGCCGTTTGTCTGGGTAAAGTCTACAATATCATAAGTTCCTTCTAAAGAGCTAAGGTTATTAATATCTGCAGGGGTATATACATGTAAATCATAACTATCTTTCATACCATTAGCAGCTACAGCAGTAATTGTTGTAGTGCCTAAATTTAATGCTCTTACCCTACCAGTTGTTTCATCTACTGTAGCTATAGTTGGCTCAGATGATGTATAAACAACACTTCTATTTGATGGGTTACCTTCTAAAATAACAGAAATATCTCTTTCTTCATTTAACACTAAACCATAATCTAGTCGCTCAAAAATAACTTTTGTAGGTGTTGTTTCTACTATAAGATTAAAATCTTTATATATTGTATCGTTATTATATGCACTCACTCGTATAACAGCATTACCTGTTGCCCTAAGAGTTACAAGACCTGAAGTTTCATTAACTTCTGCAACCTTAGTATTTAATGATTTAAAACGCAGCCTTTTATCTGCTGCTGTTGGTGGCTCAACTGATGCCTGCAACCTAAATGTTGCATCGTTTAGATTATATATACCACTATCACTTGTTAAAGTTATACTTTCAACCGGTGTATTTGCAGCATACTTTGGTAGCACTGTTACAAAAAATTCTCTTTCTTTTCCTGCAAGCATAACTCTAATTATTGTTTCACCTTCACCAACTGCACGAATTACACCATCTTCTCCAACAGTAGCTACCTGCTCATTATCAGAACTAAATTTTGGTGTTACTGTTTGAGGGTCTATAATGTATGGATATAGTGAATATGTAATTTTATACTCATCTACAAGCCCTAATATTAAATCATAAGTATCAATATCTAGTGCAAAATCTTCAATATTTGTATTTGGGGATATAACAAGTTCGCCAGATACCCCATTTCTTGCTGTAGCAGTTATTTTAGCACTGCCATTGGAATGAATTGTTACATTACCACTATCATCAACTGTTGCAACTAAATCATTACTTGATTCCCATGTTAATGTTTTGTCTTCTGCATTTACTGGTAATACGGTAGCTGATATGGAAAATGTTTCATTTACTTTATACGGAGTGTAAGTTGTAATATTAAAATCTACATCTGTAACAGCTTGAGAATTACCACCAGAACCCTGCTCTGGAGTTTCTAATGCTCCACCATCTGATGAACCTTCTTCAATAGGAACTTGTGCTGGGTCAAATGTAATATCATTGCCTAATCCTGCTGTTGCTACATAATCTTCTACTTTACCTATTTTTAAAACAAGAGTATCACCTTTTGATACAACGCCTTGTTTATAAAATTGAGAATAATTTTCAGGTTTTAAGGTAAATTCCATTGTATACTCACCTGTAATATTTGCACCAAGTGAAGTAAATATAGCACCAATATCCATATTATAATCTGTAATATCTTTCCTTTGAATTAACCTTACTTCATTTCCATTTAATTTTGTATACATTAAAATATCTACAACTGGAAGGTTATCAAGTATAACATTTACTCTTAAGTTGCTATCATCACTTGCTTTTTTAAAGCCTTCATTATTTATTTGATATTCTAATATTTTATACTTTGCAATTAGTGATAGTGGATTGCCGGCTAAATCAATTGGAGATACACCTGCAGGTGGGCTAAATTCTATACCGCTACTACTTTCCTGCCCTTTAACATCTACTGTTATCTGAACAAATTTAGATGGGTCTGCCTTTGCAAATGCTATTATAACAGCCGTTCCACCATTAACTGCTTTTATGGTTCCTAAATCATCTACCGTAGCTACACGAGTATCTGTTGAAATAAAAGATAATGCTTTATTAGAAGCATCTATTGGTCTAACACCTGCATCAAGTTTATATGTATTATTACCAGAAATAGATAAAGATACATGTGTTTTATCCACATAAACAGCTCTCACCTTTGTATCATCTGGATTTGCCTGCACAGGTATATATGAATTAATAATTATATTTTTATAAACAGCCTGATTGTTTTTTAATGCCACAGTAATATTTGCTATACCTTCACCTTTTACAGTTACATTACCATCATTATCCACTTGTGCTATACTCTGATTAGAACTTGTATATATAAGTGGTTCATGTGCCTGCTCGCTTGGAATAACAGATGCATATAATTTGAAACTATTTTTACTGTTATCAACCGAAATGTAATTAGATTGAGTAACAATTTGAGTAGGGTCCTTAGGTGGATTTTTAATTACATTTACACCGCCTGATGAAGTATCTTTAGAACAAGCTAATGCAAATAAAATAAAGCTAAATAAAACTGCCAGTTTAATTGTATTATTAATTTTTTTCATAAATTTCTCCAATATTACAGCATATTATTACAATATATTGGTTACATTACTTGATGGCTGCAGTTGTATATCTAATACTTCTGCTTGTGCAGGGACTGTTGGAGCCGTCCTGCCTGATACATCACCATCAACATATTTCGTGGTTGGTAAGTCTATATATCTATCGCTTACTTTTCTAGCACGATACATAAACTGGTAAGTTTCCATAAATTGAGTTTCAAATTGCATAACATTACCCTCTCGTGGAGTGTATGCAATATATGCACCTTTAGAACCTTCATTTCTACTATTGGATACAATACCAGCAGTAACAGACTTACTTACAATATTTCCACTACGCCCAGTATCCTGCCTAATGCTTATTGGAGAATATGTTGCATGAATATATTTTCTCCATGAATTTAAGTCAAAGTCATTATGCCCTTGTTTTTGAACTTTGAATATTGAAGTTAAGCTGGCAGAGCTATCTACTCCATCAACTTTTATAACAAATGAACCTGTGTAATTTGTAACAGAACCATTTGTCCCATTTCCACCTAAACAGCTTGTAAACCAGCATTTTTGGTTATTAGTTAAATAACTTATTCCCAAATCACTAGTTGTTGGTCTATCCTCTGGTTTATCAGAAAATAATGGCTGGTATCTTACAGGGTTAGATGATGGCCTGTCCACTGTGCTTGGGTTTCCGTAAAACCATGTCATTTCATAGTAACCTTCTGCACTGTGTGGGTCTGATACCATGTTTAACGGTGTAACAAATATTGTCTTATCTGGAACATCTAATATTGTATCTGTTACTTTTTCTAAAAATATACGTGCTTGAAGCCCATTATTTGTATATAAATATTCTATTGTTTTTTCACCAGTAATATTTATATTTTCCCTTTTATAACCTTCTTTTGTCTGTTTTGCATACACATCATTATTATCTAAAGTAATTTCTTTATTAATGAATAGAAAACGCCAGTTATTAAAAGTATATGAAGTTTTCTGTAATGGGTTTTCTGGAGTAAATTGCAGCCTGCCCTTTAATACTATAGCACTATTATTTACATTTATGCCAAATTCACCCTGCAGGTTATCTTTTACAACAGCATCAGCTGCTGGGTAAAATGTTCTTTTTATACCATTATATGTATATTCAACACTATTTACTTTATAACCACCCTGCACATTCATTACTTTATGAACATTTACTTCAAAAGTTTGCTCAACACCATTTTTTGCAAACACTCTAATAGTGGTTCTACCCTCATTTATTGGGCTTAATTCCCATGTATTTACTGCACCATCTTTTGCATAAATTGATACAATATTACTATCATATGATTCTGCAAAAAGATTTGTATTAATATTTGCATCATTATTTGGTTCTGCTGTTAACTGACCTGTCGTATGGCCAATATATAAATTAGCAGGTGGAGTTGATGTTATATTAATGCTAGATACATCAATTTCCTGCACCTGGTCTCTAACATATATTTTTAATGTTTTTGAAATATCTGCATTATCTACTGAAGTAACTTTTATGGAGGCTTCCCCTGCCTTTAGACCTTGAATACTACCTGTAGCCTCATCAAATGATATAATATCATCACCGGTAATAGAATATGATAATTCTTTATTGAAAGCATAATTTGGAAATGCAGCTGGTTTTATGGATACAGGAGTTTCTTTATTAATATACAACTCCGCTGGTAAGTTCATAATACCAGTAACAGGAAATGAAAAAGCACTTACATTAATTACATAATCTTGTTTAAACCTGCCACCATCTGTTGTAGCTGTAATAACTGCCTGCCCTACGTTCTTACCTGTAACAATACCTGTGGTGCTGTCTACAGATGCAATATTTGGGTTTGAAGAAGAATATATAATAGTTGGAAAACTTGCTGTTTCAGGAACAACTCTGCCAGATACATCAATAGTTTCATCTATTAATACATTTGTATCATTTGTATTTCTATTAATACTTGTTACTTTAATTGAAGAATCAAGCACATTCAATAATAATGTATCAGATACACCACTGCCAGATAAAGATGTGGCAGTAATTTCTACCTGACCTTCTTTTAACATTAATACATCACCTAATGCATTAACAGTAGCAATCTCCTCATTTGAAGAATGATATATTATACCTAAATTACTTGTATTACTTGGAGATACTGTTGGAGATACCCTAAAAGTAGATACATCAGCAATATCATACTCTCTTGATTCACCCACATCAATAGTTGTAGCATTAACTACAGGTTTTGATACTAAATCTTGCCCTGCATTAATATCGCTTTCCTTTTTTAAGGCTAACTTAAGAACTTCATTATTTTTTATAATACCATTATTTACAAGCTCAGGATAATCCTGCCCTTTAAGAGAAATAATAATATCTGCACTACTATCAGCATGTTCTTGTATATCTAGCTGCTCTATTAGCGACTGTGCTATTGCTTCATAGCTAAGTTCAGACATACCTTCACTAGCTACAGTCATATTAATAACTGCACCATTAAACACTAACCCTAAAGTAACTACTTCAGAATTATTCTTATTTGCATTAATAGTTAGACTTCCAAAAATATTTGTATCAGGTGTATTATTAATACCGTACTGGTTTACATTATAATCCCCAAAAATAGATAAAGGGATACTATTAACATCAACACTTGTCAATATTTTTTCTGCTACATAAAAGTCTATTTTCTGCCATATACCATTATTGGCAGCGGATTTAACCTCTACAGTAAACTCGCCAAAGTCTGTAATAGTTAATACACCACTCTCATCCACTGTAGCAATATTGTGGTCACTAGAGGAATACAATAATTTTTTATTTAATGCATTAGATGGCTCAGCAACTGCACTTATATCATAATATAAAACAGTATCTTTTGTTTTTGAAAGTTCTATGTAATTACTAGCAAGGTTTATGCCTGTAACTACAACATTAGGGTCAGAATCTTCATAGATTGTGCCTACTGAACTTGTGCTGTTGCTAGAAGAACATGCAAAAAATAAAAGAGGAAATAAAAATAAAATAAAATAATAAATAAAGACATAGCCTCTTTTAAACATAAATGCTCCTTTTAAATTATAAAACATCAAAAAATGGTACAATACACATCTAAATACATTGTAACCAAAAACTTTAATCTATATAATAAATATATACTTATTAGCATATATTTCACTAAAAGTGCAGTTAAAATAGATATATTTTAGACTGCATAAAAATAAAAAAACGAATAAAAATAATATAATTGATTATAATATTAATATATAAAATTGTCAAAGGTTATATTGATATGCACAAAAACATATTGACAAATATATTACATATGTTAATCGTATTTAAATAATAAACTATAGTTTAGATATTTTATAACCTATATATTTTGGAAGTGCTTGAAAAATATATAATAATTTTTTAAAAGGTGTAAGAGTTTTTAAAAGCTCCTGCCCTTTTTTTTCTGCCTTTCCAAAAGCATCTATTAGCCATTTATTTTCTTTATGCATTTTACCTATTGATTTGCCCCTTTCAAATTCTGCCCTTAAAGAATATGGGTGGCTGTGCACGACTTTTGCTTGGGCATTATAGTATACTTTTTTACCATGTAATATTAATTTAGCAGAAATAAGCATATCTTCAGCAAAATCAGTTTTTGGAAAACCACCAATAGATAACATGTCGGCTATTTTATATGCTGCAAAGCTGTCAGAACAAAAGGCAGTAGATATGCCGTATTTTTCAATATCTTCTTTTGATTTTAAAATGGATGTTTCCCCATAATTAAAATGCCTGCTTATTTTTTCTATAAATGATGAGTTATCATTTACAAGCTGCCTGCCATAAGCTGCTGATACATCATCTATTTCAAATGAAGAAAGCAATGTTTCACATGTATTTTTATCAGTAAGCAATATATCCTGCGTCATAAACATAGCATAATCATAGTTTTTATTATTATCTATGCCTAGCTGCCTTGTTAGCCCATGGTTAAAGTCTTTTTTATTTATAATAGTAATATCACAACCATATTTTTTGCATATTTCCACTGTTCTATCAGTAGAAGATGAATCTATTATACAAATTTTTTCAGGGGACATGCTTTGGTTTTTAATAGAAATAAGCAAATCTTCAAGCCCCTGTTTTTCCCCATTATATGTAGGAATAATTATAATGTAGCTCATTATTTATACACCTTACTATATACATCTATTATACCAATAATTACATAGATTAGAAATATAAATTTAAATTTATATGATAATGGAAAAGTTATTTTATTTATTAATTCAGCAAACATTAAACCTACTGATATACCGTATAACACATAAGGAATAAAGAATATACGAAAACCTGAAGCAAATACTGTTGGTGAAAAACTTACTAAAAAAGAAGATAATATGGCTGCACCTAAAAATAAAAATGTAATATATTTACTTTCAAAACTGCTCCAGTTTATTTTAAATAAAAAATATATCATAATAATTAACAGTATTATACCAATAATTAATGAAATAAATGGTTCTGATGGTGTATTATTTAAGATTTTATGAGCATATAATTCTGAATTATATACTAAAGACTGCCCTACCCAGTTACGAAAACTTGAACTTACCTGCCTGCCTACATAATAAACTAATGAATATAATAATGGAATAAAAAGTAAAATCATATGGTATTTTGATTTGTTACTCTTTCTTATAAGTAAAATCATTATGATAGTATAAAAAATAGTCATAATATAATTATATTGTAAAAATCCAAATATAACAGTATAGGAAAAACCTAAAACAGCCTTATTTATCAATGATATACTATCAAACATTGGATACCATCTCATAACCTCTGATGCATATCTTATATGGACAGATGGGCTTGTAAATAAAAAATATGATGATATTATGCCACAAATAAATATAAGAATAATATAAATATTATAGTGTTTATATTTTATGTATGAGTATATCATTACAATTAAAAACATAGTTAAAAAAACAAGTGCTGTTTGTTCTGAATTTGTAGCATATGCTGCAAAAGGAATAATTAAAAAAAACTCTAATAAATTTATATTATTTTTATTTAATAATGTATTGTATAAATAAAATAAGCAAATAATTAATGATGTTGCTGGAAATAGATAATTAAATGAGCCTGTTACCCATGTAATGCTCCAATCCCATATCCCCTTTGGTAAAAGTGATATTAATGCAATAAAACCAAATAATATTATATAAAATTTTTCTTTATTTAATTTATAAAAATATTGGATAATTTTAGCCGAATAAATAAATAATAATGATAACATTATGGTATTTAGAATACGCCATAACCATATATTTTTATCCATTACAAAAGACATAACTATTGATGTAAAATACCTGCCATTAGTATAATTATACTGGGCAGTTAAAAAATTATATATACTTCCAAACTCTTTTATTACTTGTGTATGGTATAAATCATCATTACCTGCTTCAAGCTTAAAATTTTGCCCCAGCATAATAAAAAAACATATAATAAAAACCATAGTATAGGCAGCTGCATAACCATATTTACTATTAAATATATTTTCTATTTTTTTAATGAAATACATAATATACTCCCTATTTTAAGCTATTTAGCTCTACTGGTGATAAAATAATGTGACTGCCATATTTATAATAAAAGACTGATTTATTATTTACAGGTATATCTATATCTGCTTCTTTGAATATGTATATTGTATCTTTTTTATATAAATTATTTTTTACATCATTTAAAGCATTGTTATAATTATTTAAGCAAATTTTTCTAAAGTCCCTTGCTGTATAACTACAGCTTTCAGAAAAACCATTAGGTATAATAAATGAAGTATATTTTATAGTATACAAAGGATCATCTACAGGTAATATAAAATGCTTTATTCCGTATTCTTTTAATTTTGCAGCATCATTTTTATCTATAATCGGTTGAAAGCTGTAAGTATGCATATGTTCTTCATTTAATTGGACAACTTTTTTTCCTATATCAAGGGCCTGAATAATAATTGCTGCTAATAATAATATAATTATAGACTTAGTTTTAAAACTTTTAAAAATTAATATATATAATAAAACAGTAAAAACAATTGGCAGTATCCATATAAACCTGCCATGACCTTTAAAAGTAGATAATAAAAATGATAAATCAAAGCTTGTAATTAATGTATTATTAAAAGAGATAATTCCACCAGTAGCAATAAATATTATGCCAAAAATATATATTAAAATTATAGTAAATGTTAATTTAAAATTTTTATCCCATTTTTCTTTATATATTTTTTTTATAAGTCTATAAATATAAGGTAAACATACAAGCAGTAAAAAGAAAAACCCAAGCCCTAAATAAGCAAATCCATCGGTCTGACCATCATAAAAAATAGGAAGCCCTTTTATTAAAGCTGACCAGCCCATTAATGGGTTCCAAAAACCATTTAGATTAAATGAAAAAAAGCCAACACCTGCTCCCTTTGAGCTTTCAAAATTTACAAATACACCAAATATATACATTTCCATTACCACTATAAAACTGCTTACAATTAGTGGTAATATATATTTTATCTTCTTAAAATAAATTACTTTATAAAGCAAATATAAAAACATAAATGATAAAACTATTGGAACGTAATAAAAATGAATTGAAACTGCTAAAGCAAACAATAAAATACATATTATAAAGTCTTTTTTAAAATTATCTAATTTATAATTATATAAAATATAAGCAATGCAGGCATAAATAAAAAATTGAGATGAAAGATTTGCATGGACTACCAGCCTGTGTAAAACTGTAGGCTTATAAACTAAAAAAATAGTTCCTAAAATTATAATAAATAAATTTTTATTAAAATACCTGACAATTTGAGATGCAAATACACTGCTTAATATTAATGAGATAAAAGAATAAAGCCCTATAAATTGAATATTTGCATAATTATATACTGGTGCTAATATTTTAAAAATAATTGAAAATAAAGGGTTTGAATCTGTCCAAAATATAGAAATATTTTCAGGATAAGTTAATTTATCTGTTAATAATAATGGAAACTGCCACGGACTATGTAAAAAAGCAAGCCAGCCCGTATAATGTTGAGCAACATCTAACCATTGGTAAAATATCCAGTCTGTATAATATGGGTTTATAATTTTATAGCCAAAAACATAAAAATATATAAATATACCTATTATTATTGATATAATAATGGAGCTTTTAAAATCTGCTTCTTTATTAATAATATATGGCTGAATTGATGAAATAGTCTTTCCCACAACTACCCCTTTTTAAAAACAATAAACCTTTGGCTTAAATAATTTAGCCCAGTAAATATTACCATACCTATAAACATAGCTGTATTTTCCTGGATAGGTTTAGAATAATCACTTAATAAATATAATGCCAATGGTTTTGCTGCACCGTATGCTATAAAAAAACACACTGCAATATTTAATGAAAAATATATAATCTCTTTTCTTGTTATTTTACTACTTTCAAATGTATAATATTTATTTAAAAAATAACTTACAATACTTCCTATTACATAATTCATAATAGAAGAAAACCAGTAAGAGCAGTGAAATAAGTTATATAATGCAAACATTATACCTGCACCTACTATGGTATTTATAATGCCTACTATTATAAATTTAAAAAATGTTTTATCCATAAATATGGAAGCTGCTTTTTTTATCACTTATTATTATCCCCAGAATATTTTTCTACTAAATATAAAGGTCTATTTTTTACTTCGTTAAATATTCTGCCCAAATACTCACCTATGACACCAAGTGATAAAAGCTGGATACCACCTAAAAAGATAATTACAGATAAAAGTGTTGGATAACCCTTAATGTCAGCCCCAAATATTAATGTTTTTATCACTAAAAATAAAATATATATAAAACCAACTAAAGCAGTAACAAAACCAAGTATAGAGCTAAGCCTTAAAGGGAATGTGGAAAATGATGTGATGCCTTCTACTGCTAGATTTAAAAGGCTTAAATAATTCCACTTTGAACGGCCTGCAAACCGTGCAGCAGGTTCATATAAAAACTCTTTTTTATTTAGCCCAATTAGTGCAAATATGCCTTTTGTATATCTGTTATGTTCCCTGTATTTTTTTAAGGCTTCCACTGCCTTGCGGCTTAACATTCTAAAATCACTTGTGTTTTTTAAAATATCAACACGTGTTAATGACTGTAATGCTTTATAGTAAAGTTTTGTGCCAAATCTTTTTAAAAAGCTTTCATCGTCTCTTGATTTACGCCTGCCATATACATCATCATAACCTTCTTCATAGTATTTAAGCATTTCAGGGATTAGTTCTGGTGGAGTCTGTAAATCAGCATCTAATATAACAACCACATCGCCTTTAGCATAATCAAACCCTGCAGCCATTGCTGTTTCTTTGCCATAATTTCTTGCTAAATTTACATACTGCACATGGTTATCTTTATTATGCAATTCTTCTAATATAAAAATAGTGTTATCTTTTGAACCATCATTTATTATTAATATTTCATAATCATAATTATTAAGCCCTTTTAACACGTTAGTTACACGATTATAAAGCTCATAAATACAGTCTTCTTCATTATAAGCAGGTATTAAAGCAGTGATTAATTTTTTATCCATTTTATTACCTTAAAAGCCTTGCAACTGCCATGCAGGCTGAAATACTGCTGCCAGATTTTGCTAAAACTGCTCCATTTGAAAGCATATATTCTTCTGCATGGTTATTTTTACTTAATATAACAACAGGTTTTGGTGAAATATTTGATACAATAGAAGGCAGCCTTATATCTTTATCATAAATCACAATAACAGCATTAGCTGTATGAATATAGTTTTTTAAAATCTGCATAGATACTGTTTTATATGGTGAAACATTGTAAAATTCAACAGGTATGCCTATTATATTTAATATAACTTCTGTTTGAGCTACAATTTTTTCATCTTTATTAAGTGATGAAACAATTACGATTTTTTTATCAGTAACTAATTTTTTATCTTTTGCAGTATATTTTATAATACCTGCTTCAAAATAAGCCTTACATTTATTATATTTTGCACTAATTTCTGATAATGCTTCTTCAGATAATCCAACAAGTATAAAGCTCGTATTACTTTTTATCATTTTTGCAACATGGTTTTCTATTTGAGTAACACTTAGATTATCACACTCTAAAACTTCATCAAAAGGACATTCTAGTTTTTGCCATATAGATATATTTTCATTTTCATCTACAGAATAAAAATTTTGCTCAATTTCTGTAATAGCACTTTCTATTGTAATAGTTCCAAGCCTTAATTTAACAAGTAAATCTTCCAACTCATTTTTATCAAGCATATACATCTCCAACTACTTAATTTAATTTATAAAGGGCAGCAATATATATTTCCATAGAACCCTGCCTTGTAGCATCAGGTTTTAAAATACGCACATCTTTAAAATCTTTTTTAAGTCTTTCTACTAAACCTTTTCGTCCCTGCCCTTCAAAAAGTTTAAATAAAAATGAACCATCTTTTTTCAATGTCTGCATTGCAAAAGTGTATACTTTTTCAACCAGTTCTAAAGAATTAGTATGGTCTGCATCTCTTATTCCTATGGTATGTGGTGCAATATCTGAAATAATACAGTCATATTTATCACATTTTTCTAAAACACTGCTGATTATTTCTTCTGTAGTAAAATCTCCTGTAATACATATAAAATTTTTGTTATTAATGCCTTTTACTTCATTTAAATCTACCCCTACTACTAAGCCATGTTCCCCAACTATTTCTAAAGCAACCTGGCTCCAGCCACCGGGAGCTGCTCCACAGTCTAAAACTTTACTGCCTTTTTTCATTATTTTATATTTTGTATTTAATTCTTTTAGTTTATAAGCAGCACGGGATTTATACCCTTCTTTTTTAGCTTTTTTGTAATAGCTGTCCTTTCTATTATATACTGCCATTAGCTTTTCCCATTATTTTAAGCTTATATCTATCATATGTGGAGCTGTTATTTTGCTGTATTTCTATATCACACATATATTTTTTTTCAAGCTCTTCAATAGTTTCATTTTCATGTTCTAGTAATAAATCTGCCACTTCTTCTTTTGCTTCTATTAATATGGCAGTTCCTTTATTTTGAGAGGCAAGGCGTCCAAGTTCCCGCATTATTTCATAACACACTGTTATTTTTGATTTTATAACCCCCCTGCCTTCGCAATATGGGCATGGCTCGCTCATCATTCTAATAACGCTGTCTCTCACCCTTTTTCTTGTAATTTCTACAAGCCCAAGTGGTGAAATATTTACAACTGATGTTTTTGCCCTGTCTTCTTTTAAATACTGCTCTAATGTGGAAAGCATTTTTTCCCTGTCTTCTAGTCTTTCCATATCTATAAAATCAACTATTATAATACCACCAATATTTCTCATTTTAAGTTGATGGGCAATTTCTTTGCAGGCTTCTAAATTTGTTTTTAAAATAGTATCATCAAAATTCTGCCTGCCCACGTATTTGCCAGTATTAACATCTATGACTGTTAATGCTTCTGCCTGGTCAATAATTATTGAACCACCAGAACGAAGCCATACTTTTTTATCAAGCAGCCTGTTCACTTCTATTTCCACATTATAAAGGTCAAAAAGTGGTTCTTCACCCTTATAATATTCTATTTTTAAATCAAGGTTTGAAAGATGATTATTAAAAAATTCCTGCATTTTTTCATAATCTTCCTTATTATCTATTAAAATACGGCTTGTATCAGATGTAACCACATCTCGCAAAATTTTATAAATCAAGTTATGGTCTTCATATACTAATGATGGGGCATTAGATTTTTCAATTACAGTTTCCACCCCTGCCCAAACACCTTTTATATACTCTAAATCTGCCACTAATTCTTCACTACTTAAACCATCGCTGACAGTTCTTGCAATAAGCCCCATACCTGCTGGTCTTAATGACATTAATATATTTTTTAAACGCTCTCTTTCTTCTTCATTTTCTATTTTTCTTGATATACCAATATGTTCATAACCGGGCATTAAAACAAGATATCTTCCGGGTATAGTCAAATGAGTAGTAAGCCTTGCACCCTTTGTGGCTATTGCATCTTTTGCTACTTGAACAATTATTTCCTGCCCTTCAGTTAAAATCTCTTGAATAGGTGTGTAATGATGAATTACAGTTTCCACATTTTCTGATGATTTATGTTCCATATTTTCATCATCTGATATTTCTTCATCGTAGTTTATTTCGTCATTACTGCCTGTATAAATATCTGCAACGTGCAAAAAGGCAGCCTTTTGTAAGCCAATTTCCACAAATGCAGACTGCATACCAGGTAAAACTTTTACCACTTTACCTTTATATATATTTCCTGCTACACTTTTTTTATTTAATCGCTCTATAAATAATTCTGATACATTACCACCAGATATAACAGCAGCACGCACTTCCCTTATACCAGAATTTATTAGTATTTCTTTAGACATATTATCTCCTATTAAAAAATTCGTCCTTGAATTTTTTAAACCACGCTCTGCCGAAATAAATTCGGCTATCGCTTACGCTATTGCGAAACCACTTCCTGTGGTTTTTATCTCCTAGCAAAAAAATTCAGCCCAGCTGCGCATTTCTATTTCCGCGCTACTCGCTTGGGAAATGCTTGCGTCATAAAAAACATTCCCCTTGAATTTTTTAAACCACGCTCTGCCGAAATAAATTCGGCTATCGCTTACGCTATCGCGAAACCACTTCCTGTGGTTTTTATCTCCTAGCAAAAAAATTCTTATCCATAAACGCATTTCTATTCCCTTATATTCCAGTTTGGGAAATGCCTGCATCAACAAAATACGCTCCCCTTGAATTTTTTAAATTATACTCTAGTAAACTAAGATTACATACAGCTAAAAAAAGCCAGCTATATTAAACCAACCCTGTTTTCTAAAGCTCGCAGCACAGTTATTTCATCTGCATATTCTAAATGAGAACCAATAGGGATACCACTTGCCAGCTTTGTTATTTTTAAATTAGGAACATTTTGCAGTATTCTGCCAATGTAAGATGCTGTAGTTTCACCATCTGCATCAGGGTTTGTGGCAATAATAACTTCCTTTACCTGTAATTTTTCTACTCTTTCTTTTAACTTTTCAAAACTTAAATCACTTGGTCCTATACCATCAAGTGGCGATATTTTACCACCTAGAACGTGATAAAGTCCAAAAAACCTGCCTGTATTTTCAATAAAAAATACATCTTTAGCTTCTTCCACTATACATATTACATCTTTCTGCCTGTTTTCATCACTGCAAACTGGGCAAATTTCAGTTTCAGATATAGAACCACATTCTTTGCAAAATTTGATATTGTCTTTTAATTTTTTTATGGCATCTGAAAGTTTATAAGCTTGTTCCTGCTTTATTTTTAGTATATGTAAAGCAAGGCGAACGGCTGTTTTTCGCCCCACACCAGGAAGCCTTGAAAGCTCATGGACACAGTCATCAAACACTTTAATATTTTGCATTAGAGTATAAACCCTTAATTAAAACATTCCAGGGATATTTAACCCACCTGTAATACCTTGAAGTTTATCCTGCATAATTTGTTGTGATTTTTTCATACCTTCATTAACTGCTGCCACAATTAAATCTTGTAACATTTCAACATCATCAGGATTAACAACATCTTTTTCTATTGATATCTCTAAAAGTTCCTGCTTACCATTCACTTTTACACTTACCATACCACCGCCAGCACTAGCTTCTACTACTTGGTTTGCTGCTTCTTCTTGAGCTTCCTCCATTTTTTTCTGCATTTTTTGTGCCTGACGCATAATTTGTTGCATATTCATATAATCACCTCATATATTTTTTAATCTTTTTCTATTTTTATTATTTCTGAACCTAAATCTCTTATGGCTGCTTTTATAAAGGGGTTTTCTTTCATATCCTCACGTAATTTCTGTATTGCAACACTTTCTACAACACTTGCTTTTACGTATTTTTTTTCATGATTTTCTGCATTATTACTAATATTTCCGTCATTTAGAGTTTTTTTTTCTGCTAAATCTTCAGTTTTTTTTTCTGGTATTTCTCCATCTATTTCAACATTAATTTTAGTATTACATTCACTTATAAAAAATACCATTTGTTCAAAAGTATCATGCATTGGTCCATTTTTTATATTTTTATACTGAAACTGCCTGTCACTTGGAAAGCGTATAATTATATGTTCTTTTGTATCAAGCACCACTTCTGCATACTGCAAAAGCCCATAAAGCATAGTATTTTTACTGGAAATATAATTTAATATACGAACCCATATGCCATCTGTATTTGATGCCTGCTCTTTATGAACTTCCTGTTTTACTTCCTGCATAACTTGTGGTTTTACTTCTTTTTGTGCAGTATGTTTCACTAATTCCATATTATTAGGCTTTTGCATGCTGCTGTTACTATCTGAAGAAATAATAGATATAATTTCAGATAAACTAGATGCCTTAAACATGGCAAATTCAAATACATAACGAGCAAAATCACTATATTTTAAATCATTAACTAGTTTTTGGAAAATTTGAAATAATGCATAAATTCTGCCCTTTTCACCATACGGCTTTAAGCTGTTATAAAATTCAACTTCATCGCTTGTCATATGGTTTGATGGAGATTTTCCTGCAATGGCAATAAAAAGCATATTTCTAGTATGTTCTATTAAACATTCTGCCATATATTTATAATCAATACCTTTTTCATCAATTTGAGATATTAATTCTGGCAGGCTTGCAGTATCTTCCTTTAAAACAGCACTAAAAATATTATTAGAAATATATGCATCTGTAATACCTAAAAGGTATGATGTATCCTGTAAAGTAATATTTCCGCCACTATAGGCTATCACTTGGTCTAAAAGAGAAAGCGCATCTCTCATACAGCCATCAGAATTGCGAATTATATAATTTAATGCATCTTTTTCATAATCTACATTTTCTATATTTAATATATTTTCTAAATTTTTGCTCATTTCATCATATGATATTTTTTTAAACTCATAACGCTGGCAGCGGGATAAAATTGTAACAGGTATTTTATGCTGGTCTGTTGTAGCAAAAATAAATATAACATACTCTGGTGGTTCTTCTAATGTTTTTAAAAGTGCATTAAAAGCCTGCTCTGTAAGCATATGCACTTCATCTACAATTATTACTTTATATTTACTTTTAACAGGGACAAACTTTACAGCCTCCCTTAATGAACGGATTTCTTCTACACCTCTATTAGATGCACCATCTATTTCTATAACATCTAAAGATGTGCCGCCTGTAATTTCAAGACAATTTTCACACTGACCACATGGAGCAAAATCAATAGGATTTGTGCAGTTTAAAGCTTTTGCAAATATTCTTGCAGTGGAAGTTTTCCCAACCCCTCTTGGACCAGTAAAAAGATAAGCATGAGCAACCCTGCCTAATTTGATAGCATTCTGAAGTGTTGATATAATAAAATCTTGCGATAATACTTCTGTAAATGTCTGCGGTCTGTATTTTCTTGCAAGAGCTAAATACGACATTAAAATCCTCATTATTATATTTTTAAATTATAGCAAACAAGTTAAAGTAATTATAATTTTCCGTCAAGTAAAAACTACTTAATACTGCCTATATCTTTATAAGCCTTTGAGCAGGATATGCAAAATTAATACCTTTTTCTGCAAATGCATCTAATATTGCAAAATTAACTTTCTGAACACCTTTTGTATATTCTACATAATCATTAGTTGTAATAAAATATACAAGCTCAAAATCAAGGCTTGATGAATTAAATGCAGAAAAATGAACACGTGCAAACTCTGCTTCAGGGACAGACCTTACAGTATCTTCTAATATTTTAGGTATTTTGTGCAGCATTTCCACACTTGTTTCATATTCAACACCAATAATAGTTACCTGACGCCTTTTTTCTGCCATTTCAAAATTATGTATAATTGTTTTTGTAAGGTCAGTATTGGAAACGGATAAAAGCTCGCCATTAGCACTTCTAATTTTTGTGCTTTTAATGCCAACATATTCCACCCTGCCCACTGATGTATTAAACTGGATTAAATCACCTTTTGCAAAAGGCTTATCAAATAATATAACAAGGTAGTTAAATAAATCACCTAATATATTTTGTGCAGCAAGAGCAACAGCTATACCACCTATTCCAAGACCAGTTACAAAAGTTGATACATTATAACCAAGATTTGAAAAAATAAATAAAGCACCAGTAATCCATATAATACCTTTAATGATAGTTAAGATACCTGCAGGTATTGGATTCTTACCAGTATGTGCTGCACTTGTAGCGTTATATGTTTTAAAAATATCAGTTAATGATAATATTACAATAAGTGCAATATATACCATAACTGCCTTATCTATAATTTTTGTAACAATTTCTGGGGTAGTAAGGTATGTTAATGCACCATATATAGCTAAAGCATAAGTAATATAAACTAATCTCTTACGAAAAATTGAAAAAAAAGTAAATAGAAATGGACTTGTTTCCTTTTCATCTATTTTAATTCTCTTTAAAACAAAGTGAATAAAAAGTGTAATAGCCACAATTATTGCAATAAAAATAAAAAATGCAATCGTATAATCATACAATGAATTTTTAAAATATTTATGGCTTTCTAAAAAATCAATTAAGTTATTAAATATTTCCATATGGCACCCTCTATATACTTATATAAAAAAAATTTTAAAAAGTCTATAAATAATAATGTACCATATGGAATATTTTAGAGACAATCTCTCATTGTATAATATGTTTCTAAAAATCTTCTAAAGGCATTTCTAGGTATTCTATAAACACTTCTTCCTTCAATGCTAAAATTTAATGCTTCAAGCTTTCCATTTTCAATATATCGCCTTACAGTTCTATCACTTAAATCAATTTTTCTAGCAATGTAATCAACTGTAAGCATCTGCTTAAACTGAGGTATGGTATTCATTATTTCATCTACAAAACTTTCCTGCATTACTTCCTCCGGTTGTTTTTTAAAGCAATAAAAACTACTGTATTTATACAACAACAATTTATATTGCTTTTAATATTATTTTTCACTTGCACTTTTTCTTAAATGCAATTATAATTATATATATTGCTAATACGCAATAAAGTCAAGAACTTTTTTTAAAAATAATATATAGGGAAAAAAATATGGGTATTAATGACAAAATTGCATTTAATTTACAAGAGTTTATGAAAAAAAACAACATTAGTGCAAATACTATTGCGAAAGTTGGTAAAGTAACACCAAGCACAATTACAAGATTTTTATCTCGTGAGATTAAAAGCCTTAATATAGAAACTATACAAAAAATTGCAGATTTTTATAAAGAACCTATGGGCTCTTTTATACAGGAACTAAAAGATACCAACCGTAACAATGCTGAAATTATTACAGGAAGCGATATTGCATATATTAGCTTTTACAGGGATATTGGGGTATCTGCTGGAAAAGGGCTGGACTGGGATAGTGACGGGCAAATATTATCATTTCCTATTCCTCTATCTTTTCTTCATTCAAAAGGTATTGCACCAGAAAATGCGTTAATTGTAAAAGTTAATGGGGACAGTATGGCTCCCACTTTAAATGATAATGATTTAGTTGTAATAGACAAGAATTTTTCTCTTTCTTTAAATGGTGTATACGTTATTAAAGATAATATTAATGGCTTAAGAGTAAAAAGGCTTGATAAAGATAAAGATGGTAATCTTAAAGTTATTTCTGATAATAAAAATTATGAAACACAAATATACACTATTGAAGAAATGCAGGACGAAACTATTACTATTTTAGGAAAAGTTACTGCCAAAATAGCAGGTGTATAGTAAAATACTGATATTATTGCATAAATGCAACAGATATTTATTTATCAGCTTTTGCTTTAATCTCATTTAAGCGTTTATATAATCTTTCATGGTCTGTTAATTTTGCATAACTTATAGCTTTATTCATTGATGAATATGCTTGTTTATAATATCCTAGATTATAATAACTTTCTGCCTGTATATAATAAGCATCAGAAAGTAAATCACGCTTATTTGTTGATTTTAAACGAGATACTGCTTCTTCGCTTCTAGCTGCACATTCTTCATATTCTTTTGCATGATATAAAGATAGTGCCATATCATATATAAATTCTGCTGCCATATCTGAATTAGATAAGTTTTCAGCCAGATTATAACCTGCTTCTGCAGCAGTATATAATTCTACATATCTTGAGCCAAGCCTGTAATACAGTGCTGATAAGCTGTATAGTAAAAGTGAAGTATCATCATCTAAAAATTCTAAGCCTGCAAGCTCATATGATTTATCACCTTGATATTTAAAGCTGCCCTTTTCAGGCATATAGTCCATTATTTTTTTATAAATAATATCTGTATTATCTACAGCTCCATTTTCTAGTGCCACAAAAAATGACTGCTCAAAATATTCTCTTGCTGCATCTGGCCTGTGCAGTGCTTCTGATGTTAAGCCCATACCATTTAATGCAGGCACTAAAATATCAGCATACTTTCTTGCCCTTGATGTATCTGCTGCTCTGCTAAAATAAAACATTGCTTTTGCATAATCTTTGTGTGTTCTATAAAATTCGCCATAAATAATATCGCATGATGATAATATTTTTTGCAGTTTTAAGCCTGTTGCATAATCCAATGCTTTATCACAGTTTTCTTTTGATAAATGATATTGTTCTGAGAGCCTGTTTGTTTCTGCAAGACCGTAATATAAAACTGCTTTATCTTTATCTGTTAAATCATCATACATTAAAGCTTTTGTATAGTATGTTTCTGCCTCGTGAATATCACCTGCTAGACGAGCTGATTCTGCAACGTATGCAATAAGTGTTGGAATATCATATAAATCCTGCACTTTTTCTGCCAGTGCTAAACTTACTAAAAACCATGCTTTAGCTTGGGCATACTCACCAATACCCCTGTATGAAAGCCCTGCATAAAGTGATGTTCTAAACCTGCTTGAAATATCTTTAGCAGAATTTTTCTTTGCCATGTAATATGCTTCTTCAAACATAGGGGCAGCTTCTGTAAAATTACTAACAGAGTAAAGTTCAAATGCTTCTGTTACTGTGGTATCCAAATCAGCACTAAATACTTGAAATGGTATAAATACTAAAAGAATTAATATAATTTTATACAACATAAACCTGCTTATTTTTTATTATCTACCGTTACTGGTTTAGAAAAATCTACCTGACCAGCACTTTTATTATCCTGTATTTCTGTAACATTATCTTCTACTTTAGTAGCATTATCTAATGTTTTTGTTACATTATCTGTTTTATTATCTTCCACTTCTATACCTAAATCTTTTGCAGTTGGTATAAACTCTTTAGGAAGGTCGCTTTTTGGTGGTTTAATATATGTAGAAGGCATAGAAAATTTAGCAGTAGGATATAAATTTTTTAAATATGCAAACTCCACATTATCAATTGCTTCGCTAAGTATAAATTCAGGTGCAATAGTGCCATCGCCCGGATAACATACTCTAACAGTTGATATTTTATATGCATTATTCCATGCACTGCCTATATTATATTCATCACACTGTGGGTCATCAAGGTTAATAAGTGCTCCCATAGAAATAAGGTAAGCTTTTACTGTTGCCCTGTCTCCTACTTTAGAGTTAACTATTAAACTTATATGCTTTTGTGCATTTAACTTATCTATAAATTGTTCTGCCTCATAAAACCCCATATCTGCTGCCATTTGGATTTTTGCAGAACCTTTTGTCTCATCTTGAACAGTGCCTTTGCCTGTATATTCTAATAAACCAGTGTAATATACAGCTTCAGGAATATCATAAGATGCTGCATCTTTAAATAATGCATAAGCATTAGCGTTATCTTTTGGGACACCATTACCAAAAAGTAATGCTTTGCCATACTCAGTTTTTGCAAAATTATTTCCATCTGCAATAGATTCTTTAAGCATTGCAACAGCTTCTTTCATACCCTGACCGTTACCGTTATCAATAATAGCTTTTGCAGCACGGTATTTCATCATAGCATCTCCTAAATCACCAGCCTGTTTAGACCAAAAAACACCCTGCTCTGTATTGCCTTTTGAAAGAAATAATGAACCTAATAAATAACATGCTTCCACATTTTTATTATCAGCATAGCCTACTAAAAGTTCAGCTGCCTCATTTGTTTTACCTAGTGCTATAAGCTGGTTAAATTCTTCACGCCAAGGAGCTGAATGAATGGCTGCCATTGTGCCGCGTCTTGAAGGGCGAGTATCTACTTGAGATGAAATAACTGGATTTTCATCACTAATATATTCATTCATAGTAAAAAAGCCCTGTGCTTTAATATACATTTCAGGAGTAGTACCAAATTTATTGGCAAGTTTTGGGTCTGCCCCTGCCTTTATTAAAATAGATGCAATATACCTGTGAGAATTTGTAACAGCAGACATTAAAGGTGTATAACCAAACTTATTAACGGCGTTAACTGATGCTTTATATGCAATTAATAAACGAACAACTTCTTGATAACCACCGTCAGAAGCTAATATTAAAGGAGTATTGCCAAGCCTGTCTCTAGCATCAACATCAGCACCATTATGCAGTGCATCTTTTGCACCTTCAGCATCGCCAACAGAAGCAGCCTCTAAAAGCTGTGTATTTAAATACGGCTCCACTGCATATGATATATTTATGTATGACATTATAAATAAAGCTATAAACAATATCTTCTTTCTATTCATATTAGCTCCAAATAGTATGTACCAAACTATTCTAAATAATTTTTTTAAACTTTTCAAGTTTTTAACTAATATTTTTTAAAAAAATACTAAATTTTAAACTTTTACTTAATAAAATTATACTATCTGAGTACTGCTTCAAACTCTTTTTCAAGATTTTTGAGTATATTATCTATTATCGGATTAATATCTTCATCTCTTAATGTTTTTTCCATATCTGTAAAAGTTATGCGAACAGCAATACTTTTATAACCTAAATTAATAGGCTTGCCTTCAAATACATCAAATACCTGTGCATCTGTTATTACAGGGTTTGTATGTATAATATTTTCCAGTATATCGCTGGCATTTACTTTTGTTTTCACTATTAATGCCAAATCTCTTTGAATTGATGGAAAACGTGAAAACTTTTTATATTTCATACTTGATTTTTGTGCTTCATTAGCTTTAAAACTTTCATCAATTATAGTAGAAAAATCAATTTCAGCAATATAGCATGTTGTTTTAATATTTAATTCTTCAACAGTATCTGGGTGCAGGTAGCCAATAAAGCCGATATTTTTATTATTTAAATAAATACCTGCAGATTTGCCCGGGTGTAGAAAATGGATATTTTCTTCCCTTTTATATTCGCAAGCTACCCCAAATTTTTCAAAAAGGTTTTCAAGGCTTCCTTTTATATAATAAAAAGTATCAACTTTTGGGATATTTATCCATGTTTCATCGTAATATGAGCCAAAAACACCAAGTGATAAATGCAGCCTTTCATCTGCTAACCTATCTTTCCCTAATGATTTATAGACAGAGGAAAGCTCAAATAATTTTACACTTGTATATCCCATATTTCTATTTGTCTGCATATTTTTAATAATAGATGGAAATAAGTATGTTCTCATCCATGCCATATCTTGACTAATAGGGTTTAAAAGCTTTACAAAATTATCTTCATTTTTATCAAAAATAGATAAATAATCAGCCCCTAAAAATGAAAAATTCAGCACTTCGTTATAACCTAGATTTTCCATTAAGTTTCTAGCAATCCTTGAATACCTTACTTTTGGGCTTTGAATATCTATTTCACTATCCATTTTAGGCATTGTATAGCCTATTTTATCATAACCAATAATACGGGCAACTTCTTCAGCTATATCACACTCTTTTGTAATATCGTTACGAAAAGTAGGAATTTTTGATACAAGCTTATCACCATCAATACTTGTTTGTATTTGCAGGTTATTTAAAACACCAGCCATATCATTTATACTAAAATCTGTTCCTAAAAGTTTATTAATATTAGAAGCATGTGATATAACCTGCTTTTCTTCTATTTTACATTGATTAATGCCCACTTTTCCTGCAACTACTTCCCCGTCGCATATTTTTGCAATTAAATATGCTGCGTAATCTGACAAGGTTTCAGTTGCTCCATAATCAATACCACGTTCATACCTGTATGATGAATCAGAAGAAAGAGCAAGTTTTTTCGATGTTCTGCGAACCTGTGTTGGCTCAAAATAAGCACACTCTAATACAACTGTTGTTGTATCATTCATAACAGATGTATGCTCACCACCCATAACACCAGCTATTGCTAAAGGTTTTGAGTTATCAGCTATAATTAACATGTTGCTATCTAGTGTGTATTCTTTACCATCAAGGGCAGTTATTTTTTCATTTTCATATGCATTTCTAACTATTATGCCTTTATCTATATTTCTAATATCAAAAGCATGTAAAGGCTGGCCGTATTCCATTAAAACATAGTTTGTAACATCAACAATATTATTAATAGGGCGAACACCAGCTGCACGTAATTTTGCCTGAAGCCATAATGGTGATGTTCCGATTTTTATATTTTTTATAAACCGGGCAAAATATATTGGGCATTTTTCTATGTTTTCTACTTTTACAGATATATAATCATCTGCCTTTTCATTATTTTCCACTAAATTATATTCTGGATATTTTACTGATGTATTAAAAACTGCTGCTGCTTCTCTTGCTACCCCAATAACAGATAACCAGTCCGGTCTGTTTGGTGTAGCATTAAATTCCACAATAGTATCCCCAGTTCCTACAACTTCATTAATATCTTTTCCAAGTGGTGTATCACTTGGCAGAACCATTATACCATTATGCTCATCAGTTAAGCCAAGCTCCCTTTCTGAACATATCATACCAAAAGATTCCACCCCACGAAGTTTTGCTTCTTTTATTTTAATATCACCTAAAACTGCACCGATTTTTGCAAAAGGCACTATCTGTCCTTCTGCCACATTAGGTGCACCACACACTACTTGGTATTCCTGAACTCCATCAGTTACTCTGCATAAATTTAATTTATCAGCATTTGGGTGTTTTTCCTTATGTATTACCTTTGCTGTTACTACATTTTCTAACCTTTGTAACTCTGTAAATCCTTCAGCTTCAAGCCCTGCTAAAGTAAGACCATCTGATATTTCTTTAACAGATTTACCTTGAAAATCTATATATTCTTTTAACCAATTAATGCTTATATTCATTATGTCACCTAGAACTGTTTTAAAAATTTAAGAGAATTTTCATAGAAAAGACGAATATCATCTATGCCGTATTTTAAAAGAGCAATCCTTTCTATACCCATACCAAAAGCAAAGCCACTGTATACATTAGAATCAATACCAACGTGTTTAAATACTTCAGGGTTTACCATACCACAGCCTGCAATCTCTATCCAGCCTGTGCCTTTACACATTCTACACCCTTTACCTCTACAGTGAACACAGCCCATATCCACTTCAGCAGATGGTTCTGTAAAAGGAAAAAAGCTTGGGCGAAGCCTAACATCTAAATCATCACCAAATATACGTGAAATAAAAAGCTTTAATGTGCCTTTTAAATCAGCCATTGTAATACCTTTATCAACTACAAGCCCTTCTATTTGGTGGAACATTGGAGAGTGAGTCTGGTCATAATCACACCTGTAAACTGCTCCGGGAGCAATAATTTTTATAGGTGGTTTCTGGCTTTCCATTACACGCACCTGCACAGGGGAAGTATGTGTTCTTAATACAATATTGTTTTCATCTATATAAAAAGTATCCTGCATATCTCTAGCAGGGTGAGATTTTGGAAGATTTAATGCTTCAAAGTTATGAAAATCATCTTCTATTTCAGGGCCTTGTGCAACCATGTAGCCTGCTGATGTGAAAACATCAACTATTTCATCATATATTTTTTTAACAGGGTGCAGCGAGCCTTTAGTAAAAGGATATGGTGATAATGTTACATCAATATATTCTTGAGATATTGCCATATCTTTCAATGCTTTTTTTATTTTAGCAGTTTTTTCATTAAACTTAGTTTCAAAATTATTACGTAAATTTTGTATTGTTTCACCCATTTTAGGGCGTTCTTCTGGAGATAATGTGCCAAGCACTTTATTTAAAAGGCTTATTATACCTTTTTTACCCATGTATTTAATACGCACTTCATTAAGTTCATCAAGTGTAGAGCTTTTATCAATTTCATGTTCAAATTCAGAAGCTTTCTTTAATTCATCATTATCCATAAGTATTCCTTAAATCATATAAATTAAATAAATATCGTGGTATTTTATATTAAATTATAGTTTTTTGCAACAATGGAAATAAAAAACAAAAAAATTTATATAACTTATTAATAACCAAATAAAAATTTTAATTCAGCATAATATCTTAATTCACCATCAGCACGTAAACCAAATAGATTTTCCTGTTTTGCAAAGAAAAAAGGTGTATTTCCAGCATATTCCACCCCAGCATCAAAAGCTAAACCAACATGCTGTTTTTTAAAAGTATACTGGTAACCTAAACTTAATTTTACTTTATATGAAATAAGACCTTCTGTGCCGTCATATTTAACATCATATGATTGAGAGTTTTTTTTCACTTCTATATCACCAACACCTAAATGAACAGCAATACCAAACATAAACCCTTTATATAAATCCTGCCTCATTTCGTAAAAAATGCCACCGCTTCTTGTTAAAGCTTCTACAATCATTGAGCCATATCCAGCATAATCTGTTCCGGGCGTTGCTGATTTTGGGCTGATAGTTTCATCGTAATATATACCAAAATATGCATATTCTGAAATAGATGGTTTTAAAACCACAGGCGTATCAAAATATAAACGCACATTCCAGTTGGTAGATGCCATATAAAACTTATCCCCTGCCTGTAATGACTGCCCCTTTATTAATATTGGACGCAGCACCTTAAAATTACCATGCAGGCTTGAAAAACTACCATCTATATTCATTTGAGATTTATAACCAAAAAATGGAACGTAAAAACCTAGTGGAAGTTTTAAATAGTAATAATTATAGTTTTGAGCTTTTTCCCCTGTATTTAAATCTGAACTGGTGAAAATAAACCTGGAATCTTGGATTTTTAATTCTGGAGAAAACCTTGAACCAGAAAAGAATTTTAAATTTACCATACCATAAGGTATAACAGGCATAGGGTTTATTGCATCTAAAGTATTTATAGAAAATGAATTAAAACCTATTACTCCACCTGAAACTGCACCTTCAATATAAAGCTTATCTTTACCCCATATGTTTGTAGTAGACCACCTGTTAACCATAGAAAGAGTTACATCATCATAAAGCCCTGTATCTTCTGTATTAGAGTCTAGGTTTACTTTTAATTCCTGTTTTGTAGGAAAACCAAAATCACCCATAAATAAGTTTCTATCATTAATTTTTCTGTCTGGCACAAGCTTTGGTGGTATGCTTTTATTAGATGTTTTTTTAGAGTTATTATCTTGATTTTCAATTTTATTTACACTGCTATTATCATTTGCAAAAGTCTTTGAAAAAACCAATAAAAAGGAAAATATAATTAAAACAATAACTTTCATTAATTACTTACTTAAAGCTCTTTCTCTAACAGTATTTACAAGCTGGCGAACTTCACCTTCTGCATATAAATCATCAGAATAGATGCCGTCTATTGTCTTAAAAAAACCTTTACGCACAACAACATCAGCTTCTGGAAATTTTTGAGTAACTGCCTCTTTAATACTATCAATCACAACTGGAAGCCTTTCTTCTCCGCCTGATTTTTCAATTGATAAATTCACTTCAATATACATGTAATTCCTCCTTTTATAACTGCTGTAGATATAAATATGCTGCAAACTGTTTGGCAAGACGGCCACTTCTTCCACCTCTATCAATAGCGTAGCTTTCTGCCTGTTTTTCCCAGTCATCTGGCATATTTATATTATATTTCTTTAAATACATTTTTGCAATATTTAAGTAATCCTCTTTTTTTAAAGAATAAAAACCAATAGATAAACCAAAACGAGCCTGTAATGATGTTTGTTCATTTGCCTCATCTTTATCATAAATATCTGAAATATCTTGTGCTGAGCCTGAAACAATATGGCGTTTGTTTGATGTTGCTGCAAATATTACATTTTTTGGTTTTGATTCTATACCACCTTCTATGGCAGATTTAAAACGCCTGTATGCTGTATCTGATGTATTAAATGAAATATCATCAAAAAATAATAAAAACTTTTTGTGGCTGTTTTCGCGTATTAGCTTATATAGTTTATAAATTGCCCCTGCACTTTCATCAATAAACTCAATTGTTACAAGGTTATCTTTAGCGTATTTTAATGCAAGCAGCTTTAAAAGGGTAGATTTGCCACTGCCTTTTTCACCCCATAAAAGCATATTAAGACATGGACCACCTGCCACAAATGATGCAATATTTTTATCAGCTAGTGCAACATTATCACTAACTGCTAAAAGCTCCGAAAGTTCTATATCACTTTCAATATAAGCAGTTTCAAGCTGCCCATTAATATATCTATATGCTGCTTCCTCTAGCATAAATCACCTTATTATTAATTGATAGGCGAATAATATATATTTTTTATAAATTTTACAAGGTAAAAAATGTTTCTCTCTATATTTTTATGCTTTCCTGCCATGCATATATATGATTTTTAATTTATTTTCATTGATTTTTTATAATATGTATGGTTTACTAAAAACATAAGTAATATAACTATGTTATTATTTTACATATAGGTGACTAATGACTGAAGATACTCAAGTATTGCAAGACTATATTCTAGAAAAAATAAAAAAACAAAATCTTTTTGAAAGTTTATCTATAAAAGAAATTAAATCTACAGTTACTCGTTTTGAAGAAATACATATTTTAACAGGTGAGCTTGCTTTTAGGAAAGGGGAAAGATACCATAAAGGAATATACTTCCTTTTAAATGGTGAAATAGTATTAAGTCGCCCTAATTCTAACATAGAAGTATCATGTTTCAACTGCCCTGTTGGGCTTTCCACATTTTTAGGAAAGACAATGTATACTATGAATGCAGTTGCTAAATCTGACTGCGATTTATTATTTATTCATGAATTATGCATATACAGGCTTATGGAACTTTCTGATGATTTTAGAAGCAAGTTAATTAAAGATATTCAAGTTCGCTTAACCCAGCTTGATAATTCTTCCAATGCTTTTTTAATGCAGTCTATATACCAGACTGTTTCAGGTGTTATGAGCTCCCCTGTTATATCTATCCAAACAGGTAAATCAGTGGTGGAAGCTGCCAATTTAATGACAGAACATAAAATAAGCAGTCTGCTTGTAGTTAATAGAAAGCAGATTATAAAAGGTATCTTAACTGTTACTAATTTAACGAGAAATTTTTTATCATCATTAAATGATAACCTGCATAAGCAGGAAGTGGAAAATTATATGGATATTGAGCCAGTTATGTTTCCACCAGAATTTCCTGTGGTTGAAGCATTAAATGAGCTGCAAATTGCAGGTAAAACTCATGGTATTGTTATGCAGAATGGAAAGCCTGCTGGTATTGTTTCTATTCATAATATTGCATTAATGCTTTTAGAAAATTCTCATTTATACTGTGCTCATATTGATAATATGACAAGTTTTGATGAATTAAAAGAAGCTTTTTCTCAAATATATATAGCTGCAAAAAATTTGGCTACATCATCTCGCGTTTCAAGGGAAGAATTAACTGCCCTTTCATCTATTCACAGGGCAATCCATAGAAAAGCATTTCAGCTTACAAGTGATAATTTTAGGGCAGAAAAAGGCTTTAAACTTTCTGATTATTCATACTGCTACTTGCTTTTAGGGGCAGGTGCAAGGCGTGAAATGGATTTAAGACCACAAATTAATAATGCTTTTATTCTTGCTGATGATGTTACTGAAATGGCAGAACAGTTATTTAGAGAGTTTGCTTCAAGATACCATGAAAACCTTGTAAATATTGGCTATTACCCACATAACAGCGATGATGATGTTATGACTGTAAATATGGTTTTAAAATATTCTAGCTGGATAGAAGCAGTTGATGGCTGGGCATCTAAAAGTAACAAAGCAGATAATAAATATGCTTTTGCTATGCTTTTAGATTTAGCAGCATTAGAAGGCGATATTATGCTTGCCTGGTCTTTACGTAATTATATTATTAAAAAAGCAGCTGATAGGCCTGCAATATTAACAACATTAATAAAACAGTCCCCTGCTATAAAAATACCTGTATCACAATTTGGCTCATTTATTGTAGATAAAGATGGCGAACATGCAGGTATGATTAATTTAAAAACACAAAGCCTTTCTTATATTATTAATATTACAAGGCTTTTATCAATTTATGCAGGTATTACAGATATGAGCACTGTGGAACGTATAAAACATTTAGAACGTAAAAAAATAATACCTGAAGAAATAGCAACTCAAGCAGTTATTGCTTTTGATACTATTACAGAAACTTTAATTAATGAGCAAATAAATCAGTCAATTAATAAACAAAAAGTAACAAGTTATATTTCCCCAGCATCTCTTTCCCTATTCTATCAAGAAAAATTAAAGAGAGCGTTACAGTTTGCTACAATTTATACAAGTTATGGTTCTAAATTATTAAATGAAATTTAAGAGAGTAATATGCAGGATATGAATAATACACAACAAAAATTAGTAGTTTTAATAGATGCAGATAACGCATCACCTAGTATAATTTATGGCTTAATGGCAGAAATTGCAAAATATGGCACAGCCCACGTTAAAAGAATATATGGTGACTGGACAAGCCCAAATCTAAAAGGCTGGAAAGAAATATTATTAGAACATGCATTGCAGCCTATACAGCAGTTTGGCTATACAAAAGGTAAAAACTCAACAGATTCAGCTATGATTATAGACGCTATGGATTTACTATACAGTGGCAGGTTTGACGGCTTTTGTATAGTTTCAAGTGACAGCGATTTTACACGCCTTGCCTCACGTATTAGAGAAGGCGGCTTAAATGTTTACGGCTTTGGGGAAGAAAAAACTCCAAAATCATTTATAAGCGTATGTGATAAGTTTATTTATACAGAAATCCTGCAAAATATTGATGAAAATGATTCTGAAAATAATGGTGTTAAAGAGAAAAAACCACAAGTTAAACAAAAAAGCACTAATGAACTAAAAATGGATACAAGGCTGGTAAACCTATTACGTTCTGCTGTTATTGCTTCCATGGACGAAGAAGGCTGGGCGTTTTTAGGTGAAGTTGGCCAGCACATAACAAAACAGTCCCCAGAATTTGATGCTAGAAACTATGGCTATGCAAAACTAAAAGATTTAGTTAAAGCCATTGGTCTTTTCAAAATTGATGAAAGGATAGACCAGCGAGCACCAAATATTAAGCAAATATATATAAAAGATAAACGCATGAAAAAACAGGAAGTTGAAGATTGATAATTATATGCCCCTGTATTGAATTGCATACCCCTTATGATTTATTATTAGATGCAGACCCTGAAAAAAGGAATGTGGATAATTACTTATTAGAAGGAATGCTTTTCGGAGCTTATGAAGATAGTGAGCTTGTAGGTGTTTATTTAATTATAGAAAAAGAAAACCATGTTTTTGAGCTTGTAAATTTAGCAGTAAAAGAAGCTCATCAAAAAAAAGGTATCGGCAGTATTTTAATTAATCATGCTGAAAATCAGGCAAAACTTTTAGGGGGAAAGTATATGGAAATAGGCACTGGTTTCCCCTTAGTGCCTTATTATGAAAAGCGTGGCTACATTTACCATAGAACAATCAAAAACTTCTTTGTAGATAATTACTCTCACCCTGTAATTGATAACGGCATACTTTTAAAAGATATGGAAGTTTTAAGAAAAAAGATTTAATAATCAAGTTATTACTTGAATTATATATAATATCATATTATATTAGTATTACAATAATATGATAATACTGGAGCAAATGATGTCTAAAACAATCAGCCTTAAAATAGACGATGAGTTATTTAATAATATTAAGCGTGTTTCAAATTTATTTAATGTATCTTCTTCTGAATTTATTAGAAATGCTGTTATTAAAGAATTAGAAGATAAAAAAAATGACTTTATTGTAAGGCTTTCAAATGTGGAATATTGTGATGATACAGAGGAAAAAGAAATAACTCAATTACTTAATAAACTAACCGATGATGATATTAAAATTGTAAAACGTGATATTATAGAGTTATGAAAAAAATCATAATTAATTTATCCAATTCTGCCAATAAATTTTTCAAAAAACATAGTGATATATATAATAAATTTATTAATAATTTAAAATCTGTTTATAATAACAATAATACAAATATTGATATAAAAGCTATGAAAAATTATAATAATATATATAGAATGAGAATACAAAAATATCGTGTTATATATAAAATAATTAATGAAGAAATTATTATAGAAGTTATTACAGCAGGCAATAGAGGTGAAATCTATAAAAATTTTCAATAAATTTAGTATCTTACTTAATATATTTTAAACTGTAATTAAAAAATACCCCAAATACTTTAAATATCTGGGGTGTTATTCTTTTTAGTTATCAATACAATATCTCTCTATGGTAAATCAACACAGTAAGTTTCACGAGTGATTTTTTTATCAGGGTAGTATGTTAATAATACTGGCTCACGAGTAGATGCTTCTCTATGAAAGAAAGTGATTAAAACTTGAGTTTTTGATACAGGCTCAACTTCAATAACTAATGCACCATCATGAAGATTATACGTTGTTTTTTTGCTTGGAATTTCTGCAGGTAATTCATTAAATTTTGCATATTGAGCATAAACTTCCTGTAGTGATTGTTTTTTTATTTCATCGCTGCTTTGCCCTGCTCCATCTGGAACAGTAATATAAGTAACACCATCTTGAACAGAAGTTTCTCCATTAGGTGTTCCATCTGGTTTTAAACAAAACATTTCCTCATGATAATGCAGTTCTTCTGCATAAAGATTTACAGATAAAAATGTAAACAAAATTAAAAATAAAATGGATTTTTTCATAATAAATCTCCCCTTAATTATTGATGTATAAAATTATTCTGACTTATTAGCCAAACCCATAAGTTTATTTTTTAATTCATTTTCAATTTTAACAAGCTCTGCTTCTGCTTTTTGTCTGCCCTGCCTGCCCTGCTCTTGAATTTTTAATACTTCATCTAAAGTTGTTATAAGGCTTGCATTTGTAGTTTTTAATGTTTCTATATCCACAATGCCTCTTTCTGTTTCTTTAGCAGTTTCAACAGTTGCCATTTTTAGAGTTTCTGCATTTTTTGTAAGCAGTTTATTTGTCATATCTGTAACTTCTCTGTGAGCTTTTGCTGCATCTTGAGAATGTGTTATACCAATTGCCAGCACCATTTGGCTTTTCCATAAAGGTATTGTATTTACTATGGTTGACTGTATTTTTTCACTCATTTGAATATCATTACTTTGTATCATTCTAATTTGTGGTCCCATTTGTAATGATATTGTTCTTGTAAGCTCTAAATCATGTATTTTCTTTTCAAATCTGCTGTATAAATCAAGTAAATCTTTAACTGCTTGAGCATCTTCTGGCAGTCCTGATTTTTGAGCTTTTTCTCTTAAATCTTTTAACTCAGTATCTTGAATAGATGCTAGTTTTTTCTTACCAGCCTCTATATACATTGTTAACTCTTTAAAATAGCTTTTATTTAACTCATATAATTTATCAAGCATTGCTACATCTTTAAGTAGTGTAATTTGGTGGTTTTCTAATACCTGCACTACTTTTTCGATATTTGCATCGGCTTTTTCGTAGCTTGTTTTTAAAGCCATCATTTTATTAGCACCTTTTTTGGCACTGCGTTTGAAAAAGCTAAAAAAACCTTTTTCTTCCTTATCTATTTCAAAACCTTTAAGCTCAGTTATAACACTTGTTAATGCTTCCCCTACTGCACCTAAATCTTTTGATGTTACGTTACCCAGTGCGTTTTCAGAAAATTCTGCCACCTTTCTTTGAGCAGCAGCACCATATGATATTACTGTGCTTGTATTATGAATATCAATAGATGCTGCATAATTTTCTATCTGCTTTAATTCATCATCAGTTAATGGTTCCATATCTAATTTTGGTGCCATTTTTGATGTGTGGCTTGCTATTTCTCTATTAATATTATTAATGGTATTATTTACTTCTTCTAATGCTGTTTCTTTTTTTTCTTCCATTATATCACCTTTAATTATTTATTTTGCTTAAATACATCTCTATCTAAAAACCCTTCACGAGATAACATCATTTTTAAAACCTGTATATCAGTTGATACATCTATGGCTTTATCATTATATAAATCTTCTAATACACCACTAAATGCTTCATGGATTTTATCACAGGCAGAAACTATTTCTTCCTTTGTTTTTTCTATATTAAATGTGTTAATGCCAGACTTATCCAGCTCCCTGTATGATAATATTAATTTAACAGTAGAAGGCAGATGAAATTCCATTAATTTTTTAACATCTTTTTCTTTTTCTGGATGTTTTTCAAGGTAATCTATAACCTTTTCCACTACTTTTGAAAGCCTGTATAAACTAAAAGAAATATCTTGAGATTTAAACTCGCTTTCTGCCTCTTTTATGGTTTTAATGTAACTTTTCCACTGGTTAGTAGATACATTTTCCTGCTGTTTTACTACATTACTTTCATTTCTGCTTTCTTCTACTTCCACATCAATTACATTTTTACCAAGATTATCAGCAGTAAAAACAAGCACATCATCACTGTTAAAATGTGCATTAGGCATTATCCCAAGCTGTGCCATTTTTGCAATATCTTTTCTAATATTGCGTTTAGAATCCATTAATATATCAGAAAAATCCTGCAAAGTTTCAGAGCCAGACATATATATATTATAATACTTTAATGCTCTAATATAGCGAGAAAATATTAAAAAACCATATATAATTAAACCTGTTCCCGGTAAAAAACAGCATGTGATTAATAAAATACTATTAAATGTTATAATAGAAAATATTATTAAAGCAAACCCTGCAAATATAAGTATAACTGCCGTCATACTGCCAAGCCTGCCAAAAGCAGAGCTTTCATCATCTAAATTATACACAAATGCACCTTAATATACAAAATTATACTAGTATTTTTAACATATATTTTTAAAAAAATCAAATACTAGAATATACAATATTACCTATTTTATATAACCTTTTAATTTTATACTTTGGTTTACTGCTTCAAGAGAAGATGATACTGAAAGTGCCATATTATCATAAAATTCTGCTAATATTATTGAAAAGGCATTATTGATGATTCCAATGGTTTTAATAATTTCTGGCTTTATTTTTCCAAGCTGTATACTATTTTTATTACTTTTATATATTTGCAGATATATATTAAGGTTTTTTACAAGCTCACAAATATAATAATCTGCCATAACTTCTATTTCGTTAATTTTAGATATATGCTCTTTGAGATAATTATTAATACTATTTATAAATCTAACAACTAAAATAAAGTTTTATTTATATCACTATCAAAATCAAATGGTAAACTTTTAATTTCTTTTATATGAATATTATCACTTGTTGTCTGTAATGTATAATTATGCAGTTGTCTAAACTTGCCACTATTGATTATATAATATTTTAAACTCCCTTATTTTTATATTTTACTTAACATATCCCTTTAATTTTATACTTGATTTTATAGCTTCTAAAGATGATGATACAGAAAGCGCCATACTGTCATAAAATTCTGAAAGAACAGTTGAATATGCATTAGTTATCATACTTATAGTTTCTAAAAGCTCATGTTTAATATCATCATTATGGACACTTTTAAAACTGCCAGAACTTAACTCTTTAAATACTTTAATGTGCTTTAAAAGTTCTGGTATATAATGCTCTGTCATTACTTTAATATCTTTTTCATTATTTTGATGGTTTGAAATATAACTGTCCATTTTTTTCATAATATCAGTTAAAGATGATAAGGCAGAAGCCACATCACTATCTAAACCAATTTTTGATTGATTTATTTCTTTTATATATTTTTCAATAACACTTTCTTTTACAACTTCGCCTTCAATAATAACAGAATTATCAGCATTATTTTCCTGTTTTTTTGAATAAAATCTATCATCTTGAGCAGGGTTTTTAAAAATACCAGAAAAGAAGTTATATATTCCTTTTATAACCCATATACCTATCAACGCTGAAATTCCCAGTATAAAAAATAAAAAGACAAATAATCCTAATAAAAACTTCATTTTATTTACCTCAACTTTATTTATACCATATTTTTTTCAAATAATACATACATTTTTCTCTTGATATTCTTTTATTATTTTTAGATAATAGTCATACAAATAAAATATGAGGTTACACTATGGAAAATATTGAGAATAATATAATTTTTACACGCCGCTCTATTCGTTCATTTATAAAAGAAAAAAAGGTAGAAAGTGAGAAAGTGGAGCTTATTTTAAAAGCTGCTATGCAGGCTCCATCTTCCTGTAATAAACAGCCTTGGGAATTTCTAGTCCTTGATGATGAAGATATTATAAACAGTATTGCACCTCTTGATAAGCACTTTGCTCTAGCAGCAAAAGCACCACTTGTAATTATTGCAATGGGTAATGAAAAAACTTCATACAAAGGTGAAAATGGAACATTATGGTATCCTTTAGATGTATCTGCTGCTACTCAAAATATTCTTCTTCAAACAGCAAAATTAGGGCTTGGTGGTGTATGGATTGGTTCTTACCCTGATGAAGTGCGTATTAAAGGCTTACAAAAACATTTCAATATTCCAGAACATATTATTCCTTTTGCTGTTATTGCTATTGGATATTCAAATGAAAGCAATAAATTTGTTGATAGATATGACAGCACTAAAGTCCACTATAATAAATATTAAAATAATTTTTATTTTTTAAGCAAGTAACCCCCTGTGTAACAGGGGGTTTTTATTTATTCTATTCCTTCTTTTCTTTCTGGAAAGAGTTTTAATGAAATCCACATAATCCATTTAAAGAAAAACGGCACAAAAAGTGGCAGAAGTATGGTTGCAAATATCATACCACCTACAACAGCAATACCTAATACGTTACGGCTTGCTGCCCCTGCACCTGAACTTACAGCCAGTGGAATTGTTCCAAAAATAAATGCTAAAGATGTCATAATAATTGGTCTAAACCTAAGCTGAGCACCTGTAAAAGCGGCTTCTTCTAATGTGCAGCCACCTGCCCTGTATCTTTCAACGGCAAACTCTACTATTAATATGGCATTTTTCGCTGCTAAACCAACAAGTGTAACAAGAGCCACTTGGAAATAAATATCGTTGGAAAATCCTTTTAAATATGTAGCAAGCCCTGCACCTAATGCTGCAAACGGAATAGAAATAACAACAGCAAACGGCAGTGACCAGCTTTCATACTGAGCTGCTAATATTAAAAATACCATAATCATAGCAAGAACAAATACTGTTACAGTGCTGCCTGAAGATACTCTTTCTTGATAAGCCTGCCCAGACCAGCCTAGTGTGTAATCACGTGGAAGTATCTCTTTAGCTACCTGCTCAATTGCTGCCATTGCTTCACCTGAGCTGTATCCTGCATTTGCATTACCTATAATTTTAGTAGCAGGGAAGTTGTTATACCTTTCTATAACGTAAGCCCCGCCTTTCTCAGTGTATGATACCATAGCAGCAAGTGGCACCATATCACCATTTCCACTTCTTACATATAATTTTTCTAAATCACTTGGAGTGGAGCGGTATTCTGCATCTGCTTGAGCATATACTTTATATGACCTGCCGTAAAGATTAAAGTCATTTACATATGACTGACCAAAAGTAGCTGAAAGCACTGAAAAAATATCAGATATTGAAACACCCATTGCAAGTGCTTTTTCTTTATCTACTTCAAGCTGTAATTGTGGTGCTGTAATACTCATAGTAGTTCTAACACCAGTAAGTTCAGGACGCTCTCTAGCAGCTGCTACAATCTGCATTGCATATTGGTAAAGTTTATCTGTGCTGTCCCCTGCTCTGTTTTGTATCCACATTTCAAAGCCACCAGTTGCACCCATACCAGGTATTGGAGATGGGTTAAATGCAAAACTGATACCTTCTGGTGTCATATAACCCATAGCACCAATTCTTTTAACTAATTCATCAGATGATAACTCTTTAGTTTTCCTTTCGTCCCAGTGCTTTAAGTCAATAAATGCAGCACCAGAATTTGGACGAACAGAACTTGCAAGCATATCAAAACCAGCTAATGCCATAAAGCCTTCAACTGATGGGTCCTGCTTTAATTTATTAGCAAAATTTTCCATATATTTTGCAGTTCTATCAATAGCAGTTCCGTCTGGCAGCTGAACAAAGGCAATAACTACCCCTTGGTCTTCACTAGGAACAAGCCCTGTTGGAATGTGAGTAAATAAATAACCAATACCACCTAATGTAGCACCAAACATAATTAATGCAATAATATTATTACGAAGTATAAATTTAACACCATGCAGGTAACCTTGAGTCATAAACTCAAAACCTTTGTTAAACCCACGGTGAAATATATGTTTATGTTCTTTACCATGTTTTAGTAAAAGCATACATAATGCTGGAGTAAATGTTAATGCTACAATACCAGAAATTACAACTGATATTACAATGGTTATGGCAAACTGCTTATACATAACACCTGCTAAACCACCCATAAATGCAACTGGGATAAATACGGCAGATAATACAAGCACAACAGCAATAACAGGACGTGTTACCTCATTCATAGCTTTTGCTGTTGCCTGCCTTACAGAAAGCCCTGTTGCCATAAGACGTTCTACGTTTTCTACAACGATAATAGCATCATCTACCACCATACCAATAGCTAAAACCATTGCAAACATGGTTAATATATTAATAGAAAATCCTAATGCATACATACCTGCAAATGTTCCTATAATAGATACTGGAACTGCAATGGAAGGAATTAATGTAGCTCGCCAGCTTTGCAGGAAAACATACACAATAATTACAACTAATATTAATGCTTCTATTAATGTTTTAACAACTTCTTTAATAGAAACTACAATAAATTTTGTATTATCGAAAATAAACCTGTGCTCTATACCGTCAGGGAAGTTTTTAGAAAGTTCTTCCACTCTTGCTTTAACTGCATTGGCTGTTGCAAGGGCGTTAGCATCAGGGGATAAATATATAGCCATAGCTGTAGCCATTTGACCATTATATCTACTTTCAACACCATATGTTTCTGCACCTAACTCTATTCTTGCTATGTCTTTTAACCTTAATGATGAGCCGTCAGAATTAGAACGCACTATAATCTCACCAAATTCTTCTGGTGTGCTATACCTTACAGGTGGAAGAACCTGCCAGTAAACATCAGCTTTTCCTTCCATTGGAGCAGCACCTAAAGAACCTGCTGCAAACTGAGCATTTTGAGAGCGAATAACATTTGCCACATCTGCTGGTATAAGGTTATAATAAGCAAGCTTATTAGGGTCAAGCCATACACGGATAGAGTAATCATCTTTACCAAATAAACTAACTTCACCTACACCACTAACCTGTTTTAACTCGTCAACTACGTTTAATGATGCATAGTTTGCAAGGTATGCTTTACTGTAACTGTTATCAACAGATACTAATGATACAAGCATAAGCATAGATGGGTTACGTTTTGTAACTGTAATACCTAACTGCTGCACTTCTGTTGGGAGCCTTGCAAGAGCCGTCTGCACTTTGTTATTAACGTTAATGGTTGCCAAATCTGGGTCTGTCCCAATGGCAAAAGTAACTGTAACGTTTACATACCCTGCACTTGATGATACAGAATTCATGTATATCATATCTTCTACACCAAAAATCTGGCTTTCTAATATGGAAGCCACATTTTGTGCAATAGTTTCAGCATCGGCACCATTATAGTTTGCAGAAACTGATACTTGTGGAGGAGTTAAGTTTGGATAACGCTCTATTGGTAAAACTTGTATAGCTATTAAACCTACAAGGGTAATAATAATAGATATAACTGTTGCAAAAATAGGGCGCTGTATAAAAAACCCTGCTTTAATTTCTTCTTTATTATTCATATTATTTCCTTAATTATTTAGCTTGTTGCTTTTGCCCGGCAGACATGTTTTGCTGCATAGTTTTTGCGTCCATTACAGTGCCTTTTTCACTCATAATTTTATTGCTGCCTTCAACAACAATAACATCGCCTGCTTTTAAACCACTATTTACTAGAAAATAATTGCCCATATTGATGCCTAAATCAACTGGCACAAATTTTGGCTGGCCAACACCATTTTGCATATTTTCCACTACTATTACAAACTGTTTGCCCTGCCTTTGAACAATAGCTTTTTGTGGGATAACTATTGCATTAGTAAGTGTAAAACCATCTAAAGTTGCACGCACATACTGCCCCGGTAAAAGTGCTGTAACAGGGTTTGGAAATTCTGCTTTTATTTTAATATCACCAGTGGAAGCTGTAATTATTTTATCAAAAAATATAACTTTTCCTTGTTCTGGATATTTAGTTTTATCTGCTGTATAAACTGTAGATGTTAAATTATCATCTGCTTTAACTTTACCATCAATAGCAAGCAGCCTAAGCTGCGTCATAGTTGTAGCAGGAATAGAGAAATTAACATAAATTGGGTCTATTTGGTTAATTACTGTTAAAGGTGTAGTTGTTGTTGTAGATATTAAGTTACCTTCAGTAAAATTAGCTTTACTTGTATAGCCTGAAACTGGTGCTATAACATTTGTATAACCAAGCTTAATTTTAGAATCACTTAATGTTCCTTGTGCAGTTTCTACTTGAGCTTTTGCTGACTCATAAGCTGCTAAGGCTGCATCATAATCTTTCTTACTAATAGAATTTGTTTTATATAAATTTTGGTATCTGTCGTAATCTAATTTTGCCTGTCTAAGCTGAGCTCTAGCCATATCAAGATTACCTTTGGCAGTTTTTAATGCTGCTTCATAAGTATCTGATTCAATAGTAAAAAGCACATCACCAAAATTTACATACTGGCCTTCTCTATAATGACGCTGCCTTAAAATACCACCTACTTGAGCACGAACTTCAACGGCTTTTGAACCTTCTGTAATACCTACATATTCGGCTCTAAATGGTGTATCTTTTTGTTCTACTGTCATTAGGGAAACTATAGTTGGAGGCATAGTTTTTGCCTGCTCCTCCTTTTTTTTACAGCCAGAAAAAATAGCTGTGAAAACAATTAAAATCAATACAAATTTTGTAATACGCTGTTTTTTCATAAATTAACTCCAAAATCATATTAATACGAAAAAATATTAAGGTTTTTATTCTAAACATATTTTTTAGAAATGGACAATAGAAATTATCATTAATTTGGACATATTTCTATACATTGTCAAATAATTATATATGTAAATATATAATAGGTTAGGATATTTTATATGGTAAATTAGTTCAATTCTCTTAACATTAAATGTAAATCTGTTAAAATAAAAAAAGTGCTTAAAACTATTGTTAAATATATAACACTTTAGCTTTAAGCACTATTTCATATTAAGCAAGTTCAAAATGTGGGTAATCTTTTAATTTAGTAAAATCTCTGCCCCATTTAATATTTATTTTAAGTTCTTTTGCTTTTTCCATAATAATACTGCCAAGTTTTTCAAAACTTTCTATATTATCCCAGTCTAAAGGCAGCGGCACAACATCTACAGCTAAAGATGGCATTTGGTTATGTTTTGACTGCCCCCATTTTGCTCTACTTGTGCCACTAAGGTATGCTTTTTCCTGCTCTGCCTTTCCACGATGGCCGCATATTACAGCACATTTTTCTGTTTTTGCTACTTCATTTATCAATAATATTAAATCACTATGACAAGAATTTAATTTAGCTTGAGATAGTGTTGATAATTTAAACATTTTTTCCTCCATTACTTTTTTTCCAGCCACAGGAAGTGGCTCTTTAGTAAGACGAGCGTTTTATGCGAGGACACTTTTTCCCTAGCGAGTAGCGTAGGAAATAGAAAAAGTGGCTAGATATTAAATGAATTTATTTCATAAGCTCGCCTAAACAAAAAATCTACGGACAGATTTTTTGTTATTGTTTTATAATACAAGAATTTAATTTAGCTTGAGATAGTGTTGATAATTTAAACATTTTTTACTCCTATATATTATCAATTTTTCGTTTTACAAGTTCTACTATCTTATTTTGTGTTATTATTAAAAGGTCTGTTCCTGTAAAAGCTGCCATACCTGAAAATGCTACTGCAAGACCATGATTATCTATAACACTTAATAATATTTCATAGCTGATATATGCTATAAACATGCTGTTTATCATACCCATGCAAAGGGCTGCAAATTTAGAACGAAATGAACGCCCTTTTAATGTAGGTGATATTTTTGTAATAAAACCTACCACGCCACCTGTAAAAGATACCAAAAACAGCCATATCCACTGCCATATTTCAGCAGATAAATTAAATGCTTTCTCTATCATTTATCACCTCTGCATGCTTTTAAAGCTGATTCTAGCTTTGATGCATATGATAAAATACTTAAATTTGTAACAATAATATTTTCATTATATGCAGGTTTTTCAGGCATATCTATTTGGCAACTTACAGGTATGTGGACAGGGTAATACTTAACACTGCCACCAGGTGCAGAACAACCCCATATAAAAAGAGCTGCTGCTGCCAAAATTATAGCAGTTATCCATTTAAAACTTTTTTGCACCCACCAGTTAAAACTCCAGCGCGCCTGCCCTTCCTCCACATCTATTATGGAAAAATCTTCTGCTGTATTTTTTATGAAATTTTTTACTTTTTCATATATCTGCATTACTTTTTCTTTTATTTTTTCATATATTTTTTTTACTGTTTCTTTAATCTGTGTAACCATATATATACCTCCGTTGGTTATTATCTATTATTTTTAGTATTTCATTACACTGTAGTAAGCTGATATTTTTATATTTTTTTTCTAAAGCAGAATATTTTTCATTTATTGATTTTATTTTTAATGTGTATATTTCTTCTGCTTCTTTCATATACTTACTGTGTTCTGATATTTTTAAGTTCTGTATATCAATATAGCTTTCTGCACTACTTAACCTTGTAATTAATGACTTATTTTCTGTTTGCAGTTCATTAATCATATTTTTATATATGCCTGATTTAATCAGCATATAAGTAGATAAAGAAATAATTATGATAACAAGAACGACTATAATTCCTGTATAAATTTTATCCATTTTGCCTCCTGCTTTATTACTATTTATAGCAGCAGCAAAATATACTGTGTCCGTTTTGTCTTATATGTCAGAAAAAAGAAAATCCACCTAAAATTAGGTGGACTTGTGTTGTAATATAACTTAATTTGAAATTATTATTTTTTTAGATTAACTATATCATTATTGTTATTATTGTTATTTTGAATGTTACCATTCTGATTATTATTATTGAAATCATTTTGATTAATTAAAAAGTCATTGGAAGGGTTTCTTCTATTTCTAATTAATATAAAAGGCAGCATTATTACAGCCAAAATTATTATAATAACAGCACCAATTGTTGATAATATACCACCAAAAAAACCACGACCACGGCTTCTGCTTCTTCTTTTAGCTTCTGGTATAATATTAACTTTGTCAAATAAAAAATCCTGCATAAATATATCCCCCTTTTATATGGAGTTATACATTATTAAATATAATAAGTCAAATTATTTTATGAAAAATTTTTGAACAATATAAAATAGATAGCTCTTTTCAGATTTAAAAAAATTGTTACATATAAAATAGTTTTATTAATATAATAAATATGATTTATAAGCTTTATTTAACAAATAAATCTTTATATCCTTCATTTTCTTTTGGCATATTGTCAGGCCTGTCATATGTAAATATTTCATATACTTTTACTTTATCTTTTTCCAATGTCATTTTTGTAATAAGACCGCTAAACATAATAGGAATTGTTATATCTAACCTGTTATTTTTATCATGCCATTCTATAATATTATTTCTCATGCCAAGATAATATAAATAATTGCTTCCTGCCTTTATATTTACTGGCAGGTATGAAACTATATTATCTAATATTTTATACTCTTGCATATTTATTAAACGTTTATTTAAATCAAAGCGATAGCTGTTATAGGCTTCTTTAATATTTGTTGTATTGTATTCATATTCACTGCTTTTACAGTATTTATAAACCCAAAATGGCTGTTCCTTTTCTTTTAAAATATTAGCTGTCTTTTTGATGGTTTTATAATCAGCACTTAAACATTTACTTTCCCTTAATGTGCTGTATGTAACTTCTTTATAATATTCTTTTTTATCTAATGCTTGGAAAATAACACCATGCTGGTTTGAATGGTTAGATAAATCTATATCCTGTTCGTTATAGCCAAAGCTCATTGTGGCATTTATGAAAATAAATAATATAACTAATTTTTTCATATATCACCTATACTAATTTAGCCTGTATTTTTCTAAAGACTTCATATCTGTTTTTATAACAACACCTTTATTTTGTTTTACAAATTCAATGGTGTTGCTGTCTATACTTATAACTAATTTGTTTTTATTATTCCATTTATACCTTATTTTTTTATTTTTTAAAGTATATTCAATATTATCATTTACTTGTGGGTTTTGTATTAATACAGATGTTATTTCTTCAGCAATAGCAAACATATAAAAAAACTTATGATATGCATTTAATATATCTTGCGCTTTTTCATCTTTATAGCAGCCTTCCCCACAGTTTTTAAAATCTGGAGTATACTTTTCTTCCTTTTTATACACAGAAAAAGCCTTTTCTATAAATGCTCCCACTATTATATCAGGGTTATTATTTACATATCCATTAACATAATTATTTGAATAGTTGGCTGGATTTTCAATATAATCTAATATATCCTCATAAAGATAATCATCAGCATAAGGGGAAGCATATATATTTGTGAAAGGAAGTAACATTATAATGCATACAAATAATTTTTTCATTTTTTTACAGGCTCCCCAAAAGAATTAATATATCCTTCTTCTAATATACTTAAGCTGTCATCAATATCTTTTCTTCTATCAAACCTGTTATTACTAAAAGCTTCAGAAAATGGTTCTTCACTAAGCTCGCCACTGGCAAAATATTCAAAGTGAAGCATAAATACAACTTTATCCATTATTACATTTATTGGCACAGTTTCTTTTTTCTTATTTTTTTTAGATAAAAAACCCGGTCTGCCTAAAATCTGCCCTTGTTTTACAGTTTCACCAACTGCAACTTTTATGCTTTCAGGGTCCAGCTCACCATATCTTATAATGAAACTTTTTCCATCACATGTTGTATGCTGCACTGTCACTTTATAAGTACCAGCATAAAAATATCCCACTTCTAAAACTTTACCGTCACTAACGGCTCTTACATAATTTCTTGATTTTAGTAGATTATAATTGCCTTTATCATTATATACATCTATATATAAATCTCTGGCTGCATGAAATGATTTTTTTGTAATATTTCGTTTACTGCTTTTTCTTATTCTATAACTTTTATAAACAGCTTGATTTTCTCCCTGTGCACTTCTCCAGTCATAATTATCATATTCCTGACCAGTATCATTAATAGGCTTTGAAAGTAATGGAAAAATAACAGGTTTTGTGCATTTATTGTTTTCTGCATTAGCATCATTAGAAATTAACAAAGCAGGAAATAAAGTAATTAAAAATATTAAAAAAAATCTCATATTACATACCACTTTCATGAGCAAGATGAAGTATAGGATACCCAAAATTATCACTAGTTGTTCTTGCTATCTCTTTAAAGCCATGATGTTTATAAAACTCTATGGCTGATTGATTTTGTTCGTTTACATCAACATATTTTATATTTAAAAAATTTAAGGCATAATTTATCATAAATGAGCCTATCCCTTGCCTAAAATAATCTGGATCACAAAAAAGCATTTCAAGTTTATCATCTCTTACACCCATAAAAGCTACATCTTTACCAGCCTTTTTATAAACATAAATTTCTACCTTTTGGAAATAATTAGGCAAAATCAAATGAATATGCTCATAACTTTCCTGTGATAAAAAATGGTGAGTCTTTTTAACTGCTCTTTCCCAAATATCAAAAAGCCTTGAATAATCTGATGATATATACCTTTGCACCATAAAACTGCTACCAAAACTAATGCACTTGTGCTTTTCCATATTTAATTATATATTCATCAGCTATTTTATATGCCTGAAGCTTATCATCATCACTTAATTCTGCTAATAATTTTTCTGCTGTTTCTTTTGCATATTCTGAACCATTTTGTTCTGCCACTTTATACCATGCATATGCTTCCTTTTTATTGCCATCAATACTAAAATGGTGAAAACCTGCAACAGTTACCTGCGACTGCAAATCACCCATAAGGGCAGCTTTATGAAAATAATATTGTGCTTTTTTAATATGTTTTGGGATTATTTTACCTTCTGCATACATATTTGCAAGGGTTGTAATTGCAGTTAAAAAACCACCTTCAGCTGATTTTTCTATCCATATTGCAGCTTCAGCTAACTGTTCCTTTGTAGGCTCCTTAGTTTCTCCATAACCAAGTATTATACCACTGTATAAATATTGAGCTTGAGCATTACCTAATTCTGCTGCCTGCTTAATATATTTAATTCCTTTTTCTCTATCTTCATCTATTTTAACACCAGAATAAAACATTAAACCTAATGCCAGTAAGGTGGCAGGGTTACCCTTTGCTGCTTCTTCTTCTAGTAACTTAACCTTGATTTTCTTTCTATTAACGAAAAAATAGATTAATGCACCTATTAAAAGCACAAGAACTACAGAAAGAATTATTATGTTTACCATTTAAAACCTCACCTTGACTATTGTTCACTTTAGCATATATATTTTTTTTGATAAAGTCTTTTTTTATATATTTTTTCCATATGGATATGTTCTGCATGCTGGTCATAGTATATATCGCCTATAGCTTTATATCCTAATGATTCATAAAACCCTTTTGCCTGAAGCTGTGCAGAAAGCTCTATAAATATTCCACCATTTTCTTTAATTTTTTCTTCTATTTTTTTCATTAAAAAACTTCCAATGCCCATATTTCTATACTCTTTAATAACTGCAAACCTGCCTACTACCCAGCAGTTATTATTTGTGCTGTAAAACCTGCCTGTTGCTATTGGAATATTATTATACCTTATAAGTATATGTATGCTTTTTCCATCAAGTTCATCAAATTCATCTATAAAGCCTTGTTCCTGCACAAAAACTATTTCTCTAATATATATGGTTTCCTTTGTTTTATTATTAAAATATTCTACCATAAGATTATCAGTATTTATTTGCATAAATATACTTCCTTAAATAAATTAAAGGTTTTAAAATATTCCACAAACCTACCATAATTTCCAAGAACTGCAATATGTAATTTAGGCAGGCATACAAAATAATGCTTTTTATAAAGATATTATTATAGTTAATGAGTTCATTTCTTTTATAATTTCATGCTTATATAAATTTGTTTATTGCACATATTATCATCATAATTTTTAAAATAATGCCCCTGCCTTTATTTATAAATTTTATATATATGTTATAGTGTATATAGATATTGAAAATAGTAGTTTATGATAATTTTTGGTTACATTTTGATTAAATAAAATATTACTTATATTTTTATGGAAATATTATTTTTTACTGGTATGGGTATCTATATGATAACTTCTAGTATTATATATAATATTAACAGCCTGTTTCATATTGCTGATAAAATATTTTTCTATAGGTTTGCCACCTTTTCTTGTAATATTATATGAAAGCCTGTTGTGGTATTTATGGATTATATTTCTAACATTATCAGTTATTTGCCCTAATACATTGTATTCAAAACTATCTTCTCCAAAAACAGATGATGTAAAAAACTTTTCTGCATTGAAATTTTGTGTTGAAATCATAGCACTTTCTCTGTCATATTCATAATTAGCATCAAACCTGCGCATTATATTAACATATTCCTGAAATAAATCTTTACTTTTAATATACCCTTTTATATAGTCTACTGCAAAGGAAGTGCCTGATACCTTTTTTAAATATGATTTATCATTGATAAAATTATCAAATTTTTTGGAAAACTCATAAATATTTTTTTCATTAAATTCTTTATTTTTAAAATATATAGTAGATGTATGGTATGATTTTAAATAATTGATATATGTATTGCACCAGTAGTCTGTTTTTATATATGTTTTTTCAGGCATTAAATCAAGCTTTCCAAAACATTCTAACTTTATTGGCAAAGATTTAAAGCTTTCATCTACAAATATTTTATAGGATACCCCTGCATTAAAGGAAAAATCTGCACTTTTATAGTATGGAGTTAATATAAAATTAATATCTTTAACTTCTATTTTATACCTGTCCTTATCATACAAGATTTTTTTACCATAACATTCTATACTTCTTTTACCACTGCATTTAAAATCATTATATGTGAGCTTAAAATCTTCTGATTTCTTTTTTATATTTTTAAGGGATAAATTAAAAGAACTTTCCACTGTTTTTGAAAAGTAGTTTATTGTGCCATATATTATTTGAATAGTAATAAAACCAGCAGCAAATAACACAATAAGTATAGATGATATTATAATTATGCGTTTTTTCATAATATACTAACTTAAAATAAAGAAAGGCTTAAAAAATAAGCCTTTCTTTTGCTATTTATTTGCTTGATAATGATACGTCATATAATCTAGGCTCAAAACCTATGAAAAATACATCATCAATAGTATTACCGTCTTTCAGCTTAACATGGATATCTACTTTATTATGACCTTTAGTCAGCACATTATCAGCCACATCTATAAAATTTCTAATTATTTGTAATTCTGGCATTTCTTCTGATGAGCCAAAAATTGATATTAAGCTTTCAAATTCTGATTTTGCTGCTTCAAACTGGCTAACTAATTTTTCTTTTGTATATTCTTCACTTTTATCAAAAGTATTCATTAAATATAATATGGATTGAAGTAAATCAGCACTAGAAAGATTGTTTGTTGTTTCTGCGACTGCATACTCAGTTTCATTTAATATGTTATTATAAAATTCTTTATTCTCTTCAATATCTTTAATTAATAATATAAAATTACCAATGGAAAATTTTTCATTTTTAAGGTAAATTTTACTTGTTTGTTTACTGGTTATATCTTGAAGTTTATTTTCACAAACAAGGTTATTAATAATATATTCGTTATCACCATCTATTTCAGCATTATTTTTACAGTCTACATTTATATCAATAGGACCTTTACGTTCATCATTATAATCAAAGATTGATACATTAAAGTTCCCACTAAATGTAAGATTTGTGTTTTTAATACCAGGCTCAACACTAAAAACAATATCTTTGGATATAAGTTCAAGGTCAGAATCTTTTATATCTATAGAACTGCTTTTGCACTGAATTATTGAACTGCCAGTACATTTAAATGGTTTATAACTTATGGTTTTATTACTATCTTTATAATCATTTTCCATATCACTTAAAAATGAATTTAAAGATGTTTCAAGTTTTAATGCTGCCTCACTTGTTAAAGATGAACGCACAATAAATATAGCAACTACTGCTATTACTATAAGCATAATAATACTCATAATTATAATAGCTTTTTTATTAGATTTGTTTGGCTTATTAGAAACACTATTAGTTATACCATTTACCTGCTGTTCTGTATTATTTACAGGTTCATTATTCATATTTTCTTCACTCATTATTTCCTCCAATATATAATATCTGCCTTTTATAACATACATATATATATAATGCAATTATAAAGTGATACTAATTATTACTATATATTTTTATATTAAAATTATCTATAACTTCATTATAGGTTTCAAATGAATAATATTTATCATCTTTTTCTTTTGCTGTTAATTCTACATTAAAATTTTTATGACCATCATATATAACACGGTCTATTGCTATTAATGTATCTTCTGTTAACTTCAAAAGCTCTTTTTCTTCTTCGTCTTTATTATCGTATGATAAGTCTTTATCAAAATTTTTTCTTAAATCTTCATATACTTCATGAATTTCTTCTTTTTCTATTTTCTTTTTTGAAATTAAATTGGTATATTCATAAATACTATCAAAAATACCTTTTGAACTGTATATGTTTATATATATATTATCCCATTTTCTTTCAATATCAATATCTTCTAAAATATTACTAATATCTTCTTCGTTTGCAAGCATATCTTCTTCATTATATTTAAATAATTTCTCTATATTATCAAATTGAAGATATGAAGAATAGGCATCATATATATCTTTATTTTTAAAGTTTTCACTTCTTTGGCTTTCTTCCATCATTATATTTAATATAAGTGAACCAAAATTACTTTTACAATCAGAAACAGAAGTATCAAATACACCATTTTCTTTATCATATGTTGATGTATAAGAGCATTTTCCACCTACATCAGTTTTAAAAGAGTTTGTATAAGGATTGCTTTCTAAATCAAAAACACCATCAGAAGACACTTCTAATACAACTTTACTATCACCTTTAAAATTAGTTGAAATTATATTATTCCTTAAATCTACACTTGCAAATGGTAATCCAATATAAAACCTATCGGACCTACATATTACTTTACTATTTTTTGCTATGCATTTAAATGGTTTAAACTTTAATTTTACATTATTTCTTAATGAATAATCCGAACCAATTTCATTACTAATATAATCCATTATAACGTTTATCTGCTTTTCATATTTTTCAGCAAACTTTAAAGTCTTTTCACTAGGTTTTGAATAAATAAAATAAACTGCAACACCTGCAGCAATAATAACACATATGCCTGCTACAATAGCTATAATTTTTGCCATTTTAAACTCCCATAACTTTTTATTATAATTCATTAATAATATTATTCATTATATTATCAATTTCATTGCTTTGATTATCTTTTATACTATTATTTATAATATTGCTAGCATTATCTTTATTAATTTGATTATTTAGCATTATATTATTTAATGACTGATTATCAATTACTGGTTTATTTACTGGTTTTGCAACTGTTTTATTATCCTTAATAATATTTTGATTTATGCTTATATTATCATTTTGCTTAAATGTTTTATTATCTTGGATAGGACTTTTATTTATAGTTTTATTATCTTGGATTGGGCTACTATTTACAGTTACATTATCTTTTACTGTAATATTATCACTTATTGTCTCATTATCTTTTAATGTAATATTATCTTTAATAGTTTTATTATCATTTTGAACGTTATTTTTAATAAAATTATCTTGAACTGGCTCAATACCCATATCTACTTTTTTTGGAGCAGTTTCTTTAATACGTTCTTCTATCATATCAATAATAAGCTGGTTGCCTTTTGATTTTGCATAATCTATTACTTTTACAGATAAATCTTCCCCAATTTCAGTATTAACTCCCGCATTATATTGAAGTAAAAGCCTAACAAGAGCTGGGTTTGCAGTATCTATTGCATTTGCAATAACTGGCTTATATTCATTGCAGTCTACATGGTTTGCATTAGCACCATGCTTAAGTAATGTTTCTGCTAAATCGTAATTATTATTAATCACTGCAAGCTGTAAAGGTGAAAGACATGATTTATTTGCAATAACATTAGCATCAGCACCAGATTTAAGTAATACTTCTGCAATATCAGCTTTATCAGTTACATTTAAAGCTGTAATTCCGTCCATTTTAGAAGCGTAGTTTACATCTGCCCCTTTATTTAATAACTCTTTTACCATTTCCATATTATTTGTATCACTTGCAACCATTAAAGGTGAATAATATGGGTAGTCGTTAGGTTTATTAACATCTGCCCCTGCTTTTATTAATGCTTTAGCAATATTATTATAATTAAAATAAAGGGCAGCAATTAAAGGGGTTGGGTTTTCACCAACAAACTTGCCTTCAATAGATGATGAGCCTTTATCCTGCTTTATAGGTCTATTAATAAAACCTTTTGCCACATTTTCAGATATAGCACTAACTGCAGGAAGCCCCATTTTTTCATTTATTGCCTGCATTAGCTCTTCCTGTATCTTATCTTTTTCTAAATCTTCCTTAGTTATGCTAAAAAGCCTATACAAATCTACATCACCACTTTCTTTAGCCATATCTAATGCACTTATATTATCAATATTTTTAGTGTTTCTATCAGCATCGTTATGTAAAAGCTGGCCTGTTATATCATAATTTTTCTGCTGCACTGCAATATGAAGTGGTGTTATACTGTCTTTATTTTTTACATTTACATTAGCACCATTATCTATTAAATATGTAACAGCATCTAAATTATTATTCATAACAGCATAATGAAGTGGTGTATCACCTTCAAAATCTGTGGCGTTTACTTCTGCATGATATTTTAATAACCTATCTATAAACTCTTTATTAAAAAGGTTTGATGAAAGATGAGCAGTAAGTGGCGTATAACCATCATAATTTGCTTTATTTGCATCTGCCCCTTTTACAAGCAGGTAATTTATACTATTTAACTGGTCCATATTTAAATCTTTTTGTAAAGCCATTCTATAGATTATAGTATTACCATTATTATCTATACTGTTAATATTTGCACCCATATTAACATATCGCCTTACACCTTCAAAATCACCTTTTAATACAGCATCATAGAGCATATTATCAAGGTTATCATAAGGGTTTGAGATTTGGTCCAGCCCACTAAGATTATCAAAAGATTTTAAGTCGCTTACACCATTTATATTATTATCATTAAATGTATTGCTATTTATAACAGAACTGTTGTCTATAATATTTTGACCACTTATATTATCATAGCCATTTACATTTTCAAGCATATTAATATTTTGGCTTGGTGTAAAATTATCAATGGCAGTAACATTATCAATTTGCTTTTGTTCTGACTTTTTCTCAAGTAAGGTAGCTATTCTGTAAACTGTAAAAAATACTGAAAATATAATACAAAATAATATTACATTGCGAACTATTTTCTTATCATCTTTTGTCATTCCTACTCCAACGCTCCAATTATGATTATAAGAAAATAATGCAATAAATCAAGTAAAATTATATTATATTCTATTTAACTATATTCTATATCTTCCTTTTTTGGTGGAATAATACCAATAAATAATACTAATACGAAAGCAGCAACCATATAAATAGCATTATAAGGTATTACATAATGTAAAAAATAGAATAATACAAATATTATGGTAAATATTAAGATATTATATTTATTAGTTCCAAATATATTTGTTAATCTGTTAAATATAAGCATTAAAAATGAATACAGCATTAAAATTCCATACTCAATAAAAATAAATATTAAAATAAAACTTCCAAGACCAAAACCATGATAACCTAATGAGCGAGCCAATCTTGCAATAAATATCAAATCAATAAAAATAAATATATTTACTAAAACTATAAATAATATGGTGAAAAAATATTTATGCCTTGAAATAGTATTTCTAAATTTAAAAAGTAATATATTTTCCATAGGCTTACTAATATCAAAAAAATCTGCAATACGTATGTATTTTTCACTACTAAAAATATATCTTCTTTCATTTATTTTTTTTGGTAAAAACAAGGAAATAAGTATTAATATTATCATATATATAACTAAGTATAATATGGCTAATATATATTTTGGGTTTGTAATATTTAATATATAATATGAAAACAAAAATATAAATGGCAAAATTATCAATTTATTTATTACTGCATGAGCTATCCTTTTTGATGAAAAATATATTAAATAAATAGATAGCACCCCAAAGGGTATTAAAGCAGCAATCTCCAAACCTTCTAAATCGAAACCTTCTAAATCGAAACCAAAAAACATACCTATATAAGTTATACATACAAATAAGGATATAGAAACTGATATTAAATATTTTTCTATACTTATTCTTGTATCAGTTTTATTTTCTATTTGGTTATCCATTAATTACACCTTTTCTTTTCATATATATTGTATATATCCCATTACAAATAAGCACAAATACTGCATATACCACTAAAATAATATACATATATAATATTTTTGGTATGGTATATATCGTTACAAATCTATTCTCACTCACAATTTCTTCCTGCATATAAATACTCATATTTGTTATCATATAGATTAAATCATGAACTGGAATAATAAAAATATACATAACAAAAATAAATATAAAAGATAATATAAACTCTCTTATGGTAATTTCTTTTTTAAATTTGAAAAATAATATATTTTCTATCTGCTTTGATATATTAAAAAAATCTGCTAATTTTTTATACTTTTCATTATTAAATATATATTTTCTTTCACTTATATATTTAGGAATAAATGCAGCTGCAATAATAAGTAATATTATTGATAGTAAATAATAGATATAATACGGTGTTAAGTTATTATATTCATATGTTGCACAAATATATATAACTACAAATGGTATAAAAAGTAATTTATTGATTATGGCATTATTTATTTGTTTAATAGTATAGTATAATATATAATATACTAAACTTAATTCTAAAAAGATGTGTATAAAAGATGGTGGATTTAATGAACCAGATGGCAAAAATAAAACAGATGGTAAAATATGCCTTAAATACTCTACAATATCTTTTATTAAAATATACATAAAGATTAATGCTATAACTTTAACAATATATTCTGTATATGAAATTTTATTTATTTGAAGAACTTTTATTTTATTTTTATATTTTTTACTAATAAGTTTATAATATATATATAAAAAAATAAAAGAAATTAATAATAAATATCTTGCAGTTTCTGAACTGCTGTAAAATATAATACTATCATCTCCATATCCTGGCTTAAAAATATTTGCATAGTCAGTAATCATTGCACCAAAAAACATATGAATTGAATAAGGCAGAATAAACATTAAAATTAAGCCAATAAAAATTATTAATGATTTGATTTTAGATGCATTTTCATAAGAATTTATAAATAAAACTAGAAAGCTTATAAATACAAAAAAAACATTTCCATAATTGATAAATAATGGGAACATCGGAGACAGAATCATTTCTTGATACTTTTCTATATGAGAAACTTTTATAAATAATATTTGAAAATGTAATATCTGGGTATATACATTTTCTAATAGCTCTATTATATCTTTGTGTAATAAAAATAATAAAAGTGCTATAAATGTAAACAAAAGTCCATAAATAAACTGTTTACTATTTATGCGATTTTTAAATTTCAATGTTAAAATATTATTAATTGGGTATAAAATATTTTTCTTAATGTATAAGCTGTTTTTTATTTTTGTAATAATGGGGCGTTCTTTATGAGATGATGGCATTACAAATGATAATATAAAAAGCAGTAAAGCAGGTAACAACCAAATACCAGCCCTAAAAAACCATTTTATAGGACTTTCCCACATAAAAAATTCATATAACATACCAAAAGAACAAGATAATGTATATAATATAGGAATAAAAAAAAGTAAAAATAAAGGCATAGATGTATCTAAATATCTTTTAATAAAAAGTATATTAAAATAAAATAACATGAAAGATAAAAAAGGTATAAATATTATACTAGATAGAATAATAACTACGCTTTCAAGATTTAAAAAAAGCAAAAATAAAATAAGCAACAATGCAACAAGTAAAGATAGTTTCAAAATAGATACTGCATACTGTTTTCTTGTAAGCAGTGGCGTTTTAAATATATCAATATCATCAATTATGGATAATAGAAAATTATCTTCTTTATTCATATACCTTACCTCTTTGCAGCTAGGGTAGTATAAAAGAAAAATATAACTTAATCAATATAAAATACTGGAATAATTTATTTAACTGTATTATAATAAGTGCTGTTTTGGAGATAAAAATGGAACTTATTATACTTTTAATATTAATTATTGGTACATATTTATTTTTAAGGTTTTTTACAGTGCATAGGTGTCCCCACTGCCAGTCCCGTTATATTAATAGAAAGAAAGAATATGAAACTAAAAAAGGCTACAAAGTATATGCATGTAGTGCCTGTGGTAAAATTACAGAAAAGAAAAACTTATTGTTTAAAGGTTAATGTATGTTTTATATTCATGATTATATAAGCCCAGTTGGTAAAATATTATTATATGCCAGTAATAAGGGCTTAAAGGGGCTTTATTTTTATAACCAAAAGTATTTTCCAAATATTTCTTTATTAGATGCACAACATCATGAAAATGAAATAATATATAATACAAAACTATATTTAGATGATTATTTTAATGGTAAAAATACAAGCTATAATATACCCTTAGAGATAGAAGGCACTGAATTTCAAAAACTTGTATGGGCTATGCTTTTAAAAATCCCCTATGGAAAAACAATAACATATTATAATATTGCATTAGAAGTAGCAAAAATCAGGTGTTTAAAATCATCACCTTTTCAAGCAGTAGGAAATGCCATAGGTCGTAATAAAATATCCATACTTATACCCTGCCACAGAGTTTTAGGAAAAAATGGCTCTCTAAAAGGCTATGCAGCAGGTATCCATGTAAAAGAGTATCTTTTGAAACTGGAAAATATAATTCTAAAATAAAAAAAGCTGCCCAATTAAGAGCAGCTTAATCTTATAAAATTATTAATAATCTTATTGTAATGATTGATTATCTACAGCAGGTGCTTCTGTTGCAGTTGCATCAGCTGCTGGAGCTTCTGTTGCAGTTGCATCAGCTGCTGGAGCATCAGTTGCTGGCATATCTGTTGCAGGTGCGTCAGTTGCTGGCATATCTGTTGCAGGTGCATCAGTTGCTGGCATATCTGTAGCTGGAGCGTCAGTTGCTGGCATATCTGTTGCAGGAGCATCAGTTGCTGGCATATCAGTAGCAGGCATATCAGTTGCTGGCATATCTGTTGCAGGTGCATCAGTTGCTGGCATATCAGTAGCAGGCATATCAGTTGCTGGCATATCAGTAGCAGGTGCATCAGTTGCTGGCATGTCTGTAGCTGGAGTATCTAACGCTGGAGCGTCAGTTGCTGGAACATCTGTAGCTGGAGTAGTTTCAGCTGGAGTAGTTTCAGTTGTTTCAGTTTTTTTACAACCTGCAGTTATAAACACTATAAATGCAACTGAAAGGATTACTAAACTTAATTTTCTCATCTTCTTTACCTCAATAATATTTAGTAACTCAAGTGTAATATTTTAAATTACAGTTGTCAAGGTCAAAATGACTTTTATGTAAAATTTTTAAAGTTTATAAAGTTTATACATAAGCATATAATTTGTTAATATTTTATATAATTATTTAATAATAAAGTATTTTTTATGGTTTATATCATAAAAAATATGTAAAAGTTTTTAAATATTTTTAAAAGTAATATTTAAGAGTATGCACTAACATATACTACTATAGAAATGTAATAATATAAAAATTTAGCGAATTCGGCTTTAAAATTAAGCAATGAAGTTTTTAGTAAAGCTTAAAGATTTTTGTGAAAGAAGTTTATATAAGGATGTAAGATTTTTAACCAACGCAGTATAGCACAAAAAGATTAAGCCGAATACAAGCCTAGGGATAGGCTTGCTTTAGCAAGTGCGGGAGCATTTACTGCGACCAAACGGAGATTTTTTTATTCTATGGATAGAATAAAAAATAAATGTTTAATGAATACAAGGCGGATTAGAATTTTTGCGAAAGGAGTGCATGTTAAGGCTTAAAGATTTTGTTTTTAAGCTAGGCGGCTTTGAAATTCAATAGGTGAGTTTATATAAGGCTTAAAGATTTTTGCGATAGACAAGGCGGATTAGAATTTTTGCGAAAGGAGTGCATGTTAATGCTTAAAGATTTTGTTTTTAAGCTAGGTAGATATTTTTGCCAATGCAAGTTATACTAAGGCTGTAAGATTTTTAATTTAGACAAGGCGGATATTTTTTTACCGATGTGAGTTATATTAAGGCTTAAAGATTTTTGCGATAGACAAGGCGGATTAGAATTTTTGCGAAAGGAGTTTACAATATTAGTAAATGACTGAGCAAAAATTCTAACCAACGCAGTATATCACAAAAAGATTAAGCCGCCTAAGCCGTCAGTTCTTTGCAACACCTATATATTATAGAATACAACTCCTCAATATTCTCCACATCTACACTGGAAAATGCTATTCTTATATCTGTTGCATTTGTGCTTATTACACCTACGCCGTATTTATCAAGCAATGCTAATCTTAATTTTTCAGCCTCTACATTTTTTAATCTTATACACATAAAGTAGCCCGAATTAAATGGGTATGCTGTAAATTCATCATCATATATGCCTTTATTAAAGATTTCTTTTACTTTTTTACATCTTTCTTCAATAATACCATTTAATTCTGCTCTTTCTGTTTTAAAGGACGGTTCTTTTAAAACATCAACAGTAATAGACTGGCTTGGGTGTGGAGCACTTGATATTGATGCCCTAATATAGCCTGCTGTTTTTGTTTCAAGCACTTTAAAAATTTCAGTGTTATCACCTTTTATAGTTTCGCCATAAGTTACAAAACCTACTCTAAAACCCCATGCAAAACTTTCTTTTGTAACACCATCTATTTTTATAGCTAAAAGTCTTGGGCTTCTGCCTGAAAGCAGACTAAAAAGCGATTCTTTAAAAACATCATCAAAAAACAAGCCGAAATAAGCATCATCTAAAATAGCTACAATATTAATACCACTATCTGCTATTTCTGTTAAACCGTCTGATAATTTAACTGCCTCATCATGAGTAAGGGTATAACCTGTTGGGTTATTTGGAAAATTAAGCACAACCACTACTTTTTTTGTTTTTGTGCCACACTCTTTTACTTTTTCTAAAAGACCTTCAATATTATATCCATTATTTTTATTAAATGTTTCATAAGTAGCTATTTCGCCACCTAATAATGTGCTAAACATTAAACGGTAGTTACCCCAAAATTTATCTGGTAATACTATATATTCCCCTACATTTAAAAATAACTCTGCTGCTGTAACAAGCCCATTTGTTAATGCATTACAAACTACAGGGTTACTCATCTGCCTGCCTTCAAGTGATGGGTTTTCTTCTCTGATTTTTGCTGCCCATAATGTTCTTAATTCTGGTAAACCAGTTGCTGGAGCATACGTAAAAAGCTTACGTGGGTGTATGCCTTGAAATTTTTTAAACATACTTTCAAGATACATTGGTTCGCCCTTTGCAGTAGAAATACCAATTGTTGCATTAAATTTATGTGCTTTTTCTTTAGCTTCTGCACTCTGGCTTAATATTCCCTTTGGCATAAACATCTCTTTACCTGTATGAGATAACATTTCCAAAATATAAGGATTATGTTTTGCAAGCTCATCATTTAAGCTTTTGGCTAATGGATTCATATAATATCACCTTTTTTATTATGGCAAAAATAATATATTGCCTTATAATTTTTAATTTACAATATGGAATATAATATAAAATAATGCATTAATCAATGATTTTTTTAAATAGATGTAAGTTTTTCTATATCTTTGAAAAGTCCATCTTTATTATTTAGTTCTATATCCATTTTAATATATCCAAAAAGTGGCTGATATTCGCTTGGAAGTTTTACAAAATCTTTTTCAGTAGTAATAAAAAGTGATGCTCCCTTATTTTTGCCTTGAGTTAAAATACCATTGATTGTTTTCTCTTCTAAAAGTGAATGGTCGTGAAAATCTGCAAAGAAAACTACATCAAGCCCTGCATCTATTAATGTATTATAAAAAACTTCATTTCTAGCAATGGCAGAATAAGCACAAACTTTTGTTCCTTTAATATATGAAAGTTCCACAAACTCATTTTTTAAAACAACTCTGTGAAAAACAGTATCACTAAAATATATACTTTGCTTATTAATAAATCCTTTTACGTTTTCAGGAATATTATCATTTTTTGCTCTAGTAAAAATAATAATATCAGAACGGTTTATAGCAGAAGGAAATTCCCTTAAATAACCAAAAGGAAATGGAAACCCTGTAGATATTGGGCGTTTATGGTCAAGCAGTAAGATATTAGCATCTCTGGCTAATTTTTTATACTGGTATCCATCATCAAGTATTGCAACTGTGGCACCATATTTATCCCTTGCTAAAGATAGCGACTGTTCCCTTTTTTTACCAGTAATCACAACTGCTTCAGGATAGTTTTTTGCCATCATATATGGTTCATCTGCTGCCATTGGTGGGTGATGATATAAACCACCATTACCGTCACTGATTACATTAATATCATAACCTACTTTACCTTTATAACCAAGTGATAAAATTGCAACTTTCTCCCCTTTTTTAATCATCTCTCCAGCAATTAAAAGAGTATGTGGCGTTTTACCAGCCCCACCCATTACAAGATTACCAACAGATATTGTTTTTATACCTTGATTTACCATATATTAATCCTGTTCCTTTTTATTTAGATACATTTCCCATAAAAAAGCATATTTTAAAAACACATATACATATGCACTAAAGCCTGCAATAAGCCCCCTTATACCATCAAGAAATCCCCTTTTTAAAATATAAAGCTTAAAAAAAGAAAAAAATGGACTGAATATTAATTTACTTATACTAGGTTTTTTCCCTTTTTTATAGTAACTTTTTGCAGAAAGGTATGCATAATTTATAGTTTTTGCAAAATGGTCTTTCATATCTTTATATGAATAATGGATTATATACCCATTAAGCAGTGATGTTTTACCATTTATAAAAAGTTCTTCATGGACAATTTCCCCTTTCCATAATGGTTCTGCATCTTTTTTCACAAGCCTAAGCCTTTCATCTTTTTGCCATGCATAGTTTAAAAGCTTACCTAAATAATGGGTTTTTCTATGTAGATAATAACCATCTGCATATGGACTATTAACTGCCTTTATAATTTCCTGCTTTAATTCATTACTTATAACTTCATCTGCATCAAGATATAATATAAAATTATGGCTGCATTTAGATGTTAACGAATTTTTCTGTTCTACAAAACCTTTCCACTGCTCTTGAAAGACTTTTGCATTATATTCTTTTGCTATTTCTACTGTTTTATCTTGTGAAAAGCTGTCAATTACCACTATTTCTGAAGCAATATCACATATACTTTCTAAAGTTGCTCCAAGCCGTTTTTCTTCATTAAATGTAATTATAGCCACAGATAAATCAAGTTTATTATCCATTTAATTTATCCAGCACAGCTTTTACTGTTTCATTAACTATTTCATCTGTTATATTATCAAAAGTTCTATCATTATAATCTTTTTCTGGTATATTTTTATCTGGAATAATGTAAGTTGTTCTATCATTATTACCATAAAGCCCCCATCTTGTAGGGGAAAGCACTCTATAGTTTGGATAAATACATACTGATGGTTTACATAAATTACCTGCTATATGGCTTGGTCCTGTGCTTGCACCAACATACACTTTACATTTATCAATAACAGCTGCCAGCTCTAAAATTGATGATGATGCAAATACAAATATATTACTGCATGAAGATTTTACGTGTTCTGCCATTTTCATATCATCATAAGATGATGTAATAACAATTTGCAGTGATGGGTTTGCATTATTTAACCCTTTTATAACTTTTATATACTCATCTACTGTAAAGTTTTTTGTAGAGCCACCAGTAAAGGGGTGGATAAGCACATAATTATAAATGGCATTTTCATTTAAAAATTTTAATGCTTTATTATGGTTTGTTCTACCATACTGCAGTTTATCAATAGTAATTTTTTGTTTTTCAAAAAGCTCTTTATCTAAATGTTTTACTAAATCAAGGTTATATTCAGCTTCGTTTTTAATAGATTCTGAACGTTTTTGTTTTAAACCACAATTATATATGAAAAAAGAAAGTGGTTTAGAAAGTGGACCAACCCTGTATTTTGCACCACTTTTCCATGCAAGTTTTAGTACTTGATTATCTGAATATAAAGCAATAAAAATATCTGCTTTAATTTGTTTTAGTTTTTTATAAAGCTCATTTTTAGAATAATCATCAATTGCTAAAACTCCATCGATAAAAGTATACCCTTTCACTACTTCCATGTTGTATTTTCTAACTAATACATATAATTTTGCATTAGGATACATTTTTTTAACAGTTGAAATAGCAGGCACAGAAAGCACTAAATCACCTATTTTATCTGTCCTTGAAATAATAATACTTTTTGGTTCTTCTACAATTTTGCTTCTAAACATATATTATCCTTTTTAGAGCTTTTCTTGTTCCATTTCTTCTATTTTAAACTGCATTTCATAAAGCTTTTTATATGTTGGTGAGCTTACTAAAATTTCTTCATGTCTGCCTATTGCTTCAATACCGCCTTTATTAAATACAACTATCATATCTGCATTTAAAATAGTGCTAAGCCTGTGAGCTACTACAAAAGAAGTTCTGCCCTTCATTAAATTATCCAGTGCTTTTTGCACAACTCTTTCACTTTCAGTATCTAGTGCACTTGTTGCCTCATCAAGTATTAAAATAGGTGGGTTTTTAAGTAATGCTCTAGCAATTGTTACACGCTGTTTCTGCCCGCCTGAAAGCTTTACCCCACGCTCACCGCATAATGTTTCATATTTTTCAGGGAATTTTTCAATAAATTCATCTGCATAGGCAGCAATAGCTGCATTTTTAATTTCTTCATCACTTGCATTTTCTTTACTGTAACTAATATTACTTCTAATAGTATCATTAAATAAAAATGCATCTTGAGATACTGTTGCAATATTATGCCTTAAAGAATATAAATCATAGTCTTTTATATCTATACCGCCTATTAATATTGCACCATCTGTTACATCATAAAATCTTGGAATTAAATGTGCCACAGTGGTTTTACCTGCACCACTTGGTCCAACAAAAGCAACAGTAGAGCCTGCTTTTACTTTAAATGATATATTTTTTAAAGCATATACATCATCTTTATATTTAAAGCTAACATTTTTAAATTCAATATCTTTGCCTTCTGCATGGCATTCTATACGTCCTTTATTTTCTATTACTTCATCTTCTTCATCAAACATAGAAAATACTCTATCAGTTGCAGCAATAGAGGCCTGTAATGCATTATTTGAGTTAGCAAAAAGTTTTACAGGTTCATATATCTGAATAAGAGCTGCTAAAAATGCCAGAAATTCACCAGTTGTAGATGTTCCACTAATTACTTGATAACCACCCATAAGTAAAACTGCACCAATACCAAATGAACCTAACGCCTCTGTTAATGGGGAGGCAAGGTTTCCTGCCAATACACTTTTATTAGCATATTTTATTGTCTGAGCGTTGGCTTTTTCAAAGCGTGTTATTTCCTTTCCTTCTGCAACAAAGGTTTTCACAACCCTTATACCAGAAAAAGATTCTTGCAGCACACTTGTTAAATCTCCCATTCTTTCCTGCCCTAAATGGCTGTATTTTCTTAATTTTTTACTAATAATAGAAAGTGGAAAAATAAATATCGGATACATTATTATAGCAATTATTGCAAGCTGATAATTCATATAAAAAATAACACCTATTAAGCCTATCATTGTAAGCACTGCTCTAAACATGCTTATAATCGTAGGAATAGATGATTGAACAAGGTTTATATCATTTGTAATACGGCTCATTAATGCACCAGTTGACTGGTCTGAATAATATTTTACTGGCAAACGAACCATTTTTTCAAAAGTTTCATTTCTAAGTTTTTCTATAACTTTATTACCTACAAAGCTCATTAAAAAGCCCTGCATAAATAAAAAGCTGCTTTTTGCCACATATATAAGCACTACCACAATAGGCAGAATATACAAATATGTATAATCATTTGGCTTAAACATATTATCAAATACATATTTTACAGCAACAGCTAAAGCACCATTTGTAGAAGCCGTAATAATAGATGCAATAATTGCAAGAAACATTAGCCATTTATATGGTTCAAAATACGGCCACATTAACCTAAAAACTTTTTTTATACTACTACCCTCAACACTTATTTTTCATGACAATCAAGGCATTTATTAAGTGATGCATGGCTGCCATCTTTTGGCCACTGCTCATGGCATTGAAAACACCTGTCCCCACAGCCGCCTTTAGCCTCCTCCAATGCTTTATTTTGCACTGGCTCATGGCATTTAATACATGTAGTTAGTGGCAGGTGAGTAATATCCCCCACTAATTTAGGGTGGCATGTCATACAATCACCTGCACAGCCTGCAACACTGTCATTAATAAAAAAACTTGTTGAAATTATTATGGAAGTAAAGAGCAGGACAACCACTCTAAACCAAGACTTCCCCTTTTTGTTGTTTTTATACATAAGCCATCTCTTACTAATAATCCGTTATTAATATTTTCTTCTATCTTATTTAGCAAATTTTTATCTATTTTGCCAAACTTTTTTTCTAAATTTGCTAAATTTACACCTTTTTTCATACGCAGCCCAAAAATAATATCTTCAATTAAAGCATCTTCACTAGAGATTATTTCTATATTTTCCGTATTTTCAGGGTGCATAATATAATCTTCTATACTGTTTCCATGATTATATCTTTTTCTCATATTTTTATCAATATAAACCATAGAATAGGCAGATACTCCAAGCCCTGTATATTCTTCCCCCTGCCAGTATAAACTATTATGGATACTTTCTTTTCCAGTTTTAGAAAAGTTGGAGGTCTCATATTTATAAAACCCATGTTTTTCACAAAATTCTTCCACTTCTAAAAACAATGTATCATCATTATTAAAGCCTTTTAAATATCCTGTATCTTCAGCATCATATGAATAAGCTGATATGTGGCTTGGGTTTATATTTACCACTTTTTCAAGTGTTTTAAGACTTTTTAAGTTATCAGTATATGGAATATCATATATAATATCCATATTTAAGTCTTTATTAATATTAAGTATTTTATAAGCTGCCCTTTCAGCCTGCTTTCCTGAATGGATACGGCCTAAAAGTTTTAAAACATCATCATAAAAGCTCTGCACCCCAAGTGATACTCTAGATATTTTGCTGTTACTTATAAGTGATATAAAATCATCTGTAACACTTTCAGGGTTTGCTTCTATGCTAAATTCACTGCCTTTATAAATAATATTATTATCAATTGCATAAATTAGCTTTTCTAAAAGTGATATATTTAATGCAGATGGAGTTCCACCACCTATATATATAGTATCAAACACTTTATTTTCAAGCAGCTTCATTTCTTTAATTAATGCATCAATATAATCTGCCTGCAAACTGCTGCTTTTATCCACAACAGAATAAAAATGACAGTATGGACATAAATTATTACAAAATGGAATATGGATATATAAACCACGCATTATAAGTTATTCTTATATAAAGAGTATGCCGCAATAGATAAACTTTGGCTAAACTCCCCATTTTTTATTTTATTTTTCAATTCATTTTCTGATACTGTGTATGCTTTTGTATCTTCAAATAAATCAAGGCAAACTTTCCCTGTAAAACTGCATTCAAGAGCAGCAAATACAAAACATTTATTTGTCATAAAAGCAGGGTTTGAGTCCATTATTCCAATAGGGACTATTTTTTTTGCTTTAAGCCCAGTTTCTTCTTCTAACTCTCGCTCTGCTGCTTTTAATGGCTCTTCCTGATTGTTTATTGCACCACCTGGAAATTCTAAAGTATCACTGTTTGTACCAACCCTAAACTGTTTAACAACAACAAGTTCACCATTTTCTAAAACTGGCACAATCAACGCCCAGTTGCTCATATCTTGAACTGTAAACACCATATTTTTATCTATTTTTTCATACTTATACTCCATATGTCTAATAGATAAAATAGTGTCATCAAAAACTTTTTCTTCTTTTAAAAATTTCCAGTCTTTTTTCATATTATAATATTATATTTCCGTTATTGCTGCCTGATATTAACTTAATATCCGATGTTGCTTCAGTATATTTATTTTGTAAATCTTCTGGCACTTTTTCTATTTCATAAAGGATTTTATCATTTGGAATAAAACCTTTAAATTCATCTTCAAAAGGAAAACCATAAGGTATTAATGCTACAGACATACCACCGTTTTCAGCAGGTACAAACTGTAATGAACCTATATTTTTTATGCCTTTTTTTTCTTCTTCATCAACACCTATTACAAAATCACCACTTATTAATTTTACTAATCTTATTTTTGCCATAAATTTCTCCTAAATTTTAGTGAAAACAGTTTTGAGTTTTCATAAATTTATCTATTTCATATTTTCCTTCTTCTGTAAGGTATATATACCCATTCACTTCTTCTAACATTTTATCTGCTTTTAATTTATTTACAAGGTATGAAACTCTTAAAAACTTCCAGTTAAGGGATTTTGCCAGCCTTTCTATTAAAGCAGATGAGGATGTATATATTTGAGTATTTAATATATCTAAAATAATATATTCATCAAGTTTTTTTTGCTCTGCAAGATAATCAAAATATTTTTTTATAATACCTTCTTCAGGAGCAAAAAGTACTGATAATATAAATAATATACCAATAAATGATACAATAGCACCAGAAATAGAAACTTCAGCAGGCCAAGCTATACTAAAGCCTACAAGGCAGGCAATTGAAGAAAGAAAAACAGATACTATTGCCAGTGTAGAAAGCCGTTTTGTATAAAAAAGAGCAGCTGCAGCTGGGCCTAAAATAAAAGCAGATGTCATAAATATACCTGCTGTTTGAAATGATACTGAAACGCTTAAGGCTGTCATAATTACAAGTATAAAATCAATGGTTTCTTCTTTCATTTCAATTGAAGCTGCATAATATTTATCAACCCCATCTATTTTAAATTCTTTATAATAAACCATAACTATAATAATATTTATAATCATTATAATTAATATTGAATAAAATGCATATGAACCAATATCAATACCTGCAATACGCAGACGGTTAAAAGAAGTAAAGGCAGTATCACCAAGATATATAATTGATAAATCAAATTCTGCCGAATTATTAAGAGATATATTTGATGCTATTAAAATACCAAAACATAAAAGAGTTGATGATACAATAATAGACATACCCTTTGCTCTAAAATGAGTTAAGCCTTTTATCTTTTTCACCAAATACATACCTAAAATAGCTGTTAATGAACCAAGTATTATAACTAAAGGGGATGATAAAAATGATGAAAAAATAAGTGCTATTGCAATACCAAGCATAGCAGAACGGTTAGCAGTATCTGCTGCATAGTAATTTTTACGCATTACTAAAAATGCCCCAGGTATAGAGCAGGTGATTGCAGATAATATAATTACGATTACAATTTCAAATTCCATAGAAAACATCTGCTCACCTCATATATTTGATTAGTTTTCCTGCAAGCCCTTTATAAGGTGATATTATAAGGGATGCTAAAAAGAAAACTGCTAAAATAAGTGTAATAGCTATACCTAAAGTCATATTTCCTAGTGTACCAGAAACAATAGTTCCTAATGCACCACTAACTGCTCCAAAAACACCAGCTAAAATCATTATAATAAATAATCTGTTACTCCAAAGTCTAGCAGTAACTGCAGGTATTAAAAATATGGCAACAGTTAAAAACACACCCATAACCTTAATAGAAAATGCAACTAAGCATATGACCATTATATTAATAAGCGTATAATAAAAGGATACATGGAAATGGGTTGTTCTTGCTATATCTTTATTAAATATTACAATTTTCAGTCTTCTAAAATAAAGAAGCAGTAAAACTACAGCAGCCACAGCAATTATTTTTAAAAAATCAAATTCTTCACTGGTAAGAGAAGTTGTTTCTCCAAAAAGATATATCTCTATTCCAGAATCTAATGCACCACCAGTTTGGCGGATATAGGTGATTAATGTAATACCAACACCAAGCATAACAGCAGTCATTAAACTTTGGATAATGTGCATATGAAGCCTGTCTGTTTTATATAAGATATTTAAAAGTGTAATCATAAACAATGCCCCAAAAATTGAGCCAGTAAATGAAAACACATATTTATCAATTTCACCAGAAAAATATGAGCTTAAATATATTCCCACCCCTGCTAAAAGGTAAAAAACTAATATACCCACAAAAGAGCCAGCAGCAAGAGCATTAATTTCAATACTTCTTCTTTGGTATGATATAACAACACCAAGCATCCCTGCACTTAAACCTAAAAGCGATGAGCTTTTAAGCATTGTATCAAATATAAAAGTATCACTTAGTTCTATCATGGCTTTCATCCATATAAAGTCTGATATTTTTTATGATACCTGCACTCATACCATATGTTTTTTCAAAGTTTTCTTCTGTTAAGATATCTTCAGTTTTACCTATTCCTAAAAGCTTCACATTTAAAAGTGCCACCATATCAAAATACCTTGGTATTGTAACAAAATCATGGTGAGATACTATAACAGTTTTCTTTTTAGCCCTTAATTCCTGCAGTACTTCAACTATAATATTAATGCTTTCTTCATCAGCTGCAACCATAGGGTCATCCATAATATATATTCTTGCATCCTGCACTAAAGCCCTTGCAATTAATGCTCTGTGCTTTTCCCCGCGGGATAAATCACATATGCTTTTTTTAGCAAGCTTTTCAAGCCCCATACGCTCTAATGCTTCTTTTACAGCCACTTTATCTTTTTTATGGGGCTGTTCTGCACGGCGAAGCCTGTTATAAGAACCCATAAGCACTAAATCAAAAAGATTAATAGGGAAATCCCAGTTGACATGATTACGTTCTGGCACATATGCCACATCATTTTTTAATGCATGAGTTGGGCGAGAGTAAATATAAATATTACCAGCAGTTGGTTTTTCCACCCCTGCTATTGTTTTTAAAAGTGTTGTTTTACCTGAGTTATTAGGGCCAAGTACTGCCAAAAGTACACCGCTTGGAACTTCCATATTAATATTTAAAAGGTTTGGTCTGCCCTTATATTCAACAGTTACATTTTCACATTTTACTGCTACATTTAACTGTTCTATATGTTCTTTTGATGAGTATGTTCTAATCATTTTACCTAGTCCATCTATTATTTTTTAAACTTATATGCTATTTATTTGATAATGCTTTCACTATTGTATCAATATTATGACGCATCATTTTATCGTATGTGTTATTATGACCTAAAGTATCTGCATAAAGTGTGCCGCCTATTTTTACAAAATGGCCTCTTGCTTTTAATGTGGCCTGTAAAAGCCTAATATTTCTTGCTGGCACTGTGGCTTCTAAAAATATTGTATCCACTTTTTTTTCTATTAATAAGTCAGCTAAATTATTGATATCAATAGAAGATACTTCAGAATAAGTGCTTATACCTTGAATAGATAGTGTTTCAAACCCATAGGCTTTACCAAAATATGCAAAAGCATCATGCTCTGTTACAAGCACACGTTTTTCTTTTGGAATACGTGCAACCTGCTCTTTTATATATTTATCAAGTTTTTCAAAAGTAAAAAGCACTATTTCTTCATTTTGATAATAAATCTGCTTATTTTCCTCATTCATTTTCACAAGATTATCAGCAATGAAAGTAACCACACTTTTCCAAAGCATAACATCATGCCAAATGTGTGGGTTTAATACTTTATCTTTATATATAAGTTTATCTTTTGGGATATTTTTTATAATTGATACTGCTGGTGTAATATTTCCAATTTTACCTAAAGCCCACTCAAGCCTTCCTTCTAAGCCACCACCATTATATACAATAAGAGAAGAATCTGTAATACGTATAATATCACGCTCTGTAGAAGAATAAGAGTGGGGGTCGTTGCCACTTTTTATGGCAAGGCTTGTTTCTATAAAATCACCACCTACTGCACGAACTAAATCATCTATCACTTCAGTAGAGCACATAATAACTGATTTATCTTTATCTTTTATAGTTTTTACCTGACAGCCTGTAAATACAAATAATAAAATTATAAATACTAAATATATTTTATTCATAGTTTATATTACACCATCATTTTGTAATATTTTTGCAAATTCTTCTAAAAGCATATTTTCATCTACCTTTTTTATAATCTGCCCCTTTTTAAAAATAAGCCCCTGTTTTATGCCACCTGCTATTCCGTAATCTGCTTCCCTTGCTTCTCCCGGGCCATTAACAGCACAGCCCATAACAGCAACACTTATAATCTTATTTGAAGTTTGAAGCATATTTTCCACTTTTTCTGCTAAATCAATTAAGTTTATTTCAGTTCTTCCGCAAGTTGGACACGATATGATTTCTGGACCTTTTCTTCTTAAATCAAGGCTTGATAATATCTGCCAGCCCACCTTTACTTCATCAAGCACATCACCAGTTAATGATACACGTAAAGTATCCCCAATTCCAGAAGCCAGCACTGCACCTATGCCAACAGCTGACTTAATAGTGCCTGAAAATATTGTACCTGATTCTGTAACACCTACATGAAGTGGTGAATTATCTTTCTCAGCAAAAAGCTGATACGCTTTAATTGTCATTGGAACTGAGCTTGATTTTAAGGAAACTTTAAAATTATCAAAGTTTAAATCATATAAATATCTGATATTTCTTAAGGCTGATTCCACAATAGATTCTGCACATACGCCATATTTTTCAAGTAAATCTTTTTCTAATGAACCAGAATTAACTCCAACCCTAATAGCAGCACCTGCTGATTTTGCTGCCTCTGTTACAATTTTTAGCTTTTCATAGCAACCAAGGTTACCCGGGTTTATCCTAATACAGTCTGCACCAGATTCTAATGATTTAACAGCTAATTTATAGTCAAAGTGAATATCTGCTATTAATGGTATATGTATTTTATCTTTAATAGATTTTAAACTTTCTGCTGCCTGCATATCTAAAACAGCACAGCGGATTATCTCACAGCCTGTTTTTTCAAGGTTTAATATCTGCTCTACTGTTTTTTCCACATCTCTAGTATCTGTATTTGTCATAGACTGAATATATATAGGGTTAGTGCCACCTAAAGATAAACCGCCTACTTTTATTTCCCTGCTTTTCATTAATATCATACCTAATAAATTATAATATTTTCCATACTCTACCATAAATAAATGAATAAAATCAACTTTTAATTTAAAATATATTTATAAAATTTTTATCTTTTTTCTACCATATCAATAAATATGTATTTAACGGAAAATACGGACATCCTTGTTGCTGTTATTAATATTATATATAAAAAAACGGAGCAAGATTATGAAAACAATAAAAGATTTAATATCAAAAATTAGAATAAAAATAAACGACAGCTCATCTTTTGAATTTAGCGATGATGAGCTGATATCCTATATTCATGCAGGTATCACTCAGCTTGAAATGCTGCTTTTATCAAACAGGGTAAAATTTAATATTACTTTGCTTCAAACGCAGTCAAATATTTGCCCTGTGCCCGATGATTTATTAGAAATATATAAAGTAATTATTAATGATAACACCATACCTTTAAAAGAAGAATATAGTAACAGCTTTGGGTATTTTATACTTAATAATAATATTATACTGCCAGAAAATAATGCTTTAATTTATTATATTAAAGAGTATGAACGATATGGCATTGATGATGAAATAAATATGAGTGCATCATATATTGACTATCTCTATTTATATACTGTTATAAAAGCCTTATCTCGCCTTGAATTTAATATGGATAAGGAAGAAAAGGAGCTTTTACAGCTTTCTAATATGATTATAAAAACAACCCTTTCAAAATACGGCTCTTACTCTTTAAAAAGGGATAACAGGTTTGCCTTATGAAAAAAGCATCATATACTTCAAAAAATTCTGTGGCAAAACTATATAAACCAATAAGTGGGATGTGTAATACCATAAGTGGTGAATATATTAAAGAAAATCAAGCCTGCCATATAGCTGGTGTTATATATAATGAAGATATAAACTCATTTTCTGGCTCATATAAGTTTGATGTAATGGAAAACTTTAAAAGCACATCATTTGCAAGGCTTTATAATATTTTATATAATGGTAAACAGTGCCTTTTTGCAGCCTACAACGGCGGTGTTTATGATATTACAAACAATAAAAAATACAGCATTGAAAAAAACGCAATTCCTAGCGATATTATAAGCAACCAAGACGGTATTTATGTTTCAAGTACATATAATATATACCATATTAATAATAGCGGCAGTATTTCAAAAATCACTTACTCTCTTGCCCCTTATTCTTGGCAAAGGCTTTCCCCTCGTCAAAGTGATTTTACCCCTGCTAACTCGCTTATGTATTTCAGCTCACGTCTTTATTTTTCAGACAGCAGAGGCACAGGGTATATGATAGAAGGCTCAAGCATTGTAAAAATACTTGATAACTCACTTACTACACTTGATTTTTTTATATGCAATAACACTCTTTTTGCTGCTGATTTGCAAAATATTTATATTATATCAAATGATGAAGTAATCAAATATGCAGATATTTCTTCAAATGGTTTTAATAGCCGCTTTTCTGCAGCTTATGGCTTTGAGCTTTTAAACCTTACAAACAGCTCTAAATATGAAGTTATTGCATTTAATACGCTGGATAAAACCATAAAACGCTATCCTCTTAATTTTACAAAAGGGTTAAATACATATGGTCAGAAATTTATACGGGTTATTAATAATGAAATATATTTACTGATTAATGAAACTGATGAATCACTTGCTAAAGTAAAATCATCTTTATACAGGCTTTCCTTTAACGGTTCATTATTTAGGGTATCAGCTACTCTTTTTACTGATTTTAATAATACCATATTTTTACATGACGTATTTTATGCTGGCTCTGCTTTAATGTGTTATTTTTCTGCTGTAGTACGCCACCAAAATTCCACAGATACTGTTATGGTGTATGAATATTCTAATAACAAGCTGGTACTGCTTGATTATATTAACCCACCAGAAAATAAAGCTTCATCATCTACTATAACAGTAAATAATAACAGGCTTTATGTGGCAAACTATAACGGTATATTTTATGTGGATGTTTCACCTGAAATGGAAAATATTCCATGCCTTTTAATTCAAAACGGCAGGCTTGTTGTACCTCAAGGCTCATCATTATATTTTAGTGGTATAGGCGATTTTTATAACTGGGCATGGGGAACAGATTTAGACGCTTTATTTGTAGAAATTGGATATAAAGACGGAGGAATAATAATATATGCTGTTGTTGTATTAGATAGTATTATAGTTTTTAAAGATAACGGCAGTATTTACAGGCTTGCAGGAAGCTACCCTAACTGGATAGTTTCAAAACTTGGAGAAGTGGATAAAATTACAAGCAGAGCAATCACTTATGGCTCATCAATTATATTTGGAGCTTCATCGGGTGTTAAAAAGATTAGTGCCACAGAATATTATGGTGATTTTTTCTTATCTGATTACCAAAACATTATAAAAGATAAAAATGTATCAGATGTATGCTTAATAAACAGCAGAAATACTTTAATCTTTACCCGTGACGAATACATTTTTGAATACTATAATATTCTGCGTGGATATACAATATATGCTCTAAACAGTGATACATTATATAAGCAGATTATAGAAATTTATAATGGGGATTATAAAACTTATGCCCTTGATAATAAAGGCATACTGCATATTGAAAATAAAAATAAATTAAGCGGTATTAATGTAATATATAAAGAATTAAAAAGTAATCTAAATATGGTAATAAAATCTGTAACAGTATATACTCCTGCATTTTTAGAAGATAAAACTTTTACACTTTTACTAAACGGCTTATCATATAACTTAGTACTGCAAAAAAATAAAACAAAACATAAATACTTTATAACTAAAAAACTAAATAAAATACAAATAGAATTAGCCCATAATGGTGATTTTTTTATTGATAATATATTCATAGAATATTCAACCATAGGGAAATAAATGGAGGAAATAAATGGGATTTTTTGATGGATTAAATAAACTATTATTTGGAGAAAATACTGCTGAAAATAAACAGCGTGAGCAGTATGATAAAATAGCAAACCAAGACAACAGAATGGAAGATTTTGAAAATTTAAGCGGCACAGCTTTAAATAACCTTGCTAACCGTGGCATAGTTAATTCATCTGTTACATCAAAAGCACTGGGCTCTGCAATGGCTCAGGCAGAAGATAACTACTGGAATGACCAAATGAAACTTTTAGCTGTTGGTTATGGAACAGATGATAAAGGTATTGCAGGTGATTTAATGAACACTGCAACAAAAGGTATATTCTCCAGTATATTTTAATAAAAAGAGCCTGTGGGAATATATCTCACAGGCTAAAATTATTATCTATCTTATAGATAATGCTATATTATAATTAAAATTATAATTTAAACTGCTCTATCATATTTCGTAATTTAACAGCTTTTTCTTGTAAACTATTTACAATAACAGCCACTTTATTAACCATTTCTTGATTAATTGTAATATCATTGGCAGTATTAAGTGCTGCTTCTGTGACAGGTCTTAATTTATCTCTTTGATTTTGTAAAACCTTAATAGTAGGTTCCATTTTGCCATATACAGTATTGATGCCTGAAGCTGTTCTTTCTATATCACTAGTAACATTATGTAAATTAGAAGTACTATTTTGTATAATATCATTAGCACTATTCATTTGGTTGGACGCATTGACTGCTTCTGCTTGTAAAGAAGAAATAATTTCTTCTATTTGGCCAGTTGCTTTTTGAGTGCTTTCCGCAAGTTTTCTAACTTCATCTGCAACTACTGCAAACCCCCTGCCAGCTTCACCTGCTCTTGCAGCTTCAATGGCTGCATTTAATGCAAGTAAGTTAGTCTGACCTGCTATATCATTAATAACGGCAAGTATACCACCAATATCGTTAGAACTTTTAGAAAGCTCTTCAATATTATTAGAAAGATTATGTGAATTAGTTTGTATTTCATTCATATCTACATTAATACTGTGTAAACTATCCATCATAAAAGTAGTTTTATTATTTACATCAGCAAGAGAGGAAATATTATCATTAATAATATCTGCTGTTTTGTTAAAAGTAGAAATAATATGGCCAATATCATTAACCATTAAGTTAATTTGTTCTGATTGCATATTAAAGTTAGATGATATTTGTTCCATACTAGCAGAAAGTTCTGTACTTGCTGATGATAAATCTTCACTTGATTCTTGCACTTGTATAATAACGTTATGAACTGTTTGCAAGAAAGTATTCATATTTTTGGCAATCATACCTAGTTCATCATTTGTTTGTACAGGTATCTGAAATGTTAAATCATTACTTGTACCTGCTTGGCTAATTAGCTTACTAAATACATTTAAATTTCTAAGAGCATTATATGTTGCATAGAAAATAATAACACCTATAACCAGTACAACGATTATACCTGCTATAATTGAATATGATATATTTCTAGATGCTATATATAAAACTACCTTATAAGGTAAGTATACACTAAGAACCCAATCTGTATTTGGAATATTAATAATTGCAGCCATCATTTCAACATTTTTTTCATAGAAATACATTACTGTTTTACCATTATTAAATTGATTTTCAATATACTCAACAGATGAGAAAACCTGATTAATACTTTTATCCATAGCATTAGTATCAGAAGATAAAATAATTTTATTATTACTATCATAAATCATATATGAGTCTATATTAGAGAGTTTATCTAATACAGCATTAATATTATCTGTAATAGTATTAATTTTTAAATCAATAGATAAAACACCTTTAATATTATTTTTTGTCATAATAGGTTTGGCAATTGTAATACATAAAGCACCTGTTCCCTTATCAATATATGGAGATATGACTGTTATTTTATTATTTTTAATAGTTTTTTGATACCAATCACGTTTTCTTGGGTCATAGTCTGGAGAATGGCTTTTAGCACTAATTTTATCATGGAATGTTTCACCATTTTCAAACCCAACAATAAATCCTATTATATTATTATCTTTTGCTTTATATGTATCTAAAACATATAAATAATTTTGAGTATCAGTTGGTGTATTTAAATTAAGTATACTATCAATAGAATCTACCATATTAAAATATTTATTGAGAAACCTATTAACTCCTAATTCTGTAGTATTTTCAGTAATCAAATAGAGTTTATCTATAGCTAATTTACTATAACCAATACTTAATGCTCTATATAAAAAAGAGATTAAAATCACAAAAGATAATACTATAGCTATTAAAGATATAAAAATTACCTTAAATCTTAATGACATATTATTAAATAATTTTTGCATACTATATTACCTCTAATTATATTTTAAATTGGTCTACAGATTGTTTTAATTTTAATGCACGAGTTGTCATATTACTAACAGTTTTATCTATTTCTTCAATAGCTCTATTACTTTCTTCTATACCTTGCAATATGCCGTATGAATTTTCAGTAATATATTTAATTTGCTTTTGCTGTTCCACTAAATCTTTTGCACTAGGGCTTATACTTTGATACATCCCATTAATACCACTAATAGTCTCATCAATTTCACCTGCTACTTTCCCAAGATTATCAAGCCCAAAATTTACGGCTTCTGAAGCTTTATACATCTCTTGAGAAGCTGAAGATGCTTCATTTTGCAAAGATAAAATAATTTTTTCTATTTCTTCTGTAGCATTTTTTGTTCTTTCAGCTAAGTTTCTAACTTCATCTGCAACCACTGCAAACCCTTTACCAGAATCGCCTGCTCTTGCTGCTTCTATTGATGCATTTAAGGCAAGAAGATTTGTTTTTTTAGCAATATCATTAATAACATTTAAAATATTTCCAATATTTTTTGATTGTTCTGAAAGAGTTAATACATTATCAGAAAGTAACGATGTATTTTCACGTATTTCTACCATATTATCATTAACAGTATTAATTAATGATTTTTCCTCATTTGTTTTTCTTACAGTTACGCCTAAAAGTTTCATATTTTCACCCATAATATTTACAATATCAGAAGAGGATGCATTTGCAATCCCCATTTCATCTACAATATTATTAATATGCCCCATTTGTTTTTTAAACATTTCTGTAAGTTCTCTCATAGTATTATTTAGTTCTATACTTTGTTCTGACACTTCATCAGTTAAAATATGCACTTCTGATACGGTATTTCGTACATTGGTTATAAAAGTATTTATACTATCAGATACATCTTTTAATTCGTTACGTTTATTATAATCTATAAAAAGGCTTAAATCATTATGCATGCTTGCACTGTTAATGGCATTATTTATCTTTTTCAAATCAGCAAAAATTCTGTTAGTAGTAAATAAAGTAACTATTACCATTATACTTGTTAAGATAATAAGCCCAGCAATTGCAGCATATATGGCAGTATTTATTCTTTTTAGAAAAATTTTTTCACCTATGATAAAAATAATAGTAAAATTTGTACCTTCAATTTGCGTACTTTGGGCAATATTTGTATATCTAGACTTATATTCAATATGGCTTTCAGATTCTGTAAGGTTGTTTAAAAAATTTGAAAGTTTTGGATAAATATCAGTAATTTTTTTATTTAAAGTTCTATCTGTATCAATAAGTATTTGACCGCTTTTATTTACAACATAGTATTTACCTTTTACTATATCTCCAATAAAGGTATTATCAATATAGTCTACCATACTATCAGTATAAATGCTTATTGCTAACACACCTTTAATATTGTCTTTTGTCCTAATTGGTGCGGTATACATTAAATATGGTCTATTTGTAGCATTATCAATTAAAATATCAGATACGTTTACATTATTTGAATTAATGGTTTTATTATATATATCTGTATTATAAACTTTATATGCATTTTTTGAAATAGTATTTAAGTAAAAGTTATTATCGCTAAAAAATACACCAACAGAATAAGCAGTGCCTTGGTATTTGTCATAGAGCTTATTTACGGTGTTTTGAATATTTGAAACATCAGATGTATTATCAAATAATAATACTGATGCTATATCAGAAATATCACTTTTATGATTATTAATTGTGGTGGATGTTATATTTTTTAATTCGCTTACTGTTAAATTAAGATGGTCATAGACATATTGCTTAAAATATTTATTATTAATACCTAATGTTATAAAAATTACTGTAGTAAGACCTACAGCAAAGCTAGTAATTAAAATTAATGTTATTCTTGCACGTATGGAAAGTGTCTTTTTTAAAGCCATAATACTATCTCCCCCACCCATCAAATTTAGATAAAATGATATAAAAGTGGACTTTTTATTTATACTATCCCGACCATTATCAATAATATATAAATAATAGTCAAGTTCTATTTCTTTTTTTCCCCATATTTTTTTTAATTTACATAAGATTTGTTATAAGTATTTTGCTTAAAATCTATTGTTATATATAATAATATTAAGTAAAAAGTTTTAGCTGATTATTTATTTAATATTAAGAATTTTTATGTAATAAACCTGTGGGTAGTATCTTACACAGGTTTTTATATTATCTACTTTTTAAAAAGCTCTAAAAACGTTTACGTTTTCTTTTTCCTGCTCTTTTATTTCTATAAACTCTCTGCGTTTAATATTAAGCATTGAAGCAAAAATATTTGTAGGTATCATATCTACAGCATTGTTTAATTCTCTAACTGCAATATTATATGCTCTTCTGCTTGCTGCAATCTGGTCTTCTACTTCATTTAATGACCTTTATAAAAGCTACATATTATTACTTGCTTTTAAATTTTTATATTAAATCAAAACGTTTTTTAAGCTGCACATCAATACCAGATTTAGCTTCCAAAGCCCTTTTTCTTAAATTTACCATATTAAAAAAAATATTATTATAAATAAAATTATAACTGCAAGCACAATTATTACTGTAGAATTCATATTTTCACTCCCTATTTCATTATTTTTTAATTTATTAATTTTATATAACTACATTATTATGTATGTTTTTTCAATATGATTTTTACTATTGATATTTAAAATTTTTGTATTATAATTATGGTATAAATAAAAATATAGGAGGCTTAAATGTTTATCTAAATTTTTAATTTATATTTAACTTTTGTTATGTTTATGTAATCATTTTAATATTATGAGCTTGTAGCTCATATTCTTGTTTAAGATTATTTATGCAGGTGCTATATACCTGCTTTTTTATTACTCTTTATTTCATTATTTTTATTATAGTTGCATATAATTTTTTTCTGTGTTATTTTTTATATAATATCAAAAAGAGGAAATTATATGACTAATTCTAATAAATTTTTATTTATAATACTTATTGCCACTGTTATTTTTACAGGGTGTAAAGATAATAAGGAAAACATAAGCAGTAAAGACAATTCTTCTTTAAATAAAACTACTTCTGTTAATAATTTTGCAGATAATTCAAGTAATAATAATACTACCCAATTAAATGATAATATCTCTAATGATAATATTAGCAGCGATAATATTAGTGCAGAACAAAAATACAAATATTTTCCAACTTATAAGAGTGAATTAATTACTTTATTAAAAGATAAAAATGTTGATTTAGGTCTGATAGATGTTAGTAAGATTATAGATTTTTCATTTTTATTTCATAATATTAAACGTTCTAACTATTCAGGTATTGGAAAATGGGATACAAGCCATGTGATTACTATGGAAAGTATGTTTTTGAATGTTGAAAATTTTAATGAAGATATATCTTCCTGGGATACTTCAAATGTTAGGGATATGGCATCAATGTTTGAAGGTGCAGTATCTTTTAATAAAAATATATCTAAATGGAATACTTCTAATGTAGAAGATATGTCTTTTATGTTTGCTCATGCAGTTAAGTTTAATCAAGATATATCTAAATGGAATACTTCTAAAGTAAAAGATATGAATAGTATGTTTTATTATGCAGAAACTTTTAATCAAGACATTTCTAACTGGGATTTATCAAGCCTGGAATATATGGGGCGTATGTTTTATAAAGCTGATTCCTTTCAACAGCCTTTAATACCATGGGGAGAATATATTAATAAAAATAAAGAAATAAGGGTGTTTGAAGCTTTTAGCCATGAGCCAAAATGGTATATGGACCTTGATGAAAGTAGAAAAACAAATATTATAGAATTTTAATATTTAGATTATTAATAACTTATATTTTTTGCTTGTATTTCATAAACCTAATAATACTTCCATATTATTTTATTAATCATTTATTATAACTATTATAGATATAAGTTAAGCATAATTCAACAACTTAATTAAATAATTACTTATATTTCGAGCCTGTGAAAAAAAGTCTGTAAATAGTGCCAATTTAAGTTTTCTATGATATACTAAAAAAATATGAAAGGAGCTTAAGTATGGCACAAAGGAAGAAACCAGTACACAAAGTAGTAATGACGGAGGGGAAGCGTCAAATAATAGCGAATTTATTATCAGAATATGATATTAAATCAGCTAATGATATTCAAGAAGCCTTAAAAGACCTGTTAGGTGGTACCATCAAGGAAAT